>JAHDBI010000006.1:0-67748 GCA_020630475.1 Saprospiraceae bacterium
CTTTTGACTGGCAGTCAAAAGGTCGCAGGTTCGATTCCTGTATCCTCCACAATTTACCTTTCTATTGATCTGCCAATACATGATTAGAAATATTTAACATGTTTCGAATGGGGTCTTAAGGTTTTCCCAATTATGAAATATTTAACGCCCATTGTCATATTAACGGAGCTTCTTTGAAGACAATTATTAAGAACTAAATCCGTCACTATGAAGAATTTGTTGATTCTAGTAATCGCTATTACTTTTTTGTCAAGTTGTGCTAAAAAGGCTTATCGTGCTGAGAATATTGATTTGATTACTTTAAATCATTCGGAAATTGCTATTCTACCATTCGAAATGATTCTAACTAAACAAGAAAGAGAATCAATGAATAATATCGAAAATGTAGAACGATCCGTCAGTGAGAGTTTAGGTTTTCAGCTCAATTATTATGATTTTCTTTATCGAAGAAAAACCAATGATAAAGTTGAAGTCAAAATACAAGATTATAAAAAGACCTTGCGACTATTGGAGGAATCTGGTATCAGCATTCAACAATCATGGGATATGGATCCAATGGAATTGGCTGCCCTTTTAAAAGTTGATGCCGTGGTTAGATCAAGAATTAATAAGCATCGATATTTTAGCGATAAAGTCTCCTTTGTAGCTGATGTTAGTAGAGAAATCGTTGCTGAGCAGCTCGGTCGTCGATCACTTCGAAGCCTAAATAAGTTGCGCAACTCAAAAAGTATTCATGCTCTTTACGAATTAATTGACGCTGAAAATGGAGAGATAATTTGGCATATTGCCTATGAGTGCAAAGCAGATTGGTCCCTTACCATGTCCGAATTGATACGGTCTGTTAATAGGAAATCAATAAAACAATTTCCATATCAAGCTCAATAAATGTGCAAATTGATCTGGAATTAATGTCATGACCATTTCATCATGATTTATGGCTACTATGGAATGTTTCTATAATCCTTTTTTGAAAGGGTAGAAATTGTATTTTTATGCTTTTTCAAATTCCAACGAATAATGGCTGATAAATCGATACAAATTAAGGTCAATGATGAAACGGCGCAATTAGAAGCGGTTATCGTCGGTTTAGCCAGTGATATTGGTATTCCGGGCTCTAAATTTGTTCATCCGGATCAATGGTCTGGGAATATTGCACCTAAAGAAGATGGTGTCAATGACCCAAAATCTAGATTGCATCTAATCGCCGGTTCATATCCTTTAGAAGAAGATTTAAGGCGCGAAAACCAAAGTTTATTAGCCGTACTTGCTAAACATAATGTAGGGGTTTATCAACCTAGAAACTTACCAAAGACCAATCAGATTTTTACAAGAGACATTGGCTTTGTGATTGATGATATTTTCATTAAATCGAATATGAAAACATCCAAGAGACAATCGGAGTTTTTTGCCATTCGAGACATCGTCAGTGATATTGATCAAGAAATCTGGTTTCCACCAAAATCTGTAACGATTGAAGGTGGTGATGTTTTTCCTTACAAGGATAAAATATTCGTTGGACAAGCAGCTAAAGGTAGTGAAGGCTTAAGGTGTGATCGAACAAATCCAGAAGGTATTGAATATCTCAAAAGAAAATTTGATGGCGTCAAAGAAGTGATTCCAATCTACTTACATAAATCGGATAAGGATCCTCGAAAGAATGCGCTTCATTTAGATTGTGCATTTCAACCCATTAGAGATAATGACGCCTGCGTGATTTTTCCAGAAGGATTTGAAGATGAAAATCAAGCTGCTGATTTAGTGCATCTTTTTGGCGGAGAACAAAATGCCATTAAGATTAATGCGGATCAGATGTATCATATGAATTCAAATTTCTTTTCTATCTCACCATCCGTAGTTGTTTCAGGTGAGAACGAATCTGAATTTGGGTGGATTAACGAACAATTGGAAAATAAAGGTCTAACTGTTGAGAAAGTTCCTTATTCTGAAACGGCCAAAATGGAAGGCTTGCTTCGTTGTTCGACTTTACCTTTGAGAAGAAAATATTCAAATTAAGATGATGATTGCGGATACTGTATTGATGATTCGTCCTGTCAATTTTGGATTTAATGTACAATCAGCAGAGACGAATTCTTTTCAGAAAAAAGTGGAGATGTTTAGTGCTCTACAGATTCAAGACATTGCGAGATTAGAATTTGATCACTTCGTAGAGTTACTTCAAAGTAAAAATATTGAAGTCATGGTATTTGACGATTTGAAAGATCCCTACACGCCAGATTCAATATTTCCCAATAATTGGATCAGCACTTGCCCACATTCAAAAAGAGTGTATACTTATCCAATGTGTAACGAGATTAGAGCCAATGAACGAAGAAGGGATGTGATTCAAAGTATTTCTGAAAAATCCAATTATACCTTGGACGAAAGTCTGATAGATTTTGAAGCAAAATCACTATACCTTGAAGGAACAGGTAGCTTAGTATTGGATCATGAAAACAAGATAGCCTATGCAGCCATCAGTCCTCGAACGACACAAAAAGTTTTAGAGGAGTGGTCTTTAAAAACGGATTATGATGTGGTTGCCTTCAAAGCATATGGTCCTGAGGGAGAATTGATTTATCACACTAATGTGATGATGTGCATTGCAGATAAATATGTGGTGATCTGTCTTGATTCGATCAAGGATGAATCAGAAAGGAATAAGGTTAGACAATGCCTAATCGAACAAAGTCGTAAGGATATCATTGAGATTTCCTTGGAGCAAACACATCAGCATTTTACCGGAAACATGCTTCAGCTTTGTAACAAGAATGGCGAGAAATTTTTAGTGATGTCTAAGAGTGCTGAACGATCATTAAGTCCTGAACAGTTGGATGAAATCCAAAAGAAACATGGTAATGAAATCATTGCCCCAAGCATTCATATGATTGAAACGATAGGAGGGGGAAGTGCTAGATGCATGATCGCAGAGGTATTTAGAAACTAAGCAAGAGTGAATAGAAATTAAATAGAGATGGTTAGGAATTTTATAGGTAAGGCTATTTTGAAGTTTCACGGTTGGAAAATCGTGGGTGAGATTCCTAAAGAGACGGAACGCTGTGTTTTAGTAGCCGGCCCTCATACGTCCAATTGGGATTTCTATTTAGCCGCTGCTTGTATGCACGCACTCGACATTCCAATGAAAATCGGGATTAAAGATTTTTGGATGAAATTTCCGATGGGTATTTTAATCAGGTATGTAGGAGGTTTAGGAGTCAACCTGAGTAAAGACAAGAAATTTAATAGAAAAGGTCAGGTTGCGGCTTTCGCCGAATTGTTTGACGAGCATGATAGAATCGCATTTATGATTTCGCCGGAAGGCAATAGAGCTATAACAGACAAATGGAAAACTGGATTTTATCGAATTGCAGAAAAAGCGCAAGTGCCAATTGTCATTTCCTACCTTGATTATGGAAAAAAAGAAGCCGGCATAGGCCCTATTATAAATCCTAATGATGGACTGGACAACGCCATGAGCATCTTAATGGATTTTTACGAAAAAATAACTCCACTGTATAAAGATCAATTTAGTCGAGATAAACGTTATCCTAAAAAAAATAACTCATGATGAAGTACATTTTTGTTTTAATTTTATGCGCATTGGCTATATCAATAGATGCTCAATCCGCTGTTGGTACTTGGCAAACTATTGATGACGAAACTGGTCAAGCAAAATCTCATGTAGAGATATACGAACAAGATGGGAAGTTTTATGGAAAAGTCGTCAAGCTTCTTTTAAAACCTGAGGACACGGTTTGTGTAAAATGTAAAGGGGATAAAAAGGATCAATTGGTTCAAGGGATGGTCGTTTTAAGAGACATGAAAGCAAAAAAAGACAAGTGGGCAGGCGGTAAAATTCTTGATCCAGAAAACGGGAAAGAATATAAATGTAAGATGGAATTGGTGTCTGCGAATAAACTTGAAGTCAGAGGTTTTATCGGTTTTTCCTTATTGGGTCGTACACAAACCTGGCATCGCGTTAAATAGGCTTATCTCGGCAATGCAGAAGCATACAGACATCATTAAATCAATTGAATCGGGAAATTTTGCTCCTGTTTATTTCCTACACGGAGAAGAAGCATTTTTTATTGATAAAATTTCTGATGCGATCATCGAACATGCTTTAACCGAGGCAGAAAGAGCATTTAATCAAATTATTCTGTACGGTAAAGAGGCTGATTTTATGAACGTTGTTGATAATGCACGTCAGTTTCCAATGATGGCTCAGAGAAGATTGATTGTGGTGAAGGAGGCACAAGAAATGAAAACCCTCGTTAAACTTGAAAATTATGTTTCTAATCCATCTGAACAATCCGTTCTATTAATTGCACATAAGTACAAGAAATTAGACAAAAGGACCAAGTTTGCCAAAGCTTTAGCAAAACATGCCGTGGTCTTTGAATCAAAAAAACTTTATTCTAATCAAGTGCCTCAATGGATTTCTCAGTACGTCAGTTCGAAAGGGAAGAAGATAGATACTAAGGCTAGTTTTTTGCTCACGGAGTATCTGGGTGAAGATCTTTCGAGAATTACCACTGAGTTAGATAAACTCTCGGTAAATCTCAATGACTCGGAAAGCATAACAACAAAGCATATAGAAGAATATGTAGGGATCAGTAAGGACTATAACGTTTTTGAATTACAGAAAGCCATAGGAAATAAAGACCTGGTTAAGATCCACCGTATCATTAATTATTTCCAAGAAAATCCAAAGAGCAATCCTATGGTTTTGGTTGTCAGTAATTTGTACAATTACTTTACTAAGCTCTTGGTCGTCAAAGAAAATTATAAATTAAGAGATCAAGAATTAACGGGTCCCTTGGGGATGTCGCCTCGTGCTGTTGGATTTGTCAGGGAATATAGAAACGCCTCCAACAATTTTAGTTTTCCTCAATTACAACGTGCCTTTGAAAGTTTGGCCATAGCAGATCAAAGGACCAAAGGGGTAGGAGTACGAAGCATGACTCCTAAGGCCATTCTTCAAGAATTTATGGCCAGTATTATTTAGTGAAAGAAATGAATGGTGATATTTTTTTTTGAAGGATAGTTATGTTTAGGTTGTTTTTAGGTATTAAGGATAAAATGGTTTAAACCATTTATATCCCTTTAACTAAAAATCGAAAAATGTCCTTAACTAAATCTCAAATTTATATCCGGACGACCTGGACCACGAAGTACCGACGGAAATTAATTTTGAAAGAATTTGAAAATCAACTCTTGGATTTCATCAAAAAAGAACTCACCTACTTAAAGTGCACACCCGTATTTTTAGATTGTACATCAAATGAAGTTCAATGTATATTTCTTCTTAACCCTAGCAAAGAATTAGCAAATGTCATCAAGCAAATTAAAGGGTCTAGCGCTCACCTAATTAATCATTCGAGACTTGCCAAATACATATTTAGTTGGCAAAAAGGATATCATGCTTCTTCCATCGATCCAAAGATGGTTAAAGAAATGAGGATTAAAACAGGCTCAGAAAATAATGAAGTTTAATAACCTTCTGCATGATCGTCAGCTCGCCAATCTGCGACCGCATCAATACTGCCATCGTCATTTATCCATATGGCCTCTACCTTGCCAATATCACCTTTTAAGATCAATTGGTGTCCCATCGTTTTGAGCTCATCCTTAGTCTGTTGATCAAAATTTTTAGCTTCAATTCTCAATTCATCTGGTTTCCATTGATGATGAAATCGAGGCGCATGTACGGCCTCTTTAAGACTTAGATTAAAGTCAATTTTATTGATAATCGTTTGAAATACGGACGTGATAATAGTAGATCCACCAGGTGTTCCAACAATCATTTTTAATTTTCCATCTTTCACGACTATGGTTGGCGTCATCGAACTAAGCATTCTTTTTTGAGGTTCGATTTTATTGGCCTCAGCCCCAATAAGACCATAAAGGTTTGGTGTGCCCGGTTTAGAAGAAAAATCATCCATTTCATTGTTTAGTAAAAAACCTGCACCCTCGACAAAAGCTTTCGAACCATATCCGCCATTGATCGTTGTTGTCAGCGAAACCGCATTGCCATATTGATCGACAATACTAAAATGAGTTGTTTGTTCGGATTCCGAGAAGTCGCCGGCATCAAGATCCGAAGAGAAACTGGCCTTGGTGCTATCTAAAGTCGACATTCTATTTAAGAGATAGATAGAATCAAGCAAATTTTGTTGAGGCACATCATAAAAATCTGGATCACCTAAATGCTTAGACCGATCTGCGTAAACTCTTCTTTCAGCTTCTGTCATGATATGAATCGCTTTCGCGGAATGAAAACCTAAATCGTTTAAATGATAGGGTTCAACCATTTTAAACAATTGCGCCAAGGCTATTCCACCGCTTGAAGGTGGTGGCATAGATAAAATTTCATATCCATTATAGTTACATTTTATTGGCTTTCGCCAAATGGACTTGTAGTTTTTTAAATCTTCATGATCAATAATGCCACCATTATTTTTCATGCTAATTACAATTTGATCTGCCACTGCTCCACTGTAAAATCCCTCTTTACCAAAGTCCCTAATTTGACTTAAAGTATTGGCCAGATCTTTTTGCATCAATAGGTCACCGCCTGACCAAGGATGATTTTTAACTAAGGCGGGTTGATGATTGTTATATTGTTTAAAAGCCTCTTGTTCTTGGTTAAACATTCGCGCTTGACGCTTAGTGATTTTGAAACCCCGATCTGCTAATTCAATGGCTGGCTGAAGGAGTGCTTTCCAGTTTTTCAATTGACTGTATTGGACATATGCTTCATACATTCCGTCAACCGTTCCAGGCACTCCAGCTGCTAAATGACCTCGAGTACTTAAATTCGCGGTGATATTTCCTAGACCATCAAGATACATATCTTTGTGTGCCTTGTTCGGAGCCATTTCTCGAAAATCCAAACAATTGACTTCACCTTGAGCATTTCGAAACACCATAAATCCTCCTCCTCCAATATTCCCAGCCACAGGGTAACAAACAGCTAATGCAAACTGAACCGCAATAGCCGCATCCACAGCATTTCCTCCTTGTTTTAAAATGTCTATGCCAATTTTTGAAGCAATCGGATGCCCAGAAACTACGGCGGCTTTTTCTACTTGTATGGACTTATTGAACGTATAAATAGACTTGGGACCTTTGCATGACGAAGAAAGGACCATTAAAAGAATAATGTATTTTAAACTATTGGAAATAAGCCTATTCATGTCGTACACATATCTTATTCATGCATAATATTAAGTAAATAGATTCGTTAAGCTCTAGGGTAATATTTGAACGGATAAAACATATAATGTTTTATCGTTATATTTACACTGTATTTTCATCAGTTAATTTACCGAAATGCGTTATCATTTTCTTTTTACTTTGATTGTAATTGTTTGTTTGGGAAACACGCAAGTTACCGCTCAAACCAAGTTTGTCAATGAATTTTTAAATATTGGAGTAGGAGGGGAAGCCCAAGGGAAATTTGGAAGTGTAGTCGCTACTATAGATGACGTCACAGCTGGTTTTTGGAACCCTGCAGGTCTAGCGCACGTTGAAGCCAATTTTCAAGCGAGTGCAATGCATGCTAACTGGTTTGGTGGTATTGCCAATTATGACTACCTTTCTTTCGGTAAGAAACTAGGCGATTATGGTTCTTTTGGAAGTGTAAGTGTGATTAGAATGGGGATCGATAATATCCCTTACACTTTAAATCTCATCAACCCTGATGGCACGGTAGATTACAATAATATTTCAGAATTCTCTGCAGCTGATTACGCGGTTTTGCTATCGTATGCTCGTCAATTGAGAAACCCTGCATTATCCGTAGGAGGTAATATAAAAGTCATCCATAGATCAATCGGTAGCTTCGCAAGTGCTTGGGGATTTGGATTTGACTTTGGAGCACAGTTTAAGCAAAAGAATTATTCCGTTGGATTAATGTTGAAAGATGTGACGAGTACGTTCAATGCTTGGAGTTTTAATTTGACAGAAGAAGAGAAAGATGTTTTTCAACAAACAAATAACGATATCCCAGTGAGTAGCACTGAAATCGCATTGCCTAGATTAATCTTAGGTGGAGCTTATTTTGATAAGAAAGGATCTATTAGTTATTCCGCTGAAGCGAATCTAAATATATCAACTAATGGAACTCAATCCGGTGTTATTTCAGGTGATAAAATAAGTGTCGATCCTACTTTTGGACTAGAATTTGGATTTAACGATCAAGTATTTGTTAGAGCTGGTTTTGGAAATATCCAGCGGATCATTAATGATGTAAATGGTACTTCCTCTGAATTAGAATTTCAACCAAATATTGGAATGGGAATTGACCTTGGAAGAATCAAAGTAGATTATGCTCTAGCGAATGTAGCAGATGTTGGTGGAGCATTGAAGTCCCACATCTTTTCTCTTGTTTTAGATTTTAATGCCCGTAATTAATTGGACGATTCGAGGATAAAAGGCAATCTCATTTGAGGGCCCTTTAGTTCGAGTATTCCATTGAATTTTTGGTATTGATTCAGTATGTTTTGTTCTATCGGTTTTAATTCGATAGAAGCATTTAAAGGCACATTCTTCAATATTTGATCCCAAAAATCTGTAGATATTTTTGGATAAACTTCGATTGAATAATCCTCTATTTGTGCAGATTCAGCCGCCAACTGAATTGCTGTTTCAACGTCGCCAATAACGTCAACTAAACCAATTTCAGCAGCTTTCATTCCTGACCAAACTCGGCCTTGAGCTATTTCATGGACTTCATCTCTAGTCATATTTCTGCCTTGAGCAACATGATCTAAAAATCGCTCGTAGATTACATCAGTATCTTTTTGAAGCTTTTCTTTTTCTTCTTCATTCAAGCTATAAAAAGGAGTGATTCCAAGTGCAAAAGGATGCGTTTTTACAGAGTCTGCTCGAATACCTATTTTGTTATCTAAGAACGATTCGACGTTCGATAACATCGAAAAGACACCAATGGAACCCGTAAGAGTATTGGGCATACTAACGATACTATCTGCTCCACATGCGATGTAGTAACCGCCAGACGCAGCATAATCACCAAAAGAGGCTATTACCTTTTTACCTGATGCTTTTATCAGCTCAATTTGCCTCCATATTTTATCGGAAGCTAGGGCATCTCCACCTGGTGAATTCACCCTTAAAACCACTGCGCTAATCTCATCGCTAAATCGAATGTCTTCTAGTATTTTGAAATATCGTTGGTCACTGATAATTCCATTTTTTTGATCGTTTTGTAAAATTTCACCTTCCAAGATGACCACGGCAATCTTTGAATCGTCTCTATCTTTTTGATCATTATCAAGGGAGTTAGAATATTTTGAAGCTGTTACGTAAGTGATGGACTCGCTATGATCAATTCCTAGTTTGGCTTTTAAATGGTCTCTGTATTCATCCTCGTAAAATATACCATCGATTAATCCAAGCTCTTGACAATATTCTGGAGTTCGGTTTTCGATTTGCTTCATGAATGAAGAAAGAACTTCTCGATCAATATTTCGACCTTGGGTAATTTGATTTTGATATACATTAAACATGTCATTGAGGTAGGCCCGAGTTTGAATCCTATTGTATTCACTCATTTCAGTATTTCTGTAAGGCTCTGTAGCGCTTTTGAAATTTCCAGCATAGAAAATGTCCATTTTAATTCCTTGACGATCTAAGAAGTCCTTAAAAAACAAATAACTGGTCGCTAGTCCATTGAGGTCTAATTCACCCAAGGGACTCATAAAGATTGAATCTGCGGAAGAGGCTAAGACATATGCAGATTGTGAGAAGTAATCGTCATAGGCATATATAAACTTTCCGCTTAAGCGAAAAGAGTCTAATGCTGTTTTTATAGAAAGTAGAGTTGAAGCACCAATAGGTTTGTTATTTCCTGTTAACTCGATACCTACAATATCCGGGTCTTTTGCTGCTTTTTTGATTAATTTCTTAATTCTTGATAAACCGATGTTAGAAGAATTTACAGGTTCAAAAAAAGAACCACCGATGTTATCAGATAATTCAGGTACCGGATGATTTATCTTTAACTTCAAGATGGATTGAGCTTCGATATCTTCCCCTCCCATGCTCTGAATTCCTATCCAAGCTAATAGAATAATGCACATAAGACCAAATGCTGCTAAAGCGCCTAGGCACGAACTAGTGAATAACTTGAAATATGAGTTCATCTCTTAAAATATTTTAATCACTTCAATTTACAAAGCATGAAGGAACATATACGACAAAATGGACTTTTTTGGCTGAATTATTGTGTATTTTACTGAGCAAACGCCGATAATGCAGCGTTTTAGTTCCTTAATGAATCTAGTATATGATCAACTAATCTTATTAAGGCGTCAACCCATTAAAAGTAAGTATTTTGAATAGGACTTCCCTGTGTATTACAAATCTGTTTGTCTTGGTTCTTTTTTGCCTTTCGGCGAAAGCCCAAATACAAGTCACAGGAGCCAATACTCCAATCTACACGCCAGAGAGTCTTATCGAAAATATATTCCTAGGTGATGGTGTCGAAGTGACTAGCATTGTTTATACAGGAACAGACGATGCTGTCGGTGCTTTTACTAATGGCCTTGCGGATATCGGTTTAGATAGAGGTATAGTGATGAGTACTGGTGCTTCAGAAACAGCAGCAACACCTAACAATGCTGGTGGTACAACAGGAGCCACGAGTGGTTCCATTAATGATGTTCATCTCGCCGCTACGACAACAGTTGGAATAATGGATTTATGCCGTTATGAGATTAGTTTCGTTCCGACGAGTGATACCTTAAGATTTAATTACGTTTTTGCGTCAGAGGAGTACCCTGAGTATGCCTGCTCCGCGTTTAACGATGTTTTTGGATTCTTTATTGATGGCCCTGTACCGGGTGGTATGCCGGGTGAAATGTATAATTGGCAAAATATAGCATTGATACCAGATCCGTCTGATTTCAGTGGTGAGACATTTTTAAATTTTCCAGTAACGATCAATTTCGTCAATGATGGAGTGGGAGCCAATGGAAACATTGGTAATTGTACTTTGCCTGATGGTTCTACAGCGTATAGCCAATATTACAATTCTGTTGGTGCCGGAGATACTCCGACCTATGATGGTTATTTAAATTCTTTTATTGCTCAAGCCATCGTAACGCCTTGTGAAGAGTACACCATTAAATTAGCTATTGCTGATGGACAGGATAATCAATTTGATTCGGCGGTTTTTTTAGAAGCGAAGAGTTTTGGTACTGGATCCTTAGACGTATCTGTAGAGACAGTAAGTATTGATGGTAGTATAGCGGAAGGTTGTAATCCTGGAATACTAACAGTGAGTTTGCCAAATACAGTAGGTTCTGATTTGGATGTAGATTTTAATATTATTGATGACCCTAACCTTCCTGATATCGCGACCAATGGTGTCGATTATGAAATGCTTGATGGTACCATTACTATTCCTGCTGGCGAAAGTTCTGTAAGCTTTGTTTTACAAGCGTATGAAGACTTCATGGATGAGGGAGATGAGTTTATCTATTTTGATATACAAAGAGATGTTTGTAATAGAGATACGATCAGAGTGATTATTCGAGAGAGTATTATTGAAGCCCCTGAAATGCCCAACGATACAACGATATGTCCGGATAATATCGTGTTTTTCGATGCCAATTTACCCGAAACCTTCATGCTTCCAGAACCACCGAGATTTGAATATCAAGGAGGAGAGCAACTTTTGGGTGATCTTAATGAAGAAACTATATCCTATAATTTTGATATTGATGTCATAGGCGTAGCGCCAGAGTTTTTAGGACCAGGAGTGATCAAAAGCGTATGTATCGATTCTATGACATCTTTAGGTATAGATTTTACGATTTATGATATCTATCTCATAGCACCTGATGGTCAAATTTTAGAGTTGATGACGGACATAGGTCAAGGTTTAAGTGACGGTACGGTCACTGATGTGGATACCTTAATAAATGTTTGTTTTACTCCAGAATCAACATTGAATATCAACAATGGAGGTCCTTTAATTGGTCCTTATTTCCCTGGTAATCCGACGTATACTGGAAACTTTGAACCAGAAGGAGTCTTTTCTGATCTTTGGGATGGTGGATCCAATAACACAAATGGTACATGGTCACTTTTGGTTTTTCTAGATGAAAAACCCATTCCTTTGGCCATCATAGAACAAAAGAACCTTTTTAAGTCCTGGTCCATATGCTTTAACTCGGTATATCAAGTGGATTATGAATGGACTCCCGATAACGGTACTATAGATTGTCCTACCTGCGAAGATATCAATGTGAATCCTGATCAGGATACGTGGTATTACTTAACATTGAATGATTCTTATGGATGTACTGTTGTCGATTCAGTCTTTGTACAAGTGAATTCTGGTTTCGGTTTACCAACTAATCTGGTTTGTAATGTCATTTCGACGAGTTCGATTTTGTTTGATTGGGACGATGCCCCCGTAGGAGGAGAATTTGAGGTGCAAATCAATGGCATGGGGCCATGGATTAATATTGGTACCCAATCCGACTATTTGATAGACCTGCTTGGTTTTGATGAGACGGTTAGTTTGTCCGTGCGCATTGTTTCTCCTGGTTGTATTGGACCAGTGGCCACAGAAATGTGTACAACACCATCTTGTGTAGGTCCTAATGTGGTAGTGGATAATTTCACATCCCCGAGCTGTACAGGTTACGGAAACGGAAATATTCTATTAAATGCATCAGGTTCTATTGGGCCATATGAATATATTTTGGATGATGATACATTGACCTCCGGATTCTTCGAGAATTTGGAAGCGGGTACATATAATTTTATCATCTCTGATGGAAACGATTGCGACGTTCCATTCAATTTCACCTTAGACGAAGCGGATCCTATTGTAAGTTCAGTTCAAACGACTGTTCCTTTAAATTGCGTTGGCGATGTGGATGCTGAAGCGACCGTTACGGCATCAGGAGGAACTACTTTTTTTACCTACGAATGGTCAAATGGAGATATGATGGCCACGGCAACTGACCTCGGTGAGGGTTGGCATTATGTGACCATTACGGATAGCAATTTATGTCCGAAGGAGGATAGTATTTTTATATCTGCTCCTAATCCTTTAGAAGTAGATACCATCATTATAACTAATGTTCTTTGTTTTGGTGACGCTACGGGTAGCGCCTACGTCAATGCTTCCGGTGGAACTGGAATGTATTCGTATAACTGGAATGATCCATTAGCTACCCAAACGGATACAGTCAAGAATTTAGGTCCTGGAGTCATTGGTGTCACTGTGACAGATGAAAATATGTGTTCGGATGTAGCATCAGCTTTGGTAGAACAACCAGATGAAATTATAGGGGACATCACACCTACTGATATTTCTTGTTTTGATGCTGATGATGGAATGGCACTAGTGAATGTTAGTGGTGGTGTTGGTCAGTTTCAATTTATGTGGTCCGATAATCAGACAACGAATCCTGCGGTGGATATTGATCCAGGTCCAATCTCAGTTACGGTCACTGATGAAAATCTATGTTCGATTATCTTGAATACAACATTTGCAGCTCCACCGACAATATCGATCATGGAAACAATTGATTCTGTTTCATGTTTTTCTGGCGCTGACGGGGCTATACAAATCGTCGCAACAGGCGGAACAGGTATGTTGTCATATCTATGGGACTCTGGTGAAATGACGAGTTCTATATCAAACAAAACGGCAGGACAATATTGTGTAGTCGTTTCGGATGAAAGTAATTGTTCGGCTACAGCTTGTTATGACATTGAAGAGCCAGAGGCACTGCTCATTACGACTGATGCAACATCTGTGGGTTGTAATGGCGCTTTAGATGGATCAATAACGCTTACGGTGCAAGGTGGTGTTCCGTCGTATACCTATGAATGGCAAGGCGATATGTTCACATCAGATCAGCAAAATCCGGATAACCTTTCGGCCGGTATGTATACCGTCACAGTCACTGATCATTATAATTGTACGGCAACAGGCTTTGCAGAGGTAACGGAAGATGATCCTATTATCGTGATGAATACGAATACGGATGTAAGATGCTTTGGAGATTTTACTGGTGAAATTAATTTGGATGTTTCTGGTGGCAATGGGACCCTTTCTTATTCTTGGATAGGACCAAATAATTTTACTTCAAATTCACAGGATATCACAGACTTAGAATTTGGTCAATATATGTTGACGATCTCAGATGAAAATAATTGTGAATTCATAAATAGTTATTTGATCAATCAACCAGCCACGGTCTTAGCCGCAAGTATGTCACCAACGGATACCTTGTGTTTTGGAGTGAACGATGGCTCATTAACAGTTACGCCAGAGGGTGGAACTTTACCATATTCTTACGAATGGAGTAATAACGAAGTAACTCCGACAATCAATAATTTGAGTTCTGGGGTATATACCGTAACAGTCACAGATTTGTTGCTTTGTGAGTATATCATTTCTGGAGAAGTAGTTCAATTAGAAGAAATTGATTTTACTTTGGATCTAACATCACCTTCATGTTTTAATGATTCGGATGGAAGTGCAGAGATTGTTTCGGTAAGTTATGGAAACACCCCAGCCGATTTAAATGATTTTACTGCTAGCTGGAGTAACCAATCCGGAAATAATACTTTGATGGTCAATGGCCTTGTCGGTGGTAATACATACTTTGTTACCATCACTGATGGATTCGGTTGTGAAGGAGTAAAAGATTATATGGTCAGCGAACCTGATCCTGTGGAATTAGTTCTTGTTGACCAACAAGATGTTTCTTGTTATCAAGGCGAGGATGGAATGGTCGAAGTGGATGCCGTTGGTGGAACTGGGCCATATACCTATAAATGGAGTCAAGAAGCATCATTTCAAGAAGGTGCTATTGCTTCTGATTTGAAAGCGGGTAGTTTTCAAGTTACTGTTACGGATTCAAATGGATGTTCTGGTGTAGGCTTTTATACATTGGTTGAACCGATTGCTATCAATATAGATTTTAGGGTGTTTGACGTTTTCTGTAATGGTGGATCCGATGGTGAAGTAGAGATTATTGTCGGTGGTGGAAGCGCACCATACTCAGTCAATTGGTCAACCGGATCAGATAGTACTGAAATTACGGGCTTGGTAAGTGGCGAATATTATCTGACCCTTACTGATGCTATGAATTGTGAAATTCTGGATACGGTCGTTGTGGGTGAGCCTGAAAATGTTTTAGACTTGGATGCACAAGCCTATGATGTGAATTGTTTTGGCGGGCGTGATGGATCTATAGAGATTACAGGTTTTGGTGGTACTGGTATTTATGCATATAGTATTGATGGTTTAAGTTATACAGGTTCTCCTACCAAAATAGGGTTAGAGGCGGGTAGCTATACTGTTTATATTAAAGATAGTAATGGATGCATTGATAGTTTGGATAATATTATTGTAGGCCAGGAAAATGAAATCAATGTGAATCTTGGTCCTGATGTGACAGTCTCTTATGGGGACAACTATAAATTTGAACCTGTAGTTGTAAATGCGACGGGTAATATTGATTATTCATGGGAAAGTTTCAATCAATATCAGATGGATTGTCAAGATTGTCCGATTTCAAGATTGCTCGAGGTTATTGAACCAATGATTGTCGAACTGACGGTTACTGACGAAAATGGTTGCACTAGTAAAGATGTCGTGAATGTGTATGTAGAGAAGTTTAATTTTATTCGGGTACCTACTGGCTTTACGCCGAATGGTGATGGTATCAATGATATACTTTTGGTCTTTGGACAAGAAGAAACCTTCATTAATTCTTTTAGGATTTATTCGAGATGGGGAGAAAAAGTTTTTGAACTCAATGACTTCTTGGTTAATGATGAATTGATAGGTTGGGATGGTAATTTTAAAGGGAAACCAATGAACTCGGATGTTTTTATTTGGGTGGTTGAAGCACTATATATTGATGGTACGACAGAAGTCATTCACGGAAATACAACACTGATCAGATAATGAGGAATACCATAGTCATAGCATTATTGATCTTTATTGGATTTGGTTTGAAAGCCCAGGATCCGCATTTCTCCCAATACTACAATACACCGATGCACCTAAATCCAGCGTTGACGGGTGTTTTTAATGGGAAATATCGGTTCGGCGTTGGTTATAGAGAGCAATGGACTGCTTTACTAGGGCCTAATTCGTTTAAAACAATGTTGGCGTCCTTTGATGTGAAATATAGATTTGGTAAAACTGATTTCTTTGCATTTGGAGTGAACATGTTACGTGACGAAGTCGGAGATGGCCGGTTAAGTCATACAATTGGCAATCTGAATATGTCCTATATGATGCAGGTTAGTGGTTCTAAATATTCATCTACTAAACAGTTTCTGGTCGCCGGTTTGCAAGCTGGTATGGGCCAAAATACATTAAACTGGAGCCGGTTATGGTTTGGTAGGCAGTTTGATGTTCAAAATTTAGAAATCAATGATATAACGACTAGCGGCGAGTCAATTGGAGATGGTAGTGATTTAAATTCTAATCTTTTTCTTGATCTAGGCTTAGGCCTAATGTGGTATGTAGTCCTTGACGAGCATAATAGTGTTTACGGTGGACTTTCTTTAAATCATTTAAATAATCCAAATATTTCCCTATTAGGAGGAACATCTGATCCACTCTATAGAAAAATGACCATTCATGGTGGAGGTGAACTCAGCCTATCTCCTGAATGGAGTATCCTTCCGTCAATTGCATTAATGTTCCAGGGGCCATCTTTTCAAGCTAATTTTGGTAGTAATTTTAGATATACTAAGAAAGATTGGAAGGAAGTCGCATTAAGAGTTGGATCTTATTTGAGAGTAGCAAAAACTATTGATGGATATCACACGGATGCGATTATAATGTCCACGATGTTGGAGTTTGGTAGATTCGTATTGGGTCTAAGCTATGATGTAACTTCTTCAGATTTATCGCGAGTGAATTCTAGGAGGGGAGCTTTTGAAACTACGCTTCTTTACGTAGCCCCAATGGGAGAAAGAAGACAACAAATCATTTGTCCTAATTTCTAAATTACATCATAAGGCTGATACGGTGCACACCAGGTAAATATTCTTTACTGAGCAAAAGTTTAATCTCGTTATAAGCGTTTTTATTTTCTACAAAGTCGATCTCATTCAGATCCACAATAAGAATAGGGAAGGAAAGTATGTTCCTAAAATATTCGAAATAGGAGTCTTGGATTTTTTGTAAATAATCTCTCGAAATATTTTTTTCGTAATGGCGCCCACGAGTTTCAATATTATCCATAAGGATATCTATACTTCTGTGGAAGTATACCAAGATATCTGGTGTCGGAAAACTTTGATTTAAAACATTGAACATTTTTTGGAACAAGCGATATTCCTCTTCCGATAAATTCTTTCGTGCAAACAACAAAGTCTTCATGAAGAAGTAATCAGAAATAGTGAACTGGTGGAATAGATCCTGATGTAGCAGATGTTTTTGAAGTTGTTTATGCCTTTCCGTCATGAAAAACAACTCTACCGTAAAGGCAAAGCGATCTGGATCTTCATAAAACAAAGGTAAAAATGGATTTTCCGTAAACTCCTCTAAGATCAATTTTGAATTATATTCTCGACTGACCATTTCACAAAAGGTCGTTTTACCTGTCCCGATGTTACCTTCTACAGAAATATAATTATATGGAAAGTCAATCTTCATTAATTCAAGCGCTCTACGTTTAATTCGTCCTTACAATGTTTCAATAAATCAGCAATTGTTTTTCTTAAAATAGGGTGCTCATAATCCCCAGCAATCTCGGATAGTGGTTGAAGGGCGAATTTACGATTTTCTAATTCTCTATGCGGTATTTGAAGACCTTCTTCAAGCAGCTTTTCATTATTAAATAATAAAATATCTATATCTATCATTCTAGGGCCCCATCTAAAGCTTTCTACACGTCCTAAATCAACTTCTAAAGATTTGATACTAGCTAATAATTCATTGGCCTTAAGAGGAGTATAAATGCTCACAGCTTGATTGTAGAAATCATTTTGATCCTCTACTCCCCATGCAGCCGTTTTGTAAACATTCGAGACATCGATAAGCTTACCAAGTACATAATTGATGCGGTACAGTGATTTCTTAAGAACGAATGGCGCTTCGTCAAAATTGGACCCCAAGAGTAAAAAGGCTTTATTCAAGTTGAATGAATTAGTGTATATAATTGAACACTAGCATGATCACACTAGTTACAGCCAATATATACAAATAATTCTTAAAGTGAGTATGCCCGACCTAGGTTAAAAGTCGGGCATTGATCAGATTGAATAAGGAGTATTTAATCTTTATACTCTCTTATCTATTACTTATGGCATTCAAATACTTAGCCAATTCTTCTTTTACTTTAGGAAATAGGAAAAATAATCCAATCATATTCGGAAAAACTAATCCTAAGATCATGGCATCTGAGAAATCTAATACCGCACCCATCGTTACACTTGCTCCTAAAATCACAAATACTAAAAATAAAATCTTATACGAAAGATCAGCACCTTTACTTCTTCCAAACAAATATTTCCAAGATTGTAGGCCATAGTAAGACCAAGAAATCATTGTTGAGAAGGCAAATAAAACAATCGCCAGTGTGAGTATATGTTGGAACCAAGGAATAACAGATGTAAATGCTCGAGTAGTTAAACCTACACCATTTAATGTTTCACCGGTTTCTTTTAAAACAACTGCTCCATCAACACCACCATAGGCAAAAGCACCATCCATATTAAATAGAATAATCACTATGGCAGTCATAGTACATATGACCACGGTATCAATAAAAGGCTCTAACAATGCAACAATTCCTTCTGATGCAGGAAATTTCGTTTTTACAGCGGAGTGCGCAATCGCCGCAGATCCAGCCCCAGCTTCATTTGAAAATGCAGCTCTCTGAAACCCAACAATTAAGGCCCCAATAAATCCACCAACTGCCGCATCCGGATTAAATGCAGAAGAGAAAATGGTGCCTATTGCATCATCTAAAAGTGTGAAATTTGAAAACATGATCACAAGACAAGCCAAGATGTAAATCACCGCCATAAAAGGAACAACCTTTTCTGTCACATTGGCGATTCTCTTGATCCCTCCAATGATTACAATACCAACTAATACAGCCATAATACAACCGATAACAAATCCAGAAGATCCGCCATCTAATCCCAAAGCTGTAGATATTTGTTGCGTCGCTTGATTTGATTGGAATGCGTTACCGCCGCCAAACGAAGCTCCAACACATAATACTGCGAAGGTAGCACCAAGAACTTTTCCAAATCCACCAAAACCTCTTTCTTTAAGTCCTCTTGAAAGGTAATACATGGGCCCTCCATAAACCGTCCCATTTTCGTCGACATCCCTGTACTTTACACCTAGGGTACATTCAACAAATTTCGAAGACATTCCGAGAAGACCACAAATGATCATCCAGAAGGTCGCACCAGGTCCACCTAAGGCGATGGCCACCGCTACACTTGCAATGTTTCCTAAACCAACAGTTCCTGAAACGGCTGTGGCCAATGCTTGAAAATGATTCACCTCACCATCTTGTCCTTCCACACGTATTGTATCAACAATATCACCATCAACTACATTAACAGTGTCCGTAGTGATGGGGTCAGCGCCATGCTCCAAATCATCATATTTACCTCTAACTACATTAATGGCAAGAGGAAATTTCGCAATGTTGATAAAGCCAAAATAAATAGTGAAAAATCCCGCTCCTAGAACTAAAAGCATCACCACTATAGGCATTCCAAAAATTGGAGTCAAAATTGTGTTTATACAAAAATCCGCAACAGGTCTAAAAGCCTGATCGATCTTATCATCTAAACCTAATTCCGCCTGCGCCTCTTGAGCGGAAGCTAAAAAAGGTAATATCAAGGCAGCAAATAATATTGACCACCTTCGTTTCAACTGTTCCATACTTTTCGTTTCGTTAGTTGTCCGTTAAGGTATCTATATTTTGCCACTATTTAAAACGTGAATTCGTTTTTTCAGCTAATATCCTAGACTATTCCGTGTAATTCTCCTCCCTTTTTAAACAATTCATCGACACGCTCAGATACTTTAGGATCTGTCTCAAGGACAGGGGCATGATGAGGTTTAATACGTGCATCGATGATTAAGGATCCTTTACATCCCCAATGCTTATGTTCGATGAAACTTTCTACTCCGTATACATCATGTGAAGGATTGGCTCGGGTAAAACTCACCCATAAAAAGTTGTTGAAGTCTGCTGCTAGAAAATCAGCATCATCACTTATAACTATCAATGGAAATTCTTTTAGGTCTTGAGTTTTTAAAATCTCCACAAGTTCATTGATTTCCAATTGTGCTTTCTTATAATTTTCAAATGCATTTCCAGCAAAGGATAAAATACCAGGAGCTGCTAGGGCCACATTAGATATGGAATTACCCATCCTAAGGTCTCGAGGAATTTCAGTGGCTAAGGAGCGTAAATCAGGGCCGCAACACGCGATGACTACCTTGCTACCTGCATTCCACCCATCACCTGAATAATCCAAGGTGTCGATCGTCGTTTTGGTTTGAAAGTGTAAATCCTTTGTCCAGTCTACTTTCCTTAAAAAGTGATTAAAATATGCAGGGATGTCCTTAGTCGTAGTGGGTTTTTCTTTGTCTTCTGCCGCAATCCACAAAAATTTAGCTAAGGACGTTTGACCCGATCCTAAGATTCGATTTGCGATAGTTAATATTTCCTCAGGTCTTCTTTCCCGAAAGGGCATATATCGTTCTTGTCCAATGGCAATCAAAAGTGGATGGACACCTGCAGCATCAACTGCATTTATCTCCACTAGTCCTGGGAATTCCTGAGGGGTTAATTCTTTGACTAATTCATGAATCATCCACCCAAAACTAGAGTCTTCTTGAGGTGGTCTACCTACCACTGTAAAATGCCAAAGGGGATTTTTTCTATGATAGACACGGTCCACCTCCATAACTGGAAAGTCATGACATAGGCTGTAATATCCTAAGTGATCACCAAAAGGACCTTCCGGTTTTTTAAGCCCTTTCTTTAAACGACCGGTAATCACAAAGTCGGCATCACTAGATACAATATGACCTTGATCATCCTTGTAAAACCTAAATCGTTTGTTGGCCAACATTCCTGCAAAGGTCATTTCACTCAACCCTTCAGGCAACGGCATGATGGCCGAAAATGCATGTGATGGAGGTCCACCTATGAAAATAGAAATTCTAAAATCTTCTTCACTTTCATTATATAATTGATGATGCACACCAATCCCTCTATGTAGTTGGTAATGTAAACCAATTTCTTCGTTGAGTGGATAATCATTGCCACTGAGCTGAATACGATACATTCCAATATTGGATTTCATCATATTCTTCTCACCCGGTGGAAGAGTGAAGACTTGTGGAAGGGTGACGAAGGCACCACCATCCATGGGCCACGATACAATCTGAGGAAGTGAGGCTATATCTGTTATGTTTTTTACAATGTTTGGTTTGAATATTGAACGACCAGGTAATGCTTTTAATGCAGTAATCGGTGCTCCTAAGTATCGAGTCGGATTTTTAAAAAAATTACTTGGATCTGCTTTTAGTTCGATGACCTTCTTTACCTTTTGAAGGGTATGTCTAAAAACAAATGCTGTTCGTTCTACGGTCCCATAAATATTCGAAACGGCTTGAAAAGGACTGCCTTTTACATTTTCAAAAAGTATTGCCGGTCCTTCCGCATCGTAAATTCTTCGATGCACCTCAGCCATTTCTAAATTGGGGTCTAAGGGTGTTTTGATTCTAAGTAACTTTTTATTCCGCTCTAGATCATTAACACAATCTCTTAAAGATTTATACATGGCTATCCTTTGATGATTTTTCTCAAAAATTGAGTTTCGTAATTATTAACAATTTAATTCAAGAAAGGATTAAATATATGTCAATTTTACTTATGTAAATTTCTTAGTATATATTCGTACAAACTTTCTCACTTAAATTAATGCAATGAAGCAATATCACCAATTGTTACGACATATTTTGGATCATGGAGTGGTCAAGAGTGATCGAACCGGTACAGGTACTAAAAGTTGCTTTGGTTACCAGATGCGCTTTAATTTGTCCGAGGGTTTTCCAATGCTAACGACTAAAAAATTGCACTTGAAGTCGATCATACATGAACTGTTGTGGTTTTTAGCGGGGGATACCAACGTGAAATATCTACAAGAAAATGGAGTGAGAATTTGGAATGAATGGGCCGATGAAAATGGAGATTTAGGTCCAGTTTATGGTAAGCAGTGGAGGAGTTGGCTTTCGCCAAATGGTAAAACGATTGATCAAATAAGTAATGTCATGGAGTTGATCAAAAATAATCCAGATTCAAGAAGGATGGTAGTTAATGCTTGGAATGTAGGCGAGTTAGAGGAAATGGCCTTGACTCCTTGTCATTGTTTGTTTCAGTTTTATGTGGCTAATGGGAAGTTATCATGTCAACTGTATCAAAGGTCGGCAGATACCTTCTTAGGAGTGCCTTTCAATATAGCCTCATATGCTTTATTGACCATGATGATGGCACAGTCGGCTGGTTTAGAGGCTGGAGATTTTGTGCATAGTTTTGGTGATGTGCATTTATATTTAAATCATCTTGAACAAGCAGAATTACAATTGACTCGAGATTGTAGAACTTTGCCACAAATAAAAATAGACCCCAAAGTGAGGTCTATTTTTGATTATAAGTTCGAAGATTTTGAGTTAGTTGATTATAACCCTCATCCGCACATTAAAGCGAAAGTTTCTATTTAAATCTTCGTGAATTTTAATACTTCAGTAAAGCTCTTGTTTTGAAGAGTTATGATGTATACACCGTCTTGGTAATCCTGGATGTTTAAATCAATGTATCCATTCAAGTTATTGTTACTGAGGACTTTGGTCGAAACTAATTTGCCCGAAAGATCTCTAACCGTATAACTCATATCCCCATCAATTTGTCCTGTATACTTTATAGTGACCATCATGTCAGAAGGAACAGGATATACACTAAATTCAGCTTGTCCCAGATCGTTATGTCTTCTTAAACTGATGACTTGCGAATATCCAATTTTACCATCAAGGTCGATGGATTGCAGTCTGTAATAAGTCAAAGATGAAGGACTCAGATCATCTAGTTGATAGTTCTTGATTTCTGTCGATAAAACATTTCCTTCAATTCGTCCAACTTCTTCCCAATCACCGGCTCCATCAATCGACTTTTGAATGACCATCCATTCATTATTAAGCTCAGAACTAGTTGTCCATTTTAATCTGTTATGTCTTTCCATTACTTCACCTTCAAAAGTAGTCAAGATTATAGGAAGGGCACCTTGAGCCCCTCCACCAGTACCAATACCTCCACCAGAGAAACTTGGTACAGTATATTGACCATAATGATCTGAGGCATAGGTTCCATAAGTATAGCTACCAGGATCAAATTCTGTATAATCCGCACTACTTACAGTTTGGTGACAATTATTACCAGCAGCCGTTAAATCTTCGTCACCGCCCGTAGAAACTTTATAGTGAGTTAAAGTTGCATGACTAGCTGTTCCTACCAATGCTTGCATATCAGTTAAATCTCCAGTCGAGTAGTAGGCACGAATTTCAACTGGTGATCCAGGTTGAGACGAAGGGTTTAAATCCCAAGTTCTATGGCTTACTGCCCAATTTGGTTGGTTTTCTATATATGGTGCGCCACATCCATTTGAACCTAAATTTGAAGCTCCAGTATTTGCAATCACTTGGCAACTGGTGGCTGCAATTCCTACCCAACCAATATCTTGATCATCTTTATTCACAGATAATAATAAGGTATTACTAGAGGTGTTGTAGTAGTGTGTCCAACCACTAGCATCTCGTCCTTCCCAATCAGCAAAAACAACATCATTCGATTGTGAAGTTACAGAGGTAATTGGGTAGTATTCTATGGTTAGATTTACATCCCCATTTTGAGTGTTACTATACCCATCCACTTGAATGAAATATTCTTGACCGGGTATAACGGTAACAGTAGTTTTACTATTCCAATTATTAGCACCTCCGCCGTGGTAATCATCATTGGCTGAAAGGAATGTTGTAGGCGGTACACCAACTCCAGAACAACCACCTTCCCAAATCGCTAATTGTGTATCCCATGAAGTTCCCAGAGTACTCACGGTTAATAAACCTTGAGGTTCAGATCCAGCAGGGATCGTTAATTTAAACCAGATGTCATTATGATTAGTGTTATTACACCAACTCATGTATGTATTACATCCAGTACCATATGGGCTCGAAGCAGGTGTAGGAGTTCCCGCTGTCGCGCTACTATTTGAACCATTCGCAGCTGGAATTCCAGCACCAGCATTGATTCTAGAAGTAACATCCTGTGCTCCATCACAATCGTCATTCACTACAATACAATCAGGGCATAATTCGCCACCACAATCTACATCTGTCTCTCCAAAATTTTGAATGCCATCGCTACAAGAGGCAGTTCCGGTTCCGCAATCACCACCAGTATAACAAGTAGCGTTATTATATGCATTCGTCAATAATGTAAGTGGTCCTGTTCCAGCAGGTGTTCCATCATGAAATCCAAGGTTAAAATCAATACCTATACCTCCCACAAGATGACAATAGCTCATAATCGTTCCGGAAGTTGGCAATGGAGGATCTCCAGATGTAGGACAGCTTCCTTCAGGATAACCAGCGGAGCCACCGCAATTATCTATTCTAGTATTAGTTCCATTCCAATTACACGCGTGTGTATGAGGAGATCCCCAATTGTGCCCCATTTCATGTGCTACAACTTCTACATTCCAAGAGAAGGTAGGAACCGTTGGTGGATTCGCACTTGACATGCTTGCACTAACGGCGTAAGGGCCTGAACTACTACTTGCATTATATTCCGAGCATAGAACACCTACCCATGCAATTCCGCCTCCTAATCCTCTTGTTGAAAATAGATGAGCTAATCTACCATTGTAATCATTTTGAATTTCGTCAGCAAACGCAGTTAACATTCCGCCAGTTGAGGTCTCTGATGCATATGGGTCTACGGTATCCCATACCTTCACTTCCGAGACATAAACCGTCATTCCATCATTGTCGTATAAAGTGATGACTTCATTGGCAGTGGCATTGGCCCATGACGCAGTGCCCGAAACACTAGACCCATTTTTTACGTAGGCGTCATTGTCACATTCTATATACATATGTACACATGACCCTAAAGCCTCAGTCTCAACAGATGGTTCAATTTTATTGACCATATGAGCTTCGTCATCTGTTCGACATGTTCCCGGTGATGGTAATAAATAATCATTATCATTGTAATGTATATACAAATTATCATGTGTCGAATGTATCCAATGATCTCCAGAGCCGTGCGAATACAAAATTCTAAATTCTGCTCCCATTACACTTAGCACAGCTAGTGAATTTGGATAACCATCAACATATCCTCGATAATAAACATCATTGACATTCGGACTAAGCGTTTCTCCTGAACTTGATCTGACAACGAATCCTTCCGCTCTCACATCCTGCTTGTATAGTCTTAATCCAATTGTCTTCTGACCTTGTATTGTGATGTCCAGAATCGCTGGCTGAACGGATACAATATTTTGAACAGCCATTTCATCCTTTTCTAACAATTCATAATTGTTATAAAAGTCAGAAAGATTAATTCTTTTGACTTCTTTATCCGAACCAGAAGCTAAATTTAATTTAACAACATCTTGTCCAAATAACCTTTCTTGATACTGATCATGTAATTTGCTAGTGTTTTGGGCAAAAGCACTTGAACAGAAACATAGAATGATCATTAGATTTGAAAATATAATACGCATACTTAATTAGCGGGTTTAAGTGTGAAACAATAAACTTCTAAGGGGTTAGAGTGCTTCATTAGGATGCATAAAAATAGTATTTAATGCTCATATTTCCTTCCTATTATGTCAATTTAACCTTGTTTAATTTGGACATTGTTATAATTTATGTCGTAATAAAGTAGTAGGGTATAGTCCGAGTCTGTGTAAGAAAACCGTAACTTTCCAACAAATTCAAACCAAATGAAGTTCTCACGATTATTGTTTATACTGACTTTTATTTTTTCGTTTCAATTTGAAATGACATCTCAGAGTGGAGAAGATGTTTTCAATACTGAACTCCTACATGAAGTAAGGATTACTTTTGAAGATGATAATTTCTTTCAAACCTTATTGAACAATTACGACCAATTCTATCCAGATGTTCCATACTTAATGGGTGATGTTTTGTATGATGGCGAACTCGTGGATTCTGTGGGAGTAAGATTTAAAGGTTTTTCCTCTTATTGGGGTTCTGATGTCAAAAAATCCATCAAACTAGACTTCAATGAATTCGTGAGCGGTAAAAAGTTAGACGGACTTAAAAAGTTAAACCTCAATAACGGAGAAGGTGACCCATCTGTAAATAGAGATTTCATTTGCTTCAACACTATGAGGCAGAATGGGGTAAGAGCTCCTAGAGTGGCTCATGCAAGAGTGTATTTAAACGATATCTATTGGGGTTTATACACAGTAGTCGAACAGATTGATGATACCTTCTTAAAAAATAACTTCCAAGATGGTTCAGGAAACTTATTTAAAAACATCGGATGGACCGAATTAACTTATAACGGTCCCAACGAATTTGATTACGTAGATGAAATCGAATTGAAAACGAATGAAACGGAAAATGACTGGTCCGGTTTTATAAATTTTGTCGATGTACTTAACAACTCGTCAAATGGACAGTTTAAAGATGCCATTGCCGAAGTGCTGAACGTAAATTTATTTTTAAGAGCCTTAGCCATTGATGTGGTTACGGACAATTGGGATTCCTATATGGAGCATGGTAGAAATTTCTATATCTATCAAGATCCAACAAACAATAAGATGCAATGGATTCCATGGGATTATAATCTCGCCATGGGTGGAACATTTGCATTTAGTTTTGGAGAATGTGATTTCTTTCCTGATTTTAATGCTTTTATTGGTGAAGCCCTCCAAGTAAGTTTTGAAGACAATACTTGGCCAGCTCCGGCAGAGGAGGTCTTGTGGGATTTTGGGGATGGAATGACTTCATCTGAGGCAAGCCCATTGCACACTTATAGTAGTCTCGGCTTTTATACGGTTTGTTTAACTGTAAATCCTAATTCTGTTTGTCCAATGACAGCTTGTAAAGAAGTGGATGTCAGTAGTTTACCAGGAGATTGTAACAGTATCTTAAATGGTAGCTCTCCATATCCAGGCTCAGATCCAATTTTTCAACAAGTCATTGCTTTTGCCCCTACGTGTTGTACGGACTCCTGGACAGTAGATTGTCAGGATATTTATAATTTCTTTGAAAATGATAATCAAGGAGGTGGGGGATTCCCTATAAACATGGAAGAATCATCAAAAGTCTTGATCAATCGATTAATGGCTGTTCCTGAATATAGAGATGAATACTATGCTAACTTTTGTAGGATTTTAGAAGATAATTTTACTGAGGAACGTTTATTTCCTTTAATCGATTATAATGGTGATTTAGTAAGAGATGCAGTATATGAAGATGAAAATTACTTATGGTCAACAGAAGCTTTTGAGGAAGATTTAGATCAAGGAAGTGCCTTTGTTCCTGGTATGAAGCAATTCATTTCAAACAGGATTCCAAATTTGTTTGAGCAAATGGCAGATTTGTACGATTGTTCAGAACTCTATCAAATTCAATATCAAGATATTGTCATTAATGAGTTTGTTGCTTCCAATGATGAGGGAGGGGAAGTGGATCAAGATGGTGAGACAGACGATTGGATAGAATTATATAACAATACTCCCTATCAATTCGATTTATCTGACTTTTATTTAGCGGATACAAATAAGGTGGAATTAGCTTGGAAATTCCCACCGGAAACTTACATAGAACCCAATGGTTATTTGATTGTTTGGGCAGATAAAGATGAAAATCAAAGTGGCTTACATGCAGATTTTAAATTGTCTGCAGGTGGAGAACAAGTTCATTTATTCTTTGGAAATACTGAAATAGATGGTGTTACTTATGGAGAGCAACAATCTTTATTGTCTTACTCAAGAGTACCTAATGGAACGGGTGATTTTCAAATTAAGGAATCTACATTCCGCGCTAATAATCAACCAACTTCAACCAAGGATTTTGAAGTTAATACAATAAGCGTTTTTCCAAATCCGTCGGATAATCAAATTAACCTAAACGGTAATTGGGATCAAAATATAAATGTTTTGAAAGTATTTGATAATGTGGGTCGTTTAGTTTTCAAGGAGCGAAATATTCCACAAAATCACTCTATCCATGTCAATGATTGGAACGAAGGTTTTAAGTTTATCCTGATTGAAAGTAAGGGAGAGTTTTACAGCGGAAAGGTGGAAGTGATTCATGGTAAGTAAAGAAGATATTTGTTCTGTTTTAGCCGGTTTTGATGCTATATCCCTGGAAGAGTCATTGGATTCTGCCCTCATGAACAGGGTGGAGCAAAAGTTCTTTTTTTCAAAGGACATATTGACTAATATTCTGGAATATTTAAAGCGTTCAATGGTAGTTTTAGAAATTGGCGAAAGCCGAATTTTGAAATACTCAACGAAATATCTGGATACCAAGAATCTTCAAATGTATCTTGATCATCACAATAGAAGACCTTCCCGATATAAACTTCGTTTTCGAACTTATTTAAGTACAAATCATTCATTTTTCGAAGTCAAACAAAAAACCAATAAAAAACGTACGATCAAGAATAGAATTCCAGTAGATTCATTAAGCCAAGATCAAGAAATGGTCAAAAAATACATTGCCCAATTTTCGCCGTATGCCTCCTCTGATTTGCTGCCATCTATGGAAGTTAGGTACGAAAGAATTACTCTACTTGACACGAATTCAGGCGATCGGATAACAATTGATAGCTCCTTAGAAACAGAAGGGAACGGTAACAAGAAAAAATTTAATAATTTGTGCATCCTTGAGTTAAAACAATCAAGAATAAATCGAAGTTCTCTCGTGTTTGAGGCCATGAGAAAAGTCAATGTACGAGCTAGGAGAATTTCAAAATATTGTTTAGGAGTTACTCATTGTTATGATGTAAAAAACAATTTGTTTAGAGCTAAATTGAAACAAATTGAGCATATTGAAAATAGAGAGCAAAAAGTTTACGCGATTTAATTATGGACCAAGAGAGCTTAGTATTAATATATAGATTCTTAATAGACATTGTAGTGGTTACTGCGCTTGTCAGAGGCATATATTTTGGATACAAGAAGGACAAAGAATTTGGATTTACCTTTTACATTTTTAATGTGCTCATTTTCTTTGTGTGCTTCGTGATGGTGGAAGCCGACATCTCCATGGGATCTGCATTTGGATTGTTTGCCATTTTTGGAATTTTGCGATATCGAACGAACACCATTCCTCACAAGGAAATGACTTATCTATTCACATGTATTTCAATAGCCCTTATTAATGGAATGGCCAAATTTGAAACGACTCTTTTCGTGATGAATGCTTTGATCTTATTCTTTGTATTAATTATGGAAAAATTGTGGTTTGCGAATAAGGAGCATTACAAGAATGTGATATATGAAAATGTTCGTTTAATTGAAAACGGGAATGATGAAGAGGTGATAAAGGACTTATGCAAAAGGACTTCTTTGAATATCGTCAAATACGAGATAAAGTCAATGAATTTTCTCAATGATTCCGCTGAATTAAAAGTGTTTTATATACCAGAATGAGACAAACTATAAATGTTATATTAATTGGGTTATTCGTATTTCCTTGGAGTCCCATGGATGCTCAAGAAGAAAATCCTATTCGCTTAGATCAGGAATTTTGGATGCGTTATGGAATAGAGAAAAAAGTCAATAAAAAAATGGATATGACTTTACAGTGGTCTCGCCGATTTGATGACAAGAGAACATTTGTGAAGAACACCTTCCTCGAATTAGGTACAGATTATGGAATAACTAAAGCATTGAAAGTGGGTTTTTCTGTTCGGAGAATAGATCGAAGAGAGGGGCGTCCGGATCGTAATAGAATCACGTTTTCAGGGCGATTCAAGCATAAATTATACAAGTATGCCTCTATGAGCTACAGAGTTAGGATAGAAAGGCAATGGGAAGAGGGAGAAGATCAAAGAGATCGTTTTAGAAGTAAATTATTACTCAAATCAAGTGAATATAAATCTTTACCAAGACCTTATGTTTCAGCTGAGTATTTTTATTCCTTGCAAGGTGCTTTTGATGCTTGGTCAAAGAAGCGTTTTAAGCTAGGATTATCCTATGATTTTTGGACAAATAATGAATTATCTGTGGCATTTATCGTTCAAGAAGATCTGAACATGAAAAAGCCTCAGAGAGATGAAGTATGGTCTGTAGATTATACATATTCATTCTAAGCTTATTTAGATTTCATCTAAATAAATAATACACATATATATTAATTGTTAATAAGCCTCTTGATTGATACTTTTGGCACAAATTCGTGGGTAAACCTGAGAATTACCGAAAACCACTTTAAAAAAAACGCTTTAAAGAGAAAAAGTAATGATATATAATCATTTGAAGCTGAAAGCTTTTTTAACCTGTCTACTCTTCACTTTTTCCGTCGCGATTATCGCTCAACCATCTGTTGACGTCGGTAAGGCCGCATTCAAAAATTACTGTGCACAGTGTCACGCAAAAGATATGAAGTCTGATGCCACTGGACCTGCATTGATGGGAGCGGAAGAGCGATGGGCAGATTATCCAAGAGAAGATCTTTATGCTTGGATTAGAAATTCCCAAAAAATGATTGCTGCGGGTCACCCAAGAGCAGTCGAGTTATGGGCAGAGTATAAACCAACCATCATGACAGCGATGGATAATTTAACAGATGATGAAATTGAATCTGTTTTATTGTATGTCAACGATGTTGTTGTGAATGGCACCGGAGGAGGTGGCGGTGGTGAATTACCCACAGAAAGTGTTGGAGTCCAAGGATCAAATACTTGGATGTATTGGTTGTTGCTCGCTGTTTTAGCTGTTTTAGCGCTTATTCTCACGCGTGTTATAGGTAGCTTGAACAAAATTGCAGCCGCTAAGGAAGGAACGACTTATGAAGGAAAAACTTTATTGGAAACATTAACAAGTAAGGGTGTCGTAAGCTTTGTAATTTTTGCCTTAGTGGTTTTAGGCGGTTACACCACGGTGAATAATGCAGTTGGCCTCGGTCGCCAACAAGGATATGCTCCCGAGCAACCTATTAAGTTTTCTCATGAAACTCATGCGGGCATCAATCAGATTGATTGTCAATATTGTCATGATGGTGCCAGAAGATCTAAGCATGCAGTAATCCCTGCAGCGAATACATGTATGAATTGTCACAAGGCGATTAAAGAAGGATCAGAATATGGTACTGCGGAAATCACAAAAATTTATGCCTCTATAGGATATGACCCTACGGCGAATTCTTACATAGAAAACTATGAAGATAAGTCAGAAGAAGAACTCCAAGCTATCTATAGCAAATGGATTGGAGATAGATATATGAAAGCGGAAGGAATTGACGAATTGGATAAAGAAGGAAAGCGAGTTGTAGCTGAGCAGTGGGATGGAATTGTAAGTTCTTTAACCAATGATCAAAAGAAAAAAATTCAAGGACCTATAGAATGGGTGAGAATTCACAATTTACCGGATCATGTTTATTTCAATCATGCTCAACACGTAACCGTAGGAAAACTAGAGTGCCAACAGTGCCATGGTAAGGTGGAAGAAATGAAAGTGCTTGAGCAATTCTCTCCACTATCAATGGGTTGGTGTGTGAATTGTCACAGACAAACCGAGGTTCAGTTTGGAGATAACGAGTATTATCAATCTTATGTTAAATATCACGACGAAATTCAGAAAGGTGAAAGAGATAAGGTGACCGTGGAAGACATAGGAGGATTAGAATGTCAAAAATGTCATTATTAATCTAATCAGTTAATAGACATTATAAATAAAACGCGAAACAACGCTATGAACAAAAAACAATCACAAGTTTGGATCGGAGAAAAAGACCTTAACGGTGATCAGGATTTTATCAAAGAACAACAGTCCGAGTTTGTTGAGCTTCCTATTGTTGAGGGGCTTGGAAATGAAGAGCTTGTCGAAAATCTTGGAGGTAATAGAAGGGACTTTTTAAGGTTCCTAGGTTTTGGAATTGGTGCTGCAACTGTAGCAGCAAGTTGTGACACGCCTATTAAGCGTGCTATTCCTTATGTTGTTAAACCAGATGAAATTGTTCCAGGTGTGGCTAACTATTATGCTTCTACCTATGTGAATGGAGGAGATTTTTGTCCAGTATTGGTAAAGACGAGAGAGGGTAGACCAATCAAAATCGAAGGTAACGCTAGTTCGATGATGACTAAAGGTGGGACTAGTGCTAGAGCACAAGCGAGTGTTTTAAGCTTGTATGATACCAACAGATTACAAGGGCCAAAGAAAAAAGACGGAGACGCGTGGATTGATGTTAAGTGGAATGACCTTGACAAAGAGTTGATGTCTAAGTTTGGTGCTGAAACAAGAATTCGTGTATTGACCAATACGGTTTTAAGCCCTTCAGCGAAAGCTGCAATGAATACTTTCGTTGCTAAATACCCTGAGGCTAAAATTTATACCTATGATCCTGTTTCAAGTGCAGCAATTTTAGATGCTTGTGAACAGAATTTTGGACATAGAGTTATTCCAGATTATCGATTTGACAAAGCAGAGGTGATTGTAAGTTTCAATGCTGATTTTCTAGGTACTTGGATTTCTCCGGTTGAATACGCTCAACAGTACGTAAAGAATAGAAAGATCGATAATGTTGATCATGCTAAAATGTCAAGACATATTCAGGTGGAAAACCACATGTCTTTAACAGGTTCTAATGCTGATAACAGAATACTAGTTAAACCTTCTGAGCAAGGTGCTGCGATTGCATACTTAGCCAATAAGATTGTTGGTGGAGTATCAGTGAAGAAATTAAACGATCAAGCGAAGAAAGCACTAGATAAAGTTGCTAGCGAATTGAAAAACGCTGCCGGAAAATCTTTAGTAGTTTCCGGGTCGAACAATACAGGCGAACAAATATTAATCAATGCTATCAATAATGCATTAGGAAATATTGGTACAACCGTTGGTTTTAATGCTGTTTCTTACCAAAGACAAGGTGATGAAAATGATTTCAATGATCTTGTGAAAGAAATGAAGCAAGGTGCGGTTGATGTAGTGATTTTTAACCAATGTAATCCTGCGTATGACACACCAAGTAAGGCCTTATTTGAGGAAGGACTAGCCAAGGTAGGAACTAAGGTTTCTATGTGTTATAGTGTGGATGAAACAGCTACATTATGTGATTATTTAGCTCCAGTTCACCATTATTTAGAAAGCTGGGGTGATGTGGAAGCAAAAAGAGGACATTACGGTTTAATACAGCCAGTAATCTCACCATTATTCGATACGAGACAAGCAGCATTAAGCATGCTTTCATGGTCTGGAGCAGCACCACAAACTGAACAGCCATATCTATCTTTTGTAAAACAACAATGGAAAGACAGTGCTTTTGCGAGCCAGTCTACTTATGCGACTTTTAATGGATTTTGGGATGCTGCTTTACACGATGGCGTGTTTCACATGGATAAAGGCGATTTAGGTGTAAGCTTCAATGGTAATGTGGCTGATGCTGCGGCCAATATTACGCCATCATTCAACGGAGAATTGGAAATTAATTTCTTTGAAACCGTGAATATGGGTAATGGACAATTTGCTAATAACCCTTGGTTACAAGAAATGCCAGATCCAGTAGGACGTACTTCATGGGGCAACTATTTGGCTGTGCCTGTTGCTTTTGATGGAGTAAGGAAGTTCGTCGGTATGAATGACTTGAAGGATGGAGATTTGGTAGAATTAACTATAGGCGGTACGACTATTACTGTCCCCGTTTTACAACAATTTGGGCAAATGCCAGGAACGGTTAGTTTGGCCTTAGGATACGGTAGAGAATCTGTATCACCTACTTCAAAAGGTATTGGTGTGAATGTTAATCCATTTGTACACCCTAACCTTCGAAAGTTTCAATATTTAAATTTTGAAGTTTCCATCGGTAAAAAAGTTGGAAAGGTTGATGATTTTGCTTGTGTCCAATATCACCATACAATAGGTGTTGAAGGTCAAGATAAAGAAACTGGCGAAACCATCAATGCGGATGAAGCTGCTTTAGTATTCTTTAACTATGGAATGGTTAAGCAAGGATACCAAGGAAGTTTAACAGAAAGATCCATCATGTTTAATTCATCTTTAGATGAATTAAAAGAGAGCGTTGAGCATCTTCATGAGAAGCGTCATGAATATCAACATCTGAATGAGCAAACATTGTATCCTTACGAGGAATACAAAGAAAATAGATATGACCAAGGTCACCACTGGGGAATGCATGTAGATTTAAACGCATGTATCGGTTGTGGAGCATGTACGGTTTCTTGTATGGCTGAGAATAATATTCCAGTGGTAGGAAAAGAAGAAGTATCAAGACACCATGAAATGACTTGGTTAAGAATTGATAGATACTATTACGGGGATCATGAGAACCCAAATGTGGTATATCAACCAATGATGTGTCAGCACTGTGATAATGCTCCTTGTGAGAATGTATGTCCGGTGAATGCAACAAACCACTCCGCTGAAGGTCTAAACCAAATGGCGTATAATAGATGTGTGGGGACAAGATATTGTGCTAACAACTGTCCATACAAAGTGAGAAGATTTAATTGGTTGGATTATACTACTGCGGATTTATTCCCAGCAAACCAACCTACATTGAATGGGGAGGAAATTCCATTTGGAGCTGATAACTTAACTAGAATGGTATTGAATCCAGACGTTACAGTGAGATCGAGAGGAGTGATTGAGAAATGTAGTTTCTGTGTACAAAGAATACAAGAAGGAAAATTAACCGCGAAAAAAGAAGGTAGAAGATTAAGAGATCATGATGTGAAGACAGCTTGTCAAACAGCTTGTCCTACGGGAGCTATCACTTTTGGTGACACGAATAATCCGAAGGGAGAATTAGCTAAGAAGTTGAAGTCACCTTTAAACTTCGTATCCCTTGAGGAAGTCAACGTGAAATCTTCTGTTACTTACACGATGAAAGTGAATAACAGAAATGAATCTTTAGACGCTTAATTTTTGAAATTAATATTGAATAAACCGCCAACAATTTAATATATGAGTGCTGTTGTAAGTCCAATTCGAGATCCATTAATTTACGGACATAAGTCCTATCATGATATTACTGAGGATCTTGTATCTCCAACGGAGCGAACACCGAGCGCCCCTTGGGTGATTGGTTTCATTTTATCTATCTCATTATTGGGATTCGGTCTTTTCTGTATTGCTTGGACAATATGGCATGGAATCGGTACTTGGAACTTGAATCGTACTGTTGGATGGGGTTGGGATATCACCAACTTCGTTTGGTGGATCGGTATCGGTCACGCAGGAACTTTGATTTCAGCTATCCTTTTATTGTTTAGACAAAAATGGAGAACAGGAGTGAACAGAGCTGCTGAGGCCATGACGATTTTTGCGGTTATTTGTGCCGCGTTATTCCCAGGTATTCACGTAGGACGGGCATGGGTAGTATTTTACTTCTTCCCTTATCCGAATACAAGAGGTCCTCTTTGGCCGAACTTTAATTCGCCACTTCTTTGGGACCTTTTTGCGATTAGCACATATTTCACGGTATCCTTATTATTCTGGTATACCGGTTTAGTTCCTGATTTTGCAACAGTAAGAGATAGAGCAAAAGGAATGAGAAAGAAGGTATATAACTTCTTATCTTTTGGTTGGGTTGGTTCGGCAAAGCACTGGCAAAGATGGGAAGCATTATCTCTTGTACTTGCAGGTATTGCTACGCCATTAGTACTTTCTGTACACACGATTGTAAGTTTTGATTTCGCCACTTCAGTTATTCCTGGATGGCATACGACTATATTCCCACCATATTTTGTTGCTGGAGCCATATTCTCAGGTTTTGCGATGGTACTTACCCTAATGTTGGTGGTAAGAAAGGTATTGCACCTTGAAGAGTACATCACATTGAATCACGTCGAATCAATGAATAAGGTCATTTTGGCTACAGGAAGTATTGTTGGAGTTGCTTATTTGACGGAGTTATTTGTTGCTTGGTACTCAGGATATGTTTACGAGCAGTTTGCATTCTTTAACAGGGCCTTAGGACCTTATTGGTGGTCATACTTTGGAATGATGTTTTGTAATGTTATTTCTCCTCAGTTTTTCTGGAGTAGAAAAATTAGAAGGTCAGTGGCATGGACGTTCTTCTTATCTATTGTGATTAATATAGGTATGTGGTTTGAGCGATTCGTGATTATTGCAACGACCCTGGCTAGAGATTATATTCCTTCAAGTTGGAGTTATTATTCTCCAACATGGGTAGAAATAGGAATTTTCATTGGAACAATAGGATTGTTCTTTACACTATTCTTGATTTTCTGTCGTGTGGCTCCTGTTGTGGCTGTCGCCGAAGTTAAAAGTATATTGAAATCTTCTGGAGATCAGTATTGTGGTCCTGATGCTATTCATCACGGACATGGACACGATGATCATGGACATGATCATAGCCATGAAGAACATGCTGTGGCAGAATCTGTGAAGGAAGAGGTAGCAGCGGTGGTAGAAGCCGTTGAAGACGATCTCAAAAAATTAGAAGGTATCGGGCCTAAAGTCGAAGCAGCTTTGAAAAAAGCAGGCGTTAAAACTTTTGCCGCTTTAGCTGGTAGTGATACAAACGATTTACAAACAATACTTGATGAAGGTGATGGTAATTTCATGGGCAATAGTCCAGAGTCTTGGCCGCATCAAGCGCGCCTAGCTATGGAAGGGAAATGGGATGAGTTGGAGAAATTACAGGATGAATTGCAGGGTGGTAAATATTAAAAGAAAAGACAAAACATTAAAATGGCACATACGAATAGAAATGTGATTTACGGCCTTTATGATGATGAAGAAATCATGTTAACGGCAATAAAAGAAGCCAATGCTCAGCACTTGGAAATTATGGATGTTTACACACCATTTCCAGTTCACGGTTTGGATCCTTTATTAGGTTTATCAGAATCAAGACTTCACATAGCTGGGTTTATCTATGGATTGCTAGGTACATTGACGGCTTTTTTAGGAATGACTTGGATATTTACAAAGGATTGGCCAGTAGTATTTGGGGGGAAACCTCATTGGTCTGTTCCAGCATTTATTCCAATAACATTTGAGCTAACTGTTCTGTTTGCAGCCATTGGTATGACGTTTACATTTTATATCGTATGTGGACTTGGACCTGGAGTAACGAATGAAGTATTGGATGATAGAATTACCGATGATAAGTTTTGTATCGCATTTGACGAATCTGAAGTTGATTCAGCGAAAGCTAAATCATTTTTATCATCTACAGGTGCATCAGAAATTAACAAGAAGATCTTAAGCTAGTGATATCATGAAAGGAAAAACAAATAACTTAATATTGGTCATCGCGATAGCTACAATCATGTTTTTGTCTAGCTGTCAACAAGCTGGGATGGATAATCCTGGTAGTGAGTTTATGCCTGATATGGCACACTCTATTGCTTATGAGGCAAACTCATATAGTTATTATTATAACAACACTTGGGGTAGCAAAGAGGATTATTACAAAATGGCTCAACCTCGTGTTCCGGTTAAAGGCACCATTCCGCGAGGATATGCAGGTGGCGCGGGTGCAGCCTCTACAGATAATGGTTTTGCCATGGCTCCAAATGGAAGCGTACCATATTACTATGATGATACTGAAGAAGAAAGAACAAGAGCAACAAATGAAATCATCGATAATCCATTTCCAATTACAGATGCAGGGTTAGCGGAAGGAAAAGAACTTTACAGTGTTTTTTGCGCTACTTGTCATGGTGAAAAGGGTGATGGTGGTGGATATCTTGTAAGAGACGACGGAGGTAAATATCCTGTCCAACCGGCAAATTTTTTACTCGATGAATTTGTGGCAGCATCTAATGGAAGATATTATCACTCAATTATGTACGGTAAGAACATGATGGGTGGTTATGCTGATAAATTATCTTACGAGGAAAGATGGAATGTAATTCATTATATCCATTCCCTTCAAGCCAAAGAAAAAAAACTTGTCTATAGCCAAATGGAAAATACCCTAAACGGGGTGGATCGACCTGCAGGTGAAATGGTGGTACATGTTGATGAGGACCATGGAGATGGTCATCACGACGCGCATGAATCGCATGATGGACATGGAGATTCAGATCACGGTGAAGAAGATCATGGTAGTCACGATCATGGAGATGATCACGGACATGGAGATGATCACAATAATGACCACCATTAATTAACGAATACTATCAACTTATATAAATGAACCAATTTACTTTTACAGGCCGTTTAAAAACATCACTCATCATTATGATGGTTGTTGGATTGGTAAGTATGGGGTTGACCTGGATTTGGGACGACGAGATACATACCAGATTTTGGTCAAACTATTTGCATAATGCGAGTTTTTTTACTGGAATTTCGTTGATGGCAGGATTCTTTATTGCCGTTTGCATCACTGCATGGGCTGGATGGTATGCTGTTTTTAAAAGAGTATGGGAAAGTTTTTCTATGTTCTTGATCGTTGGACTTGTTCTTATGGCCATTATGGGTCTCGGAGTTTATTTTGGATGGCATCACATTTATCACTGGGCGGATCCAGTAGCTGCTGTTGAGGATAAGATCATTTCTGGTAAAACAGGATTCTTGAATAAAAACTGGTATCTATTTGGGACGATTGTTATAGTAGGAACATGGTATTTCCTTTCGTCAAGAATTAGATCTCTTTCGATTGCGGAAGACAATGATGATAATGATACTGATTTTGCGAAGCATAGAAGAATGAGATTGTATGCTGCGATCTTTTTACCTATTGCTGGTTTTACAAGTGCAGCAATGGTATGGCAATGGATTATGTCTGTAGATTCTCATTGGTATTCTACACTTTTTGCATGGTATTGTGGAGCAAGTTGGTTTGTTTCAATGATCTGTTTGACCATTATGTCGCTTTTATATTTAAGAGCTAAAGGATATTTACAGCAAGTTTCTGTAGAGCATATGCACGATTTAGGTAAGTTTCTTTTTGCCTTCTCTATTTTCTGGACATACTTATGGTTCTCTCAATACATGCTTATTTGGTATGGAAATGTAGGAGAAGAAACTATTTACTATAGAACTAGATTTGATCATTTCAAACCTTTGTTTTATGCTAACCTAGTCATCAACTTTTTGTTCCCTTTCTTTGTTTTAATGAGGAATGATACAAAGAGAAAATTTGGTTCACTTGGTCTTGTTGCTGGTGTTGTATTCATCGGGCATTGGTTAGATTATTTCTTAATGATCAAACCAGGTGTGATGCATACTGCTCACGAACATTTAAGCCATGGTCACGATGCTGGTGGCCATCATGATATGAGTTTTCAGCTAGGCGTTCAAATGCCAGGCTTTTTAGAAATAGGTACAATGATTGGATTTTTGGGATTGTTTTTATTTGTCTTTTTTAGCGCCTTAAGTAAGGCTTCATTAGTCGCTAAAAATGATCCTTATATACATGAGAGTTTACACCATCACGTATAATTTAAATCTTGATTAAAAATTTAAACGAATAATGAGCGGACTTATAGCAATTATAATCGTCATTTTATTAGCTGTCATTTTAGTACAGCTAGGAAGAGTTTCGGACCTCGCAGCTAAAATACGTGGTGAAGAAAAAGTAGAGCAACAAGGAAATGATCGAACTGCCTTTTGGTTGGTGATTTTCATGATTGTATTCTTAATAGGATGTGTTGTATCAGCATACTACTATAAGGATGTCATGTTGGGTTACGGCCCACATCAATCGGCATCTGCCCACGGTGGAGATTTAGATAGCCTCTTTAATGTTACTTTATTCTTTACGGGTATAGTATTCATTCTTACTCAGATTTTATTATTCTGGTATTCTTATAAGTATAGATATAAGAAAGGTCGTGTATCAAAGTTCTTTGTGCACAGTACTAGCTTAGAAATGGTATGGACGATCATTCCCGCTATTGTAATGACTTTCTTAGTAGTAAAAGGTTTGATGGTTTGGAATAGCGTTATGCCTGATGTTGGTCCTGAAGATGAAGTTTTAGAAATTGAAGCCACTGGATATCAATTTGCTTGGGATATAAGATACCCCGGAAAAGATGGACAATTAGGAACGAAAGATTTTACCAAGATTCAACCAGGTTATAATGACTTAGGTATGGATTGGAACGATGAAAAAACACATGATGATATCGTTTTAAGTGGTGCGGATATTATTTACTTACCTGTAGATACCATGGTAAGGGTGAGAATCACATCTAAAGATGTATTACACAATTTTTACTTGCCTCACTTTAGAGTTAAAATGGATGCGATCCCTGGTTTACCGACTTATTTCATTTTTACACCTACAGTCACTACAGAAGAATATAGAGAAAGATTAAGGGATTATCCAGAATGGCAAGTACCGGCAGATCCAACGGAACCAGATGGTCCACAAAGATGGGAAGCTTTTGATTATGAATTGGCTTGCGCCGAATTATGTGGTACAGGACACTATTCAATGAGAAGAATTGTACGTATAGTTTCTCTAGAAGAATATAACGAGTGGGCTGCTGGAAGAACCTCCTTCTATTATGACAATGTGAGAAATACTGATGATGATCCATTTAAAGGAAAATTATTGAATAGTGAAATAAAGAATCGTAAAAGAGATTTGAATAAAGCATTTAATAATGCATTAAGTGCGACAGACGAGGCTGCTAAAACGATTAGATTGGAACACGTATTCTTTGCAACGGGTTCGGCAACATTAGAAGATCGTTCTAAGTATGAATTAAACAATGTGGCTGATTTGATTAAGAAGAATAATGTTACCGTCGAATTAGCCGGTCATACGGATAGTGTTGGTGACGATGCAGGTAATATGAGTTTATCTGAGGCACGAGCTCAAAGTGTATTGGATTATTTACTAAATAAGGGAGTAAGTGGCCTTTCGGCGAAAGGTTACGGAGAAACTCAACCAGTTGGTGATAATGAAACTGAAGAGGGTAGAGCGGAAAATAGAAGAACTGAATTAAGAATTAAATAATATTAAAGAGAACCATTATGGGTCATTTTAAAGCAACACACGAGATGGATGTTATGATTGAGGAAACTGGTTTTGACGACCACTTTCACGATCATCATCATGGAGATAAGTACCAGTCAAGCTTTATTGGTCACTATATCTTTAGTATGGATCATAAGATCATTGCTCGCCAGTTTTTATTTACTGGTATTTTTTGGGCGATTATCGGTGCTGCAATGTCTATTGTATTCAGATTACAATTGGGATTTCCAGAAGAAAGTTTAGCGTGGTTAAAGCCTGTTTTAGGTAAGTGGATTGTAGTGAATTCTGAAGGTATTGGTACACTTGCACCAGAATTCTATTATGCGCTAGTGACGATGCACGGAACGATTATCGTATTCTTTGTATTAACAGCTGGACTGAGTGGTACTTTTAGTAATTTGTTAATTCCGCTCCAATTAGGAGCTCGAGATATGGCATCGCCTTTCTTGAATATGTTGTCATATTGGTTCTTCTTTTTGGCGAGTGTTGTGATGTTTTACTCATTATTCTTAAGTACAGGACCATTCTCAGGTGGATGGACCGCGTATCCTCCATTGAGTGCTTTACCTCAGGCCTCCTCAGGTTCAGGAGCGGGTATGACCTTATGGTTAGTGAGTTTGACTTTGTTTGTTGTTTCCGTTCTTTTAGGTGGTATTAACTATGTTACTACTGTTCTTAACTTAAGAACAAAAGGAATGACTATGTGGAGAATGCCTTTAACAATATGGGCTTTCTTTGTTACGGCTATTTTAGGGATTTTATCTTTCCCGGTTTTAGCGTCAGGATTCTTTATGTTGATGTGTGATAGAGGATTAGGAACATCCTTTTTCCTAAGTGAAATATTTATTGAAGGTCAAGCTTTAGATTATATTGGCGGAAGCCCAATACTTTACCAGCATTTATTCTGGTTCTTAGGTCATCCGGAGGTATACATTATTATCCTCCCTGCGATGGGATTAACCTCTGAAGTACTTTCTGTTCATGCAAGAAAACCAATTTTTGGATATAAAGCCATGGTTTATTCTATACTAGCTATTGGATTTTTATCATTTATCGTTTGGGCTCACCACATGTTTATGTCAGGTGTTAACCCATTCATATCCAATTTCTTTGTAGTCTTTACTTTGATTATTGCAGTTCCGTCAGCGGTGAAAGTATTTAACTGGATTACTACCTTATATGGTGGTAATATCCGTTTGAATTCGGCTATGCTTTTTGCTATTGGTTTCGTATCGATGTTTATCTCAGGAGGTTTGACAGGAATCTTTTTAGGAAACTCTGCGATTGATATCCAGATGCACGATACTTATTTTGTTGTGGCTCACTTCCATATTGTAATGGGAATTGCAGCCTTCTTTGGAATGTTTGCAGGTATCTATCATTGGTATCCTAAAATGTTCGGAAGATTCATGAACGAGACTATAGGTAAATTACACTTCTGGGGAACAATGATTGGTGCCTACGCTATTTTCTGGCCAATGCACTATATCGGTATGGCAGGTGTGCCAAGAAGATATTACAGTTTTGAAACATTCGATGCTTTTGCGCATTTCGATGATATGAACAAATTCATTACCATTTCTGCTATTGTTGTTTTTGCAATACAGATCATGTTTGTGATCAACTTCGTTTCTAGTATTTGGAAAGGTAAAAAAATGACCACGCGTAATCCATGGGGTGCAACTACATTAGAATGGACGACTCCGATCGAAACCGGACACGGTAACTGGGACGGAAAGATACCGGTGGTGCACAGATGGGCTTATGATTATGGTAAGGATGGAAAAGATTTTATAGATCAGGTTACCCCAATGGCTGAAGGTGAGGTGCCAGGTGACCATTAAAAAGAACCTTGAGTAAAGTAAAAACATATCAAATCTTAACGGAGAAGAAAACGTATTCTCGTTTTCAGGATTTCAGTATGTTGGTGAAATTTAGACTGACTATGATGGTCGTGATTTCATCGCAGTTGGCCTATGCTGTTGCAGCCTATGGAGGAATTGATATGACTGTATTTATCTTTTTAAGTATAGGCGGATTTTTTGTTACCTGCGCTGCGAATACCTTGAATCAGGTATTAGAAAGAGATTATGATGCGTTCATGGAACGGACTAAAGACCGACCATTAGCAGCGAAGAGAATGAAAGTTTCTGATGCTGTTATGTTTGCAGGTATTTTGAGTTTAATCGGTGTATCAGCATTGGCATTTATCAATCCATTAACTGGCTTGTTAGGTACCTTGTCCATGATTATTTATGCATTCATTTATACACCACTTAAAAGAGTTTCCACTGTATCAGTGGGTATAGGAGCAATCCCAGGCGCATTGCCAGTTCTTATTGGCTGTACTGCTTATAGCGGTACAATTACGCTTCTCGGCTTGTTATTGTTTTGTATTCAGTTTTTGTGGCAGTTTCCTCACTTTTGGGCAATAGGGTATTTAGCCTTTGATGATTATCAAAAAGCTGGATATAAATTATTACCTGAATCCAATGGACAGATTGATAGAAAAGTTGGATTACATTCATTTATATATGCATTATTATTAATCGTTTGCGTATTCCTATTAGTAAATGTTCCGGAAATCAGCGCTGCAGGTATTTTGGTTTGTGCTGTTTTATCCGCCATATACTCAGGATACAGTTTGAATTTTTATGTAAAGCATGATAGAATATCAGCGAGAAAATTGATGTTTTCTTCATTCTTTTATTTACCACTTGTTCTAATCGCCTTATTGGTAATGTAATATGAGTACAGTGAGTTTAAATAGCAACAATAGAAGTAGGGTGCATCCACAAAAATTTGCATTGTGGTTATCTATGGGCAGCATCCTTATGATGTTCGCTGCATTTACTAGCGCGTATTTGATTAAACAAAGTTCGGGAACTTGGGTAGAATTTGTATTGCCACAGATTTTCTACATCAATACGGGAGTCATTGTTTGTAGTAGTATAGCTCTTCATATTTCCTGCAGGGCTTTCATTTCAGGTAAAGAATTGATATACAAATCTGGTTTAGTTGTCGCCTTGATTTTAGGAATTGCCTTTTTGGTTTTCCAATATCAAGGGTGGAACGCTTTATTTGAAATGGGTATTGATTTGAAAGGAAATGCATCAGGTGCTTTTCTATACTTGATAAGTTTTGTGCATGCGGCACATATAATCGGAGGAATTGCGGCTCTAGTTTTAGCAATATTACATGCGTTTACGCTTAAATATAAAGTAACAGATAAAAGAAAGAATAGATTTGAAATGACATTGCACTATTGGCACTTTGTAGATTTGCTTTGGGTGTATTTGTTTGTATTTCTTTTATTCTCAAAATAGACATAACGAAAATTTATTATAAATGGCAACAGATACATTAGCACATACCGATCAGCATGATTCAAAATCAGCTTGGGATGGTGGTGAACGACCATTTAAAGCCAGCTATGGGAAGTTGATGATGTGGTACTTTCTGCTTTCGGATGCTTTTACCTTTTCTGGTTTCTTAATTGCTTACGGAGCTTTGAGATTTAGTATGCCTTCATGGCCTATTCCTGACAAAGTGTTTAGTAGTCTTCCGTTTGATATTCATAACAAGCCTCTGTACTTCGTTACCTTCATGACCTTTGTACTTTTATTTAGTTCTTTTACAATGGTTAGAGCAGTTCAAGAAGGCCAACGAGAAAATAAAAAAGGTGTTGTAAACTGGATGATTCTAACGGTTATAGGTGGATTAGCATTCTTGTCTTGTCAAGCATGGGAATGGAATACACTAATAGCAAAAGAGCATGCTTCAGTAACAACAAACCCTTTTGGAACGCACGTAGATTCAGGAGTTTACTTAGATGCCAAGGGAAACCCTAGCGATGAAGTGTTTAATCCTGGTGATACTTACCTGATTCATAAAATCACGACGCATGCACATGGTGCAGCACATAGTGATGATCATCACGGTTCCGGTCACTCCGCTGATGATCATGGAAAAGAAGATGCGGCTCATAGTCATGGAGCTGCCCATTATGAGGGAGCTGGTGACTATCCTGATGCCTATGTAGATGAGAGAGGATTTATACATAGAAAGTATAAAGTTTTAAATAGCGAGACTTTGGATCCTGGTGCTGTGGTTCATGAGCCATTTGGCCCAAAAGCGTTTGGAGCTTTGTTTTTCTTCATTACAGGATTTCACGGTTTTCACGTTTTGTCTGGGGTAATCTTTTTGATTATCATCTTAGTGAACGTAGCTACTGGTCTGTATGTAGAAAGAAAGAATGGTTACGAAATGGTAGAGAAAATTGGTCTATACTGGCACTTTGTCGATTTAGTATGGATATTCGTTTTCTTGGTATTTTATTTATTGTAAAACAATTTTAAGGAAGATATAATGGGACATCACTCATACGAAGATTCAGTTAAATTAGTAACTAAGACTATTCTCTTATTGGGAGCGATTACTCTATTTGAGGTGATTTTCGCTCTTTATGGGAAAGGATATATTATAGAAGGACAAGAATTGCCACTTGTTGTGGTCGGTGGAGTAATGATTGCTTTGAGTTTAGTTAAGGCATATTATGTGGTATATGAATTTATGCACATGAAGTACGAGGTGCCAGGACTAGTAAAGTCGGTTTTATTACCTACATTATTATTAGTTTGGGCTATCGTTGCCTTCTTTTGGGAGGGAATGGATTGGAAGAAACGTCGATCCTTGATTCAAGATAAAAATACAGGGCGATACGAAGCCCAGGCCCCTCAAGGACACTTGATGTTTGATTCAGAAACAAAAGAATTATAAAAATAAAAGCGGGGTTTTAATCCCGCTTTTTTTATACATAAAAACCTAAGTGTGAAAAAGTACATTGCCGCATTAGCTGTTGTTCTCATATTATTCGTATTTCCTGCAATATCTTGGTACTACTTGCAATCTGGATACGATTATCGATTACAGTCTTTAGATGACTTAACACCGAAAGATAGCCTTAGTACAGAGTTGTTTGTTTTGAAAGGAGACACCTTAAAGGCGGCAGATTTTTTTGAAGGTAAAACCACAATTGTGATGCATAATAATCATGAAAGTGTCAAAAATGAATCGGTAGAGGTAGTTTTAGATCAATTTGAAAACAGTTACTCTTTTCAATTTGTTCACCTTGTGGACGACCCCTTAAAATATTCGACGAAAGTCGGTGAAAAAGAATTGAATACACTCTTTGAAATAGGCAATGACTTCTTAACAAACCATGGTAAATCAGCTTTCAGTATTGTAGATCAAAACATGAAAGTTAGAGGATTTTATATGGGGGATGATGATGGTATGCGAAATTTGGTTGAACATATTGCCATCGTATTACCACGAAGACCTGAAAAAGACATTAAGTTAAAAAGAGATTTAAATCAATAATTATGGAAAAGCTCTCATTAAAGACTCTGGACAGAGTTGCCTATGTGCTTACGGCGGTCGTTTTACTTTTGGTTGGTTTGATGCGGAGAGTAAAAATATCTACAGATATCGATTTTAGTTTTTTACCACCAATCATTGCAGGTCTGAATATCTTAACGGCATGTTTGTTGATCGCTGCGCTCATTCAAATTAAAAAAAGAAATATTGAAGGTCACCGTAAAATGATTTTTGCGGCTATGATTACCTCAGCTCTTTTTCTGCTGTGTTATGTCCTATATCATTTTACCACTGCGGAGACATTATATTGTTTTGAGGGCTTTCGCCGAAAGGTGTATTTTGTTTTCCTAATTAGTCATATCATTTTAGCGGCAGTATCTTTACCATTCATTCTTCTGACCTTCAATCGTGGTTTTACTAGGAATGATGCTCGACATAGAAAATTAGCAAAATGGGTTTTTCCGGTTTGGCTTTATGTCGCTATTTCTGGACCTATATGCTATTTTATGCTTAAACCATGTTATTTGTAAATTTGCTCTGAAGATGAAAAAAGTATTCAAAAGTATTTTAATCGTATTTGTCCTAGTGGCTTTTGTAGGTCAAATGGATGTCATCGCACAATGTCCCATGTGTAGGATGTCTGCAGAGTCAAATCTTCAAAATGGTGGTTCAGAAGGGGCAGGTTTGAATAAAGGGATCCTATATCTTTTTATGATGCCTTATCTTTTGGTGGGTACCTTAGCTTTTCTCTGGTGGAGAAATAGAATGTCGGAAGAAGAGATGGGTGAAGTATAAGAGCACTATAGGTTTTACTACAGTGCCCTTATTTGATATTTTCTAGAATACCTTTGCCGCAGTTATATACATTGATATTCCTCTATTTTTCGCGTCTGCCGCCGCATCGAGATCAATAAAATCTCTAAACGAATGGTTATATCTAAAATTAGCGCCTAGCAATATATCGTTGCTAACTTCGTAATCCGCACCCAATCCTAATATTGCTCCTGTATCGAATCTATTGACGAAACTACTATTCATATCGATGTTTTGCTCAGCAATACCAAAGTCAAATAGAACTGTAGCTTCTTCTCTTAGACTGGCACTTTTGGCGTAAGCCAAATTAACACCGCTTTCGGCAATTAAGTTAAATGGACCTACTCGATGCTTGTACTTCAACAAAATAGGTGCTTCAAAATAATTTACTCTATTCGTTACTTTAATCCCAACTGGAATATCCGTTCCTAAAACACCGATACTCGTGTTAGGATTGTACATCGATCCCTTTGCCGTGTATAGGAATTCAGGACTAATACTAAAACGCTTAGAAAGCGGTAAGTCTACAAAAACACCAGCTGAAATCCCATTGAAAGAACTTGTGCCTGGAAGGAAGTCTCCTATAACCCCACCAAAATCTATATGACTATTTGAAATCCCTGCTTTTGTGCCAACCACAATTTGTGACTGGACTGAAAAAGCAATAATCATCATAACTCCTGCTAAATACATTTTCATCTTTTTCATAATTCCAGTTTTAATAATGAACTAATAACTGAAAGACGGAAGACGATTGTTAAGATGTATTATGAAAGTCTTATGGTTTGTTTAAAGTCTTCAAGTACCAAGTACCAAGTACTGAGTACCAAGTATTAAGTAATTATAGATTTGAGTTGTATAAAATCGTTATTACCATATAGTATCTACTCCGTACTAAATAGTATCTACTTCGTACTGAATTCTATTCTTCAATTCCATAAATTGAACTATACTTTTCTCTAGCATAATCCATAAAATATTTGAAATTCAACGGCTCACCAGTAACTTTTCTACAAAGGCCTTTGGCATCATATAGTTGTCCGTATTGATGAATATTCTCTCGAAGCCAGGTCAGAAGTTTGTCTGTTTTACCCTTTCTCAGTTGCTTTTTTAATTTTGGAATGTCTTGACATGCTTGATGAAAGAATTGAGCAGCATAAAAGCTTCCGATAGAATAGGTAGGGAAATAACCAAAACTTCCATGCGACCAGTGAATATCTTGTAGAATGCCTTGATTGTCATCAGGAACTTCAACTCCAATATAGCTTTTATAGAGTCTATTCCAAGCTGTCTTTAAATTAGAAGCATTGAGCTTGCCTTCCATTATTTTCTTTTCTAATTCGTAGCGAATCATTACATGAAAATGATAGTGTAGTTCATCTGCCTCTGTACGAATTAAATTAGGAGCTACTTTATTAATTCCTCGATAGAATTTATCAAGACTCACTTTCTTAAGATTTTCAGGGAACTGTTTTTTTAGTTTTGGAAGCATATATGTCCAATATTCCATAGATCTTCCCACGTGGTTTTCCCAAAGTCTTGATTGAGATTCATGGATACCTAGGCTGATAGCAGAACCTGTAGGTAAACCATAATCTTCGATGGGCAATCCTTGTTCGTATAGGGCATGTCCACCTTCATGGATACAGCTCCACGTCATGTTGGCAAAATCATTTTCAACCACTCTAGTAGTGACTCTTACATCCTCCGAACTAAAACTAGTTGTAAAAGGATGAGTAGATAGGTCTTGACGACCTTTTTCGAAGTCATAACCAATGTGCTCAAGAACCTTTAAACCAAATGCCCATTGTTTGTCTTGTGGGTAATGCTTTCTTAGAAAACCAGTTTTTATTTTAGTTGAGGAATTTAATTCGGAGATCAATTTTTTTAAACCTCGCTTGGCATCTGAAAATACCTTGTCCAATTCAGCTACATTGGCGCCAGATTCATATTGATCGAGTAGGGCATTATAGGGGTGTTTCCGCCTTCCAATGATTTTTGATTCTTCACGTTTTATTTCGATTAACTCTTGAAGTGCATCTTTATAAAGGTCATAGTCGTTGGCCTCTCTTGCGGCAATCCATGCATGATACGCTTTAGAAACCACATGAGATCTTTTGATGACAAATTCCTGTGAAAATTTCTGAACCTTTTTATACTCTCTTAATGTAAGGGATACATTTTTTTTCTCCTTGCGGGAAAGGTTTTTCATTGCATAAAGCCTTTGCAATAAGCGCCCAAACTTAGCATCCGTGAAGAGTTCATGTGTAATACCACTAAGCGTCGCAATTTGTTGAGATCTTTTAGCTGCCGATCCTTTAGGTAGGTTCACTTCTTTATCCCAAGACAACACTGCAATAGAATGTCCAACATCAGCTACTTTTTGCATATGCTGAACGTACTGATCATATATTCTAGCCATTTTTAAAAACTTTTAAACTTCCAAAACAAAATAATCCCCAACCCGCGATAAAAAATAAACCGCCGAAGGGAGTAATTGGTCCCATTATTTTTAAGAACTCCATACCAATTATGTCCTTACAACTCAACAGGTAAAGGGAACCACTAAAAAATAAAATTCCAATTAAGAATATATAGCAGGTATGCCTAAATGCTGGTTTACCCGAGCGTTTATAAAACAAGTAAACAATCATACAAGCTAAAGTGTGTATAAATTGATAGTTAACGCCTGTTTTAAAAGCAGATAATTGAACATCCGATAACCGCTCCGCTAAGAAATGAGCACCAAACGCTCCTAGGCTAACTGCCACTAGTCCACTTACTCCACAAAATATGGGGATATTGTCTCTCATAATGATATTTGCCAATTAATGGTTTGCTTCTTTTGCTCTTCTAAGATAGTATTCGTTTTTGAGAAATGATGATTTCCGAAAAATGCTTTTCCAGCCAAGGGAGAAGGGTGGGTTGATTCTAATATATGATGTTTGTCTAAATCAATGAGCGATTTTTTCGATTTGGCATAATTGCCCCATAAAATGAAGACGATTCCCTTTTTTTGATCGGATATGCATTTAATCACTGCATCCGTAAAATGTTGCCACCCATATTTTCTATGAGAGCCTGGACTTTTATGCTGAACCGTCAAAACAGAATTTAAAAGTAACACACCTTGTTGGGCCCATTCCGTAAGATCACCATGATTAGGTATGTCTATGCCAATGTCATTATTTATTTCTTTATAGATATTTCTTAATGACGGTGGTACTCGTTTTCCTTTTGGTACACTAAAACATAAGCCCATGGCTTCATTTGGATTGTGATAAGGGTCTTGGCCAATGATAACCACCTTGACTTTTTCGAATGGTGTTAAAGAAAAAGCATTAAATATCTGCCTTCCAGGTGGGTAGATGATATGGCCATCCTGTTTATCTGATTTCAACTTTTTTCTTAGAGTATCGAAGTATTGGGCTTCAAATTCAGCGCTTAGAACTTTTTTCCAACTTTCCTCAATTTGAACTGATTTCGAATTCATTCAATAAAGCTAAATAATAATGTGATTATTGATTGTGATTTTCTAAAATATGGACTAAATTTGCGCACCGAAAAAGGGGTCTCGTAGCTCAGCTGGATAGAGCAGCTCACTTCTAATGAGCAGGTCTCAGGTTCGAATCCTGACGGGATCACAAGAAACCCTCATAAGTCTAAGATTTATGGGGGTTTTGTTTTTTTAGGTTCTGAAATATTCAAGGTTTTAGTATTGAGCTTAGAGGTCTCTCGTCAGACGCAGTACCCTTCGGCTAGTTCCTAACTCCAGCTGCAATCGCTTTTTCAAAGCTCAATTGCCTCTAACTCCTTCGAATCAGCGGAAGTCAGCTATTTAGAGCAGAACTTTTCTTTTTGACACCTCAATTTTTTCTTTAATTTCTTCAATGAATTTCATTCTGTCTATTAGGTTAGAAGTTGTAATGTTACTAGCTAATCCAACAATATGTTTTAAGTATATACTCGCATGATTACAAACTCTTTCATCATAAGAACGAATATAATTTGGAGTATCATATTTTACATATATGGCATTCCAATTATCTGATTCAATGAGAATTTGTTCATTCCCATTAAAAAAATCATTTGTTAATATGGTAAGTTTACCACCTAAATCTTTTTTACCAGGAAACAATTTTCTGCCTTCTTTTAAACTTCTTTCAATCAATAGGATTAGTTTGTTTAAACTATTGAATAAGCTTAATAAATTATTCTTGTCTCGATATTTCCCAAATTTTGAAAAATAGAATATTTGTCGTAGTAGATTATCAAATAGATTAGGATTCCATATTTCAACGGTTGGAAAATCGAAGTATACTTTTGTTATTTGTTCCGCCAACTTCCAAATTTCAGAGGTTACTAACTTGCCATCCATTATAGATTCATCAAAGGTTGGATTAACAAACTTCCAAACATAGATTTTAAACTCAAGTAGTTCTGGAAACATGAGATAATAAAATAATGGCAACTCATTTGTTAAGTAAGTCCCATGAACATTTTTCAACTGGTATAGACTAGACAAATGATCTAAGATATTAGTAAAAAAATCCAAATCATTACTCTCCTTGTGTAATGCATCTGAAAGAAAAGCATATGGAGTATCTTTTAAGTTTTCCTGTTAAGCAAAGTAATCTAACGACAACTTATATCGCTGACAAATCTCTATTATTTCAGAAAAACTAAAACTAGTTCTTCCATTGAGCTTACCGTACAAACCACTTTTACTTATTCCTAAGAGCCGAGATATTTCATCAAGAAAATGCTCATTTTTTACATATCTCGATTTTACATCATTAAGAATTCCATTGGTTACTTTTTGACCTAACTCATTCATAATCAACATGCATTAATAATAATTGAGTAGCAAAAGTTAGTCCAATTATTCATATTGTATAATAAAAGTTATTAATGTCTACATAATGGAACGGTTGTCGCATGTACTTTTACATCGATAATTACTTTTTATTCAATAACAAACTTACAAAATGAAGATTCACCAAAAATCGACTATAATTATTTTTGTAAAGGTATTTACCTTTATATTATGTTGCGGTACATTTTATAATTTTTCCATTCTTGAACCTAAAACAAGGTCATTTACTGTTACGGAATCTGTTCATTATGAACTACCAATTGGTTTTAATATCGATGAATACTCTAAGCTCGATATTCTTAAATTTCGTCCGAGATCATCTCAAAAAAGGCATACTGATATTCTGTTCAATGATGAGTACTCGGAAGAAATATTTTTCAATAAAACAAGTAGAATTCTTCCTTCATGGATGCCAGAAACTGAAAAAATCATCTACTCCATTAATCATACCAAGGTTTATAAAAAGAGTTTAAAAGGAAAACCTTCAGAGGTAAAAACATTCAAAAACAACTCAATAGAGAAAGAAGATTTTATTTCTCGAAAAAATCAATTTATACACGAACATGCTTACTCAAAATTTGAATCTGGTCAGGATATCTTGGCAAAATATAAAAATGATGTTAGCGCCATCATTACACAGAAAAATGAATGCCAGGAAATAGCTACCAAAAATTTACTTTTTAAAGTATTCCCCAATAATACATATACTAAGATTAACTTTGAAAAAGGTACATCTACTCATTTCTTTCCAGAATCATTTATGAGCATTCCTACTGTGGATATTTCTCACGACCAAATCTTAATTAGATATGGCGCCAATTCATAAGGTTACATTGTTCCAGTCAAAGAAATTTGGTCGAGCCCGAAGACATTATATGATGGAAAGTGTGTAAAAAGAATAATTACTAAGGAATATTCTGACTATTTATTAGAAGGTTTTGAAGAAGATGGTAATGATGATTCTGAGGTGTTTTCGAGAAGTGTTCATGACAAAAAGGCTACGTTTTCAATTTTTCCAAATCCAATAAATGAGCACGTAATAATTGAAACATCACATCACCTTTTAAACTTGTCAAATATATTGTTACTCGATATTAATGGTCAATCTCTTTCTTGTAGAATGGAAATGAATCCAGAAAATCGTATTAAAATACATACTGACAAACTGGAAGCCGGAGTATATTTTATAAAAATCATTTCTCCTACCTTAAATATCTCTGAGCAAATAATTAAATTTTAAACAATCAAATAAAACTGATATAATGAAATATATAATAACACTACTATTAACTATAGTGACAATCTGTGAATTTAGCCAAGTATGTCCGACTACTAAATTTGAAATCGATAAAATAAATGATGAAAGCATACCTTTTATTGCACCAGAAGCCTTTTTGCCAAATGGAAATGGTCCTGATACCACAACCGCTCCTGAATACACTGGACCCAGAATGGTTGCCTTTGTTCATGGAATAGCAGCTTCCCAAAACACATGGGTCGCACAGAGAGATTATTTATCTGTGGAGTTTAACACTTTTGTTCCTCACATTGAGTATAATCATCAATCTATTACAGATGCTGCGTTCGATGTTAATGGAACACTTAGAACGGCTAATGAACAATTAAATACACAAATGGAAGGACCCGATGGTTTAGGTCCATCCTACGACAAATCAAAAAGTTTTATAATTGCACATAGCTTGGGAGGGATTGTAGCTAGACGTCTAGAACACAATCATGAAGAAATTAACAACCCTAATTGGTCGAAAGAATATAACGGTTTAATAACTTTTGGAACTCCTCATCAAGGAACATATATTGCTAATAATAGCGACCTCGCAGTTCAATGGACTCAAGAAGGTTGTGAACTTTTCTCATATGCCTACTTTAACGAGGCTATTAGTCAAATTGACATTCCCTACGTCCCTGCATTTGCTGAAAAATTCCTAACGAGTTTTTTGAAAAACACAGCTTTTGGCGAAGCTAAAAGTAAGAAGTTCTTAGATGATTATATTACCAATAATGGGAGTGGTGGTATTATAGGAAATGGAATATGTAATGAAGGGCTCAATTTTTTAGTTGGAGGTAAAATTGCTGAAATGCTTCCACCAATTGGTGAAGATATGCTTCCTGATTCTGAGAATATGACTGAACTTCAGAACAATAGCTTTGACTATCCTATTATTACGGCATACGGAATTGAAACAACTCCTGTATCTTTAAAACAAATGTTTGCCGCAACAAAAAATACAAATGTAGACTATCCTTTATGGGGTGCAGATGATGAATTAGGTGAAGATGAGTTCGAAGATATATATGAGGACATATTAGATAGAACATATTCGAAATATGAAAAATGGGCGATGATACCATATTGGGGAGATTCTCATCGTGATGCGTTTTAATCAGCTTATGAGTGGTTAAGTATTTTGGACGAACAATATCGTATCATTTTTGATATTGACTACATTGAAACTAATATTGTCGATACTGAAATAGCTTGTAAGTGTGAAACTCCTGGGTTTGAAATTATTATAGATTGTGAAGAAACAACACTTGATGGTCCTTTTGGATCATTATATGAGCTTGATTGTGAAGAGATAGAAGTACCAATTTATGAACATACAATCATACAAAACGAAAGTGATGCCGTTGTTCGTGCGAATTCCTCATCTGCATTGAACCATGGTAATACATTCATTCCTATAAACATGGCAGGAAGTAATCACACGAATATGAAAAATGATCTTAACACGAAGTTTATTTTTGATACATATTTAAGCCCCGATGAGGAATTTCCAATTAAAACATTTAAGTTGACTAAATTATAAAAATTTACTTTCATGAGATTATCAATAATTTTAGTTACCACCATGTTAGCATTCAACCTAATTCTAAGTTGCGGATGTTCAGAGCCATTTGTTCCAACTATGCCTAAAGAGCCTATGGATTCGATTGATTATAATCTTTTATGGGAAGTTCCAATAAATGAGGATACTACAATTGTAAGTGAACCTTTTTTAACAAAACTATACCAAGATCAGATATTAGTAGAAAGGGACGTGCTTGGTTTGTCACCTTCTAGAGCAGAATTACTTTCACTTGATGCTGCTTCTGGAGATTATTTATGGTATTGGAACGCCAATGAAACTATTTCTAGTCTTGCCAATAGACCAGTTTTCGATGATTCTAATTTTTTTATTGCAGCTGGCAACAATTATCATTCTTTAGATTTATCCTCCGGCGGATCAAATTGGTCCTTGGATTATTCGGATAGCGATGGTGGTAATATTTACAGCTTCTTGAATCTAGATAGTGATAGACTTGTTGGTGTAGTACGATATGGAATTTCTGAAATATATAATAACAAAATTGTTTTTATAGATAAAAACAATGGTCTAATAAATGAATTGTTCACAGTGGGATTAGACAATGACGGATTTACTAAATCTGTTGAATTTGTTAAACCTTATAAAGACTCTTCAAATAATCAAATGCTCCTGATAGGTATTGTGAAAACTAAAAATTCTCCATTTGAATTAAAATCTAGTTTAATCAATTATAATTTGGATAGCAATTCTACGGTATGGGAGGTTACTGAAATTAATGATGCCATCATGAGTACGAGTATACCAATTATAGAAAATGATCATTTATATGTTCTTAATTTCAAGGGCATGACTTGTTTCAACATTAACTCTGGTGATGTTATATGGGATAAAATCTACAATAACATTCGGTTCCTCGGCAATCATTTGATTACGGGAAGTAGCGTTATTTTTGGGAGTTCTACAGGAAATGTGATTGCCTTAGATAAAAACTCTGGTGTCGAATTATTTAATAAAAGTTTTGGACCAAATGTTTCAAATATTAATTATTTCGACAATAAATTATTTTTCTGTAACAGTAAACTTCGTATACTAAGCGCAGAGACCGGTGATATTCTACATGAGTTAGAATCAAAAAACGACAATATAGGTTCTAATTGTTTTTTTAATAACAGAGTAGCAATTAATGAAGTGGATAGTATTATGTACGTTCAAGATAATTATTTTGTTCAGGCAATTAAAATCCCTAATTAGTCAAAACTAGGCATTTTATGAAAATATAACCTTAATAATAAAAGGCAGTTGATTCTCCAAGTTTCAACTGCCTTTTCATTACAACTAGTTGCGATTAAATTATTTAAAGAATTCGCTTTTCTTACATTTATTCTGTTTCGATCACTTTAATTTTAAATTGCATTCAAGCATAACAAATAAATATTTACAAATCTTTTTTAACTACTTTATACTTGTATAATTCAATCTTATTAAAACGAAAAATGAAACATCAGAAAAAATCCAGCGGGTATCACATAGTGATCACGTGATACCTTATAGGAAACACCGGATACTATCATTCCGTTGTGCCAGATAATCTTCTTTTCCCTTATCGGTTAAATGAGTAAAAGCATTCTTTTTTCGTTTAATATACCTTCTACCGAGTTTTACTAAAAGCTCATGCTGCATCTTTAAAATCGGTCTTATCGAGTTGTTTTGAAATAATTCGACAGATGTCATTTTATCGTGAATAATGGAGGAGGGTAGAACAGGGCGAATACTTACTTTGTCTTTCATATTGGATGGCTTTGACTTTCGTCGAATGCATACAAAACTTTAACAAAGAAAAGAACATCAAGTTTTAACGGTTAGGCAAAAAAAAGTCCACGAAATAGAAATTTCGTAGACTTTAAAGTTTTGCTTTTATGTGTGTTTATCCTTTAATCTCAATGCTTTCTATAACATCTCCTTGTGCAATGTTATTGACGACCTCTTGGTCTGCATCGGAAACCACTTTTCCAAAGACGCTGTGCTTTCCATCTAACCATGCTGTCTCTACATGTGTGATGAAGAATTGACTTCCATTTGTTCCGGGTCCGGCATTAGCCATCGACAATACCCCCGGCCCGTCATGGGTTAATTCAGGATGGAATTCATCTGCGAAGTTATAACCGGGTCCACCCGAACCAATACCTTGAGGACATCCACCTTGAATCATGAAATCCGGAATGACTCGATGAAATTTTAATCCGTCATAATATCCAGCTTTTGATAGTTCGAGAAAGTTAGTGACGGTTTTTGGCGTTTTTGTAGCAAATAGGGTAAGATTAATGTCTCCTTTCGATGTATGAATACATACATTAACATCTTGATCATAAGAGGCACTTTCCATGGCCATTTGGACCAATGCTATATCTATTTTATCCGTAGCTGACATATTTATTAATTTATCTAAAATGAATGAAAATGCAATATTAGCTAAATATCCCTATTCAATGGGAGCCTTTGATGCTCGTATTGCTCATTCTCCATAATTTAAATGGATTCATTCGGCGAAAGCCAAAAATGACTAGTCGTAATTCCAGCGTAAAGCTAACAGTGCTTTAGGTTTAAGCTTAGTTTTGATTATTTTATATAGTAAGAGTATCTATAGATATATAAATATTTATGAGGACTTTACATATTACGATAAATGTTAAATTATAAAAAATCGTAATATATATATCCAACATATATAGATATTCTATATATTTGCCATAAGTTTAATAAGAAACTACACATTTTTAGAAAACTACATGTAACTCGGGATCCGAAAGCGGATTCGGGCTACGCTATAGAATTTTACATTAATAACTAAGGCTAAAGGTCAAATGAGAAAACTTACACTTACATCGCGTAAAGCGTTGTCTGATAATGTACAGTACGCATGTACAAGGGCACTGCTTTCTATTCTCTTTTTCTCTTTTCTATCTATCGGAACGATATCGTCCCAGTGTAATCCTGTTCAGGGGACACTAGAAGGTGTTGTGTTTGATGATTACAACCAAAACGGGTTGTTAGACATCGATGAGTCCGGGGTAGGAAACGTAATGGTTCAAGTTTATAATTCGAGTAACAGCATTGTGACACAAACGATAAGTGGTGTTTCTGGTGTTTATCAGTTGAGTGGATTAATAGACGGTGAGCCTTACAGATTGGAATTTTCAACAATCGGAGATTTTTCTTCAACTTATCTTTCACCTGAAAGTAACTCGGCGGTACAATTTGTTACGGCACCAGTGTGTGACGTAAATTTTGGTGTCACAAATAGTCAGTTGCTTTGTGAAAATAATCCTGAGCTTGTGCTTTCTTGTTTTGTACAGGGTGCTTTAGGGGAATATGATGACGTTGAAACGATCATTGGCCTGGAAAGTGATTTTGATGGAAATAGTACGGTTAGAAAATACGCATCGAAAGCTGAAACAGGTTCTGTTTGGGGTATTGCGCATAAGCATTCCACTGGAGAAATATTTTCAGCTTCGTTTGTTAAGCAATATGCGGGTTTAACTACTCATGGACATGGTGCAATACTAAAAACTAACGTTTCTGGTGGAACAAGTCTTTTTGCAAATATGTCGAGCCTAGGTGTAAACGTAGGTACTTTGGCTCATACGGATGTAGATGATTGTGAGTATGGTCAACAAGTGGGTAGAATAGGGCTTGGTGCATTGACTTTAAGTGGTGATCAGCAAAAATTATATACGGTTAACCTTTTCCGTAATACCTTGGTTGAATTAAGTTCTACGAACCCAACACCAGCAACAACCATAGAGCATCAGATTCCGGACCCTTCTTGTTCTGATGGGGAGTACCGGGCATTTGCTTTGAAGTATTACAATGATAAGATTTATGTAGGTGTAACTTGTACTGCGGAGACTGCTCAGAATGCAAATCAATCTTCAATGAATGTTTTTGAATTTGATCCATTATCTGCAAATTTCACTTTGGTATTTTCAGATAACTATATCAAAGGATACTGGCAAGATTTTCCATCTGACGATTTAGCGACTCAACACTGGTTGACGGATATTGATTTTTCAGATGACGGAAACATGCTACTTTCTTTAACGGACAGATTAGGCCATAGATATTGTGATAATGGTTCAGGTAGATTGGATCAACAGTATCCGGATTTATTAATGGCTTGGAATAATAATGGGGTTTGGACTTTAGAAGATAATGGTAAGGCTGGTTCATTAACTGGATCAGGAGTTGGAAATAATGATGGACCCAATGGTGGAGAGTTCTTTGGAAATGAATTTTGGGTATCAGGTCCAGCGTATCATAATGAAACGGCTCTAGGTAGTATTATAGTAATTCCTGGTTCTGATGAAGTGATTGCTGCGGTATATGATCCAATTTTTGATTCATATTCAGGTGGTCTTCATAGATATAGCACTAAGGATGGATCTAAGATTGATGCGATTCAATTATATACACAGACATTTGATCCATTATTTGGAAAGGCTACTGGTTTTGGAGATTTAGATGTCAAGTGTCCAGAGTTATCTAAAGAAATTGGAAATTTTGTTTGGTTCGATACAAATTCAAATGGTGTTCAAGATGCTGGTGAATTGCCTGCAACTGGATTAACAATAGAGTTGTATGATGCCAATTGTAATTTGGTGGGTATGGATCTTACGGATAATAAGGGTCAATATTCATTTAATAATTCAAATGTTGATTTAGATCAAGATGGTCAAATGGATGGTTTAAATCCATCAGGGACTTACAGCGTTCGAATAGCAGATCTTCATATGGATGCTGGTACTTCGTCTGTTCTTTATAACGGTTCAAATTATGTACTGACAAGTCAAGATGTAGGATACGGGACACATTCAAATCAAAATGATTCCGATGCTCAGTATGGAACGCCTTGTTCTTCTGTTGCGGATGGTATTTATGTTCAAGTTGATTTGAGCACTTCTGAGGCTATCGATCATAGCTTCGATATTGGCTTAACTGTTCCTAATGAATTTGACTTGGCATTAATGAAGACTATTCAAAACAATGGTGCGATTAAATTAAATGATAATGTATCGTTTAATATCACTGTTTATAATCAAGGTCAAATTACCGCAACTAGTTTTGTAGTAACAGATTATTTACAACCTGGATTTCAGTTTGACGCTAACAGCAACCCAGGATGGATACAAGATGGAGATAAGGTGCACTACTCAGTAAACACACCATTAGCTCCTGGAGGTCAATATACTGTTCCAATTACTTTAAGAGTAAAACCAAGTGTGAATAGAAAGTGGTTTAACTATGCAGAAATAAGTAAAGCAACTGATCAGTTTGGTGAAACTGATTCTGATATGGATTCTACTCCAGATCAAGATGATACCAATGATATTGGAGGAATTCCAAATAGTCCTTTTGATGATGTAGTGGATGATTCAGGTATTTTTGATGAGGATGATCATGATGGTGCCATGATTGAAATTTTTGATTTGGCTTTAAATAAAGAAGTATTAAATCCTGCTCAAGTATACAGTCCTGGCGACCAAGTGACTTTTGCAATGAACATTCATAATCAAGGTAACGTAGATGCCCTATCTGTTACAGTTACTGATAACCTTCCTGCTGAATTAATTTTTAGTCCTGCTTTAAATCCAGGATGGTCAGTTTCAGGAAACGGTATGGTCAGTTATACATTGACTGATGTATTGAATTCTGGAGAGGTGGATCAAGTATTAATTACCTTAACTATTTCACCTACAGCTGATGGAGGTCAATTAGTGAACTATGGAGAAATTAGTGCTTTTGAAACTACCAATCCAAATATTGTTGATATAGATTCAACTCCAGACGATGACATGTCAAATGATATGGGTGGTGAGCCAAATTCTCCAAATGATGATGTGATTACTGATGATGGTACGGTTGATGAGGATGATCATGACCCTGCAGTAGTACAGTTAGAGAAATTTGATTTAGCATTAAGAAAAGTATTGGAGTCTGATAAATATGTGAGGCTTGGAGATACAGCTACTTTTAGAATTGATGTATTTAATCAAGGTAGTGTAAGGGCAGACAGATTCACTGTTGTGGATTATGTCAATCCTGAATTTGCCTTTTATGATAATTTAAATGCAGAGTGGAATTTTGATAGTGGTATCGCAAAAACAAAAATTAACACAGGTTTAGCCCCAGGAGATTCAACGTCTTTATGGATAAAACTAGTGATTCAAAAAGATGATATTAGAGAGTTAATCAATTTTGCGGAGATAAGTTCTGCTTCGACGGAGGATGGAATTCCTTTGGACGATATTGACTCAACTCCTGATGAAGATATGGCTAATGATAATGGTGGTGTTCCAAATGCACCATTATCCGACGATAATATTAAGGATGACGGAACCGTAGATGAAGATGATCATGATCCTGCTTCATTAATCGTTGTAGATGCTTCGATTTCAAATGTTTGTATGTGTTTGGATAACGCATCAACAGAAACAGACGGACAATTTTTAGATGAGATTACTATTTTATCTGATGCAGGTCAAGTTTGGTTTATCCATAGTGTTGACGGATTATATGATCCAGCAAGTGCTGCGCCACCTGCTGTCCCAACTCCTTTTACCACTGGCCCTACTGGTTTTACAATGACAGAATCTCCTGCAGGGACATATGTAATGACAGGGGTTCATGAGCATGGAGAAGGCTATTCTATTATATTATCTAATGGAAATGGGTTTTTACAAAGAATAGATAATCCTGGTTGTTCATACGACAATCCGGATGTTGTGGGACCTACAGCAGTTTGTAATACAACTACGGAGGAATACGAAACAACTCCAATGGCAGGTGCGACATATTCATGGGTAGTTAGTCCAGCTGGACCAGTAATCGTGAGTGGTGCTACGGATCCAATTGTAGAAATAGATTGGACGGGTGCAGCTGATGGTAACTATGAAATTGCGTTGACAAAAACGCTTGCAGGAGCTTGTATTGCTCCAGCTACTTTAGATGTAGCAGTAGGTTCTACGACTGGAGCTATTGCATGTATTGGTGAATTAAATGTTTCCTTAGATCAGAATTGTGAATTAGAAGTCACACCATTGATGGTTATAGCAGGACCTCCAAGTCCATCTGCCGCGTATGCTGTGATGTTATTGGACGAAAATATGAACGTCATTCCTGGTAATATTTTGACTTCAGATCATTTAGGAATGGAAATTACATTCAAGTTGATGGATGGATGTTCAGGAAACTTATGTTGGGGATATCTCTATCCAGAGGATAAATCAGCACCAACGATCCTATGTGAGGATATCACTTTGGATTGTAATGACATGCTAAATTATACCGGCCCAATCGCAACGGATAATTGTGATTCTAATCCTGAAGTAATTATACTATCAGAGATTATTACACCGGTTGATTGTGATCCAGATTTCTTGAAATATATAGACAGAACATATCAGGCAGTAGATGATCAAGGTAATGTTTCTGCAATTTGCTCGCAAAGAATAACTTTGGAAAGAATTGATCTTGATGAAGTAGTGGATTTTACAGGAGACTTTGATTTAGCAAATTGGGTGCCTGTTGTAGAAGGAGATGGTGTTGTAGATGTTTCAGGTGCGCCAACGACAGTGGTTTTAACGAGCTCAGATAATGGTGTTACTTCACCCTCAAACGGTACTGACTTATGTATTGTGATGCCTGTTGAAGGATCAATTACTTTTAATTGGTCATATGTCTCAAATAATTCAGATGCTTTTTACGATCAATTTGGTTATTATATCAATGGTAATTTCACAAGGCTTACTGAAAACGGCCCTGTCTTTGGTGCAGGTGCCTTAAATCAAACAGGTGTAGCAACGGTTTATTTGAACGAAGGTGCAACCTTTTGTTTTTCACAGGAAACTACTGATGCCTCATTTGGTTCAGCCACTACGACAATTGATGATTTCTCTTATTCTCAGATTCAATTCCCTGCAAGTTTAATGATGGCAACGAGTAATCCTTTGCAATGTGGAACATTTGCACTGGATGATCAAGGCAATCCTCATACTGATGTAACGGGTGTACCAACATTGGCCGGCGAGCCTATATATCCAACATTTAATGGATACTGTAATCTGACGATGGGGTATTCAGATAATGTAATTGAAATAGGAAATTGCATCACAAAAATTATCCGTACATGGACTGTTGTCGAATGGTGGTGTACTGATAGTCCAATTAGACAAGTAGATCAGATTATTGAAATTGTAGATGAGGTGGCTCCAAGCTTTGCTGCACCATCAGACATTACAATAACAGCAAATAATTATACCTGTTCGTCTAGCGTTATTTTGCCTTCAATAGAAGTAATAGATGATTGTAAACAAGATGGTATTACCGTAGATATTGAGACTCCGACAGGAATGTTAAATAACGTAAATGGTGGAGTTGTAAATCTTCCAGTAGGGACACATACAGTGACATATATAGCCTATGATGCTTGTTACAATTCTTCATCAAGTGATGTTTCAATTACTATTGTTGATGTAACTGCACCTACAGTGGTGTGTGACCAAAATACAGTAGTTAGTTTAAATGCAAGCGGTGTTGCACAGGTGTTTGCTCCGGTATTTGATGATGGCTCGTATGATGAATGTGGATTAGATAGATTCGAAGTAAGAAGAATGGATAGTAATGCCTTATGCGTTGCGGGGGATGATACGTTTGATGAAAGTATTCATTTCTGTTGCGCTGATGTTGGCAATACAATAGTTGTTGTATTAAGAGCATATGATATTAATGGAAATCACAATGAGTGTATGGTGAACGTATTAGTTCAAGATAAATTTCCACCTACCATCTCATGCCCAGCTGATGCTTTTGTCAACTGTGGTTATGACTTTAGTCAAAGTGACTTTTCTGAATTTGGAACAGCCACTGCTACAGATGCGTGTGAAGTAAACGTAACTTTTACAACACAAGAATTCATAGATCAATGTGGTGAAGGTTATGTTGAAAGAACATTCAGTGCATCTGATGCCAATGGGACAGCTACTTGTACTCAAAGAATTTATGTCACAAATCCTACACCATTTACATGTTCTGATGTAGTTTGGCCACAAGATTTCTTTAGTCAAGTAAGTTGTTTAGCTGATGATTTATTGCCAGAGAATTTGCCTACATCTCAGGGTTACCCTGTAGTTACGGAAGATCAATGTGATCTTGTTGGTATGTCTTACGAAGATTCATTCTTCCCTTTTGAAGATGACAATAATTCATGTTTTAAAATAGTGAGAAGATGGACCATTATTGATTGGTGTAGAATGGACGACCCAGGATACACTCCATGTACTTACGCGCAAGTATTAAAAGTGAGTAATTTCACTGATCCAGTATTGATTGGCTCGTGTGATCCTATTTCTGTTTGTACTTTCGATCCTGATTGTATGGACGGACATGTAGATTTAGTAATATCTGCAGATGACGATTGTACTCCAGAAGAGATGTTGGTATGGGAGTATGAAATAGATTTAGGCGCGGATGGTAGTATAGATTTGACTAATTCTGGTCAAGGAATGACCATTGATGCAAGTACTAGTTATCCTCTTGGTACACATACGATACTTTATACTTTCGAAGATATGTGTGGTAATAAACAATCCTGTTTGCAAGAATTTACAGTGGTGAACTGTAAAGCTCCAACAGCATATTGTATCGATGGTTTGAGTATTGGCTTAATACCTATGGATTTAGATGGCGACGGTGAAGTAGAGACAGAAATGGCTTGTTTATTCTCTGATCAATTGGATGCAGGAAGTTTCCACTCTTGTGGTTACGATGTTGATGTTAGCTTTTCCGCAGACGTTAACGATGATAAATTGACTTTCGATTGTTTTGATGTTGGAATCAATACAGTAACGCTTTGGGTTACAGATATAAATGGTAATACTTCAATTTGCTCAGCATCTGTTGAGGTTCAAGATAATAACGATTTCGATGGTTGTCCTGATCCAGAGGATTGTATTATATATCCGGAAGCAGTAGTTACTGTAACTCCAGGTTGTAATCCGGATTTATCCCCAGAAGCATTAAATAGTATGGTTACGATCACAGATGATTGTCAATGTGATGACTTCAATATCACTTATCAAGATTCATATTTTTTATTTTATCCAAACAATTCTTGTTCATTATTAGAAAGAACATGGACTATCGAAATTGGTTGCAATGCAGAAAATCCCGTAGTACAGTTTGTACAAACATTGAATGTATTCAATCAGACGGCGCCGACATTGACTTGTCCTGCAAATGTTACCGTACAAAGTGTGAATTTTACGTGTAATGCCGATGTAGTGGTACCGTCACCATCGATTACTACTCAATGTAATACGGGTGTAACTGTAACAAACAATTCACCTTTTGCAGATAGTAATATTGGTGCGGCTACAGGTAAGTATCCTGTAGGGACAACTGTCGTTACGTATACTGTGGCTGATGAATGCGGTAATTCAAATACATGTCAAGTATTAGTAGTTGTGGAAGATGATTCCGAACCAGTTTGTTTAACGCAAGACTTAACTGTTGCGATTGATGCAAATGGAATGGCTGTAATAACTGCAGCAAGCGTGGATAATGGTTCAAATGATGATTGTACGAGCCAAACTAATCTTAATTTGACATTAGATCAAACAAGTTTTGATTGTACCAATTTAGGTGCTAATGTTGTTACAATGACGGTAACTGACGAAGCTGGGAATTCTAGCCAATGTACGGCAACGATTACTGTAGAGGATATTTCAATGCCATTATGTGTAACTCAAGATATTACTGTTTCTCTTGACGATATGGGGCAAGTAACCATAACTGCAGATCAAATAGATAATGGTAGTTCAGCTGGATGTACATCGATGGTAGGATTAGCAGTAAATCCAAGTTCATTTGATTGCTCAAATATTGGAAACAATATTGTGACCTTAACTGTAAGTGCAGATAATGGTACAACTGCAGAATGTACGGCTACGGTTACTGTTGAGGATAACATGATGCCAAGTTTAACATGTCCTCCAAACGTAACTGTTGATTGTGATACGGATACTTCGGATTTGACGGTATTCGGTAATGCTACAGCTACAGATAACTGTGGGACGCCTACACTAACCGAGGTAGTTACCAACACAACGAATAATTGTGGAGCTGGAACAATAGTTAGAACATTTACTGCCACAGATGGATCGAACAATCAATTCCAATGTGCTCAAGTGATTACAGTTGGTTTACCTGAAGATTTATTTGATGCTTCTGATATAACTTGGCCTTCAACTCCAATTGAGTTAGCAAGTTGTTTAGAAAGTACAGATACTGCTGATTTAGGAGCACCAGTATTGGCCATTCCTAATCCGGCTTGCGCCAATATTTCAGTTGACTTTACAGATATTGACTTGAATCCAGGTGACGATATGGTATGTCCAGATTCTATAAATAGGGTTTGGACCGTAATTGACTCTTGTCAGTTAAATAATGCTACGGGTGATGGAATCTTTAATTTCGATCAATTGATCGTTGTGATGGATACAACAGCACCAGTCATTAATTTACCAGATACGATCATGGTCGAGTGTGGAACGGAGTTAGATTTTATTGCAGTTGCAGAAGATTGTAACCTATTGAGCTTCACCAATAATTCGCCTTTTGCAGATAGTAATATTGGTGGTGACATCAGTGGTACTTATCCGATGAGTGAGTTCTATGTGACTTTTGATGCGATCGACCAATGTGGTCAGCAAACAATAGATAGTGTCTTCGTTAGTGCAACAGGTGATGATTTAACAGCACCAGTTATGGACTGTAAGAAATTGATGGTGGATATGAACGATACTGGTGTAGTTGTAGTTAATCCAGAAGATATTATCTGTGCTTTGGAAGATAATTGTTCGGATTCTCTTGATATTACCATTGCATTCGTTGATCCATGGGAGGAAGGAGACCCAATTATGAATCCAGTGGCAACGAATTCTTTTACTTGTGCAAACTTGGGTAATAACACGGTTTATGTAGCTTCCATTGATGAGGCTGGTAACGAATCAGTTTGTATATCTATAGTTACGATTAACGATCCATTAAACATTTGTGGAAACCTCACTGAAGCTGTCGTTGAAGGTAGAATTCAAACAGAAACTGAAGTAGCTGTGGAGAACGTTGGGGTAGATTTAGTGGGTTCTGATTTCCCAGTGATTATGACAAATTTAGATGGAGACTATTCATTCCCAAGTATGGGACTTGGAGGTATTTACACGGTGAAACCGACTAAGAATATTAATCCGCTTGAAGGGGTGAGTACATTGGATTTAATCTTAATACAAAAGCATATTCTCGGCTTAGAAACTTTAGATTCTCCGTACAAACTAATAGCGGCAGATATTAATAATTCTGAATCTATTTCAGGACTGGATTTAATCGAATTGAGAAAATTAATTCTAGGAATCTATACTGACTTCCCAGATAATCAAAGTTGGAGATTAGTTGACGCAGGATACGATTTCCCAATTGTTGATAATCCTTGGGCAGAAGATTTTGCAGAGTCTTATATCATCGATCCACTCAATGCTGATATGGTTAT
>JAHDBI010000006.1:67848-72487 GCA_020630475.1 Saprospiraceae bacterium
TATATACCATGAGCTGGAATGCGACGGAAATGACAGATGTTTCTGATTTGGCCCTTATTAGGTTGCACTTTACGGGTAGGGTTTTCGAGACGCTGGATCAGTTAGAAATGAGTTCTTTAGAAACTGCTGCTGAGTTATATGTCAACTACGAGACTTATGGGTTGCAACTTGAAAACTCCTTATTTGAAAATCCATCGTTGACTCTTGTACAGAACGTACCAAATCCATGGAACAATACGACTGAGTTGAAATTCTTCACAGATAAAGATGATCAATTGAGTATCAATGTTTTTGATGTGACGGGTAAGAGATTGATTTCTCAACAAGACTTTTATAGTGCAGGATGGCATAGTATTACATTCGATGCAATTCAGTTCCCAGCTAGAGGAATCTACTACATCGAATTATCCAATAAGGAAACGACATTAAGAAACAAGATGATTCTTGTTAAATAGTACAATTGGGTCTGCCAGGTATTCAGCTGGCGGACCTAATTTTTTCTGGTCATAAATGTATTTATGACCGACGAATCATTATAGAACAACAACCTCATTCCCGAGTTTTAAACTCATTTCATTCCAATGCAGTATGTGCTCAGCACATATAAAGATATGCGTAACTGTTTGATGTAAGTTCAGTTAAAGGTCTGCTCCTATTTGAGAGTAGACCTTTTAACGATCTCATGGAAATACTCCTAATTCTCTTTACAAAAAACCAAAAGTGATGGTTTCTGTTTCTAAAAATGTTTTTATTTTACTTGCAAGTTTTACAATTGCAATTTTTGCTTATTCAAGCAATAATTCTTACGATATCGTCGAATCGAAAAATGAAAATGTTCAAGGAAGTATGGATCCTTGTATGAATGAATTTTCAAACATCGTTGAAAACTACACGACGTTAAATGAATGCGGTGATCCAGGGACATTTACTTTTAGTGCAGACATTGGTTCTTTAACTGATTTAAATGCTCAAATCACACTACCAGGAGATTTTGTGTACAAAGGGAATTTGACAGGTGCAACTTTAGTGACTCTAGATCCATTGGTTATTGAACCTCAAGTTACCTCTTTTGCAATTGATTTTAGTTTTGATCTTCAAGCACCTTGCGAATCACCTGATGATGGAACAATAGAATTTGCATTCGGCTACATTGGTAGTGAAGAATCATGTAATCATATATCTGTTCCATTAACTGTAGAGGATATTACCGTTCTAATTGCTCCTGCTGGAACACCTGGAAGAAATACCGAAGATATATTAATCGCTGTTTTAAACGAGATAGATACTTTAACTACTACTGTAGTTCAAGAGGGCGTGGGAGTCATAGATTCCCTATTTTATTTTGTCGATGCTAATCCATTATTGAATTTAGAAAAAGTAATCCACTGTGATTCTGGTGAAGAATTGAATGTAGCTTTTGTCGATGGTGATCGGACCTATTATTGGTTAGGAAATAATGAAACAGGACCTGATGGTTTTGTGAGAAATGAAGGAATCGATATTTGTGAAATTTGGCGAGTAATAGAATGTCCTGATGGAGGTATTCCTAATATTAACCATGGTGTAGTTACTAGTTGTGATTTCGATCCCTTAAATAATCCATGTGATATGGGTCAGGGAAGTGCTGTTTTAGATTTTGGTGCTAGGGTTCCTGAAATGTCTCAATATGTTAACTTGGATACTAATTTTGACCCTTTTTGCCCTTCAAATGCTCCAAAACAGCAAGGATGGTTTTTGGTTAATACTGGCGAAGCACCAGTAGGTGGTATTGAAATAGCATTGTCAGAATTTGGCGGTGCTACTCCTATCGATATTACTTCATTTACTTTCATTGAAGGAAGTGGTGGTGCCTCTCAAAATTTTGTAGATGATGCGACTTCTACAGATATTATATATACCTATGATGCTAATATACCAGGATGTATTTCATCCTATGCTAATAGTGCTAATCTAAAAAGTAGAGTGACGCTTAAGTTTTCGGATTTAAGCATTGCACCGATGGATACATTGTTTATATTTTATGATGTTTATCCTATTCCTTGTAGCTGTAGTGGATGTGATGTTTTTAGAAGATATGGAGTAGATATTCATGATGTAAATGCATATGATTTATGTGATAATTTAGTTCAAACAGAAGAAACGCTTGAAAATGTCGCATGGCCTAGTTTTGATATAAACTTTAATTCTTTCATGGAGTCTCCTGTAACAAATTGTGCAGGTGAGACCGGAACTTTATCAACAACTGTTTCAAATTATACCAATGACTTTTTATCTAATCAAGGTAATAGTTGGCAAGACGATAATGAGAGAAATGCATTGCACGCACTAATTGGTGGACAATGTACTACCTGTTATTTCGAGACAGTTTTTGAATTGCCTAATGGATTGGATTATGTTCCTGGAACCGTTTTTTGGCAAGACAATGACGGTACTCAATGGATACCAGATTATATCGATTATACAGACAATGATGGAGGGGTTGATTTGTTAACCGTCCGATGGATTGGACAAGAACCAACCGGATTTGATGCCTTTGCGGAAGCAAGTGGAATTTTCATGGATTATACACCAGATTGTGAAAATGAATTAGCCAAAGGACCCAATTGCTCACCTGTTTTATATAACGATATTATTTCAAAAACGAGCAGGTTTAATTTCGGAGATTGTGATGGTTGTGCCAGTGAAATAGTAGAATGTAAAGAAGATTTAAATGTTGTTATTAAATGTCCAGGTACGGGAACAGATTGTAATTGTGCTGGATTTGTACAAACATATGGAGAAGCAGAAAGATTAAACCTTTATGAATCTGATCCAGATAACAATGGGCAACCTAATGCAGGCGCTGCCTATAACGAAAGTATTATTAGACGAGATAGGTTTTTAAAAGGTGACAGCATAAAAGTGGATATGGGTGGATACGTTCATACCAATGCGACACATACTAGTTTTGATTATATCTATGCTTTAGTTGATTTTCCGAATCCTAACTTCATTCCTATCGGTGGCGAAGTTGAAATATTTGCAGCTGATGGATCTTATTATTTCTGTGATGTTTTAACTCAGCAAATTCTGCCAGGAGATATTTTATTAACAGATTTATCTCTTTCTAGACTTTCGTCCAATGGTTGCCCAGTTCCTACTACTTTCGTAGATGGTGATTCCATTGCACTAACATTTACATACAGATCTTCTGAAGATTTTATTGGGGAAATCCAACAATTAACTCACAGAACAAGAATGTTTACTGCTCTCGAACCTTATGGAGGTGCTGAGTTCTCATGTAGATTACCTATCGATTTCAGACTAAGCCAAGTGGGTAGACAGGAAAGTTTCGACTTTTTTACTTGGAGACTAAATGATTTTGCCGGTTGTGAAACTGGTACAGGTTATTATCGTGGATATTCTAGATTAGGCAGTAGAAACGTTGATTTTTTTCCAGGGGAGTATATAGGGTTTGTTGATCACCCAAAGCAATTTAGATCTAACATTCCTAGTGGTATGTTATTTAATTTCTTCAGGGTTTATATAAGAAGGAAAAATGCTTCCTCAGCAAATAGTATGGGAAGTAAGATTAATAGTTTAGATCATGTTGATATTTCTGCTAGCCATCCAGCGATTACTATTGTTGGAAATCAACTCATTTTTGATTTTGATACTTATATCCAAAATCAATTTGGAGGTTTCATACCTCCGAGTGATGAAGGGTATTCTTTTTCTTTAGAGCCGTATTTTATTCCTACATGTGATTTAGAAAAAGGACCAGTAGAACAACAAGATATAGAAGTTGATCATGTTACCAATCCAAACATTACATGTCAATCAGAATATACAGATGAAGGTTTTAGAAATAACTTTAATTATTCCGGAGGCGCCGAGATAGTAGTCGAAGTGGTAGATGAATGTATAATTGTCGATAAATTTCCGATGTGCTCAAAAATTAGAGTCCGAAATGACGGTGTTTCAATAGCTAATAATACATGGTTAACGTTTAAAAATAATTCTGGCTTCATCATCTTTGATGAATTAAATAGCATCACCGGAACAACGAGTACTCCGATAGTTGGTTCGGAATTTAATATGTTCAATATCGGTAATATTCCAGGTAACACGAGCAGATTGTATGAGATATGTGTTTACCCAAATATTTGTGAACCTGACAGTCTTGAAGTTTTTTCTGGCTATGATTGTGTTTCTTACCCTAGTATTCTTGAAGAAGCTACATGTTCAAGCCGTGGTGTAATCAATTTCAAATCTACCGTAGGTGCTTTGTCAATGATTGCTAAATCACCAGCAGAAGATTTAGTCTTGAATGATCTTTGTGATACTATAGAATATGTGGTTGACCTTAGTGCTTCCGGCCCAGGATTTTTGGATGATATCTTGTTGGATATTAATCTTCCTTTAAATATGACATTTGTTCCTGGTAGTTTTGAAATAGCTTATCCAACCACGGCTTCGGGTACTACATTGCCTCCTGATAGCGAATACGAACCAGCTAGTGATCCCGTTCTTGTCTACGGAAATACGTATCAGCTCAACGTCACTGAAGAGGATGACGATATGGAATTGCAAGGTTTGATCGGTTCAGATGGATCTGCATTTAATTTAAATGTAGTCAATGTAAGATTTAAGGCAGCAA
>JAHDBI010000081.1:0-124 GCA_020630475.1 Saprospiraceae bacterium
TAGCGCACACGGCTGGGGGTCGTGTGGTCGCAGGTTCGAATCCTGTCATCCCGACAAATCCGGAGCCTTGTATTCGTCAGAATACAAGGCTTTTTTCATTCATCCCGTTGTTTGTCAACACAAA
>JAHDBI010000081.1:224-4295 GCA_020630475.1 Saprospiraceae bacterium
AGGGAAGAATGAAAAAAGCCTAATCGAGCGAAGCGAGATCAAGGCGAAAGGTTTGGGTAACGGGTCTCATTGAGGATCAACGGAGTTAATCCTGTGAAATTCATCCCGTTGTTTGTCAACACAAAAGGGAAGAATGAAAAAAGCCTAATCGAGCGAAGCGAGATCAAGGCGAAAGGTTTGAGTAACGGGTCCATTTGAGGATCAACGCAGTTAATCCAGTTCTAGATTCAGTCCGTTGAGTGTCAACACACAAGGGAAGAATGAAATAGCCTAATCGAGCGAAAGAAAGGTGCTAGGTTTGAGTCTTCGGTCCAATCGAGGATCCGCGGAGAATAACCAATCATTCTAATATTTATAAACTAAAAATCAAAGTTCAGTTATTATGAACGGATAAAATCTGATTGTAAAATTTTAGAAGTTGAGGAAGCACTATTTGTGGCGAATGATTTTCCATCATAAATCTATATCCATCTTCGAGTATTCTTTGATAAAGGTCTTTATTGTCTAAAAGTTGATTGACTTTCAGGATTAAATCATCTTGATCACCTACGTTAAAGATCAATCCCGTTTTATGGTCTAAACACCATTCTTTAATCCCTTTTAAATTCGAGCCAATAGAAGGAAGTTGATTAGCTTGAGCCTCTAAGCCAACAAGACCAAACAGTTCGTATTCGAGAGTAGGTAAAATTAATATCTTGGCTTCTTTATAATGTTGTTTTATTTTTTCATGACTTGTAAACGGATGGATGGTTATGTAATTCGACAATCCTTTAGACTCAATTTGATTGAGTAGGGCACTTCTACACCTTCCATCTCCAATGATTTCTAGTTTTAAATCGTCACGCTTTTTTAAAATATTATGAAAGGTGTCTATTAAAAAAAACAATCCTTTATGAGGTGCCAATCTTCCAATGTATAATAGTGTATTCTTTTCATTTCGTTTAGGATTAGGGGTCCAATGATTTACGTCGACAAAATGAGGGATGTATTTAATATTCTTGACACTAGCTTGTTTGAGTTGATTACAATATGAAGAAGAGGGAATGATGAAGTAGTCAACCAACTTGTAATGTCTATTTAGCAATAACTTGATTTTATTCTTAATGTTGGTTGGAAACGGGACGCTAAAGAAGTCATGTACGGTGAGCACAATTGGCTTTTTAAGGCCTTTTATTATTTTGGTTTGACGTAGAGATAATTTTAAATGTTTGTTGAAGTGAATGATGTCGGGCTTAAAGTGCTTTATTTCTTTTATTAGTTTTTCGAATGGTATTTTTTCATGATTGCTATAGTTGAAAATGAAACTTGCCATTTGTTTTTCTTTAAGACAATGGGTGAGCGTCTGAAGATAAGTTTCGGCACCTCCAATAAATTGGGGAATAGGATTACAGTAGAGTACACGCATGGGAATTGCTTTAGGTAAGAGAATGTATTCAACCGTTAAAATATTTTTTAAATCGATCTTATAATTGGGTATTTGTCAATTTGGATTACTATTGCAAGAGTTATAAGAAGGCTTTAGCCTGTAATTTGGCAACCTGATATAATTCATTTTGATTCTCTAACCCAGCGATCACTTTTTTCAATCAATTGTTTTAAGACATCCATATTAATATCTGATAAGTGCTTTATATACAAGCATCCCTTCCCGTGAGTGTGGGGGCCAAGTTTCTTCAAGAGTGGTTCTTTGGTGAGATCAAACATAAGATATACAGATAAGTGTTTGCTACCTGGTGAAAAACCAACATGAAACCATTCGTAGGTCTCTCCGTTTTTACGTTGGTACTCATATTTTCCAAAAGCGATAATACTGACTCCCCATACCTTAGCCTTAAGGCCAGTGATTTCTTGCATGATTTTGAGGAGGGCGAAGGCATCTTCTTTGCGCCCTTTGTGCTTCACCTTTGACAAGAAAACATCAACACTTTTCTTGGTTTCTGTATTAACTAAAGTTTTTCTTTTTTGTTGGCTCATGTGTTTGAGTAAAATATGGAGTATTCTAGAATACTCCATATTATAGGATGAAAAATTAGTGAGTTGCGATAATGGCAAATTGAAAATAATGATGTTTGATGGTCAATTCTCCAGCAGGATTTCCTGAGATGTCAGTGACATCTGTTTGAAGAAAAGAGTTGATGTTGCGAGAATAATTGAGGCCTAATTCGACCCAATTATTGATGTCATAATTGATCCCGACTAAGCTACTAATAAGATGTCGATTGTTTAAAAAATCAGTGATGTTCGAACTTTGATCACCTTGCTCTGCAGACATGCCCACTAGATAACTATATGATGGTCCAGCGGACAAGGACATATCCTTAAATACTTTGTAGTGGAATAAAAGTGGAAATTCTAGATTGACGCCTGAAGTAGTTGTTTGTTCTTCACCAGCTTCCACTTTACTTTTCGCTATAATAAAGGTAAATCCTGCATCCAGGGTAGTTCTGAATTTACTGTCATGGTTGAATTCTGCTCTTATTTTAGTAGTGGGGGAGATACCACGCTCAAATAGATCTGTATCCTCGCTAACATCGCTTTGTAAAATGAAATTAGAAGCGTTGAGTCCTAATCCGATACCATATTCCCATTTTTTCTGAGCATCAAGATTCGTCGAAAGACAAAAGAAAATCAAGCCACTTAAGAGTAGCTGTTTTAATAAATTCATTAGGATTGCGTTTGGTTAGGTAGTGCTTTGACTATGTTTTCGATTTGTACTTTTATCTAACAGAAATTATTGACGCATATTGCACGTGGTACAAATTAAAAAGCATCTTATGGCTCATTTCGCTTTTGCGAATGGGTTCATTGGATTGTCTCAGCTCAGCGTTAATCCTTAGTAAATTGCTTAACCATTTTCTTGCCATTCTTGCTTAGGACTAAAAAATAATTTCCTGAGATCAAAGGAGATATGTCCACTTTATTCCTATAATGACCAAGGTCTCGTCTTAAAACTTCTTGCCCCTTAATGTTTAGTATGGTTAAATCGTCTATTTCTTCGTTGCTGTTGATTTCAAGATAATGTTGAGCAGGGTTGGGGTAAATAGTTATTTGAATTTGATGGATTTCATCTGTATTACTGATGCTTGCAAATTCCACATCGTCCCAATAATAATTTTGTTCACCTGAGGTCGCTCCATCGATACCAAAATTGAAAAATACCGCTAATAAGTAATAGTCAATGGTTAAATCTAACGCTGGAGAGTTGGGTAGGTGTTGTAAAAAATCCCATTCGATGACCTCCCATTCGTTGGCCACTGTGGTGTATTGTAAAGAGACTACGTTAAAGTTTGGATCCACTATTGACTCAGCTTTGAGTAATATTGGTGTATTGACTTCTGGAGAGTATACTTTCATTCGGACCTTCGTATCTGTCATAGAAAATGGGAGTTCATTGACAAAACCATTCCGTGTTCCAATGACGGTACCTGACCATGCACTGGTGAAAATGGTTTTAGTCGACATGGCTACCGTGTTTGATGCATCTTCTGGGTCAAGCCCAATTTGGCTTTGATTGTTTTCAAAATCAACCAAGGCGTAACTGATACCTTCCTCCTCAAAAGTAACGGGAAGATCTAGTTGGCCTAGGGTAGTGCTTTCACCACCCATTTTTATATCATCCCAGTAAAAATATTTTTGTTCGTTGGTCCCAGGTGTTCCAAAATCAAAGAATAGGGAGAGTTTGTAATATTCTGTGTTTAAACTGAGTGGTGGCGAACCAAATACTTCGTTGGAGAAATCAAAAACAAGCGTTTCCCACTCATTGGTTTTTGTGGTGTACATTCGACTTTCTACATGGAATGCGGGGTCATTGGCATCCTCGGCCTTCAGGTGTACAGCAGAACCAGGGTGTTCGGAGTAGATACGTACAGAAATGCTTTGTTCGTCACTAGTGAAAGGTATTTGTTCGGCGAGTAATCCACCTTCTCCTAATGAAGTGCCTGCCCATGGTGCCGAATTGATTATTTTATAGGAGCGAACAACCGTGTTGGATGGATCTACAGGATCCATAACGAGTTCACTTGAGTTTCCTTCAAAATCCATCAAGTAATTGATGTTTTCTGTCTCAAAGTC
>JAHDBI010000081.1:4395-7723 GCA_020630475.1 Saprospiraceae bacterium
TTCTTCATTTTTCCAATCGATGAAAAATGAAGCAAAAAATCTTGTCAAAAAGAACTCCTCCGTCAAACAGCTTTTTGACGGCTGCCCGCTGCACTTTTGAATTAACTTCGAGTAACAGTTCAAATTGTTTTTTGTTAAAGATTCAGTTTGTGAACTTAGTCCTTGGCTTTAGCCGAAAGGGATTCTTTAGGTGTTCAAGTCAATGTTTTATTGTTTTATGAATCGCTGAATTCCATAGTTACCATGGCTATCATTTATCACGACGGTATATATACCGCTCGGTTGGCCTTGCAAAGAAACTTTTACTTGTTTGTCAAATTTAATGTCTAAAATTCTTTGTCCATTTGAATTGTAAATAACTGCTACGCAATTATGGTCTTTAGCTTTAAGCGTTATTTGACTTGAAGTTGGATTTGGAAAAACTTCAAATTCAAGTTTTTTATTGAGTACATCTATTGTTGAGCTCAATATCTGTTCTTCTTGACAATCCATCTCATTTGTACAACCTTCTGAATTTGTTTTGACAATCCACGCTAATGATTGATCATTATTACTTATTTGTCCCGACAGAAATAAGTCACCATTTTCTAATTCAATTAAATTGGTTAAATAATGTGAGCCCAATGGCGTATCTGCATTCGAAATTCTTCTTTCCCAAATCAATTCTCCGTCATAATTCATTTTAAATAACCAAGCGTGTAGTCCTCTTTCGTTTTCCCAATGAGAAACCCAATGCCAATGGTGACCAACTGCAAAAAAATAATCCTCTTTTCCATCATATAATCCAAGGATTTGTGGTTCAATAAATTCATCAGTTACAAAAGAGGTGTCATTTAAAATCAATCCGTCTTTACTTAGAAAATATAGATTTGGTACATATGGAAAATTAGTCCAATTATTGTCGTCCGAATAGTCGTAAACATATGAGCTTATTATTGAAGAATCTGAGCACTCAATAACATCGACAGTATCTCCTGGCCAATCTGAACAATTTAGATCAGTTGTCCAAATTGTATCTCCATCAAGGGATGCTTTTAATAATACTCCTTTGTTACAAATAGATCCAGGGACGTTCCATTTACGAGACGATAATAGTAAATTCTCGTCCATAGTGTTGATCATGGTGTTGGGAGCATATCCTCCAAGATTTTGACCAAAATTTTTACTGGAAATAGTTTCTCCATCTTCACTAATTCTGAGAAGATTTGTTTCCAAATGCCCCGTAATTTCTTCAAAGAAAAGATCATAATTCTGAACGAAAAGCTCATTGTTAATAACTAAGGAATTGAGGTTTAAATGCCTGAATCCATTCAATTCGTAAGTGCTATGCCAAATGGAGTCTAGGTTCCAATCAAACTTTGTGATGGATATATCCTCTTTACCATTAACTATGGAATGACCTGTTATGTAAAAACCGGCGTCATGAATACTCATGCTGTTTCTTCCTGAATCAAACCAAGGGAAAACAAAACTCTTTAGCTCATTACCACCTTCGTCTAGTTTTAAAACACCAGCAACTTCTTTAATTCCAAAAAATGTATTTGTTGAAATAAAAAAAATATCCTCATTATGAAGCATGTTTCCTATAGCAACGTTGTGCTCGTTGAAGAAGTAAGTTTTAGAAAAATATTGCTGACTTAATGCATTCGATATGAATACCATTGTAATACTGAAAGTCAACAATATTTTTTTCTTCCTAATCAATTTAATGTAAGCTTTTAAGTTCTAATACTTGAAGGGAGTTTACTATTAGTTCATAGAATAATGTCATTCTGATAGTGTTTTAATCTAAAATTAAAACACTGATATGGACTTATATCCGTATCCTCCGTTTTTTCCTCTGACAACGATGGAATATATTCCAGGTGTAAAGTGTGCAATAGATATCTTCAACTCATTAAGCGGCATTTCCATACTTTGAACGAAATCACCATTTGAATTTATAATAGATATTTCGTTATTGGATTCAGTTGTTTTAATACTTATAACCTCTGATGCTGGATTAGGAAAAACGTCGAAGGAAAGAGACTTCAATTGTACATGCTCCAAAGCAGTTAGAATCTGTTCTTCATTACAATTTATTTCATCAACACAGCCTTCTGAATTGGTTTTCACCAACCAGAGCAGGGCTTTATTATCAATAAAAATCCGTCCACTTATGAATAGGTCACCATTTTCTAATTCCAACAAATTGCTCAGCGTATGCGTACCCATTGGTGTGTCTTCGTTTGAAATCCTTCTCGACCATAATAACTCTCCTGAATTAGACATCTTAAATACCCATGCATGAAGTCCACGATCATCATTCCAAAATGTTTCCCAATCCCATAAATAACCAAGTCCGAAAAAGTAATCTCCTTTTCCACGTTCTAAACTAAGAATGTAAGGCTCTACAAACTCCGATGTAATAAAGGAAGTATCAAAAGTAATCTCACCATCCTCGGATAAAATTCTGAGGTTTGGAACGTAAGGAAAGTCCGTCCACGAAATATCATCGGAATAGTCATAAGTATAAGAAACAGCTAAACTAGTTGTATCACCTAATCCACAAGTATAAACTGACCCTCCGGGCCATTCCGAACAATTTAATTCTGTAGACCAAAGAGTATTACCTAAGGAGTCGACTCTTGTTACTCTACCTTTCTTACAAATCGAACCAGGTATTTTCCATCGGTTATCCGTAAGAATTAATGATTCATCTTTAAAGGTTATCATTTCCCACGGATCTACAATATGATGGTCCAAGCCATAATTCTTACTAAAAATTATATTTCCATTTTCATTCAACCCTAAGAGATTCATTTCTTTTCGACCACCAGTAGTTTGTGTAAAAAAATCGTAGTTCAGTAGATAATAATTATTATTCAGTACTACCACATCGAGATTCACATGAACTATGCCATCAAGCGTATATGTTTTAGTCCATAGAGAATCAAAATTTACATTCAATCGTGATAATTTAATCTTTCTTGGTGAACTAAGAGTATGACCGGAAACTATAAACCCGTTCTTCATTTTCTTTAATGCATTGCTGCCTGAATCCATCCATGGAAACAATATTGTGTTAATCTCATTTCCTTCATGGTCACAAATAAAAGCTCCAGCAATTTCAACATTATCTAAAAATGTGTTCGTTGACATAATAATACTGTCGCCTTTCAAAAACATGTTGCCTAAAGCAAGATTCGATTCGTTATAAAAATATGTTTTAGAAAAATATTGCTGACTGCGTCCACATGACAGAGTTGCCAAGGTGATAATGATAGCCAACAAAAATCTTTTCATCATTTGTATTTTATATTGAATTTAACGACTAATAGTGATTTTA
>JAHDBI010000081.1:7823-9039 GCA_020630475.1 Saprospiraceae bacterium
AATGGACCGACCCGACCCGTATGGGGAGTGGTCACGCCCAAAACTTTAAATAAAATTATTACTTATTTCGTTATCTAAATAGATGTAAATTTAATCTGGGAATTATTGATTAATAAAACTTTAACAAAATGAAAAAACAGTTTCTTTTATTGCTTTTTAGCTTATTGCTTTTTGCCGCTTGTAAAAATGAAAATCCTCACAAGACAATGATAATCAATCGGTTATCGTTGCTGGGCAAGAGATTAAAACACTAGATTCCTTGAATGTGGTGTTGGATAAAACCAAATCTACCATTGAGAAAAAGTCTGCCGAATTAGATGCATTGCTCGAAGAAATAGAACTATGATATTTTTTTACGTCTAAAGTGTATTCGTTCATTTAAAGAAAGAATTATGAAAAATTATAAGAATTTATTTAAACAAGTATTGCTGTTTGGTTTCTTAATGTTAATTGTGGGGGTCACGTCGGCAGTAGCTCAGGGTAAAGGCAAGGGTAATGGAAAAGGAAAGTCCAAAGATAAAATGGAAAAAATGAATAAGGGGAAAGAGAAGTCTGAAGAGATGAAGAATAAGGTGAAAGATTTGGAAGATGAGGCAGAAGAGTTTGAAGATGAATTAGAAGAGGAAATGGATGAGGTAAAGGGTAAAGGTAAAGGCAAAGATAAAGATAAAGGCAAAGATAAAGGAAAAGGAAAGTCCAAGAAGAATAAGGATAAAAGTGATGACGACAATGAAGATGATGACGAAGATGGTGAAGGAAAGGCTAAAGGAAAAGATAAGGCCAAAGGAAAAAACAAGGTAAAGAAAGATCATAAGGGAAAAGGGAATGCTTATGGTAGAGATAAAGGCGATTTGAGCGGTAAGGAATTTGGTCAACAGCGGAGAGAAGAAGCGAAATCGAAAAATGAAAAAAAGCGTAAAGAGGTGAAGGAGTCAGTGGAAAAGTCTAAGAAAAAGTCTTCTGATGCTAAAGAGCGAATTAAAAAAGCAAAAGAAAAAGCAAATAAAGATTTACGTGATAAGAAGATTTCGAAAGAAGACCACGACAAAAAAATGGAACAGATAAAAAAAGCAGAGAAGGTAGCAGAAGAATTGGATGATGAAGTTGAGAAGTCCGAGAAGGTTTTGAAGGAAGGAGGAAACTAGTTTTCTGTTTTGTTTGAAGTAATATGGGCGTCCTTTTGGGATGCCCTTTTTTTTGGCTTTCGCCAATGTTT
>JAHDBI010000081.1:9139-16243 GCA_020630475.1 Saprospiraceae bacterium
ATAGAAATCCATCAACGAGTGAGCCTCAAGCTAATCTTGCGGTTGGAGTGCAAGTCTTGTCAAAAGAACTCCACCTAAAAATTTTTTAACTTAAATACTAAATAGATTAGTATACTAAAATAAATAGTATTATGTTTGTGAGGTGAGTTACCTTAATCACAACATTAAATATCTGAGAAAAGAAAAGGGCTATACACAATCGGTGTTGGCTCAAAAGATTGATGTTAAACGATCATTGATTGGGGCTTACGAAGAGTGCAGGGCAGAACCTAAGATTGCGACCATACAGAAGCTGTCTTACCTCTTCGGAATCTCCCTCGATGAGATTATTAATCACGATCTTTCTAAAGAGGGTAGCGCTCAGTATGTAGATGCACAAGGGAAGACCTTGCGCATTCTTCCGATTGCGGTGGATGAGCAGCAAAATGAAAAGATTACTGCTGTTCCTGTCAAAGCGGAAGCGGGTTATGCACAGTCATATGCAGATCCCGAATATATCAGTGAGTTGCCCAGCTTTTCACTCCCCCTGGAAGAGTTGTTCCAGGATCAGACGACGCGGTTATTTCAGATATCAGGTGACAGTATGTTGCCGATTGTTTCGGGTAGTTACATGATTAGTTCGTATGTCGATAATTGGGAAAATCTCAAGGAGGACATATGTTATATTGTAGTCACCCGAGATCAGGGAGTCGTCTATAAAAGGGTATCAAAGCATCCGGATAAAGCTGCTTTGATATTGACTTCGGATAATACCATCTACGAGCCATTTGAGTTAGCCCTCAAAGATATTCTAGAGATATGGAAAGCCGAAGGTTGTATTTCTTTTGACCTGCCATCACCTGCGCAGGAGACGTCTTCACAGTTGGATCAGCTCACAAAAATGGTCTTGCAATTACAGCAAGACATGACTGTATTAAAGAAGCGTTAGAAAAAAAATTAGAGCCTATGACCCGTGGACCGATGACGGGATTTGACCAACGTGCCATTGTGCATATGGATCTGGATACCTTTTTTGTATCCTGCGAGCGACTACAAGATAGTCGGCTTAATGGCTTGCCCATCTTAATAGGAGGGACGAGTGACCGAGGTGTTGTGGCTTCTTGTAGTTATGAAGCGAGAGCCTTTGGGATACATTCTGCGATGCCGATGCGGATGGCACGCCAACTATGCCCCGAGGCGATTATCCTTCGTGGTAATACGGGTAATTATACGAAGTATTCTAAACTGGTCACGGATGTGATTAGGGAATATGCACCTGTGTACGAGAAGACCTCGATTGACGAATTTTATCTGGACCTCACAGGTATGGATCGTTATTTTGGTTGCTTAAAATATGCATCTGAGATCAGACAAAAGGTGATGTCAGAAACGGGATTGCCGATTTCGTTTGGCCTTTCGATTAATAAAACGGTAGCTAAGGTAGCGACAGGAGAAGCGAAACCTAATAACCAATTGAAGATTGATTATGGTACAGAAAAACCGTTTTTGGCACCGCTCTCGGTACGGAAGATTCCGATGGTAGGACAAAAAACCTATCAGTCACTTTGCCAGTTGGGTGTCAAGCGGATCAAGACCTTACAAGAAATGCCAGTGGAGCTAATGGAGAAAACCTTTGGTAAAAACGGTCGGGTCATTTGGAAAAAAGCCAATGGGATTGATCATGCACCGATTGAGCCGTATCAGGAACGAAAATCGATTTCGACTGAACGGACATTCAATAGGGATACCATTGATATGAAGGTCTTACATTCGTTGATTTCAGCGATGGCGGAGAATTTGGCTTTTCAATTGAGGAGAGGGAAGAAATTAACTTCATGTGTGACGGTCAAGGTGCGTTATTCGGATTTTCAAACACAGACTTTACAGAATAGAATTGCTTATACCTCTGCGGATCATGTATTGATCCCAAAGTGTTTAGAGTTATTTCGACGACTATACAATAGGAGACTGTTGGTTCGATTAGTAGGTGTACGGTTTAGTAGTCTCGTGCATGGAGATTATCAGATTAATCTGTTTGATGATTCGGAAAAGAAGATTGCGTTGTATCAAGCGATGGATGGTATTAGGGATCGATATGGGGATCGGAAAGTGATACGTGCTTCGACAATGGGTGCGAGGACGATAGGGCGGTTTAATCCATTTAATGGAGAGCCACCTCCTTTGTTGGCTAATCGTAGGAGTTGAACTCCCGTTTTCTTCTCCTACGTCGAATTCATTTTCCCTCCTTGTAAAGAGGCCGAACATGTGTGGAAAGAGGGGGAGCCATGTCAGCAGGTGTGGGTGCGGGTGCCAGCATTGCAGTTAAGCCTTTCTGCTGACGAGTTTTTTTACTTCGTTTTTTTTCGACAAAAAAATGAAGGATTTTAATTAAAGAACCCCACAAGGGGTTACAAAAAACAAATAGATGGTATATAAAAGAAAATTGCCTGAGATGAATAATGAATTACTAGAGACTGGATGTCTAAGTATCAATAGGATACTAAAAGTTCAGTCAAAAACAGAAACACAAATTAATCTGAAGTCTGCATCATTAGATCGGACAGTAGATTTTATCAATAAGATGAATGAAGAATGGAAGGATGTTTTTAATCGCTTGAGGAGCGAAGAGATTGCGTTGGTTTAGTTTTAATCCCATGTGTTTGCCTTCCTTTCTTCGCTTTATGAGTGTGGTTAGGGAGGTGAACAAGGGGATGAGGGCGATTAAGGAGGAATAATGCGATTAAATTAAAATATTAAAAAGTAAACTTGACAATAAGTAACAATTGTGTTACCTTAATATTGGACATTATGAAATGTGACGAATTACTCAAAAAGCTTAAAAAAGCAGGATGGAGGGAAATACGTCAGAAAGGAAGTCATAAGATTATGAGGAAAGAGAATAGTTTAGAAACAATTATACTTCCATATCATCGTGGAAAAGAAGTTCCTTCAGGTACGGCAAGTAGAATATTAAGACAAGCAGGATTAAAATGAGCAAGTACAAATTAATTATCGAAAAGAATAGAGATGGTTATTGGAGTCAAGTTAAAGAATTACCAGACGTGTTTAGTTCAGGGAATTCAATGCCTGAGTTGATTGCTAATTCTAAAGAAGCGATAAAACTATTTTTTGAGGATAGTAGTGAAAAAGTAGAGCGAATACAATTTGAACTTTTAATGGATATCCAGGAATTCTTTCAGATTAATGAATTTATAAATATTACAAGCCTAGCCAAACGAATAGGAATGAATTCAAGTTTGTTGAGACAATATTCAAAAGGTATAAAATTTCCGAGTATCGAGCAGGTTTCAAGAATAGAAAAAGAGATTAAGCAAATTGGAAAAGAGTTATCTAGCACTGAACTGCAACCAGTGTGAATACTAAGCGACAACAATCAATGTTAGATCAGATATTTTTATTTCTCAAGAGATATGTTACAAAAATATCAAAGTGCAGAGCGAACAAATTAATTGACTACTAATGATAAATCATGTATCTTGTTTCAATATTTAAAATGCCATGTCTAATGACACTTAAGGAGAAAATAGTAGAGAGTATTAATTCAGTGAATGACGAAGGTGTACTTTCTTATATCGAAGAGATTCTTGAGTTGAAAAAAATAGAAAAACATTCTATTGAATTAAATCAGGATCAAAAAGATTCTATTAGTCAGGGCTTAGACGATATCGACCAAGGAAGAGTGTTGTCAAATAAGGACGCTAATTACCAGGTTGAGAAATGGCTCGAAGAATAGTTTGGACTCTTTCTGCTCAGAAAGATCGATTTGATATACTCAAATACTGGAGTAAGCGTAACGGTAATAATCTATATTCTAGAAGCTTAAATGATTCATTTGTAAAATCGGTTAATCTAATAGTTCGATTTCCTAAGTTAGGGAGAGAACTAAATTTAAAAGATTTACATGTAAAAGTACTTTTGAATTTTGCGATTATTTATAGAGTTACTAAAGATGAAATACAAATAATTAGGATTTGGGATTCAAGACAAAATCCCAAATTATTGCAATTTTAAAGTAGTACATACCATTAGACGACGAGTTATGACTAATAAAACATAACTCAATACATTGTACTTAAACACGCATTCACACTTTTCACTTCGATACGGAATACTATCGATTAAAGAACTATTGCAACTGGCTCAGCGTAATGCCCAGTCCATCCTCGCATTGACAGACATCAACCATTCGGGATCAGCACTCGAATTTATACGGATGTCCGCCAAGTATGATATCCGCCCCGTAGTGGGTATTGATTTTCGCTTGGGAGCCCAACAACAATTTGTAGGACTAGCACGAAACAATAAGGGTTTTAAATTACTCAACGATTATCTGTCTAAGCATCTTCATCATTCTTGGAATATTCCTAAACTACCTCATCCCATTTCTGAAGATGTTCACTGGATCATTCCATTTTCTAATTATCAGGGACAGCAATTACAACGGAATGAATGGATCGGTATTCACGCTCGTGATTTTCATCGACTTCCATTTTCTAAGTATCCAATTCCTGAAGACAAAGTCGTCATTTTGCACACCATCACCTTTCGCGATAAGCGGGATTTTAATGCGCATCGTCTACTGAGGTCTATTGATAAAAACACCTTGCTAAGTAAGTTAGATAAATCAGAGGAGGGCCGTGAAGATCAGGTGATGTTGGATCAACAGCAATTTTGTAATCTGTATCAACGCTATCCCAAAGCAATTCAAAATACACGTCGCTTACTGGAAGATTGTCATATACATTTTGAGTTTAATCAAGATAAAAACCAACGCTTTTATACGGGAGAACTGCATCAGGATAGAACGCTATTAAAACAACTATGTCAGATTGGATTATCTGAACGATATCGAAAAGTGACCCCGGAAATTAAAAAGCGATTAGACAAAGAGCTCAAGGTGATTATCGATATGGGTTTTGTTTCCTATTTCCTAATCAATTGGCGCATTACACAGTATGCACGCCAACGAGGCTACTTTTATGTTGGACGCGGTAGTGGTGCCAATAGTGTCGTCGCTTATATTTTGAGAATCACCGATGTAGATCCCATAGATTTGGATTTGTATTTTGAGCGATTCATAAATCTCTATCGGACGAGCCCTCCAGATTTTGATATTGATTTTTCGTGGAAGGATCGAGAAGATATCACTCGATTTATTTTTGAAGAATTTAAACACACCGCACTGCTCTGTACCTATAATACTTTTCAGTATAAAGCGGTAACACGCGAACTCGGAAAGGTCTTTGGTTTGCCTCCTCGTGAGATTGATAAGGTCCAACAAATGCAGGGGCAAGAACATCGCCTCGATTCGATGGGTCGATTGGTTCATCGTTACGGTGGATTGATTAAAGATCAACCGAGTCACTTAAGTGTACATGCAGGGGGTATTGTCATTTCAGAAGCAGATATCCATACTTACTCAGCTACGATATTGCCCCCCAAAGGATATCCTACCACACAGTTTGACATGGTGAGTTCGGAGGATATCGGTCTGTATAAGTTTGATATCCTGAGCCAACGAGGCCTAGGGAAAATCAAGGATACTTTGACCGTCATCAGGGAAAATCATCCAGATGATCCAGAGATTGATATCCACGATATTGATCGTTTTAAACAGGATGAGCGTATTAAAGATTTACTTAGAAATGGTAAGGCGATTGGTTGTTTTTATGTGGAGTCTCCTGCGATGCGCATCTTGCTCAAGAAGTTACGTGTAGATAGTTATTTGGGTTTGGTCGCTGCGAGTTCGGTGATCCGCCCAGGTGTTTCTTCTTCGGGTATGATGCGCGAATATATTCTTAGATTCCGCTATCCCGAAAAACGCAAGGAAGCACATCCGGTGTTGCAAGAGATTATGCCAGAGACTTTTGGGGTGATGGTGTATCAGGAAGATGTGATTAAGGTGGCGCATCATTATGCTGGATTGACCTTAGGGGAGTCGGATGTATTGCGGCGGGGCATGTCTGGTAAATTTAGATCACGCGAGGAGTTTCAAGCTGTGAAACAACGCTTTTTTGATAACTGTAGAGAGATGGGGCGTCCTGATGATGAGGTCAAGGAAATATGGAGGCAGACGGAGAGTTTTGCGGGTTACGCTTTCGCGAAAGGGCATTCTGCTTCCTATGCAGTAGAGAGTTATCAGAGTTTGTTTCTCAAGGCCTATTACCCTGTAGAATATATGGTCGCCACAGTGAATAATGGTGGAGGTTTTTATCGTAGAGATTTGTATTTGCATGAAGCACGTATGCATGGTGCTGAGATAGAGGCGCCCTGTGTCAATACTAGTCGAGGATTGACTCTGGTTAAGGGAAAGACGATTTATTTGGGATTCACGATGATTAAGTCTTTGGATTATCGTTTGATTGCTCAGCTCGAATCTGCTAGGGACGAGGGTGGTCGATTTACAGATGTATATGATTTTGTCAAGCGGACGGGTGCTTCACTCGAACAACTTATTTTATTGATTCGTATAGGTGCATTCCGCTCTTGCGGAAAGAAAAAGAAAGCACTTTTATGGGAAGCTTATATGTTGTTAGGACAAACAAAACCTAAATCACCACATCCCGAACTTTTTGACTTACGTCCAAAGTCTTACACATTACCGCCATTAATTCAGGAACAGTATGAAGATGCATTTGATCAACTCGAGTTACTGGGCTTTCCACTTTGTGATCCTTTTGCCCTGATGCAGCGTGACATAGATACGGTAATAAGAGCTAAGGATTTACCTCAATACGTGGGGAAGGTGGTGATTGCTTTTGGTTACCTCATCGTCGCTCGACCCACACGGACCTCTAGAGGCGAACGAATGTTCTTCGGAAACTTCTTAGATCGAGATGGTGATTTTTTAGATACCGTACATTTTCCTCCTGTGGCTAAAAAATACCCCTTTCGGGGAAAGGGAGTATACTTGATTAAAGGAAGAGTGATGCAAGAATTTGATGTCTACACGATTGAGGTGATAGGGATGATGCGGGAAGCTACGATTGAAGATCCGAGGTATGCTGAAGGGATGAAAAAAGGGGAGAGAGTTTAATATAGGTCTCAAGCGGTAGTATTCTAAAAAGTGTGTCATATTTAATAAATACGTTTTTTCATTGAAAG
>JAHDBI010000082.1 GCA_020630475.1 Saprospiraceae bacterium
TCGTACTGTATGGTGTTATGTTCTCCTTTGTTGCATGCGGAATCAGCTTTGATGAATATGTAGAATATGTAACCAACCCAGACAATGGGTTAGTAGTTACTCAATCTAATGCTCAAGGATATTATAGAATGAGCTATAGACCAATTGATCTCTTGTTGAAGACTGAGCAACTTCGTTCCAAAGAGCCTATATCTAGTTTTAAAGGATCCTTTGGAGATTTAGAGTACTATGTATTGGAAATAGAAAATCACTCCCGAAATCAAAATGACAAAGTTGACTTCTATTATGCCTATACACTAGAAAACGATATCTATCAAATACGTAATCAAGATACAATTAGGCCATCCTTGTATCAACTTGATCTTGGCCTTGGAGGGAGCACTTCTTTGAGAATCAATCTAGCATTTACGTCTAATGATGGCGATAGAAATATAATAGTCAACGATAAATATGGACAAACGAGCAATTTTCAATTTAAGAAACAGGACATTGCAAGCATCCCCAAAATGAATTTATAACTAAATGAAACTGCCGCATAGAAATAAAGCCTTCTTTTTAATTTGGATCATGGTTGTCCAGACGCTTGCACCTATCCCTGGATATGCTTTGTCAGGAGGTAATAAAGCTCCTGAATTTGAGTCGTTCCAACCCTTTGGATTAGATAATATGGTTGACCCTTCAACTGGTGATTTTTCATACAATATCCCATTAATGAATGTTGGATTTCATGGTATTAATCTATTCTATCAAGCAGGAATAACCATGGATCAAGAAGCTACCATGGTTGGACTTGGATGGAACATCAATTCTGGTATGATCAATAGAACAATAAGAGGTATACCTGATGATTTTAAAGGTGATTTAATTTCTAAAGAAATGTATACCAAACCGAATGTGACGGTCGGTTTGAAGACGGGTTTAGATTTTGAATTAGCTGGAACAGAAATGTTCAAACTTGGTGCTAGTTTAGGAGTGTCGGTCAATTCGTTAAACGGGATAGGATTTGATTGGAGTATTTCTCCGTCATTTAGTGCTACAAAATCTAATCAAACTGGCTTAACTGCCGGATTGGGCTTATCTTCTTCAACTCATGGAGGGGTTTCATTAAGTCCAAATGTTGGATATAAGATAATTGCTAAAAATAAAATCGATAACAATACCAATAAAATGACTTTTGGAATAGGAACTTCAATCAACTCAAGAGGAGGTTTGAAAGGCTTAAGTTTATCATCAAGTATTGGAACTGCCGAGAAACCAAGAATATCAATTCCCGCATTCTCGGCATCATACTCATTCGCAAAACCTTCTTTTATTCCTTATGTCGATTTTCCTACTAAGAACACGGCTTTTGCGTTAAACATTTCAGGTGGAGTTGCAGGATTTACCACAGAGGTTGGAATGTTTGGTATGGGTTATTTTTCAAAACAAGAGTACGAAACGAATACTCTAGATTTACCTTCTTTTGGTCTATTGTATCCGTCATTTAATACGAATGGTTTAGGTCTGAACGATTTTCATAGATCGAACGATATGCCTCAATCAGAAGATATTCCCAATCTAGCAACACCTCAATTAGATTTTGATATTTATACAGTCGCTGGCCCAGGATTATCAGGTTCACTTCAACTCAAAAGAGGAGACTTTGGAGTTGTTTCAGATCGTAGATCTTTCAGCAATTCAAATGATAATACAATAGGAGTTGAATTAGGCGCCGGTGCCTTTACACATATAGGTGGTGATATTACAAGTATTTCCAGCACTAATGTAACGCAAGCTTGGAATTTGGATAATGAATTAAATACACCTTTTGATTTCAATGATGAAAAGTTTAAGTTAAACTATGAAAATGCTTTCCTAAGAAAAGCAGATGAAATTCTGGTTGAAAAAATAACTACTGGTGATAAGTTCTCGAAGATAGGCGGTAAAGATATTTTAAAACCTGATTTTACAAAAATAGCTGGCTTAGATTATAAAGCGAATTCTAATTTAAAATCCCTTAATAACACCTCGTTTGACTTTTATAATCTAGATGTCAGTGATATATCTGAACGAAATAAAAGAAAAAATAACATTCAATACTTAAGCTTTGCTGAAGCAGAAAAATTTGGTTTTTCTAAATATATACGTTCTAGTAATGGAGCTGAAAGTATCTATGAATACCTTAATAACCATGACATTTCAGAACCCCATCATATTGCGGAAATAATAGTGGATAATGAAGATGGTTATAAATACCATTATGGATTGCCTGTGTATAATGTAACTCAAGTTGAAGCCACCTTTGCCGTGGATAGCAATGATGTTGATCAAAAACTTGCCTATAATAAGGGATTGGTTAATTATCACTCTGGTTCGGATCAAATGGGAAATGATAATGGTACAGACGAGTTTTATACGAAAACAATCATCCCTCCTTATGTGAGCTCATATTTATTAACCGCAATTGTTAGTAATGATTATCAAGACATTGGTGGCGATGGTCCAACACCTGACGATTACGGTGATTATGTGAGATTCGATTATGATAAGATGGATGGAATCTATAAATGGCGAACACCTCATACGCTTAATGAACATTCAGGTTCATTAAATAGAGGTTTACTAACTGATCGTGGTGATGATAAAGCCAATTATGTATACGGCGAAAGACAACAATATTTTCCAAAATCCATTTCCAATAAGTCGGAAATAGCCATTTACGATTATTATCAAAATAGAGAGGATGCCTTACCGGCTTTAGGACATCAAGGTGGAGTAAATTTAACTGCTGTGAATCAGAATAAAGCGTTAAAGAGTATAACAAAATATTCTCTTCCAGATTACATGATGAAAGGAGTACACGGAGAACCTTTAAAATCAACATTTTTTGAATACAGTTATGACCTTTGTAAAAATGTAGTTAATAGTGCTTCTGGTCTCGGCAAACTGACTCTTGAGAAACTTTATATTCTCAATGGCAGATCAAATAAAGGAAGATTGTCACCTTACGTTTTTGATTATGGTAATGTTCAAGACACTTTGGTTAATCCAAACTACCACCCAAAGTCTGTCAACAGATGGGCTGGATTTCAACCCGTTAATTTGGCTTCCAATACTTATGACGATACCAATCACGATAAATACGACGGTGATTTATTAACAACGGATTTTCCTTATGTCCCTCAAGATCAAAAAGAATTACAAGATTTATACGCTAGTGCTTGGAATTTAAAGTCAATTCAAATGCCATCCGGAGGTCTTATAAATGTTGAATATGAAGCAGATGATTACGCCTATATTCAGAATAGAAGGGCAATGCAAATGTTTGAGATCGCATATACGGGAGATGGAAGTACCATGAATTCAGATGGAACTTTGTATTCGGGAAACAATAAGTTCTATAATTTATACTTCGAAATCAAGGACCAAGAAATACTAAGCCAGCTTGATGGAACCAATTCATTTTCCGATAAAGACGTTCTACAAAATCAGTACATCAGAGACATAGAGGGCAAGCTACTATATTATAAAGTTTTTGGAAATTTCTTCTATGGTGGTGAGCGGCATGAATATGTGCCCGGCTGGACTAAAATTGTGGATTATGGGACTAAAACCCATAATGGGAAAATTCTCGGATATGTTGAACTTAAGCCGGCATGTATAAAAGATAGGAAATCGAGCAATTGTAATAACAACAAAAAGATAAATCCTATTTCAAAATCTATTATGCAGGCTATTCGTCTTAATTATCCCGATGCGGTATGGGGAGCACCAAATGAAGATCCGGACAGTTCACCGAGCAATGCTGAGTCCGCAATAATGGCTTTGACTTCGACTCTTACACAGATACCTACCTTTGTAACAGGTCCTAACTTTAAAATGAAAAACCAAGGATTTGGCAGTAAGATTAAAATTGGAAAATCATTTATAAGATTATATAATCCGAATAAAAAGAAAGTATCAGGTACCCATAGAGTAAGGCGTATTATTATGTCTGACAATTGGAACCTAATGACAGATAGCGGATTTAATGGAGTTTTTGGTAAAGAATACATTTATTCAGAAACAGAAAGAATAAATGAACTAGAAAGGGAAATCAGTACGGGGGTTGCAGCCTATGAACCTATTGTAGGAGGTGAGGAAAATGTCTTTAAAAATGGTATTGCATTTAAAGAAGAACTTTTACTTGCTCCGGATAATACTAAGTATCAAGAAGAACCACTTCTTGAAGATTATTACCCTTCACCACAAATTAAATATTCTAAAGTAACAGTCAAGGACTTATACAGTCCAACTCAAGACATAAATAAGTTGCTAGTCTATGAAAAAACAGGTTATCAAGAAAATCATTTTTTTACGTACAAAGATTACCCGATTAAAGCTCAGAAATCAGGAACGGAGCCGAAATTAGCATCCACACCAAAAGTTTTTAAATTTCTAAAAATTAACTACGAAGAACACCTGACTAATGGACAAGGCTACCTGTTTATTGATCCACAGATGCATGGTATTCCTAAAGCAAATTATGTGTATAATTCTGCAAGTCAACTTATCTCGGGGCAAGAATTTGAATATCTCGAAGATGAAAAAGGACAGCTCGATTTTGAAATAGATGCCTTACATCCCGATGGTGAAATACATCCATCAAGGATGGGTATTGATTATAATGTATTTATGGACAGTAGAGAGGCGACTTCTACGACTATAACAGAAGGTGCTACTGGAAACACAGAAGGGTTTCCTATTGCATTCATTCCTGGGATATTGATTTTAGTACTTCCAAAGTTTGCGCGTGAAGTAAAACAATTTAGATCTTTGGTTGTCGTGAAGTCCATTAGACAAAATGGTATTCTTAAAAGTACAACATCTATAAATGGACCTGCTCGAATCAAAACAGAAAACTTGGTTTGGGATTCAGAAACAGGCAATCCCATTGTAACAAAGACGTACAATGAATTTGAAGATCCGATCTATCAGGCCAGTTTGCCTTCCTACTTGCATTATCCAAGAATGGGACAATCATACCAGAATGCAAGTGCTCAATTCCAAAGTGTTAATTGTAATAATGGTATTGTTAATTTTAATTCAGGGTCTCACCTTGATGAAGGGTTAACCATTGGAGATAAATTATGTTTCGATAATTCTGGAAATCCCGAATTGGTTTGGGTCTTATACAAAACAACAACTCAGGCTTATCTTATTGATGAATTGGGTAACCCTGTAGATTTTACAAATCAAGATCTAAAAGTTCTAGAATCTGGTTATAACAACAAAGCATCGTCACCAATAGGGAGTTATACGACATTAAACGAAAATCCAATTCAAACTATCGGTGGTGCAAAAAAGATTGTATTGGAAAATGGAATTCTCGATGCTTCTGTGACAACATATTCTGAGAATTGGCAAACCTATTGTGCCGAATCAGAATTAAACGAAGACCAGCTCATAGATTGTGACTTGAAGCTTGAAACGCGATCTTATCTAAATTTTTTATTCGAAGTGATGGGTAATATGGATTTAGAAGGAGGATCAGGTGATATGAATGCTCAAGGTTTTGGATCCCTATTTCCATCCTATGAAAATTGTCCTTATAATCAATATTATTATAATGTGGATCCCAATGGCTGTGTTATAAACTTGACACACGGATTCGCACATTGTTATTGTCCTACAAAGATTGCTTTTGATCCTGCTTGTATTCAAAATGCACCAATTACGAATATCCAATATGACTTCAACACAGTAACTATAGATCCCAATAACCCTGGTATAATTCATTTACCGAATGTAATTGTTACAACTCAAGAAGGTCAATTTCAAACTAATATAACCATCGAATCGGATTGCTTGGAATTCATATCATGTAAATCTGAAACCATTTCATCCAGTTCTATATGCGATGTGGGGCCAGGTTATATTGCAAATCCGTTTATACAGAACTTAAGGGGGCAATGGAGACCACATAAAAATTATGTTTTCCAAACAGATAGATTAGCTTCCAATAACATTAGAGTGGATGGAGTGTATGTCAAGGATAATACCAATTATAGTAATAAATTCATCAATTTTTGGGATGAAAATTACCTACAACAAAACACCAATAAATGGACATGGACAAATGAGAATACAATCATTAATCCACATGGGGTAGAATTAGAAGCAAAAGATCCCTTGGGTAGATTTTCATGTGAAATCCCCGGATATAATCAGCAGAAAATTATCGCAGTATCGGCTAATGCTTCGCTCAATGAGGTGGCATATTCTGGATTTGAACAACGCCTTCAAAACGGAATAGATATTTCAGCGAATCAAAGCTTTTTTGATCAATTCATTTATAACCCAACGACAGGACAGCTTTCTTTGAATACCTCAGGAAAACCTATCGTGCTTCCTTGTAAATCAGACGTGCATTTTCCCTTCCTAGAAGGTAGTCAAATACATTTTGTTTCAAATGAACCCAATTCTGGTAATTTATCACTAAGACTAAATCAGAACGAAACGACGATATATGAGTTCGAAGTGAGCAATAGAGATTGTGGACCCCCTCAACCATATTCCTTTGCTCCTTATGTCCTTGAAGAATGCGATTGTGTACCAAAATTCTCTCCGTCCGATGATACGCGATATCTTATAAGTGCGTGGTTAAAAGATTCAAGATTGGACGGAATTAATGATGATGGAGCGTACCTATCAGTTCAAATAGATGGTGTAGAATCTGTCGTGAAGGAGTATGGACCCTTGATTGATGGATGGCGAAAAATTGAAGGAGTGTTTGAAATACCAGTCGGAGCGTCATTAGGAAAAATTCAAATAAAGAACACCACATTAAGTTGCTATTTAGATGATTTAAGAATTCATCCTTACAACGCAAGCATGAAAACATATAACTATGATCAAGAGACTTTAAGGTTTACATATGAACATGACGATAATAACTATTACACAAAGTACGATTATGCCAAAGATGGAACTTTAAAACGAATTAGTAAACAAACAGAAAAAGGAGTGCAAACACTTCAAGAAAGTACTTTCAGTCAACAGAAGAAGATCAATTAATTGAGAAAAAAAATCTACATATTATCTCTATGTTTATTGGCAAGTTTTGGTTTAATAGCCAAACAATACTCTTCTCCAATATCCATCATTTCTTTAGGTGATTTTTTAGATAACGGTACGAACAATTTAGCGACGTCCATTTATGGTTTTGATCCTTACGATGCAAACTGGAATGCAAACTTCATTGTCACTGAAGTAAATAATATAATTCGATTCGAGATTAATCCTTTTGATGCTAATCCAATTGATTTTGACTTGGATGCAGAAGTAAGTTTTGTGTACAAGCATTATAATTTGCCAGATGATATAGTAACTCAAAAATCACATACGTTAAAAATTAATTTCCGTAGGGATCAACATAGTGCTTTTAAGCAAATAGATTTACTAAAACTCTCTGGTGGTCAACGAGTCGAATTGCTTGATATTCAATTTAGTATTCCTGGATTATCTCAGAATCAAATGGATCAATTGAAGAGTATAATAGTGCTCAAAGCATATACAGAAGACATTCGTTATTATCATACCTCTGAAATAATCGCCCTAAATCATAATAATGTAATCGTCAATCATGATCCTATTAAAAAGGAGCTTCGAGTCACCTGGCCTTATATGGAAGCTGCTGAAGAGTATGATATACGGTTCCAGTTTACCGATAGCTACCTTGGTATAAATACAAATACGGGTACTGACCCCGTCCCAAATATAGATCTCAGCTTACCTTTTACTTCCAACAACTCGAATAGGAACATGACGAGGATAAGTACTAGTAATAATGAGATCATCATTCCAGCCATCGAAGAGAAAACACATTTCTTTTTCAATATCAGAGCAGTGGGTAGAATGGGCGCAGCTTATGAATATCGATACGAGGGACCTTGGTCTGGATCCAGTCAACAATGGTATTATATTGACGAACACGAAGAAGATAAACTCAATTACCAAAGTATTACCAGCTATGCTGAAGATGGTAAGTACAAAATTGTCAATCAGTACTTTGATGGTCGTATGGCCTCAAGGCAAAAAGTGACTAAACTACAGTCCAATGATTACGCTCTCGTACAAGAATCAATATATGATTACATTGGAAGACAAGCCATAGAAGTTTTACCTGCTCCTATAAAAGGTCCGGCCAATTCAGAATTAGGCAGCATCATGTATTATGATAATTTTAATCGAGCGCCATCAGATGATGAACCTTATCATGCACTAAATTTTGATAAGTCTGGTTGCCTATCAGATCCTGATCCGATGTCATCCATATCTGGGGCATCACACTATTATTCTCCCGAATTTTATAATAGTCTCACAAGTGTTGAACAACAATCTGAGTTAAAACTTATTCCTGATGCGCTTCGCTATCCCTTTTCACAAACAAGATTTATGAATGACAATACCAATAGACCTTTAGCACAAGGTGGTGTTGGTAATGACCATCATATAGGTACAGGTAGAGAAACGGAAATTACCTACACAACTCCAACGCAATCAGAATTAGATCGTCTATTTGGAACTGAAGCAGGAATAGCTAAGTACTACAAAAAGGTCATTACTGAAGATCCAAATAATCAAATAAGTATTGCATATCAAGATTTGAAAGGCAATACAATCGCTACCTCTCTTTATGGCGCAACCGACAACTTAGATACTTTGGAGACCTACAAAAAGGTCGAATTTATGGATGAACTCACGGTCAATAACCACATCGACTTTGATTCCTACGCCGTAAATATGAGTGTTCCGATTTTCGTCTCAGAAAACAATATGAGTTATAATTTTGATTATACACTGACTCCAGCTCAATTTACTGATCAGTTGTGTTTAGGAAACAATATTTGCTATGATTGTGTCTATGATCTGATTATTGAAGTAAAAAATACAGATTGCAATGAGACCATTTTAAGATTGGTGCAAACGATAGGTTTCGACAATAATCAATCCATAGACAACATTTGTAATGCTTCAATTTGGGATGCCGAGGTGGAATTGCAAATCGGAGATATATTTAGAGAATCAACACAACAAGACCCAGAGATCCTTAATCTGATTTTGGATAAGGGCAATTATACGATCAATAAATTTCTCAAAGTCAATGAAGCTGTAGCAGATTTATATGTAGACGAATTTGTCAATGATCCCAATAATACCTGTATAAAGACTTTAGCGGATTGGCTTTCAGAACAAGAAACAGAATTACTCGATGCACCTTGTGGAATTGATTGTGGACAAATTGATCCGTCAGATGCATTTCTTGCTGAACTGTGCGATACAATTAATAATAAATGCAAAATGGCAAGAAATGCCATGATCAGTGATTTTATGCCAGGCGGTCAATATGCCAAGTATGAAGTGGATGCTCAAGGAAATTATTTCTCCAATGATCCATTATCTATTTTCTTTTCGGGCAATCATCTTTTGGATGATGTAAACTTGGATTATTACACCATCATTGAAAATCAATTTATAAATGTTTCCTTAAGTGGTGAGACAATGGCTTCTATAATCACGGGCTTATGGCAATCCGAATGGTCAGAAGCATTTTTGCCTTATCATCCAGAATATTGTTATCTCATAGATTGTAATAATTGTAATGCTGAGTTCGATGGAACAATGATCGGCATAGAAACTGCAGCTCAGGCTTTTGCTTTGGGATATTTGGACTCAAATAATCCAGAAAATTTAGTACATATCTTATCACAAGATCCTTTTTTCAATGATCAACTCTCTCAAAATCAAGGATGTTCATCAAATGGTGAGACAGGTAGTCGATTTTATCAATCTATGGAAAATGAGCTCAATAATTATTTCGCTGATTATCCGTCGAATTTGAATGCTCCAGCCATGTCTGTTTATGATATGGCGGTATATAATGTATGCAATGGATTAGCTTTTGATACCCTTACAAATAGTATAGATCAAGTAATTCTCCAGAACTGTCAATCGAACATCTCACTAACATCAACGGACGTAGAAATGGCAAATATGCTGTGGATACAAATTAAAAGCATCTACTTGAGTTTGAAAGAGAAGTATGAGTATTGGACACGATCCTTTAACGCGATTAATAATGGATGTTATAATGGCTGCATTGGAGAAGATCCCTTCAATTGGACCAGAAATGATTTTGGTATCCCATCAAGTACATTATTTGGTCAATCTTGGAATAATTGTGCATCCAATAATACTCCAGACATACCCTTCTTTTGCCCAGACCAATTATGCAATAATCAAGATGCCCAGCTTTATAAAAATAAAATTAAACGATTTCCATCTGTCTATGATATTCCATTAATGGATCAAATAGATGATATCTATGATCTTGATTCGATAGTCAATAATCTAGATAACCTCATTGGTATTAGCATTGGAGAATTAGAAAACAATGGTTGCGTTATTGATTCAGTGGATGGTTTAGATCCCATCGAAACTGGAGAGACTTGTATCGAATATGCTTGCCTTTCAGAATTAGAGAATTTTCTAAATCAATTTTGTCCACAACAGTTTGCTCAAGACAATATTAGCTTTCGACCGGACGAAAATACAGAATTGGAACTGCCTGATTGTTTTGGTGGAAGTCCTTTTTTACCATATCTATGGACCAATGTTAACCTTGATCTCAACAACGGAACACTTTCTGGAAACTTAGGATCAATTGATTTGGACAAGAATCTATGTCAAATAGAGTTGACATTCTTGCCGATGGATGACGCTTCGATATATGCAGGCTTCAGCCACACCCAGTTTATTAATGCAATCACACATTTCGATCAATTTGAATTGCAAACATCCGCTTTAGATAGCTATGGAGAAACAAACCAATTTACTTGTGTTGCGCACTCTAGGTATTTAGAGATAATCGGTATTCAACAGGGACACATTCCTTTAATCGTAGAAGGCACTATTTCTTGTGCAAAATTAGGTCGATGCTGTGGAGAAAATGTAGATGCCGGCATTCAAAATTGCCTAAATATTCCCAATGAGTTAAGCACTGGAAATATCGAAGACGATATGTGGATAGGCCAGTACAATCCTTACTTTGATCCTGCATGGGTCATAAATCCCTGCAATCTAGATTCCACGGGTATTTCTATTGATAGTAATTTTTATGATTTGGTTTGTACCGACACGATTATATGCTGCCTGCCAGCGGATTCTATCATGGTGGATACCATCTTCGAATATGACTGCGACCTGATGCTGCAGCTTTACGCCGAGCATAATGCCAATGAATTATATCTGCAATACATTGAAGGTATAAAAGACTCGATTAAGCATGCTTACATGACACAATGTCTTTATGCCACCGAAGTCTTTAATATGGAACATGAGTCAGGGGAACATCATTTTGTGTTATCGTACTATGATCAGGCAGGTAACTTAAGTCGTACGGTTCCCCCAAACGGGACTTATGACTATTATAACGAACTGCCAGACCCAGATAAAACCTTTCAGACTTCCACCGAACTAGACCAAGTAACCTCAGCCAGACAAGTAAGCTCTACAGTTGTTCCGGATTATTGGAGGTGGGATACACGTTATACGTACAATTCACTGAATCAAATTACCACACAAAATCTGCCTGATCATGGGTCAGAGACAGCATTAAATATAGAACCTAGTCGAGATGGTATCAGTACATTCAAGTACGATGATCTGGGGCGTCTTGTTTTTTCACAAAACCCAAAACAAGCAGACAATAATAAGTACAGTTACACCGCCTATGATCAACTAGGTCGAATCGTTGAAGCCGGTCAAGCGAAGAATCCGAATACCTACAACAATTGGTACAATCAAGCGGCCATTTTTACTTGGGGAACCGCACAGGGATATGCTGCTGACTTTTTGAATCTCTGTGATAAAGAGCAGATCACACATACCTATTATGATAGTGGACCATCTACTAATTTATCCTCTGCTTTTCCTAATAATAGTTTGGATAATCTTCGTGGTCGGGTAGCTTTCGCTGAATATTATGATACCGAAGTACAGCTGGACAATCAAAATGCCATCTCCGGTTCTTATTATTCTTACGATGAGCTAGGTAATGTTAAAGCCCTAACCCAAAGATTAAAGAATGGCTTCTCTAAACATCTAGAGTATGAATACGATCTTGTCTCTGGAAATGTCAACAAGGTGATCTATCAGCGCAATGAAAAAGATCAGTTCATCCACCGTTATCATTATGATGAAGATAATCGTATTGTGCAGGTCGAAACCAGTCTTGATAATTGTATCTGGGATCTCGAGGCCAAATACTTTTACTATCCTCACGGACCTTTGGCTCGTGTCGAACTCGGTAGTCAAGAAGTACAAGGCATAGATTATGTTTACACGATCCACGGCTGGATCAAAGGGACCAACGCTATAGGATTAAATAGTGATTTAGATCCGGGTCAAGACGGAGAGGCCTCTGGGGTCCATGCTTCCTTTGCACCTGACGAACTAGGATACATGCTGAATTATTATGACGGTGACTTTCAGAGTATTTCTGGTTTACAAGATTTCGAACCATCCTATCAGGGTGCAGCACCAGGTCTGTATAATGGGAATATCAGAAATATGACCACGTCCATAGGCCACTTTATCCGAGAGAATACAGATTATGGATATGTGTCCAATGATTATGCCTATGACCAACTCAATCGCATCAAGGAAATGCGACCCTGGGATGATTATGATATCAATACGAATGCTTGGGCTCTCAATGCACAACGCCAAGATCCAAACTGGTCTACTCAGCCGTATTTTGCCGATTACAGTTACGATGGCAACGGGAATATTCTATCGCTTCAGCGGAATGGTGCATTGGGCCACGAAGCCATGGATGATTTTGAGTATAAATATGATCGACGAAATAATCAACTCACTCGAGTGATAGATCAAGTCTCGAATACCGCATATCCCTTGGATCCAACGAATCCGAATGCCATACGTGATCACGACGGTACATTTGGTATTGGCCACCGTTATGACAAAATTGGAAACATGATCGAAGATTTGGGCGGTGGGCTGGAGGTAGAATGGAATGTACAAGGTAAGGTGGCAAAAATCACGGATAGCAACGGCATCGATAATAACACTCCAGGAAATAAAGAAATGGTATTTAAGTATGATCCTCTTGGAAATCGTATAGCCAAAATCATAGACGATAAAGCCACCCTTTTTGTACGAGATGCTCAAGGTAATATCATGTCTACATATACTAAGGACATGAGCCCTGTGCCTAGCCAACAAACCACGGGTCCAATAGGGCAAAGCCCCATTAGTCTTCCTACACTAGGCAATGAACCTATAGTTATGTGGAAGGGGGCGTACCTTTATGGCTCAGATCGAATTGGAGAGTACACCGCGAATAAGCAAATAGAAGGTCCCGAACGAACAGCCGAACTACCTCAGGAAATCGGCAACATCCATCTTGATAAAGATCCTTTAACAAAACCTAACAAGGTTCCTACATCAAATGGCACTTTAGATAAACCACCCTTAGATGCAGTGAAGCCGATGGGTTCTGTCCTTGATTTATCAGATATAGATTTCTCGATCATCGCTGATCTGACCCATATAGGCCTTGGGCAAGATGATTATAGTCTAACTCAACAGCCATCTTTTGAATTGGATGCATCCAATAGTCTATTCCATAGAGGAAAAAAGCGCTATGAATTGACCAATCACTTGAGTAATGTATTAACTACTATAACAGACCGAAAGTATAGTCATCAGAATGGTGCAGGAACTAACATAAGTGAACATTTAACTGTTGTTAAAAGTGCTTCAGATTACTATCCTTTTGGTTTTAAAACACCTTCGCGAAACTTCATTGGTTCTAATTATGGATTTGGATATAATGGCAAATTTCAAGACGACGAAATTATGGGCAACGGAGTTTTTATTGATTATGGTTTTAGGATATATAATTCTTCATTTGCTAAATTTCTAAGTCAAGATCCATTATTTAGGTCATATCCTAGGTTTTCTTCATACCAATATTCTCAAAATGACCCAATTAGAAATGTTGATGTTGATGGACTTGAAGGTGCAAGTGCAATAGAATATATGTTAACAGGAGCGGGGCAAGATTTAGAAAAATATATTAATCATGCTACATACAAGTTGAACCATTGGTGGAATTCTTGGAATATTGTTCCCGTAGAATCTTCAAGTCGCCCTGCACCTTCTATAAAGAAGGATTCGGGAAGCTCAAAAATCAATTTAACAACTTCTGACGATTTAATAAAATCCACTGAATCTGTTACTCCTGAACTTTCTAAAAATATTGATTTATCAAATAAAGTTCCTTTTGTGAGTCAATTTTCACTTGAAAGGCCAAATGTAGCTTGCGCCAGAGCTTCGCAAAAAATTTTAAAAGATTATGGTTTGTCGAATTCTGGGTTTAAAAAATCAAGAATTATAGTGGCCAAAAATGATAAAACAAATACAAATCTTGAATTAACACCTCAGGCAAAAAAAGGTATCGACTACATAAACTCCGAACTTCAATCTGGAAACCCAGTAATGGTAGGAGTAGATCATACAATTTCAAAAAATCAAAGCGATGGTCAAGCAGCTGATCATTTTGTTGTTATTGTTGGTAAAGGATATGATAAGGAAAAGAACAAAGCTTATTTTACATTTTATGAGGTAGGTACTAGGCACAAATCAAAAGGTACAAGTACAACTAACAGATTATATGTAAATGAAGATAATTCAATAACAGGAACTAACTATGCGGGTAAAAGAAATTTCACAGTAACAGATGTTAGAAAAAATGATAATTAATTATGAATAAATTCTTGATTTTATATGTGGTGTTATTAAATGCTCTAATGTGTTGTTCCATTCAAAAACAACATAAAGTAGATGCAAATTTAATTCAAGTTAAAGGATTTAAACAAAAACAAAATTTAGAATTACTCATAGCTAATGAAAATTGGATAAGTTTTAATAATCGCGAAGAATTATTAAGTCTTAAAATGGACAAAACGTATTTAGTGAATCAACTAAAATTGGATTCGGATTTTATAGATACTCACGATTCTTTTTACAAGGGGTTTCAATTAATTCGTGATTCTTTCTACTTATTAACTTATTATGCAATTCCTATCAATGAAAATGAATTTCACGGATATTATTTATCGCTATACAATAATGATTCTGAATTAATTGTAAATAAAAAAATAGCCGGATCTGAAGGAGGAGATGATATTTTACTTCAATTCGAAGGTAAAATACAAGGAAATATTCTTGAGTTGCATAAGATAGACGAAGTAGACTACGAGCACTTTTCTGGACAAGTCAGTACGATTAAATTTGAAATTACCAGTAAAGGCTTCGAACTAAAATCAAGAATGGATAGTTCAGAAAAATTATTTATAAATACAAGCAGAAATTTTTGCTTGCAAGTTGAAAGATAAAAAATATTTAGTTCGTTTTATTTAATTATAACGATGAATATTGTTTACGATAATTGGTAACTGAGTAAATGTAATAACTTTTGGAGATAACCATAATTTGTCAACCTAGTTTAAGTTAGATCTTGATTTAATGATATTAGCATAATAAAACTCAATGAAGCTTAGACATATATATATAATTATTATAATGTTCTGTGCATCAACAAATGTTGCCCATTCCCAAGATCTTTACATCAAAGAATCCAACCCAGATGCCAATTACACCACTCGAGACTATCTAACAGGAAGTCCATTCACGCTTTCTTTATTGCCAAGTACCTTATCGGGCTGTGATGATCTCATTGTGCGCTTTGATACGGAAGGCAAGTATAAAGTTGATTTTGTAAGTTTCGAAAACAACAATTTTGTGCACCATAGAAATGGTACAGAACATGAAATTATTTTCAGCACCGCAGGACTGAGTGCTTATAATGTATTCCTAGGATGCTTTTTGGATAATGAAATCCTTTGTAATACAGATCCACTGACGATACAATTTGAGTTGGAGCTCTGTGGTACCATTCAGCAAACCAATGTGGT
>JAHDBI010000083.1 GCA_020630475.1 Saprospiraceae bacterium
CTGTCGACCTCTGCCCTGTCAAGGCAGCGCTCTAAACCAACTGAGCTATACCCTCATTTCAAAACAAAATGCCGTTATGCCTAGGCACTTTAGCAAATTTGGAACACAAAGAAAACAAAAAAATGCGAAGTCCAACCGATCTACTAATCAAAATTTAAGACTTTAAAACATCAAGACGTTCCTCTTCATATTTCGGGAAATAAACGATTGATTTAGTGAATTTCTAGGTATTCAATTAATTTAGACATCGAAAATTATTGTCCTTGCTATGGAAGCTTATGCTTATGCCTTATCTATTGCGATTCCTTTTTTTATTTTTTTGATTATTATCGAAGCGGTGGCCGCATATTTTATGGGTCATAGGATCAATAGACCCATGGATCTCATTAGTAGTTTAAGTTCAGGAATGACCTTTACCTTGAAGCAATTATTGGGCTTATCCGTAGTGATTATTAGTTATTCTTGGATGGAATCTTGGATAGGTGTTTTTAACATAAATCCTAGATGGTGGGTGTTTTTATTGGCATTTATAGGTTTAGATTTTGCGGGATATTGGCAACATAGGTTCAATCATACATTTAATATACTATGGAATAGACATATTATTCATCACAGTAGTGAGGAATTTAATTTGTCTTGTGCGCTTCGTCAAAATATTTCTGTGATTTTTCAAGTCTATTTCTTCTTGTATATTCCAATGGCTGTCATTGGTATCCCTACCGAAGTTATCGCCACTGTCGCACCCGTACATTTCTTTGCTCAGTTTTGGTATCATACTAAACTGATCAATAAAATGGGTTTTTTAGAATATATTATTGTCACTCCTTCACATCACAGAGTGCATCACGCGATAAATGATGAATACATAGATAAAAACTTTGCTGAGATTTTTATTATTTGGGATAAGATGTTTGGTACTTTTCAAGAGGAGTTGGCTTCCGTACCACCAGTTTATGGAATTAAAAAACCTGCTCGAACATGGAATCCTGCCTTAATCAACTTTATGCATCTATGGCAGTTAATTAAAGATGCTTGGTTAACAAATGATTGGAAGGCTAAACTGACAATTTGGATGAAGCCGACGGGGTGGAGACCTGCAGATTTAGCAGAAAAATACCCACTAAAAATTATAGAAGAGCCTTATCAGTATCAAAAGTATCAGACCTCATATTCGAAATTGTTACTAAGCTGGGTTGTTTTTCAATTTGTGCTTGCCAATATTTTACAATATTATTTACTTGTTAATATTGCTTCTTTCGATTATTTATTGTTAGTAAGCTTTTCTCTTTTCTTGTTTGCTATGATTTTCACATATACTTCGTTGATGGATGGTCATTGGTTGAGTTTAGTAGGGGAGTTTGTTAAAATTGGATTGGCTATTTTTATATTATTTAGAATCTCCGATCTACCGCATGTTTCTACCTATAAACTAAGTACAGTTTTACAAATTGGTTTAGGGATATATTTATTAGTATCCTTGATTATTTCTGTTTTTTCATTCCTAGGGAATCGTACTTGGAGCCCAAAAATATTGAATGATTTCTAAATTATTTAAGAAGCGTAAAGTGTCCACTCACATTTTTCATTTCGTTTAAGTGATGAAAGCTATATTCTAAATGATAAACATAGACACCACTTAATACTTTGTTACCCTTAAGTTCACCATTCCAAAACGTAGAAAAATCATTGCTGTGAAATACTCTATTGCCCCAGCGATCATAAATGGACATTTCATATTGATTCAAATCACAATTACTAAATGGACGAAAGGTCTGGTTATCTATATTGTCGGAATTAATGTTAATGATATTAGGAAGATATAAGTTGCATTGACAATCGAACGGTCCGATATCTAATTGTATAATCTTTTGAGTATAACAATCCGATACTTCAACATAGGTGTTAGTTGTTGTATTAAAAAGTCTAACTGAATCACTTAAACCATCTTCCCATAAATATTCAGCACCTGGAAATGGGTTGTTGAATAAATATGATCCTTGACAGGATAAGAATGTGTCAATCACCATAATATCCTTATCAATACATTGGGTAAAATAGAAATCTTCTTCTTCATAAACATTCAACGAGTGTTGTTCTTGCATAACTTCAAATGGCACGATACTCATTGTTTCGGTGATATCCTCAAAAGCTATATTAGGTCCAGGGCTTTGAGTATGCTCTAGAATGTCATGGCAACCAGAATGGCTAGGATTAACTACTAACATATCTTCCCAGTCTCCTGCTCCAAAATCTATTAAAATACTGCCTGAGATTATTAAATCACCTTCAGTAGTATGATCGTGTGTAGGGAAATTAAAGCCGTTATATTCAGCAAATTCAAAAAACTCATTTTTGAGAACTTCGCCAGTACTTCGTGATAATTCGATATATGAAAGTCTCCTTGGATTTGTATTCGTTTGAGAGACCACTGTGATATTATTGTTTGAAACGCGCAATGAAGCTGTTGTATGCCGAATATTCAAATTAGGACTAGACCAGATGATATGTCCATCGTAATCTAGTTTAACGATTAGGACTTGTTCATCAAGTTCCATGGTTAGTATAAAACCATCATCTACATCTAGTGGACATTTTTCCCCGAAACCGTTCCAGTCAATAAAGAAATGATGAGCCCATAAAATATTATTATTGATATCCACGCAAGCCAATACATTCCCAATTCTTCGAATGAAAGTACCATTCTTTAATGCGCCACTTCCAAAAGGTCGGGTACCTTCAATTTCCGTTTCAGACAAGCTTGTTTTAATAATATTCGCGAAAGCAAAATCTCCATTAAAATCAATGGAAAATTGCGCCACTCCATCTGATGGTCCGAAAAAATGATATCCATCGGTGCCCTTCTCTAAATTATATGGGTTATCAAAGGTGCTGTGTTTGTAACTATTGCATAAAATGATTTCACCATCAACATCAAGCATAATGATCAATGGGTATTTCAAACCAGAACCGGCAAGAATCACCAATTTGTCCTCGTCCCAAATGGCCTTCTGAATATCTACATCTGTAGAAGATGTATATCGTTTATTCCAGATAATTACATGACAGTTGTCAAACTTGGTAATGAGTAATTCTTCTTTGTTGTTTCCTGGAAAATCATAGCTAGACAACAAGACGAAGTATCCGTCAGGAAAGGAAACTACTTCATTGCCATAGCCAGTTTCGATACCCTGATGCGTTTGTAAGTTGATAGACTTTTGACCAAATAGATTTAAGACTACGAAACCTAGAAATAAAATAGTGAAGCAACCAGATTTCATTAATAATGCATTTAAAAGTATAGACTATGCCATTGATGAAATGGTTGGCTATAAACTTGATTTAAAGTCACTTAAGCTATTTTGAAACGCATCGTTTAATGTCATATCCGAAATTCCTCCTTCTTCAGTGAAATTGGTGTTGAATGATGGTAAAGAAAAGGAATGAATCTTATTACTATTCATAAATTTAAATGACATCGTGGCTAAATCTAAAACCGTTTTTCCGCCCCGAGCACCGGGAGATGTGGCTAAAAGAAACATTGGTTTATCACCCCAAGGACTTCCTTCAATTCGTGAAATCCAATCAAAAATGTTTTTAAAAGCCGCAGTATAAGCACCATTATGTTCTGCGAATGAAATTATTATTCCATCTGCTTTAAGTATTTGTTCTTTAAATTTTATCGCCTTATCAGGAATTCCAGTATCCTTTTCTCGGTCGATACTGTAAATGGGCATTTCAAAATCATTTAAGTCAAGTACAGTTACTTCGGCATCACCCATTTGCGAGGCTGTGTAACTGGCGAGTTTTTTATTGATTGAATGTTTACTACTACTTGCTCCAAATGCTAATACTTTTTTACTCATCATTTAATTTTAAATTTTAGCAACCAAATATGCTGCCTCTTTAATAGCTCTTTTTGCATCTAATCCCGAAGCATTTTTAGCACCACCTATCACATGAATATTTTCTTTATCTAAATTTAGTTTGTCAGATAGTGGATCATAAACTTCTTGGCCTGCACAAATAATAACATTTTCTACAGGTAAAAGTTTAGTTTCACCATGTACTTTTATTTCAAAACCATCCTCAGAAAAACTGATATATTCACATTCGGAAAGCATATTGACTTCCTTCTTTTTTAAGCTCGATCTATGGATCCATCCAGTCGTTTTTCCTAAACCCTTACCATGCTTTCCTCTTGATCTTTTTAGCAGATGAATTTCTCTAGGAGAGGGAGTTTCTTCTGGTGGTTTAGTTGCACCAGGTTCATTGTATTCCATATCAACGCCCCATTCCTTCATGTAAATTTTAGTATCTATTTTCAAGGATTCCGGATGTGCTAAATATTCTGCAACATCAAATCCTATTCCACCGGCTCCTACGATCGCCACACTTTTTCCTACAGGCTTTTTATGCCAAAGCACATCTCGATAATTGAGAACATTTGGATGATTAATTCCTTTAAAATCTAAAGTTCTTGGTTTCACTCCTGTGGCAATAATTACCTCTTGATATCCTGCGCTTTCTATAACTTCCTTACTTGCAGTAGTATTTAAAAATATTTCTACATCATGCTTTTTAAGCATTTTAGTGTAATACCTAATTGTTTCTGCATAATCTTCTTTTCCTGGAATTTCTTTAGCCATATTAAACTGGCCTCCCAATCTGTTTGATGCCTCGTAAAGGTGAACTTGGTGCCCTCTTTCTGCCGCAATACTCGCAGCGGCTAAACCCGCAGGACCACCTCCGACTACCGCAATGCGTTTTGGATGGTTGGTCGCTTCGTAAACTAATTCAGTTTCATGACATGCCCTTGGGTTGACAATACACGAACATCTTTGCATCGTAAAGGTATGATCCAAGCATGCCTGATTACAAGCAATGCAAGTATTGATTTCATCGGCCCTATTTTCCATAGCTTTCAAAACAAATTCGGCGTCAGCCAAAAAAGGACGAGCCATGGAAACCATATCGGCACATCCTTCTTGTAGTATATTCTCAGCTACGTCAGGCATATTAATTCTATTGGTCGCAATCAAAGGAATATTGACCTCACCCATAAGTCTTTTGGTCACCCATGCAAATCCTCCTCGTGGTACTACAGAACCAATGGTGGGTACTCTTGCTTCATGCCAACCTATACCAGAGTTAATAATCGTTGCTCCAGCTTTTTCTATGGCTTTCGCCAATGTAACCACTTCATCCCAGCTGCTTCCTCCTTCTACTAAATCTAGCATTGAAAGCCGATAGATAATGATAAAGTTTTCACCTACCGCTTCTCGAATTCCCTTTACAATACGCAAGGGAAATTGAATTCTGTTTTCATAACTTCCTCCCCATTTATCTGTTCGATGATTTGTTCGTTGAACAATAAACTGATTGATTAAATAGCCCTCAGAACCCATCACTTCAACGCCATCATATGCCGCTTCGTTGGCTAGTGTTGCACAGCGAATATAATCTGATATAGTTCTCTCAACATCATCATCAGTCATTTCTCGCGGAGTGACCATGTTAATTGGTGCTTTAATTGGGGAAGGAGCAACGGCCTTTTGACTATAAGCATATCTACCGGTGTGCAAAATTTGAAGGCAGATTTTACCATCATGTTCGTGTACGGCTTCTGTAATCACTTTGTGATGTTCAACTTCTTCTTGAGTGGTTAATTTTCCAGATCCATCTGCCACGCCACCTTCGACATTTGGCGCGATTCCTCCTGTGACAATCAAGCCTACATGAGCTTTTGCCCTTTCGGCGTAAAATGCTGCTGCCAACTTATTCCCTCCTGGAATTTCTTCTAACATGGTGTGCATAGACCCCATAAGGACTCGATTCTTTAAAGTAGTGAATCCTAAATCAAGAGGGGCAAGTAATTTGTCGTACATGTATTATTTCTTTTTATCCGATACTTTCATAAATATATGGGCTTTCACCACTTCAAGATTTTCTTTATCTCTCACTGAAACTTCACAAACTACCTCATCACAATTGTCCCAATCTGTTCCTTCTAAATCACAGACTGCGACAAGATCTGTTTTGGCCAAAGCCACATATTTGACATCCATTCCTGTTGGTATCCATCTTCTATGTTTAGGGATAGATGACTCCATACAAATACCCGCGGCAAACTCACAAAGATTACAAGACGCAATAGCGTGTACCGTTTTAAGGTGATTATGTACAGCTCTTCTTTTTTTCATGCTTACACGAATGTAATTATGCCTCAATTCTTCCACATGTGGTTTGATCGTCAAAAAGTAAGGAGCCATTCTAGCGACGACATAGGAAAACAATTTTTTACCAAATGGCTTTCCAGCAAATTTTTGTTGGATTTTTAAAACCTTATTCATGGATTAATCTTCTTTCACTTTTAATACCAATTTACCTCTTTTGTTTCCATTGAATAGACGATGAAAAGTCTCTTGGAAATTTTCAATGCCTTCATAAACATCCTCTTCTGTTTTTAACTTTCCTTCCATCATCCACATGCCCATTTGCATCCCAGCTTCTTTATATCGGTCTGCGTAATCAAAAACAACCATGCCTTGCATTGTTGCCCGATTAACTAGTAATGACAAATAATTCTTTGGACCTTGAATACTTGTTTCGTTGTATTGAGATATAGCTCCACAAATCACCACTCGTGCATACCTTCTTAATCTCGTTAAAGCTGCATCTAAAATTTTTCCACCCACATTATCAAAATACACATCAATACCTTTAGGAGCATGTGTTTTTATTCCAGAATGAACATTTTCATTTTTATAATCTATGCATCCGTCAAAGCCTAGTGTATTGACTACATAATCGCATTTTTCTTTTCCACCTGCAATTCCTATCACTGTGCAACCTTTAATTTTTGCGATTTGGCCTACGACACTGCCTACTGCGCCCGCTGCTCCAGAAACAAGTACTACTTCACCTTCCTTAATTTTACCTACTTCGAGTATTCCGAAATACGCGGTCATTCCAGGCATTCCCAATGCACCGATGTATTTGGTCATTGGTGCAAGATTTGTATCCACCTTAAAATGACCTTCTCCATTGGTTGTAAAATACTGTTGCACTCCTCCCCAGCCAGTCAATACATCTCCTACTTTATATTTGTCATTATTGGACTCAATCACCTCACCGATCGTACCTGCTCTCATCACATCATCTAAAGCCACTGGCGGAATATAAGATTTAGAATCATTCATCCATCCCCGCATCGCAGGATCAAGCGATATGTAATGTGTTTTTATTAATACCTCTCCGTCATTGGGCTTAGGGATTTCTCCTTGATTTAATTGCCATGTATCTGCATCTGGAAGACCTGTTGGTCGCTTTTTTAAAATGAGTTGTTTGTTCATAATTACATAAAGTTTTCAATGCGTTTTTTTTCAATAGCTTGATTAGCCATTTGACAAAATAGCGCACAAGCCTGATCTAGCTGTGTAAATTTAGGGTTTTGGGTCAAGCCCAAATGATAACGATAAAATATTTGTTGGACAATTACGGCTATTTTAAACAAACCGAAAACATAGTAAAACAAAATATGATCCATTGATCGACCTGTTCGTTTTCCATAGTCCTCAACGATTTGATTCCGAGATGGATTGCCGTCCATTAAAGTAGGAGAGGGAATGATCATAGACCCAGGTCCGTCACTTGGACGCATCCAGTAAGCCAATGATGTCCCCAAATCCATTAAGGGATCACCAATGGTACACATCTCCCAATCCAGAACAGCTGATATCTCATTCCACGTGTCGTCTTTAAATACAACATTGTCATATTTGTAATCATTATGGATAAAACTGTGCTCGTATGCGTTGGGCTGGTTTACTTTAAGCCAATCAATTACCCTTTGAGCATCCTTCAAATCCATCGTTGCGGCCTTCAAGTATTGTTTAGACCAATTGGTCACTTGACGCTCAACATAAGTTTTAGGTTTGCCTAAGTCTCCTAGACCAATGGACTTATAATCTATATCATGTAAATCTTTAAATACATTGAGCCATGATTGATAGATTTTACCAAATTCCTCTGCATTAGGAGACCTCTTCTTTGTTTCTTTATTGCTCAAAATGATGCCTTCCATCTTTTCCATTAAATAAAAGGAAGTCCCCATGACTTCTAAATCGTCACAATAACTGTAAGTCTTTGGAGCCTTGTCAAAACCTTTATGAAGATGACTCAAGACCTTGTATTCACGACTCATATCATGTCCTCTCTTGACGGCACCCTTTGGTGGTTTTCTTAAAACAAACTCCTTGTTTTCAACAGTTACTAAAAACGTAAGATTAGAATAACCATTAGAATATTGCTGGACTTGACATTCACTATGAATATCAGCGATCAGTTCTTCATCTAATAAAAAAGCTTTGAGTCGATATAAATCAAATCCTTCATCAGGACTAAGTAATTTGAGCATCTAAATATCTGAGATGATGTAGAGGGTAAGTTAGTCAATTTCTTTACTTTCAAACATTCATTTAAATCAAAAAATACCATGGGAAGTTCGTTGCAGTTAGAAAACAAAGTTGTCATTATCACGGGATCCTCTAAAGGGATTGGTGCTTCTATCGCTCATGCTATGGCTGCACAAGGAGCTAAAGTGGTCGTGAGTAGTCGGAGTCAAGAAAGTGTAGATTTGGTGGCAAAACAAATCAGAGATGAAGGTCATTCCGCTTTGGCGAAAGCCTGTCATGTGGGAAAAGATGATCAGTTGCAGGCCCTAGTTGATTTTACAATAAAAGAGTTTGGAGGAGTGGATGTATTGGTCAACAATGCAGCAACAAATCCCGTCTTTGATAAACTATCTAATGCTTCTGGAGACATCTTTGATAAGGTGATGAATATCAATGTCAAGGCATGTATGACCCTGTCTAATCTTTGTTATCCTTATATGCTCGAACGAGGAGGTGGTTCTGTAATCAATATTGCTTCGGTAGAAGGGATTAAACCCTCTTTTGGTTTAAGTCTGTATAGTATTAGCAAGGCAGCATTAATCATGTTAACTAAATCACAGGCTAAAGAATGGGGGAGAAAGGGAGTGAGGAGTAATGCAATTTGTCCGGGCCTGATACAAACAAAATTTAGTGAGGCACTGTGGAAAGACGAACAAAATCTAAAGGCCTTTGTCGGACACATTCCCATGCAAAGAATGGCACAGCCAGATGAAATGGCCGGCTTAGCTGTTCATTTGGCCTCAGATCAATCAAGTTATACCACTGGTGGTGTTTATACTTCGGATGGTGGTTACATGTTGGCTTAAATTAGAATTATGAATTTTGAATTCACAGATAAATCAAAGGCCCTTCAGGTGAAATTGAAGGATTTTATGGATCGTCATCTTTTCCCTTTAGAAAAGGAATATGGAGAATTTGTCCACGACAATCCATGGGTCCATTTCCCTGCTCTCGAACAATTAAAATCATTGGCGAAAGCCGAAGGACTATGGAATTTATTTTTGCCTAATTCTTATGGCGATTTAAGTCCTGGACTGACCAATTTGGAATATGCTCCACTGGCAGAATTAATGGGAAGATTGCTTTGGTCCTCTGAAGTGTTCAACTGTTCAGCTCCAGATACGGGTAATATGGAAGTGCTGGCAAAGTATGGTTCGAGCGAACAAAAATCAAAATGGTTAAACCCATTAATGAATGGAGAAATCAGATCCGCCTTTCTAATGACCGAACCCGATGTCGCTTCTTCGGATGCCACAAATATTCAAACATCCATTCGTTTAGAGGATAATGAATATGTTATTAATGGTCATAAATGGTGGTCTTCAGGCGCGATGAATCCCGCAACCAAGGTGTACATCTTGATGGGTAAAACGAATCCAGATGCACAACGGCATATCCAACAAAGTATGATCATCATCCCCGCAGATGCAGAAGGTGTTGAGGTAATCAGGCCACTACGTGTCTTTGGAAGTTTAGATTCACCGGAAGGTCACGCAGAAATCAAATTGACCAATGTCCGAGTTCCAAAATCAAATTTGATTCAAGGGGAAGGAGATGGTTTTGCCATTGCTCAAGGTCGATTAGGACCGGGAAGAATCCATCATTGCATGCGATTAATTGGGGCTGCCCAGAGAGCTTTGTATTTAATGAGTGCTCGAGTAAAGGAACGGGAGGCTTTTGGTAGACAACTTGCCTCGTTTAGCAGTATTCGGCAGGACGTAGCCACGGCACATTGCAATATTCATCAAGCCAGATTGTTGACCCTGGCAGCAGCAGATAAAATCGATCGATATGGAATCAAAGAGGCTAAAGAATTGGTTTCGATGATTAAAATTGTTGTCCCTAAAATGGCCTGTGATGTGATCGACAAGGCGATTCAGGCCCATGGTGGAATGGGCGTTTGTCAAGATACTCCGCTCGCCGGATTTTGGTTGTACGCACGTTCGATACGTATCGCTGATGGTCCGGATGAAGTGCACATGTATCAGTTGGGTAAGAATATCATCAAGTTTAGCTAGCCAGTTTTATTCAGTGATTTTTATGTGGCTTTCGCCAATGGTAAAGTTTAATGTAAAGACCTTATGATTTATCATGTAAATCATAAAAAATTGCCGAAAGCATATATTTTTGCTCCTTCAAAATTCTATTGAATCATAGTGAAAACAGGAGTAACGATTATTTTGGTGTTGTTCATGCAGCTTAGTCTTTTTGCACAAATGGATTCCATTTGGTCCAAATTGGATTTTGAAATGGATTATCGATTTCGTGTCGAACAAGATTGGGATTCTCGTAAATCGGACGGAAGCTTTCGTGATGATCGCTCGAGGATGAGATATCGTTTTAGGACGGGATTGAAGTATTGCCATGATAACTATCAATTTGGTTTTCGTATCAGAACTGGGGATCCGAGAAAACAACAAGATCCACAATTAACATTAGGTCAAGGTTTGAAAGAGTTTGGTACTTTACCCATTGGCTTTGAAAAAGTATACTTTAAATACTATACAGAGAAATTAAACTTTTGGATTGGGAAAAATACATTTCCATTTGAGAAAAGCAATGAGTTATTTTGGAGTGATAATGTATTCCCAGAAGGGGTTTGGCTACAAAAGAATTGGAATTTAAGTACTACATGGATCAATCAATTTGCTCTTAGTGGTGGTCATTTTATTTTATCCTCAAATGGTCAGGATTTATGGAATGACGGTTTGATGCAAGGTGTGCAAGCAAGCTTTAGAATATTCAATAAGAAGCTTAGTTTTTTTCCTGGTTTATTTTTGTTTAGAAATATCGATGACATTCCTGATGGAGCAGCATCCTTTCAACTCAATTATAGTATCCTTCATTTTGGGACGCGATGGAAATTGATTGAAAATTTACCGCTAAAAATGGAGTTAGATTTCTATAGCAATATGGAGGATTACAATACGAAGTCACAAATTCCAGAAGCTTGGAAAAATGAAAGAAATGGCTTTGTCTTAGGTCTTACTTATGGTCAATTAGATGAGAAAGGAGATTGGAAATTTAAAGCCACTTATGCTAACTTGGAACGATATGCTATTTTGGATTATATGGCGCAAAATGATTGGGCTAGATGGGATTATTCCAATTATAATTCACCCGATGGACGATTAAGTAATTTAGAAGGTATTGAATTGGTAGGAGCGTACGCCATCAACAAAAAATTAAATATCGTCTGTAAATATTATTTTGTTGATCAGCTTAAAGCAATCGGAGTTTTTCGAGAAAATGGACAAAGAATTCGTTTTGATATAAATGCCAAGATATAATCTTAGTACCTCAACTACTGTTTATGAAAAACCTTAAAGAACTCATAGATTTAATGACGCTTGAAAAATTAGACGATTGTCTTTTTAGAGGTCAGAATTATCATACTCCATGGAATATCATTTATGGTGGTCAAGTTTTAGGACAGGCATTAGCAGCAGCTTATGATACCGTCCCCAAGGATCGGTATGCACATTCATTGCATGCTTATTTTATTCTTCCTGGTGATGTGTCCGTTCCCGTAATTTACCAAGTCCAAGTCATCAGAGACGGTGGTAGTTTTACCACCAGAAGAGTAACGGCTAAACAAAAAGGTAGACCTATTTTTGTAATGGCTACTTCATTTCAGTTAGAGCAAGATGGATTTGATCATCAAGAAGTGATGCCAGAGGTTACCCCTCCGAATGAGTTAAAAACGATTTTAGAACAGGCAGAGACTATCAAAGAATCTATGCCCAGTTTGTATCGAAGAGTAAGGATCAGCCAACAAAAAGCTTTTCATTTTAAATCGGTGGAGGATCTCTTTGATAAAAAAGCGATAGATAATTTATCGAGAAACGTTTGGATGAAAACAAGTGAAAGCATTGAAATGGATATTCGAATGCAACACCAAGTATTGGCTTATATTTCTGATGCTAATTTATTGATTGCAGCTGCAGCACCACATATGAGTGAAGAAAACGCACATAAATTATTCATGGCGAGTTTAGATCATGCGATGTGGTTTCACCGGGGATTTGATTTAAATAAATGGTTGTTGTATTCCGTAGGAAGTCCAAGCGCATCCAACTCGAGAGGACTGGGGTACGGACGTATTTTTGATGAAAATGGTGCCTTAGTATCAACGGTCATTCAAGAAGGTCTTTTGAGAGAATTGAGGTCTAAGTAATCAATGATTTATAGCTGCAGTTGATCCTCTTGGAACACGTATATTTTCCACTAATTCTTGAACAGATTGTGGTGGTGCGGGAGTCAATCTACTTACGACAAGTGCAACAATAAGATTAATAAACATACCGAGTGTCCCAATGCCTTCCGGCTTAATGCCAAACCAATAGTCTTCAGCCAAGCCAGGACCGCCAAGTTGGGGTTTAAAGTACCATATGTAAATACTCGTAAAAATGATTCCTAAAAGCATTCCAGAAATGGCCCCTTCCTTATTCATTCGTTTATCGAATATCCCTAAGATTATTGCTGGAAAAAAAGAAGATGCTGCTAATCCGAAAGCTAATGCTACGACTTGGGCAACAAAGCCTGGAGGATTTAATCCTGCAAGTCCTGCTGCTACAACAGCTACTGCAATGGCCACTCTAGCAGCAATAAGTTCGCCTTTTTCGGATATACTCGGTTTTAAGTAATTTTTTAAAAGATCGTGAGAAATAGAAGATGCAATAACTAAAAGCAATCCGGCTGCAGTGGACAAAGCAGCGGCTAAACCTCCAGCGATCACTAAAGCAATGACCCATTTCGGCAGTTGAGCAATTTCAGGATTAGCCAAAACCATGATGTCCCTATCTATAGTTAATTCGTTTATTTTGGCATCAGCCACATACTGAATTTTACCGTCAGCATTTTTATCGTCAAAGGTGATCAAGGAAGATTCTTCCCATTTAGTAAACCATTCCGGCATTTCAGAATAAGGTTGGTCACTTACTGTTTCAATTAAATTGGTTCGAGCAAAAACCGCGATCGCGGGAGCCGTAGTGTAGAGCAGTGCAATAAATAGTAAAGCGTAACCCGCTGATTTTCGCGCATCTCGTACTTTTGGAACTGTAAAAAAACGAACAATAACATGTGGTAGTCCAGCGGTGCCGAGCATTAATGCAGCAGTGATGAAAAATACATTGACTCGATCATCAATTCCCGCGTTGGTATATTCAGCAAAACCTAAATCAGTACTCAAAAGATTCAATTTGTCCAAGAGATACGTGCCATCAGAAACAGTTGAACCCATTCCGATTTGCGGGATAGGGTTACCGACCATTTGAAGGGAAATAAAAACTGCTGGTACGGTAAATGCAAAAATCAAAACACAGTATTGTGCCACTTGTGTATAAGTAATACCTTTCATTCCTCCTAAAACAGCGTAGAAGAAAACAATCCCAATTCCAATAAGTATTCCGTAACTAAATGGTATTTCTAAAAAACGAGCAAAGGCGACACCTACACCCTTCATTTGCCCGACTACATAAGTGAATGAAACGAATATTGCACAGATAAGGGCAACGAGTCTTGCCTGATTAGAATAGTATCTTTCACCTATAAAGTCAGGAACAGTAAACTTTCCAAATTTCCGCAAATAAGGTGCGAGCAGCAGTGCAAGTAAAACATAACCTCCTGTCCATCCCATGAGATATTGTGAACCACCATATCCCATAAAGGAAATCAAACCAGCCATGGATAAATAGGAAGCGGCAGACATCCAATCTGCGGCAGTGGCCATTCCATTAACAAGCGGTGATACTCCACTTCCAGCAACGTAAAATTCTTTGGTTGTTCCGGCTTTCGCCCAAATGGCTACTCCAATGTATAGTAAAAAGGTAATCCCAACAATAACAAAAGTCCATGTCTGTACGCTCATGATTATTGTTTTTCGTCTAAATCAAATGCCTTGTCTAAGCGATTCATAAGAAAGACATAGATGAAAATGAGTATTACAAATGTGTATATCGAACCTTGTTGAGCAAACCAAAAACCCAATGGAAATCCACCTAATTTGAATTGGTTAAGTTGTTCGACAAATAGAATTCCACAGCCAAACGATACAAAAAACCATATGGCAATAAGTATAGCGAGGTATTGAATATTTTTCCGCCAATAAAGTTGATTGTTTTGCATGTACTATTAAACTTAGATCATAAATATAAATTTCATTTGCGATAATTGCATATCTAATGATACATTGAGTGTTCTAAATCTAGTATGTGAACCAGGATCGATACATAAGACAAACACGTTTATCTGAAATAGGGGAGTTGGGACAGCATAAGCTGAAGGAGTCTCACGTGATAATCATAGGATGTGGAGGATTAGGATCCATTGCTGCTCCATACTTGGCAGGCGCAGGTGTAGGTAAAATTACATTGGTAGATGGAGATAAGGTGGATGTAACTAATTTACATCGTCAAGTTTTTTTTCAAAATGATGAGCCATTAAGTAAGTCTAAAGCGCTAGTAAACCACTTAAAATCCCTTAATCCAGAAATCTCGATTTCCAATATTCCAGAATTTCTAATTAAAGAAAACATAAATAGCATAATCCAAAAATGTGATCTGGTCTTAGAATGCACAGATGATATCATGACCAAATATTTAGTCAATGATTATTGTCATATCAATAGCATTCCTATGGTTTACGGAGCCATTTATAAATACGAGGGTTACGTTAGTGTTTTTGAAAATAGAAATCAACATTCCATTCACCTTAGAGATGTTTTTCCTGAACCAGATGTAAATGTGCCTACCTGTTCAGAAGTGGGCGTGCTCAATACTATTGCTGGAATAATCGGTTTACTACAGGCCAATGAAGCATTGAAATTTATTTTAAACATTGGCGAAAGCCTAAATAACAAACTCCTTACGTATAATGCGCTGACGAACGAACAGTTGACATTAAAACTAAAAAAGAGCTGGATACCGGATTTACAATCGCACTATGAAAATGAGCCTTATAGAAGTATAGGATGTCAGGCCATTCCTGAACTTACCTGGGAGCATGTTGAGCAAAACTTGGATTCGTTTGAGTTGGTTTCCATTTTAGAAGTACATGAACACAAGGCTATAGTCGAAAATGTAAAGCACCAACCATTGTCAGAATTCAATATTAATGAATGGCAAGATTCGAACAAACATCAAGTGTTTTATTGTATGTCAGGGAAACGTTCAGGACTATTGGTGAATCATTTATTAGAAATGCATCCGAATGCCATGGTGTTTAGTTTAAAAGGTGGTCTGCGTGCTATTTAGCAATTCTGAGGTTTTATATTAGACTTAAAACTTGATTTATTTGTCATTTGTCTATATATTTAGGACAAAAGACGATATGGATATTCAAGTGCTTTTAGAATCTCAACCCATATATCAAAGGACTGACGTCATCAGTATGGCGAGATTAGGAATTCAAACTAAATACCTA
>JAHDBI010000007.1:0-9274 GCA_020630475.1 Saprospiraceae bacterium
GCACCATTTACTTTTTGATCATTCCAGTTCATGTTAGTGACAGAAATTAGGTAGTCACTAGAACAAGCAGTAGGCAGATCTCCGATAACATCAACATCCTGTTCGCCATTTATTGTGGCTCCACAACTGACAATACCTTGAACTCCTAAAGAATCATAAAATGCACACCATAAAGGTGCTTCATCAGGTTGTCCAAAATCTATTCCCCATGAGGCATTTGTTCCCACAACAAAGGCGCCTTCTGCACCATTAGTTTCATTATATTTTTTTCTGAAAGCGTATGGATAAGCATATGCCGCTAAAGCTTGAGCTTCGTTGCCACCACCTACTACAACCATTAATTTTACATCCCAATTGACTCCCGCTACACCGATGCCATTATTGCCTTTTGCACCCATGATTCCGGCAACTGGCGTTCCGTGACCACCGCCAAACATTCCGTTGTAAATATCGTCATTATCATTGTCGGCATTCCATCCTAGATAATCATCTACATAGCCGTTACCATCGTCATCTACGCCATTACCCGGAATTTCGCTATGGTTTAACCAAAGGTTATCACCAAAGTCATCATGATTCTGGTCAATTCCATCATCTATTACACATAAAACAATGGTATCTCCATCCGCTGTCACTCCTCCAGTAGTGTAATCCCAAGCTTGATCCATGTCGATATCGGCACCAGCCGTGCCTCCGATACTTCCATCATTGATATATTGCCATTGATTCGGAAATTCAGGATCATTCGGCGTAAGCCTAGGCTTTATGATATGGTTAAATTGTGCAACAGGAACGTCATACTTTACTGCTGCTAAAAACTTCTCTTCGTGTATTTCATTATTGTCAAAAGAAACCACCCATAGGTTCATAGGGTCAGAAACAATTTTCCTCGCTTCTATTTGAGTAGGTTCATTGTTGAACATTTGATATTTATCTAGTAAGAGGTCAATATCACCGTCACGTTCAACTTGAACAATCAACTCTCCTAAAACATGATCTAGTTGTTGAGATTGAACATGAAAAATTCCAATAAACACAAAGGCTGTGGCAAAAAGTAGTCTTTTAAACATGGTTTGAATTTAAGTTCCATTAAAGATAGCTTTAAAACGTAAAAACCCAGTAAAAAAGGTGTACTTGTCGAGCACGTTTAAACGACATTTATTGCAATCGCTTACATCAGTATATTATATATGTTAAAAAAAATTATGTATTATTAACTATTCCTCAACTTTATTCATATATTTGTTTATTATAATGTAACAAGTTTAATAACCGAAACTTAAAAGGATCATGACAAGGAAACTACAGACGCTGGCTGTGCTAGCGTTCTTTCTCGTGCCCCAACTTGTTTTTGCTCAGAAAGAACTAAAGAAAGCAAACAAACAATTTGATTTAAAAGCGTACGAGCTCGCCATTGAAAATTACACCAGAACACTGGAGAAAGAGCCAGGTAATTTAGAGTGTATTTACAAAATCGCTGAATCTTACAGACTCACAAATCGACCTATAGATGCCATTGGCTGGTATAGAAAGATTAAAAAGTTAGGAGACATCAAGCCAGAGTATATTTTAAACTATGCCCATACCTTAAAAGGAGTGGGGAAGTATAGAGATGCTCAAGAGCTATATTGGGAATATCAAAAGACTGACCCGATTGTTGGTGAACACTTTGCTGCGAGTTGTGATTTTGCTGCTAATCTACTTCAAGAAGAAGAGAAGTATGACTTAAATCTATTTGGTGCCAATACAAGGTATTCGGATTTTGGAGTGACTTTTTTCAACGAAAAGGCAGTTTTCAATACTTATGCATATAAGTCTGGTGAAGAATTAGATAGAGTAGAGAGTGATATCAATAAAACTGGAAACAAAATAGTTTATGCTAAAAGTTTTAGACCAAAGTTTCAGGAAAACATCGAGTTGTTAAGAGCTCCTGAAAAGAAAAAAGAATTTATTGGTCCAATCTCATACGCAAACGATTCAAAAACAGTGGCATTCACCAAGAATAGTTTTGTTGATGGCCATCAATTTGTTACCCCTACGGATGTAGACTTAAGCATTTTTCTTGCAGATGTTTCATTTAACGGAGACTTTAGCGAAGGCAAACCATTTAAGCACAATGAGTTGGGGTATTCTACAGGCTTTCCTTGCTTAGCGTTTAATGGTACAGCTCTATATTTTGCCTCGAATAGACCAGGGGGGTATGGAGGATTTGATATCTATGTAAGCTATTTGAAGAATGGAGATTGGACTAGTCCTAAGAACTTGGGCGATAAAATCAATTCTATTGGTAATGAGATTACACCATTCTTTGATGGAACGGATATTTACTTTTCATCAGACTATCACCATGGATTAGGTGGATTTGATATTTTTAAATCAGTGGTAAGAAATGGTGAATGGGATTATCCTGAAAGTTTAGGTAAGATCATTAATTCGCCATCCGATGACTATTTTTTTACCATTAATTCATCAACTAAGGAGTATTACTTTACTTCAAACAGAATTGGAGGACGGGGAAAGGATGATATCTATATCGCTACTCCAATGAATCAAGAAGAATTAGCTAGTGTCGATTTGATCAATGAGAATGTCTTTGTTCCTAAAGCGGTTTCATTAAGCGATATGAATGTGCCTGCTTCTCAGGAAAATAGTTTGGTTGAAACTGTTTCCTTTAAAGAAGAGATTCGTGAGGAGGAAGAAATGGATATTCCTGCTGCCATCAATTTAAAAGAGTTGATGAAGAATAAATCAGACGAAAGCACGCTGAGCTTATCTTCAGCGAAGAAGGTAGCGAGTGGAGAGATCATAAAATCTAACCCTAGAGTATATTTCGTTCAATTAGCGGCCTATTCTAGACCCATAACTGACATGTATAGATTTAAGAGTTTAGTGAAATTTGGTAATGTTTACAAGATATATAAGACCAATTCGACCAAAGTTAGATTGGGGTATTATTTAGATGAGTACGAGGCTAGAGAGGTGTTGGATCAAGTCAAAAGACTCGGGTTCAGTGATGCTTTTGTGACTCGTGAGAATTTAAATACTGCAGAAATGGAATTGGCTTATTCATCTGGACAACAAATTGATAATACAGATTACGATGCTTTTGCTTCTGTAAATGATGGAAAGTATAAAGTACGTTTAGCTTCTTATGAAGACCCGATTTGGTTTGATATTTCAAAAGTAAAAGACTTAGGGGAGATCGAGCAATGGTCAAAAGGTTCATGGACGATCTTTGTATTAAGTGGATACTCAAATTTATCCGAAGCTCAATCTGCTAAAATTAAAGCGATCAATAGAGGATTCTCCGATGCAAGCGTTGTGATAGACAAGGGAGGAATCTTAGAAAAATTGATAGAAAATTAAGAATAACCTTTTATAAGTTTCAGAAGGGTACAATCGTAACGGTTGTGCCCTTTTTTAATGCATTCTATCCGCTCGATACTCCAAGGAGTCGATAATTTCAGCCTCTTTCGTGAGAAACTCTTGCCACCTTACTTTATTCTTCTCTTCATCTCCATAAAGGTTGGCTAAGTCAAGAAAAAGTCGATAATGTCCGGCCTCAGAGACCATAAATTTGTGATAGAATTCTTTCAGTTCATCATCAGATATATACAGGGATAAAAGCCGAAATCTTTCACAACTTCTAGCTTCTATTAGCGCGCAAACAAAAAGTCTTTCTAACAAACGATCTTCTTTAGAGCCGCCTTTTTTCTGAAAGGCCATAAGTTGATTTACATATTCATCTTTACGCTGAAGACCCAATTTGAGCCCTCTATCTTCAAGAGCTTTAAGCACTTGTCTAAAGTGGCCCCATTCTTCAGTGACGATAGGTGAGAGTTCTTTTACCAAAACTTCCTTATCTGAGAAGGATTGAATTAGAGTGATGCATGCTGTCGCTGCCTTCAATTCACAGTATGCATGATCAGTCAAGATTTCTTCAAGATCTTTCTCTGCAATATTTACCCAACGAGGATCAGTAGGTAATTTTAATCCAAGCATTTACGCCTTACCTTTTTTTAAACAACGAATCTGATTCATTAATTGATCCACTTCGTATATATCATATTCTTCAAATCCTGTAGACCAAATAATACCTACTTTATCAATTTCATTTTTCTCGAAATTTTTCAATTGATCAGCGTTTAATTCGTAACTCACTTTATAGTTCGTATGGCCTGTATAAGGCTGAAGCGTTCCATGGTCAGTATTTGCAGCATTGAGATATACCACTTCTCCATTGATTAAGGTGATTCTCATCATGGTACCTCTTTCTACAGAACCATAATTCTTTTTAGCATCCTTAGAAGCAATGGTAATGAAGATATTGAGGTATTGGTAAGCTCCTAATGTCATAATGCTTGCTTCACAATCTAAGTAGTCCTTGCTCTTAAAGTAGCTTTTTAATTTAGGATGTGTATAAGAGAAGAAGAAGCTTGGAGCTGTCTCTTTTCTTTGTTTTTTTAGGTTCTTATCATGTCCATTAAAAATGATTTCACAATCAATCAATTCGTCTGATTTGTCATTGTTATCTTGACCTACTTCGAAGTAGTAATCTTGTAAACTCTGTTGTTTAACTTTTACAGGCCCTTCGGTTTTGTATTCTACACCGAAATGAACATTTAAATCTTTATTGACATTATCTATCGTTGCAGCGGATTCAGATTCAGGTAGACTTGGCACAACCGATAAATTTTCTTTGGCCTTGTTAAGGATTTCAATCTTTCTTTTATGAACTTTAACCGCATTTTCCATCAGTTCAATTTCAGATTGTAGATCCGAAATTTCCATCACGTCTTCAGATTTTTCAGCAATTTCTAATTCCTCTTTGAGTAGCTTAAGGTTATCTGATGCAGTTCTAAGTTGCTGACCTTGAACTTCAAGAAGTTGTGAGATTTGAAAATTTAAAAAATCATACCGCTCTTTTAACCTCAGGGGTAATTCGTATTCTTCTTTTATTGGAATTTCGAAAGGACTGGTTTCATCTGTATCACTAACAAGTTTGACTAAGTCTTCCTTGTTATTTTCTATTTCTTGATCGGTATACTTCCATGAGCCATCAGGAAGAATGATAATATTTTTACCATCTTCTGTAGTGATTTGTTTTTGGGCATTCAGCGTAAAACAAAAAGCACACAAAAAAATCACGATCCACGTATTTTTGTACTGGTTCATTTATCTAGGTTTCTGACAAATTTCTATAACAACTTGACAAAGGTAAGACATTAGTATCAAACAATCTTGTTTTAGGCTATATTCGTATATTATCTATCAAACGTATCTAATCTATGAAAGCTTCTATCTTAAGAGTTACATGTTTGTTAATGTTTACCCTATTGTTTTCGTGTCAAGAATCAAAGAAAACGGTTGATTTTAAAAATATTCAAGTGGAATACCCAAAAACTAAAAAAGATCTAAGTGTTGAAGATGACTATCATGGAAAGATTGTAAAAGATCCATATCGCTGGCTAGAAGATGATCATTCCGAAGAAACGAAGTCCTGGGTCAACGCCCAAAATGAAGTGACTTTTGCCTATTTGGACTCCATTCCATACAGAAACGCGATAAAGGATAGACTTACTGAATTGTGGGATTATGAAAAATTTGGAACTCCATTCAAAAGGGGAAAGCGGTACTATCAATATAAAAATGATGGTTTGCAAAATCAAAGTATCCTTTATTCAATGAATGAATTAGATGGCGAGGCTTCTGTGTTTTTGGACCCGAACAAATTATCAGATGATGGTACGAGTTCGATTGGTTCTATTTCTTTCGATAAAGAAGGGAAATATATGGCCTATCAAGTGTCCGAAGGCGGATCTGACTGGAGAGTTGTATCTGTGCGAGATGTAGAAGCCGGTGTTGATAAAGAGGATCGTTTAGAGTGGATTAAATTTTCCTCCATGGCTTGGGCTGGAGACGGCTTCTATTATAGTCGTTATCCCACTCCAGAAGAGGATGGAGAGTTGTCTGCTAAAAATGAATATCATAAAGTATATTACCATAAGATTGGGGATGATCAATCAAAGGACCAATTGATCTATCAGGACAAAAATAATCCACAAAGAAACTTCTATGCGGCCACCACAGACGACGAAGATTTTTTAATCATTGGGTCATCCGAGTCTACATCAGGTAATGCGTTATCGGTGAAATCATTAAAAGAACCCAATGCTCCTTTTATCGATTTGGTCACCAACTTTGAAAACGATTATCAGGTTCTTGACTTTATAGACGAAAGATTATTAGTACTTACTAATCTTGATGCACCAAATCAAAAGGTGGTATCCATAGATCTTAAAAATCCAGAGAAATCCAATTGGAAGGATTTAATTCCAGAATCGGAAAATGCCTTAAGAGGTGTTTCTATTGCTGGGAATAAACTTTTTGCTAATTATTTACATAATGCCTCAAGTCAGATTAAGGTTTTTGGATTTGATGGGACTTTTATTCAGGATTTAGAATTGCCGGGAATTGGTTCTGTTGGCGGCCCTTCTGGTAAAAAAGGAGAAAAAGAGGCCTTTTTTAACTTTTCAAGCTATACACGCCCAAATTCTGTATACAAATTGGACACAGACAAGTTAAGCTCAACGCTCTATAAAAGTCCAGATATCAAATTCGAATTGGATCAATACGAAACGAATCAATTATGGTTTACAAGTAAAGATGGCACAAAGGTTCCGATGTTCGTTGTGCATAAAAAAGGCTTAGAGTTAGATGGAAAGCGTCCGACATTGCTTTATGGATATGGAGGGTTTGATATTCCTTTAACACCGGGATTTAGGGTAACTAACTTGCCGTTATTGGAAAACGATGGAGTCTATGTGGTTGCTAATATCAGAGGAGGAGGAGAATTCGGTTCTGAGTGGCATAAGAGCGGGACATTGGATCGAAAACAAAATGTTTTTGATGATTTTATAGCAGCTGCTGAACACCTTATCAAGGAAGGCTACACTTCTTCAGAAAAATTAGCCATTCAAGGTGGATCTAATGGTGGCTTACTGGTTGGAGCATGTATGACACAGCGACCAGATTTATATCAGGTGGCTTTTCCAGCGGTAGGTGTCCTTGATATGTTACGTTATCATAAGTTTACTATTGGATGGGCTTGGGCAACGGATTATGGTAGAAGTGATGATCCAGATGCTTTTGAATATTTGATAAAATATTCTCCATTACATAATGTGAAGGAGCAAGCTTATCCAGCAACTATGGTAACTACTGCTGATCATGATGATCGTGTAGTTCCTGCGCATTCATTCAAATTTATTTCAGAACTGCAGGATAAAGTCAATGGTGAATTACCGACTTTAATAAGAATTGAGACCTCTGCAGGTCACGGAGCGGGAAAACCTACGTCTAAAAGAATAGAAGAGGCAGCTGATATTTTGAGTTTCATGTTATATAACATGAAAGAGGACGTTATCTATTAAGTTTAACTAGAAGCATTGGAAGCATTTAATTTTGGAGAAATTAGATTTTGGGACATCTTAGATGTACTGATTGTGGCCTACTTAATGTATGTCATTTATAAACTTCTACGAGGAACTAGAGCTTTCAATATATTTATTGGCGTTGTTTTATTGTATATCATATACCTCGTTGTAGGTTTTCTTGATATGAAGCTACTCAGCCTCATGCTAGGTAAGTTTGTGGGATTTGGTGTGATTATTTTGATCATTATTTTCCAGCCAGAGGTAAGGAAGTTTTTATTGGTCATCGGTAACAACACGTTAAAGGGGCGACTTACTTTCATCAATAGATTTTTGAAGACCGATCAGCCTTTCGGCGAAAGCCAACATGAAGAAAAAATTGAAGAAGTCGTAGGTGCGCTCAAATGGTTAAGTAAACAAAAAATGGGTGCTCTAATGGTTTTTGCAAAATATGGTGTCTGGTCAGATTTTGCGAGACAAGGAACTCCAATGGAGGCTAGTTTAAATCAACATTTTATTGAAAGTGTCTTCTATAAAAATGCACCCTTACACGACGGTGCTATGATTGTGATCACTGGGAAAGTACAAGCAGTTAAAGCAGTGCTTCCCGTAAGTTCGAGTAAGAGCATCGCTGAAGATCTTGGACTGAGGCATCGAGCTGCCTTGGGAATGTCAGAAAACAGCGACACCTTAGTATTGATCGTTAGCGAAGAAACAGGTGAAATATCTTTTGCTCATGATTCTAAAATCAATCGCAATGCTCACCCAGATAGAATCAAACAGTTATTAGTAGAATATTTATAATAACTCCGTCTGCGTTAAGGTTTAGACCTATGGCTTTTCGTATCTTCGCGAGGCAAAAATGACATTATGGAAAAGGTACAATCTTTTATAGGCTCTAATAAGCAGCGTTTTCTAGACGAACTGATCGAATTACTTAAAATACCCTCCGTAAGTGCTGATCCCGCTTTCGCGAATGAGGTAAGAAATGCAGCTGAATTTATTCAAGAAAAGATGATTTCTGCAGGAGCTGATCATGTCGAGATATTTGAGACTGAAGGCCATCCAATCGTTTATGGAGATAAAATAATTTCGTCTGATTTACCTACGGTTTTGGTATATGGGCATTATGATGTACAGCCACCTGATCCATTGGACTTATGGGGTTCTCCTCCATTTGAACCAGTGATTAAAAACACCAAAATACATCCTGAAGGTGCCATATTTGCCAGAGGAGCATGTGATGATAAAGGTCAATTATATATGCATTTAAAAGCCTTTGAAGCGATGTTAGCTTCCGATGAATTGCCATGTAATGTTAAATTCATGTTGGAAGGAGAAGAAGAGGTGGGTTCTGAGCATTTGGGGCCATTTTGTAGAAAATACGCTGAAAAACTATCCTGTGACGTTGTCCTTTTATCAGATACATCCATCATTGCCAATGATGTACCGTCCATTTGTACTGGTCTTCGAGGTTTAAGTTATATTGAAGTGGAAGTCACTGGACCGAATAAAGATTTACATTCAGGTGTCTATGGTGGTGCAGTGGGTAATCCCATTAATGTATTGTGCGAAATGATCGCTAAGCTCAAAAACGATAAGAAAGAGATAGCCATACCGGGCTTTTATAATGATGTTGTAGTGGTTTCAAACGAAGAGAGAATTGAGATGAATAAGGCACCGTTTGATATTAACGATTACAAAGAATCTTTGAAAATAAAAGATGTAGAAGGAGAAGAAGGATATACGACTTTAGAGAGAACATCGATTAGACCTACTCTAGATGTGAATGGCATGTGGGGTGGTTATATTGGTGAAGGAGCCAAAACTGTTTTGCCTTC
>JAHDBI010000007.1:9374-16688 GCA_020630475.1 Saprospiraceae bacterium
AGAGGAATTGAAACTATCCCTTATTTCTATAAATATTATAGTGAACTAAAGTAAATAAATAGCATATGCAAATCAAAAATATCATAGGAGCAATCTGCTTTTGCCTCCTTATTATTAACCCGATAATCGGACAAGAAGAAATGACTGAAAACGAAAAATTGAGTTACGCGATTGGAATGACCTTCGCACAACAATTAGAATTACTTAAAGTAAAAGACGTTGATTTCGATCAAGTAATTAAAGGTATGGATGAATCCATGACTGGTAAAGCTTCCCTCGAGATGAAAGAAGCTAGAATGCTTGTTAAACAACAAGAACAAAAAGCAAGTATGATGGCTCATGAAGAAAATAGATTAGCTGGAGAAGCTTTTTTAGCGGAGAATGCTAAAAAGGAAGGTGTGAAAACTACGGCAAGCGGGTTACAATATGAGGTGCTTAAGTCTGTAGAATCTGGCCCGCAACCTACATTGTCTAGTACCGTAAATACCCACTACCATGGAATGTTAATCGACGGAACAGTATTCGATAGTTCAGTGGAAAGAGGAGAACCTATCTCGTTTCCTTTGGGAAATGTTATTACAGGATGGCAAGAGGCTTTGCAATTGATGAAAGTAGGAGAGAAGTTTAGAGTATACCTACCATATAATTTGGCGTATGGAGAGCGTTCAGCTGGCCCTACGATCCAACCTTATTCGGCTTTGATTTTTGAAGTTGAACTATTAGGAATAAAATAATTGATGCGGATAGATATTATATCTGCCGTTCCCAAACTTCTTGACAGTCCTTTCAGTCATTCGATATTGCAAAGGGCTGTCAAGAATAATATCATTTCTATTCATGTCCATGACATTCGTGCATTTGGACTTGGAAAAAGTAGACAAATAGATGATTATCAATATGGAGGTGGAGCCGGTATGGTCATGATGATTGAACCACTCTTTAATTGCATTGAAAGTCTGAACAAGGAGCGCAAATATGACGAGATCATTTTTATGACTCCAGATGGAGCTCTATTTGACCAAAAAACGGCGAATTCACTTTCCTTAAAAAGAAATTTAATGATCATTTGCGGTCATTATAAAGGCATTGATCATAGATTGCGAGAGCATATCATTACCAAAGAAATTTCAATAGGTAGTTACGTGTTGTCAGGAGGAGAAATCGCTGCTGCAGCCGTTGTTGATGCAGTTTGCAGACTTATTCCTGGAGTAATGAATGATGAAACCTCAGCCTTATCTGATAGCTTTCAAGATGACTTGTTAGCTGCACCTGTCTACACAAGACCCGCCGAATTTAATGGATGGAAGGTCCCAGATGTCCTATTATCTGGTCATGATAAGAAAATAGAGGAATGGCGTGAAAAAGAATCTATAGAGCGAACAGAAAAATTAAGACCAGATTTAAATCATTAAAAGTGTTAAAAAATGTGGTTTTAGTATTTTTTCACGTCTTCATATTATATTTACAGCGTTGGACAGCTAAAACACCTTGAGAATCAAACTATTAACCAACATACTATTCTTTTGTGCACTTTCCTTTGTGTACACGAGTTGTGGCAAATGCTACAATGAAACCGAGGCCTACGAAGGCTTTGATCTGGCTTTAGTAGATAATCAAGGCAATTCTATTTTAGGCACAAGTTCCCGATCAAATATTGAAGACGCTCAATTTATTGTCAACGATGTAGACATTTCAACCGGATATTACCAAGGTTCTAATGGCATTTATTATTTGATTGTTGATTACAGCAGAATACAGCCTGGTCAATATTACGCTGAGTTTTATACAGGTGAGTTTGATTATCTTTTAGTGGATATCGAAATCAAGTGGAATGATCATGATTGTTTTCCTCATAACAGCATTGAACGTTTCAATGAAAACAACACGGTTTACAGTTTGAATGAGAATTATATCATTACTGTGGTACAATAATCGGGAAAAGTCCAAACTTGTCATTTCTATCCATTTAATTCTCTAATAAAAGTATCCCCCAATAAGATTTTTACGTCTTAAATAAGATTGTAGACTTTTTATTCGTTCAATTCTGAAAAAAAATAAATGGGGCTTAGATTGCGCATTACAGTTTTAACTTTTTTCTTAGCATTTCAAATAAGTGCTCAGGAAGAACTTGGATTAAAACAGGAGCGATTCTTGGGCCTTAATGGAATTTTTATCAATCCTGCAGCTTGTCCTTTTTCATATTTAAATTGGGATGTCAATGTTGCTTCCTTTGGAATTTTCGGTAATACTAACTATGGATATATTACCGAGACTAATGCCCTAGATATTCTCCGTAATTTGGATCAGATTGAGATCATATTTGATCCGACTAGACTTCAAGAAGGAGTAAATAGTCGGTCCTTAGTTTTTTCAGAAGATCGCTCCACCAAGTATGGTAGTTTTAATAGTTCTGTTCAAGGTCCATCATTCTATACTAAGTTTAAAGAGAGGTTTACTATAGGATTCTTTAATGAAGTTAATACCGTTGTCGAATCCCAATCCATTCCTTCAGAATTGGATGCTTATAAGATATGGGCCAATTCAGATAATGTAGAATACTATATCGATCAAGCGCAGGTGAATGCCTTGGTTTGGGCAGAAATAGGATTGCATCTTGGGATGAGGTATGAACCCATGTTTGACTTTGTTGATGATAATTCATTGGGTATTAATGTTAAATATTTAGCTGGATTTGAAGGGATCTCTGGCCAATTGAACGAGGCTCAAGGTTACTACAGTGTTGGTGATTCCTTACTAGGGAGTACTGTAGGACAAGCTACTTTGAATTATACCAATTCAAATACTCATGGTGGTGATATTGAGGCCTCGGTGAATGGGGGAGGCTTTGCCTTTGATGTCGGTTATAGTGCCATGATAGGTGATGATATGTTAGGAATAAGTTTGATGGATGTGGGGTATATTCGTTTTAATCAAAATGCTCAAAGCATTCGTTATTCGTTAAACGATTTAAGCTTGGTAGATAGGAATTTTTATGAACCCTTGGAAGTGGCAGATGATGTGGTCGCTCAGCTGAATAATGATTTAGAAAATGAAATTGAAGATAACTTTGTTGTCTATCTTCCATTGGCCTTGAGCCTACAATATGATAAAAGATTGAATGAGAATCTCTATGTTAATGGTACCCTTATCCAACAGGTGGCATTGACTCAAAATACCTTGCGAAGGGATAATTTAATTGCGGTCAGTCCGCGCTATGAATCAAAGTGGTTCAGTGCGGCAATGCCACTCAGCTTGTATAATTGTCGCAAAGTACATGTAGGTCTATCTGGTCGTATTGCTTTTTTAACCTTGGGTACGGAAAACTTATTTAGTTTTTTGGGTAAACAAGATTTCCAAGGATCTGATTTTTATTTGGGTGTCAGAATCTTCCCATTTTTTAAATGGAATCGTAAAGAAAAAGAAGGCTGCGGATTCATGTAGTTAGACCATTGTTATGAACCAATAAACGATTAATGGTACCATCATAAGACCATCCACGAAACCTGTATAATAATAATCAGGTTTTTCTGCACTAGACTTTATAACTAGAATTGTACTTAAGAATAAGGTGGTGATTTCGGGAATGACGATCAGATTTTTGAACGAACCAAACAAAAGAATAAGTGCACAAATGCATACGCAACTATAAGCTAAAATCTTCGCAAATGCAGTTCCATAGCGATTTACAATAGTGTTTACATTCGCCATTTTATCTGTTTCAATATCTCGAATATCAAAAGGAACAGTAATCAAAAAGATGAATAGGGCTCTTTCCAAAAAAAGTAAATAGAACTGCGCATCAATTTTATAAAATGATAGGTAGGGTATAGCAAATACAATCCACGACCACACTAAAGCAATAAGAAAGATTTTGATGTAGGGTAAATCTCTTAATCTTTTTCCTCCTAATACCGGTAGAGCATATAATAATGAAACTATTCCTGGTATAATTAATTGGTATCGTATCCAGTTCTCTAAAAAATAGAAACAGTAAAGCGCACCAATAAAACCGATTCCAGCATAAATGAATATATGTATTCGAAACCTTTCAATGATTTTAAATCTTTTCTTTTGTTCAACTTCGGAAGTCTTGTGAATCCCTACCGCTCGATGTAAGGCATATAGCAGTAATGTACTAAAGAAAATATATAAGAGGTAAACACTATTTACAGGAATGCCCAGCGAGAGAAATGAAAACAGACACAAACATACCGCACACAAAGCAATATGTAAATTGCTGTAGAGGTAGAAGTGAATGATCTTTTCAATAGACTTCATTCAACTAAAATAGGCATTGACTTAAAAGTACTTGAAGGATTGCCCTTTTTTGATCTTTAAAAGCGTTTCGTACATCAACTTAATCACGTTTTCAACATCTTCCTTATGGGTCATTTCAACCGTAGTATGCATATAACGGAGAGGTAAGGAGATCAATACTGAAGGAACACCACCATTGCTATAAGCGAATGCATCTGTATCTGTACCAGTGCTTCTTGAAGAGGCCTGTAGTTGCACGGGTATCTTTTTCTTCTTTGCCGTGTCTATAACCAGTTCTAGCAGCTTATTGTGAACTGCTGGTGCATAGGTTAATGCTGGACCTTTTCCTGCCTTCGTGTCTCCGTTTTTCTTGACATCAACTAGTGGAGTATTAGTATCATGGCAAACATCTGTGACAATAGCGACATCTGGCTTAATGGTATCTGCGATCATTTGAGCACCACGTAGACCGATTTCTTCTTGGACGGCATTAACAATGTATAAACTATAAGGAAGCTTTTTCTTATTCTTTTTAAGCATTCTGGCAACCTCGGCTATACAAAATCCACCCATTCTGTTATCTATGGCTCTTCCAGTATAGTATCGATTATTGAGCATCATAAGTTCGTCCTCATATGTAATCACACATCCCACATGGATTCCCATGCTTTCCACCTCTTTTTTATCTTGAGCACCTACGTCAATGAATATATTATTTTGGGTAGGGGCCATGTTTAGGTCCTTCCCCTTTCTAGTATGTATAGCGGGCCAACCGAAGACTCCTTTGACGATGCCTTTTTTAGTATGAATGTTCACTCTTTTAGACGGAGCGATGGTGTGATCACTTCCTCCATTTCTGATAACGTATAGAAAGCCGTCCTCGGTGATGTAATTGACATACCAAGAAATTTCATCTGCGTGCCCTTCAATAACTACTTTATAATCTTTGCCAGGATTGATGACTCCATATGCTGTTCCATAATTATCCAAGTGCCATTCGTCAATAAATGGTTTAAGGTATTCTACCCACATTTTTTGACCAGTCCATTCAAATCCAGTAGGAGAGAAATTATTTAAATATTTGTATAGGAATTTTTCGGCTTCTTTTGTAATAATTGACATCGGTATGTTTTTACTTAAAATTTTTATCAAACCATTCAGAAGGATTTTCCTTCCAGTCTAATAAAATTTGATGTTGGTTCGCATTAATGTATTCTTGTTCCACTGCTTGGGTCAGAAGTTCAGCGTAATTTGATATGGTACTAAAAGGACAGTTGCTTTCTTCAAAAGCTGTAGTTGCTTTGGAGAATCCATAAGAAAATATGGCTGCTACAGCTTTTACATTTGCCCCAACTTCACGAAGTGCATCAACAGCTTTTATACTGCTCATTCCTGTGCTGATTAAATCTTCTACGACCAAAACACTACTGTTTTCTGGCAGGTAACCTTCAATCATATTCTTAAGACCATGTCCTTTGGGTTTTGATCTTACGTAAACGAAAGGCTTGTCAATCGCGGCGGCCAATAAAGCTCCGTGAGCAATGCCAGCGGTTGCTACTCCGGCTACAACATCATAAGGTTCGTATGACTTACTCAACTCGACAAATCCTTCAACAATCTTCTTTCTTATGTCTGGATAAGAGAGCGTTTTTCTGTTGTCACAGTATATTGGGCTTTTTATTCCAGATGCCCAAGTGAAAGGACTTTGGGGACTTAATTTGATTGCTTGTATTTGCAGTAAACTTTTCGCAACTTCGGCGGATAAACTCATATCAGAATTACCAATTATAAATCACAATGTACAAAATCTATATCAATGATCGTCCTTTAATTTTGTGCGATCAGGAAGAAGTTGTAGGCTTAGATTTAAAGCAAGAAGGGACCATTTCAAATTACCATTTAGGACATCCTAAACATCTCATTAATTATGTGGATATGTTGGAAAAAGGTGGTCAAGTGAATCGAGTGATTTTATACAATGACGATCACAAAGCCTTATTCAAAGCGTTCAAGAATATGTTTGTGGTCATCCATGCTGCTGGTGGACTCTTGAAAAATGAGCGTGGAGAGGAATTATGGATATATAGAAGAGGTAAATGGGATTTGCCAAAAGGTAAAATTGAAAAGGATGAGAAAAAAAGAGATGCAGCAGTTAGAGAGGTGATTGAGGAGACTGGATTGGATTCGGTTGAACTTGGGGATAAGATCTGTAAGACTTATCATACATATCGCACGAGTAAAAAACGTGTTTTAAAAATTTCTCATTGGTATCATATGACTGCAAAAAGTCAAGATTTAATTCCTCAAACAGAAGAAGATATTGAAGTCGCAGAATGGTCCAATATGAAGGCTAGTAAACAACATTTAAAAGATACATACGGCAACATTAAAGGCCTATTTGAAAGTTTGAAGTTAGATCGTATTTGAAACTAAAGAAATGAATAAAATGATGAACTATAACATGAAGAAATTAGCATATCTAATTCTTTTCCCAATCCTACTAATAACTGCCTGTGGTGAGGACGAACCCAACAACCAAAGTAACGAAGCACCAATTGTAAATGCTGATGCTTCCTATACCGTATTGATGAATGAAGATGTCATATATGCTGATGGACTTAGTCACAACTCCTCAAGTACCAACCCGTTTTCCATTCCTTTAAAGTTGGATGTTTATGCTCCGGATAATAATTCTGAGAACAGACCTGTTTTTATGTTTATTCATGGTGGAGGCTTTAATGGAGGGATAAAGCATAAGCCTGAAATTGTCGACATGGCTAATTTCTATGCTTCTAGAGGATGGGTTTTCGTTTCGATAGATTATAGAACAACAGAGGAATTAGGTGTCATTGATGGGATGACCCCTGAGGAAGTTTATACTTATTACAATGGATTTGCTCCTGCAGAATGGATTGATAACACCTTTGAGGGAGCAGAGAATCCGGATCAAGTTAAACAAGCGATTGCCATGTACCTTGCCCAAAGAGACGCGAAAGCTGCACTTCGTTGGATTGTGGCAAATGCAAATACTTACAATATAAACACTGATTACATTAC
>JAHDBI010000007.1:16788-38822 GCA_020630475.1 Saprospiraceae bacterium
TACACTTTTGCGACATTCATTCGATTCCTCTTTTTCTGTATTTTTAAGGAAAACCATGGTCTATGAAATACAGTCTGTTTTATTTTTTGATAATCTTTCTAATCATTGGATGTGGCCAAAAAACGGAGTCTGATAAATCCAATTTAGGCGAGTTGGAATTTGAAGTGACCGGCGCACCCGAAGCCATGCCTTTTTTTGAAGATGGTTTATTGCTCCTCCATAGTTTTGAATTTAAAGCTGCCGCAAAAGAGTTTGTTAAGGCTCAAGAATTAGATTCTAATTTTGTGATGGCTTTTTGGGGAGAAGCCATGTCGTTTAACCATCCTCTTTGGAAGCAACGATTTAGTGAAAAAGGTTTAGCTGCACTACATAAATTAGGACTTAATAAAGAAGAAAGATTGGCGAAAGCCAAAACAGAAATAGAACGTGACTTTATGGAGGGTGTAGAAATTCTTTATTCAGAGGGTGATAAAAAAGAGCTGGATGTGGCCTACAAAGATCATATGAAGTCTCTTTATGCGAAATACCCAGGGCATCACGAAGTAGCTGCTTTTTATGCTTTATCATTATTAGGAGCCTCAGATGGTAGGACGAAGGATGATTTTTATGAAAAAGGTGCAAATATTGTTCAAAGTATAATAGATGAAAATGCTGATCATCCAGGGGCTTTACATTATTTAATTCACTCTTATGACGATCCGGATCATGCAACTTTAGCTTTAGACGCAGCGAATAGATATGCAAACGTAGCTCCAGATGCTGAACATGCATTGCATATGCCATCACATATTTTTATCGCCCTCGGAATGTGGGATGAAGTCATCAGTTCGAATATTGCAAGTTTTGAAGCAAGTGTCGCTCGAAAAGAAAAGGAGGAATTAGATAACGACGCTTTAGGGTATCACGCCTTCAAATGGTTGATGTATGCGCATTTGCAAAAGGGAAATACTCAAAAGGCCAAAGAGATGCTATATGAAATGTGGGCGTATTGCAGTGAAAAACCTTCGAGTAAGGCTCGAGCACATTTTATTATGATGAAAGCAGATTATCTGACAGAAACAGGTCAATGGTCAGATCCAATTGCGGATACCACCGTAGTATTACATAAGCTTAATTTGATGCCTAAAGGGGTTCAAAGTTTTACTCAAGGGATGTTGGCTTATTATAGACAAGACAAGGAAAAGCTCGATGATGCCATCAATGAATTATACGAAATGCAGACTGAGGCTGAAGCCAAAATGGTGTTGGGTGAACCCAAAATGTGCAGCGGAGTATCTCGTTATATGCAACCGCCTACGAAAAATGAAGTGCAAGGAGTTAAAGTACTTGGTTGTGAATTAAAGGCAGCTTTAGCCCTAATAGATGTAAATGAAGAAGCCTCCGAAGATTGGTTGAAAAAGGCAACAGCATTGGAAGAGGCATCTAATTTTACTTTTGGTCCTCCAAGTATCGTCAAGCCTTCTTTTGAAATGTACGGAGAATGGCTTGTTGAGAAAGGAAGAAAGAAAGAGGCTAAGGAACAATTTGAAAAGGCATTAGAACGTGCTCCCAAAAGAAGATTGGCAGTGATGGGTTTAGAAAAAGCTAATTCCTAATTTCCGTCAACCCATCACTTACCTTTAGGATCACTAACTTGGATCAATCATTTCTTTGATTCGTTGTTTGAGCTCGTCGGCATGAAATCCATTCATTCCAGTACCCCCTGAAAGGCTGTTCATTATTTTCTTAAGGTTACCTCTTGCTAATGCTTTTATGTCGGATTGATCATAGCGATTATTTTCTAAGTCCAACAAGGCTCCAAGTGCATCAACATAAGCCCTTTGTAAGTTTCGTCTGTATTGATCTGCTGTTCCACTAAAAATTTCTCGGTTACAATAGTCAAAAAGTTCGACCGCGCTAAATGCGCTAGCCCCGTTTAATGATTCATTTTCAATCATTCTTAATAGTCGTTCAGGATCAAAAAGCAATCTCAAGGTATTGGATTGAAAGTTTCTGATTCGTTCAGAGTTCCCACTTTGTTCGATTCTACTTAAAATCGTTTTGTCGATCATCCACTCAGGGGTTTTAAATAGATGTTTATTTAAGAAATCTAAGGATTTTTTTTGACGCATTTTGTCAACATGTGTGTATACCTCTTTATCTTGGTCAGCCGTCCTGGAGATTTCATAAACACCGCCTATATTATTTGTCACGTGACCAAGATACCTTCTGAACTGCCCGAGAGCATTCATGTAAAGCTCACCTAAATCACTAAATCCTTCGCCTTCTTCGGCAGTCCATTCCATAAGCTTGGGTACAATCCGTTTTAAATTGGCGATACCCAATTCGCTAGCTTTCACTGCATCATCACCTAGGTCTTCCGTTTGCGATGATGGATCGATAACTCTCCATTGTTGTCGACCAAAACGATATAGTGGGTCTGTGTCATGCTCTTTAATCCATTCATTGAAAATGGCTTTTTCTTCATATTCATCTTTATCCCCAAACCAAGTGTATCCAAACTTAATTGACCAGTCATCATAGATCCCGATATTAGGATTTAAGGCAACGTCTCCATCTCCAGGTTGAGCGACATAATTGAATCTCGCGTAATCCATGATACTCGGGGCTGTTCCCATTTTTTGTGTAAAACTAGGCGATCTTAGTGAGTCGACAGGGTAGGCGACACTAGCTCCCATGTTATGAGGAAGTCCAAGTGTATGACCGACCTCATGAGCTGAAACAAATCTTATCAATTCGCCCATGACTTCATCTTTAAATTTAACTCCTCTGGCCTTCTCATTAATGGCGGAGGTTTGAATGAAGTACCAGTTTCTCAATAAATTCATGATGTTATGGTACCAGATGATATCACTTTCAAGAATCTCACCTGTTCTGGGATCGTGGACATGTGGTCCCATGGCATTTTGAATATCTGTGGTGACATATCGAATCACAGAGTATCGAACATCTTCCGGTGACCATTCAGGATCATCCTCAGGAGTAGGAGGGTCTTTGGCCATGATGGCATTCTTAAATCCAATTTTTTCAAAGGCTTTTTGCCAATCGTCAACACCTTGTTTGATGTATGGTCTCCATTTTTCAGGGGTTGCCGGGTCGATATAGTAAACTATCGGTTTTTTGGGTTCTACAACTTCTCCTCTTAAATAAGCTTCCTCATCGGATGGCTCCAATCTCCATTTGGTGATGAACTGTTGGTATGCCGCTTTTTGTTCGTCAAGACTATAATTTGTTTGTCGTATGGAAAAGTAGGAAACTCTCGGATCAAAGAAACGAGGTTGCATCGGTTCTTCGGGTAACAATATAATGGATTGGTTCATTTCCACAGACATTGTTCCAGTCACTTGGTTGTCTGGTAAATTACTTCCCGTATAGGTTAAGAATTGTCTTACCTCAATATTTTCAGGATAAGAATTGATATTGTTAATCATAGATCGACTTCCGTCTAAACCTCTAATCCCAAACATTTTCCGTTGACCCGAACCGATAGGGCTCAACATAGGGATATCACTCTTAAAAAACTTCGTGACGTCGATCACTACGCTTGAGGTATCATTGGCGTAAGCCGCAACATCAAATACTTGAACTATTGGTTCGAAATTATTATTCACTACGGATTGATACACCGGGTCATCATGACTCGCCACACTATTGTAAGAAACAGATCTTAATAAAATTTGATCGTCTTTTTTTTGCCACCGAATGACTTGTTGAGGTTTTGATTTAATTCCAGCGCCACCAAAATTTAGATTCTTTACGAATCCAGAAATCCTACTTACTATGAGCATTTCTTTTTCTAATAGATGATTTGGTATCTCGAAATAGTGGTTGTTTTTTACCTTATGTACTTTAAATAAACCGTCATCACTGACAGCATCCTTTGTGATTACATCCTTATAAGCTTTAACTGGTCCATCCTTTTTCTTCTTGTTCATAGGATTTTCCATATCCGCTTCATTCTTCTTCTTTTTAAACAATTGTGCAGAAGAATCTGGACTGATAAATAGTAAAACGAATAACATAGAAAATGTCTTCAACAAGTAGCTCATTCTATAAAATTGGTTAGTAAATGAATATGTGATTAAGATATGAATCTTAATGGAGAGCGAAGTAAATATTTATATAATTCTTACTTTCTAACGAGAGTACCTTCTGGTTTTTCATGAGCTCGCTTCCATCGTCTATGAGACCAAAGCCAGTCCGAGGGTTTTCTCTTAATCTGAGCCTCCAACTCTTTAATGTATTGATAGGTAATGTCACCAGGAGATGTGGTATTCGGGAGCTTTTCGAGAAGCTTCAGTTCAACTTCATAGTATCCTCTTTTGACGCGATTAATTTCTGCATGTACCACCGGCCAGTTGCGGTCACGTGCAATCCTATCAGCACCATGTAAGCAGGGTGTGTCTTGGTTTAAAAAATGTATCCAGTCTGCCTTGATTAAGTTGGTCGGTGTTTGATCCGTGACGAACATATAAATGGTAGGTTTGTCCATATACCTATCCAAACTCTCCTGTGTCTCATAAATACTGCATACCTCTACATTTGGCCTAGCATTATCTACACGAATATAGTTGTAGATGTATTTGTTATTCATCGGCTTGACATAACCTACTACGCGATGCTTTACTTGATATCCAATACTCATGGCTCCCCATTCCCAATTGGCATAATGACTGGCAACTCCTACGATAGGAGTTCCTGAATCATAAAATTGGTCATAGACTTCTGGATTTAGGATGTTGTAGCGCTTAACGAGTTGATTTTTACTCATACTCATGCCTTTAATACTTTCCAGCATAATGTCTGCTAGATTGTGGTAAAAAGCATCCTGGATTTGTTTTCGTTCCAAGTCGCTCTTTTCAGGAAATGCTAGTTTTAGGTTAGCAGAAACCACACCCACTCTATATCGGAATACTCTGTATACTAAGAAATATAGGATGTCCGAGAGAATATAGATCCCTCTAAAAGGAATTAGCCAAAATATCCCCACTAATAATCTAAAGAAAAGGTATCCCAAAAAAGCCATCAGGATTTATTTCTATTGATGAATTCGTCGGTAAAATGCTGACGGTGTTTTTCCTGATCAAATTTTTTATCATTGAACTGTTGAGAGGCATTTTTGGGAATAGATAAACTTACCCATTTTTCGGCTTGAATCATTTTTCCAAGAAAAACCAATTGACCAATGTGGTAGCTGTAATGCCCTAATTGTCGTTGAAAGGCTTCGATAATACTATGACCTTGATTTCGGATATATACTACAGTATCTAAATCTTCGGAATTGGCCAGCTCAATGGCATGAAAAAGGCAGTTCCATCCTTCGTTCCATTTATCTAGGAGTTCTTTTTTGTCCAGGATGTCGTTCTCAAATTCTTGATCTCGTTGTCGCCAAGTCTTCTCACCATCGGAAGTTAGAAAATCAGTCCATCGAGATAACATGTTTCCCCATAAATGTTTAACAATAATAGCGACGCTGTTACTATCATCATTAAATTGCCAATGGATTTTATCCTCCGGAATTCTCTGGATGGTTTCCGTACCAAGATGCTTGTAATATTCAAACATCGTTTTGATATTTGACATGTACTCTTGCTGCATAACTCAAATGTAAGGATACCAAACAATAACTTAAATAGGTCGAGTCGATTTGAGGCAAAAAAAAAGCTTGCTCAAATATGAGCAAGCCTAAATAATTCTTAAAAACTATATTTTTTAGAATCTTCTTTGTGGTCGATCCTCTCTTGGTCGAGCTATTTTAACAACAATAGTTCTACCGTCTAATTCTGCTTCATTTAAGTTAGAGATAGCTGCGTTTCCTTCTGCGTCATCTGACATTTCAACGAAACCATATCCTTTGGACTTTCCTGAGAATTTGTCCATAATAATTTTAACGGAATCAACTGCTCCGAATTGTTCGAATGCACTTCTTACAGTGTCTTCTGATGTGTTGTAATCCAACTTTGCAACAAAAATGTTCATAATAAAAATTTAAATTGCCTCTAATATTTTTGTGAGGCGCAAGAATAAAAAATAAAGGTTTTTACACCCAGTGATTCCTCTTTTTAATAGATTAAAACGTTTTTTAATGTATTACTTGAAGATAACCACTACAAACCTAATCATATTAACGCAAAAATAGTTCCGTTTGTGTATTAAATTCTTGGTATTTATTTTTTCTTTTTGCTGGCTTTCGCCAAAGGATTGAACTGTAGGGCTTCCTCTATCCAGTATTGGAGTTTCTTTTTGGTGTTAAAACCCTCTTCGTAAAGCCAAATATACCCTTTCATTGGTCTACCTGTAAATTCCATTGGAGCGGCTCCTTCTTGTTCTAGATAGCTATCATATTGATCTGGGTGTAAACGTAACATGAGTCGTTCCTTTTCGACACCAATGCACATCTTATTGTTGACCATAAAGCATAAACCACCAAACATTTTCTTGGTATTATAGGCAACGCCCTTTAGATCCAGCTGATTTTGTACACGTTCTGCAAATCCCTCATTATAAGCCATAACTCGATTATTTGAATGATGTATAATGTTAATCATTTAAAGGGATGGAGACAAGTAAATGATTCATTGCTTGTAGTGTAAGGACGTTAAACCATTGTTTAAAATAGGGGTTTTTAAAACGCGGGGATATAAATGGTTTAAACCATTTTATCCTTAATACCAATTTATCCCTTTCATGTAACCTTCGAATATCGTTTTTTTCAAATCTTAGTTTCCAAGTGGCTTAAACTTAAAAGAAAAAGCTGTACACCTTTTTAAGAACAACTTTTCTAAAATTCGCTAGACTAATGCTCTGCGTAAATATCGGCTTTACGTTATAACTGAATCCAATTTTTAATAATTGCATTGGCATTCTGATCGAATCCTTCAACGTGATTTTAGATCCATCTACATCATTCCATTCGGTTAATGGATATTCAGTTAATTGACCCATGATGTTTTGTTTTCCCATCCATTTTTTCAATTTAATAAATACTTCTACATCAAATATCCACCGTGATATGAATGAATTTTTAAAAGCAACTTGTGCTGCAGTTCGGCTAAATACTTTAGCACCGCATTGAGTGTCTTTAATGTCTAAACCCAAAATCACTCTTACTACCAAAGCAACCATAAAGCTCGCGAATTCTCTAAAAGCAGATCTTTGAATTTTATCATTCTTAATCATTTTTCTAGATCCGAAAACTAGCGATTTATTTTCTCGCTCCAATTTAGAACAGAGTGTTCTATAGTCATTTAATGTTGTGGAAAGATCAGCGTCAAGAAACCCTACTGTGTTGATATTTGACCTTTCTAAAAGATTGTTGATCCCAAAACGCACAGCTTCTGCCTTTCCGCCATTTTGAGGCATGTCAAGAACAACAGCGTTGTGATGATTCAAAGCAAAGTCTTCAAGAACTTCAAGCGTGTTATCCGAACTTCCGTCGTTGACAAACCATATTTGATAATCAGGGTTTAATTTTAAAAATCCATCGAATTGATTTAACGGGATTCTTTTCGATTCATTATAACAAGGGATTACGATTGCATTTTTCATTTTTTCTCAGTTTTTGTTAGTTGATACTTCAAATTTGGCCCTAAAAAAGAGCTGAAATGGGCCGTTTTCGAGGAACGGCGGACTGTTTTCGTTTTTTGGTAGGATATGCCCTTTTTTTGCGAACTCGCTATTCGTACCTTGTGGTTGAAATAAAGGCGTATGTACTACGCCCATAAATGAATGCTAGAAAGTGGTCGTAAATATTTTTTGATTGCACTTGTCCTGGGATTGCTGATCCACGGGAGTACATTGCTCTATACATTTGAGAACACTTATGACGCATATGTTCATATGTTCTTTGCAGATCACTACTCGAATGGTTGGTTTGATTCATGGAATTATAAGTGGTATACGGGCTTCACAATTACGAGTTATCCACCCTTGGTCCATCAGGTTATTGCTTTATGTTCTTTTGTTATCGGACTTAAAGGAGGATTCTTTCTTTGGTCGATGGTGGTAGTACTTCTCTTAGTAAGAGGGATTTATCACTTTAGTAAACTGTGGGTTGACGATGTATCTGCTGGTCTTGCATCGATCTTTATGGTAATATCGAGCTCTGTTGCGGAGGCATTGCATGTGTTTGGTCAATTACCAAGTTTAACAGGGATAGCTTTATTGTTGAATGCATGTCCCGAAATATATAAATGGCTGCGATTTAGGAATCGTATACATCTTTTTGCGGCTCTGACATTATTGGCCACAATCACGTCTGCACATCATGTATCTACTATTTTTGGAATGGTATTTTTTGTACTTCCAGTCATGGGTTTAGCCCTGATGGATCGGTCAGAAAATGAATATGGGAACTTTAAATGGCCACAGTTTATCAAGACTTGCCTTTCTAACCTACCAAGAGCGTTCTTTTTTGGATGTAGTGTGATCGCTTTAACGCTTATTGTCATTTTCCCTTATTGGTACTGGTCCGGTACAGATCCGATTACACAAGTATCTATTCCGCACGGTAGCCGAGATTCATTTTTAGAAAATACCTCAAGTGGATTGGTCTTTTTTCTTATTCCTTGGGGTATCCTAATTCTTTGTTTTAGTCAAATTGGCACTCAACTATTCAAAAGAAGAAATCTCTTTTTAGCTATTTCTATAATTTTGTCTTTTGTATTAGGAACAGGAGGTACAACACCCATTCCTAAGATGCTTTTAGGTGAAAACGCATTTAATATTTTGACCTTGGATCGCTTTAGTTTCTGGTCGAGTATTCTAGTACTTCCATTTGTCGGTTTGTTTTTGAAGACATTGTATTTCAAATCAAATGAAATGTTATCCGGATGGAAAAATTATACTACTCAATTATTAAAATTTTTCTTTGCAATAGTAGCCATTGGATTTTTTGCATTTACTGTGAATGTTGGTCATTTTAGACCACTTCAACCCAACAAAATTGATGTCAAACCAATTGTTAATTTTTTAGAAAGAGACGGACATGACAGATGGAGGTATTTAACTTTGGGCTTTGGAGACCAGATGGCCTGGCTCGGGGCAAATACAAATGCAATGACGGTTGATGGGAATTATCATTCTGTTAGACGTTTGCCTGAAATGACTACTCGAGCCGTAGAAAGATTGGAAAACGCAAAGTACTTGGGTGATGAGGGTATTGCTTCGTTGAGAGCGTTTTTGTCAAAACCGGAAAAATATAATCTCAAGTTCGTTTTCAGTAACGACAAATTTTATGAACCGATACTTTATTTCTCGGGCTGGACTTTCGTCCAAAATCTAGAAAATAATATCCAGTTATGGGAGCGACCAGATGTTGCTATTCTTCCAGCAGTGATACCCGATAAAAGTATTCCAGAGTATCAAAGATTGTTGTGGGGAATTTTACCATTACTGTGTGCTGTATTAGCCTTGTTATTTCAGTTAATGATTCGTCTATACCGGGATAAATCCGTTACTGAAGATGCTAAAACGGGCAATATGACGCTTATCCATGGATTTCATTTTTTGTGGTACTTGATTAGCTTATTGTTTTTTGCAGGTATCCTTTATTTTGCTTGGTACAATAATTCTAAGCAGAATACACCAAAGCATTTATTGACCAATTACTTTCATGCTTTGGACTTTAAAAAGTTTGAAGATGCATATCAATATTTGGATCCAGAAACTAGACCAGAAAAGGATCAGTACTTATTAGAACTTTCGTTAGAGGATGGAATTTTGGCTTCATATGCCAAATTGAATAGCCTCAATTATTCATTAGAAAAGTTAGATGAGAACAACATTAAAACCCGTGTTGATATAGATTGGGTCACCTCGTTAAAATCGTACTCCACGAATGAAGATTTAGAATTGGTGAAAAGAAAAAACAAGTGGTATGTCAAACATAAGCCCTATGAAATGAAGACTCCATCTGATCAATTGGTGAAAGTTGCTGAATTAGATTTTAAACAACAGGGGAGGCGTCGAGCTGAGGTGGATAAAACGAGATTGGAGGATGTTTTAGATCGTCCCGAGATTTTTGTTTCAGGAGGAAATCTCGTGAAAAAAGATGGTAAGTACAGTGTAGTAGGTGAGGTGTTGAATCTGGATAATGATCCAGCTTATGTTACGATAGAAGCCGAGTTGTACGATTTAAATGGTTTGCCCGTTGCAAAGCAAAGTGCATCCGAACATCTCATTCAAAATTTGCTTCCAAAGGAGAGGTCAGCATTTAGAATAGATTTCGATTCGATCCAGAATCAGAATCAATTGCAAATGGCCATTTTTGTACGTTCAGTGGTGCAGGATAAATATTTTTATAAATATCAAGGTGTACAGGGTTTGCGTATTGACAGCCTTTCGGCGAATGGTGAATACCATAATAACGGAACAAAAGAGATCAGTATTCCTTATATCATGATTCCACGATTTGTCAATGATGACCTTGTTTGGGTAGATGACTTTTACTTAGACAAGGGGATTAGGCCTCAGCGTTTTAAAAGTTTTGATCTGAATTTAACACCGCTCCATGAAATTGAAATTTTACAAAAAGGCTCATTGGAAAATTTTATTGTGAATGGTGTGCCCTGTTCGGAATTGCAAGCATATTTCCCCCTTGATACAAAGTTATCCAAAGCTTCCATCTATGTTAATGGCTTAGTGGCTAAAGAATGATCAGATTGAATTACCATATCATCCTCGTGATCTTTTTGATCTCAATTTGCTCTTGTAGAAATACAAACGATTGGCGTAAGCCCAATGAAGCAAATCGTAATACTGTAGATATCGAATATGAGTACAAGACGATAGCAGGGGAAGAATTAACGGTCCGGGTACCCAATGACAATGTTGAATTTGTTTTACTCAGATCATCATTGTCAAAAAAAATATATGATGCCTTTTCTAATGTTTTACATATTCCAGGGCAAGACTTAGAGCATGCTGGGTATTTTGAGTTGTTGTTTTATGGTTTAGATGGAATCGTGGAGGAGGGTAGTATTAAAGTATTGCCAGGTGAAGCACATGGAAAAATTGCTTCTTACATAGGACCCAAGACCATTTGGCCAAAAGGCATACAAAAAGCAATGCATTTAAATATTCCTAGAGATAGCTTTCATAATGCCATGTTGAATGAAGAGCTTGTTAGCTTGAGCGCAAAGTACCCGGATGGAAGTATTCGTAAAAAGGAATTAGAAGTGAATAAACTTCATGTCTCTAATGTATTTATTGGGGAAGACAAATCTTCTAAAATTTATGTGGGGACGAAAAAGGGATCTTCAGCCGGACCCGAACAAGAGGTAGAGGTCGTGGCTTTTTGGCCCCATCAAATATATGTCGAATTGATCGAGCATTTCCCTTTTGCCGATAGAAGACAACGATTGAGGTTACATACGAATCAAATGTCTGATCGCTTTGGTAATTTGATTGCAGATGGAACTAATGTAGTTTTTGAGATTATGAACGATCAAGGTGCATTAAGTTTACACAAAGCATTTACTATAGATGGTAAGGCAAGTATTTCAATTCGTAATCCTATGAAACCGACGAATTGGACAATTAAGGCCTGTGTAGGAGGTGTCGTATGTAGCGAATCAATTGAGGTTAATTTTGATTCAAATATTAAATCATTTGATCTTTACTTCGATAAGCTTTCGCGCGAGATAAATATTGGTCCTGTCATCGCAAGCTTGAGTAATTTAGTTCCTGATGGTACAGAGGTGAATTTAAACTTTCAAGGAACTTCAAACGAAATAAACAAAACAATAGAGTTAGAGGATGGTAAGGCCGTATGTGATTTGTCGTTGTTTCCGCCTGGAGAATATGACGTGAAGGTGACGATATCCGATAAATTAAAAACAATGAAAATAAAACTGTGATTTGAGATCTAAGTTTGTAACATACTATAAAATTTTGATCCATCTGATATTGTTGGCAATTATTGGCTTAATAGTTCTATTTGCTTATCAAGTGTTTACTGATGAGAATCTCTCTAATCAGCGTGCGTCAAACCTAGGGTTGCACCCTGATCGATTTTATCAACATACTCCTGAAATGTCTTGGGCAAAAGATCAAGCTCGACTAGAAGGTATAATGACAAGCCACGACAAACGGATAATCGAGGATACCTATAAGAAAGCTTGGTTTTGTTTGAATAATGTTGTTGCCAACCAAAATTCTTTGTGTTTACACGAATACTTTGGTGATGAATTGCGTGAGAAGATCATAAATGGATTTGATCCTGAATTGGAAAGTCAGCAAGTAGACTTATCTCATCAACTGCAATTCAATCAAGTGACTTTAGATCGACAAGTCATCTCTATCAGTGATTTGAATGTAGAGATCCTGGAGAACAATAAAGTAAAAGGTCAATGGGTCAAAACTAAGTCTAAAAAATCTATCGATTTGATGATGCAATTGCAAGATGATCGATGGAAAATTACGGATTGGGTCGAACTAAGAAATGAAACAACGGAGGTTGCGGACTCGAATCTAGTGATCAATAAGGACCTCCAAAGACTAAGTGAGATGAAAGGAGTGAATTATTATCCAAGTGAATTTCCTTGGAGAAAATTCTGGTTGAATTTTGATTCTCCGACGATTGCAGAGGATTTTAAAAATGCCAAGGCGTCTTCATTTAATACGATAAGAGTATTTATTCCTTACGAGATTTTTGGAGGTGGGCATCCGGACGAACTAAGGATGAATGAACTGAAAGACCTGTTGAATTTAGCACATGAAGAGTCCTTAAACGTTATCGTTACTTTATTTGATTTTCCTGTGGGATTCGACTTGCTGCATTACCCTGCATATCAAAAGCATCTTAGGACCATCCTTAATAGATTTAAAGATCATCCAGCAGTTTTGAGTTGGTGTTTAAAGAATGAACCTGATATTGATTACGAATATCATGATCCGCAATTGGTGAATGATTGGTTGCAATTTATTTTAAATGAAGCAAAAGAAATTGCACCAGAATCTATTTTTACGATTGGCTGGGCTTATCCCGAAAGCGCTTCTTATTTATCGGAAAAAGTCGACTATGTATCGTTTCACTATTATCGCGATGCTGATCAATTTGAAAAAGACATCAAAGAATTGAAGGCTTCGGTTGAGGATAAATTAATCATATTGGAAGAGTTTGGAAAGTCGTCTTATAGTTCATTTTGGTTTCCCTTTTCCTCTTCTGAAAAACTTCAAGCACATTATTTATTCGAAATTTATCAGTTGGCTGAAGAAAATGATATTCCTACGGTGCTATGGTGTCTCAATGATTTTCAAGCGGCGCCAAGTGATGTTTTTGGATGGAAGCCTTGGATTAAAAAGCCACAAACTCAATTTGGAGTTTATGATATTGAAGGTCAATTAAAATTGAAAAACATTGGCGAAAGTCAAGATTTACCGAAATTGACTTGGAAAGATCATTTTCAAATTGCTTGGATCTTTTACTTAATTCTGTTTGCATTGTTTATCTTTATATTACGAAAAATCGTAATACGTAAATTGATATAACAATGTTCTCATGGAAAAAATAAAGCTTGCTTTCGTCAGTCCTTATCCACCGAGTAAAGGAACATTGAATGAATATGCTTTTCATTTGGTCAAGCATCTCAAGGAGAAAGAAGAGATTGAGGAGATTATTATTATATCTGATAAGTTGCCCGAAGGGGAGTCCTTTCCAGAAATTAAGGGTAAAGCAAAGGTGACCGTAATGGGCTTATGGGATTTCAATGGTATGTTTAATTTTTCTAAAATCAGAAAAGCCATCAAGAAGAGTGGTGCGAATGTTGCTTTTTTTAATATCCATTTTCTTTCTTTTGGCGATAAAAAGATACCAGCAACATTAGGTTTGTTTGGTCCACTTTATACTAAGTGGGCAGGCGTAAAGAGTACAGTGTTGTTGCACAATATTGTTGAGGTTGTTGATTTAGAAAGTGCCGGGATTACAAAGAATCCAATCTTAAAATGGTTTTATAACCTTTCTGGTACGATGGTGACCAAGTTGATTTTGAGTGCCAATATGGTTATGGTGACCATAGCGAAGTATGTAGAGATATTAGAAGCCAAGTATAAAGTAAAGAATGTTGCCTTAGTTCCACACGGCAGTTTCGAATTGCCGCCTTTACCTGAATTTAGATTGCCACCAGGTCCTAAGCAAGTCATGACCTTTGGTAAATTTGGTACTTATAAAAAAGTAGAGGGAATGATTGAGGCGGTTGAGATGATTAGAAAGCGTACCAATGAGGATATTGAAATCGTAGTGGCAGGAACAGATAATCCAAATGTAAAAGGATATCTCGATGAGGTTCAAAAAAAGTATAGCCACGTTCCAAACATGAGATTTACAGGTTATGTGGAGGAAGAAGATGTACCTAAGATATTTAAGGAAAGTTGCGCGGTCGTTTTTCCTTATACAAGTACGACGGGTAGTTCGGGTGTATTGCACCAAGCCGGTAGTTATGGTCGTGCTGTGGTATTACCTAAAATAGGTGATTTAAAAGAACTCGTTGAAGAAGAAGGTTATGTTGGTGAATTCTTCGAGCCAGATGACATTGAAGGTATGGCCGATGCCATCGAAAAGTTATTGGTAGATGAAAAGCACAGAAACGAATTAGGTAGTAAGAATTATGCAGCAGCGGCTTCCTTACCTATGACTGATATTGCAGACTGGTATGTAAAACACTTTCAGAACTTATTGAAGGGCTAGTTTTTTTAGACCTTGAATCAAATGCTTTGAACATCAACATTGCTATAAAAAGCCCAGACATGATCATGATTTGTACCATGATAACTTGTTCAAGACTTCCGTGGTAAAAACTTATGAAGACGACTTGAAGAATTCCAGCCAAAATGCTCAACGCCACGGGCGTATATTTTTCTAAAGACATGTAGTAGTAAGCAAAGACATTCGCGCAAGCAAACAAACTTGTGGCTAAAGCATACTTCCACAGTAATCCTGCCATCGCTATAAATTCATCACCAAATAGTGTGTTTAGAATAAATTCAGGCATTAAGAAGCAAGCTAGTATAATAGAGGCGCTAACGAAAGCAGTGGCTCCAAATGACATCCAAAATAGATGACTATGTTTCTTCCCTTGCTTTTCAAGTTGAATCACTTTAGGAAACATCAAGGTGACTATTGTCCATGTTCCAAAGAAAACAACTCGACCAATTAATGCCAATGCGGCGTACATTCCAGCTTCAGTATTTTCGAAGTAATGTTTAACCAAAATGACGTCACTATTGTTAATGAGAATTTGTCCTAATTCGTAAAACAAGATCACCATTACAAATTTTAGGAGGTGATTCACAGGAAGTTTAGTTTCTATTCTTTTTGTAATAATGATTGCTTTTAATTCCTTTTTTGTAAATACTCCACATGCTAAGAATGAAAAGATAAAGCCTATCGCGATCGCCATTGTTGGTGAAAGCATATTCAATTGAAGTGCAACGATTAGAAAGATTGCTGTAGCGATCATTCTATAAACCATTTCCAAAACATAAGTTTTAGCCAATGCTTTAAACGACTCTTGCCCTTGATAAAATCCTCTCTTTAAACTCATCCGAAAATAAAGCGGTAAGCCGAGCGCAATAATTAAAATAGGGAAAGCAGACTCAAAGTGAAGATAGTTTTGGATGGGTTGGATCACCAAACAAATCGAAAACGTAAGTCCTATGGAAATCCAAGCTACTTTTTGAGAAATCCATCCCTTAAAATTCTCAAAGGAGTTACTTGATTCTGTTGCTAAAAGACTAGCAGTAAATTTTGCACTTGTCAATTGAATGCCTACTGCCAAAAATGACAGCATTAACACGGTAGTTGCAATCACGCTTACTTCAGCAAAAACTTGAGGACCTAGGTGCCTTCCTAAAATAAGGTTGATACCATAATTTCCTGCATTAACCAAAATACTTGAAACAAGTAGTATGGTGGCGTCTCCAATTTTATTTGATTTGAACATTGTTTTGTTGATTCTTGGGGTTATGCAGCGAATACAATGTTGAAATGATTTGTCATTTTCGTTAAATGAAGCAAATCAAGTATTGGGTTCATGTGATTAACAATCAAATTGAATTTACGACCCATTTTTTCTAGACTTAACTTGGTCATGAATAAAGCATTCAAACCTGTAAGGTCAGTGGCTTCAACTTGTTGTAAGTCGATATTTAGCGTTTTATCGTTGGCTTCTACTAATTGTGGTAAGGCCTCTTTCATATCTATTGCGTCCATAGATGCCAATTGACCTGTCATAGAAACGGTAACTTCATCAGATTTTCTTGTAATGTTGATGTTTAAAGAGTTCATTTTACTAGTTTTTGATTTCATTTAATACTTCAAATGTAGTGGGCAATGAGTCTTGTTATCTTGCTTATTAGTGTTTTGGTAGTAAAGCCTCGATTTTTGGTAAAATATGTGCTATTATTAAGCAGATGATCAATTTTGGACGAAACCACGCGCTTTTTGTGCTGTTCTTGCAGTTTTTATGCTTTCAGTTGTTGGCTCAGGGGCCAATGGATGAGGGTTTTAAGTATTTAGAGATGGGTCAATTGAAAGAAGCGGAAAACTTTTTTGAAGCTTATTTAGAAGATGCACCTCAAAATAGAACAGCTAATATATGCTATGCTCGGGCCATAGGCTTACAAGGAAGAGCAGTTGATTCAGAAAAGATTTTTGACAGCTTAGATCAAAGTCATCCTGATGATTATGAAATTGGATTGAATTTAGCGGAATGCTATATGTGGCAAAAGAGGTATTCGACAGCCAAACAAAAATACCAAGCATTATTGCGAAATGATCCGAGAAATTTTGTTGCAAATCTTGGATACTCCAATGCTTTATCTGCCTTGAAGTATTATCGTTTATCAAAGTTGTCCATTGATCGGACCCTTGAGATTAGTCCAGATAACCCTTCAGCCAAAATCTCGAAAAAATATATTTATCTGGCTTATGCGGATAGTCTTAGAACGTCTGCAGATTATACCAATGCAGAACTTGTATTAAATCAACTCAATAGTGAGTACCCCTTAGATAGAGATGTACCCCTTAATAGAGCGGTATTGTATCTAACAAGTGATCAAGGAAAAAAGGCGCAAAATGTTTATCAGGAAATGGCTGATGCTCATATAGATGATGTTGAGGCCAATCTTGGTCTTTCCTATACCTCCATTTTGTTGGGTCGTAGAAAGGATGCCTTAGTCTATGCCCGTTTGGCGGAGGATGCGTTGCCCGCGGAATCGGATATACAATTGAAACAAAGGGTTGGATTGAGTATGGTGGATGCTTTAGCTTTTAACAAAGAATGGGATGAAAATCAAGGAATGATCGATTCTTTAAAAGTGAGTTATGGAGCTACCAAGTCCTTAGAATTAGCTGATGCTCGACGATTTGTTTGGAAAGGGCAATTGCAAGAAGGCGTCAGAAGATATGAAGCTTTGAAATTGAAAGATAATTCTGACCCCATGGTTTATCTAGGATTAGCAGAAACCTTCAATGCTCAAGGATTGACCTATGAGGCAAATGAAAATAGCCAATGGGCATTAAAGTTAATGGGTAAAAATCCTGATGCCTTAAGATTAAATCAGCGCATCAAAGATGGTCGGAAAGCTAAATTTTCTCTGAACATGTTTAATGCCGAAGATAGTGGCGAAAATCAAACGAGTTTTATCGGGGGAACTTATCATTTTCCCATGTATAATAATTTTAGGCCTTATGCAACCTTAAGTTATAGACGAGCGCATTTTGGTGTTTTAAATACCAGTAGTTTTTTAACTCAATTTGGTGCCGGACTAATTTATCAAATTAACCATCGTTTTCATATAGATGGTTCAATAGGTAAATCCTTTTCATCACCAAATCCCGAGGATTCTGATAATAACAATATTGCAGATTTTCTTTTGGGCACTCGAGTCAACGAGAAACTCAGCTTTGACCTATTTTTTAAGCGAGAATTACATACTTATACGGTTGATTTAATTGCGAATAATATTGCGATGAATCATTTTGGATTAAACCTTAACCTTGTTTTTCCAAATGGCATTGGTTTGTACGCACAATTGATGAAAACTACACAAACTGATGACAATAAACGCAATCTCATTTTTACTTCTTTATACTATAATCTAAAGGAACAGCCATCCGTGAAGATTGGAGCCAATTTTAGTCAGTTGTCCTACGATTTTGATAGGGGAGCCTTGTACTTCAGTCCTGATGTGTTTAGATCTTTAGAGGCTTTCGCCGAAATGCAAAATGTCTATGTTGAAAGAGATCGATGGTTGTATAAATTTTTTATAGCCTTTGGAAGACAGAATATTGAAGTACAAGAATCACAATTAACCCGTCGTATAGAATTAGAATTAGGAAGAAGGTTTAATCGTAGGTCAAACTTGATGATGTACTATAACTATAGTAATGCTGCTCAATCAACCATCACTGGTTTTTCTTTTAATATGTTTGGACTAAGATTGAATCATGGATTCTAAAGCATAATAAAAAAGCCACAACTTCATTCAGCTGCGGCTTTATCATAAATGAAAAAAAACTAGTTATCGTATGACGTTAAACTTACCGTTGGTCAATTTGTATCCACTCCCGATAATACTATAGAAGTATGTTCCATTCGTAAGATTGAGTGTGTTGAATTGGAGGATGTTAGACCCGTTAAAGCAAGTAAGTTTTTCTCTTTGTATAACCTTTCCTGTAATATCTGTGATTAAAAATTCTGCCGTCGTTTCAAATTCACTGTTGAAAATGACCTTTCCTGTATTGATCACAGGATTAGGACTGACTATGGATTCAGTGTAGTTATTGTTTGATGATAGGCTAGCGTCTTGTAAGAATCTCACGTTAGATATTTTTAAATCAAAATCTTCATCAGCAGATTGATAAGTAAAGACCATCATGTTAACATCACTAAATAATTCTTCAGAATATTCATTATTGTTAGCAAAAAGTTCTAGCGCCAGTGTGGTTTTCTGCTCATCACCTTTTAGATTAATACTTGCTCTTGGTTGTTCAGTCCAATCCTCAATAGATTCTTTTACTAATGTGATTTGTACCGTTCCATTACCTTCTAAAACTAAGTCTAAGGCATTGAATTGATTCAAGTTTATAGATTCGAATCTTGGAGTTAGTGATCGATAGACATTGATGTTTTCGTTGCTAGATCCGCTGATTTCAACATTTCTTTCTATTTGTAAAAGATCATCATGCTCACCAGTCAATAATTCACTTTGACTTACTTCAAAATCTGAAATGATTACACTTTCAGAAACATCATAACCCCACGAACCATCCGCAAAGAATACATCATCAGGTGTAAATTCATCTCCGTAGTTTAATCTAAATCCTGTATCGTAGAATCCATCGATGTCTAGAACAATAGTTTGATTTTCAAAACTAGCGACTGTTGACTCTTGCCCAAAACTTTCCACTGTGCTTGTTTCTGTTTTAGTGTACCCACCTTCAATACTTACATTGGTAGCTGTTGTTTTGTTTTTTATTTGTAGTCTTAATTGTTTGTTTTGATATTTTCCTTTTGTGACAAATAATCTAGGAGCCTTACTGCATTGATATTGATTAATCAGTTTGTAGTTGTTCAATAAGCGAAGAGTTTCTTCTGCTAATTGAATTAATTGATCATAGTTGTTCGCCCAGATTTGAAAGTTGTAAATTTCGTCCGCAGCTGGATATTTATCTAAGTTCCAATGGCTGTGCATTTTAAAGTTATCTCCATTGGCGTAAGCCGAAAATGAAATGGCATACTCTATATTTTTATTCTTTTGATAAAATTCAACAACCGTAAATTCGCGACCATTAAGGAGTATGTTGCTAATGTCGTTGATCTCACCACCACTTAGTCTGTCACAGATGTACTTAGTATGTTCATAAACTGAACCCTCTGTACTCAAACCTAAAACAGTGGCTGTTCTTCTTTCGTTTTCAAAAACATCAAATGCATATACTTCCTTGGCATTGGTGATATCTTTTAAGTGAGCTGGAGTTGATTCAAAATTCTCGGCTCCTTCAATTGCCTCAAATGGCATGAACGATTTGATTAATTCATTATTTCTGAATTGAACGTTATCAAAGTTGCCGTACGAACTAGGGGTCAAGGCTTTGTTTAAATCTTTACGACCAAATTTCTGTTGGATTTTCTCCTTCTTTCGTAAGTAGTTTGTCTTTGATATTAGGGAGGCTAATCTGTTATTACTTTCTAATCCACCTTCACCACCAGATCCAGATTGACATAATGGGTCGTTGTCATCTATTAGACCATCGCCATTGTCATCAATGCCATTGTCGCAAATCTCAAAACAGCCTTCAACGGTATAACATTCAGAGTCGTCGCAATCAACTAGTCCATCATTATCATCATCTATGCCGTTAAAGCAAATCTCTACCAAACAAAGATTGTCTTGTCCACAGTCTGGATCTTCACAGTCAATAAGACCGTCGCCATCGTCGTCAATTCCGTTATCACAAGAAGTTTCGAAAGGTGGGGGTGCAATAACACAATTGAATCCATCATTAGTACTTAAGTTACCAGTACCGTTTATAACTAAAGTTGTAGTTAGATTTCCAGTGTTAATTTTAAAGATTCTACCTGATGAATTGTTATAGACAAACACAGTCCCGTCTCCACTAGCCCAAGCAGCTCCATAGCCACCTGACTCATTATTGATTTCTCCACTCAATGGATATGTATTGACAGATTCATTGATTAGATCTACTTCGACCAAGTCATGCGCTCCGTTTACTCCAAAGTATTTTTGTTCTGTTACACTATAGGCGATATCGGCAATTCCTGGAAAGGACATATTTGTCACTTGATAGGTATAAGGAGTTACTTTTAAGTCTATAGTAATTAAATTAGAACCACCTCGACCTAGTAACATGTTGCCATCGTCATCAGCTCCTCCCATGTAATATATTCCTCCCGCTGGTAACTCCAATCCCATGTCAATGACCGATCCATCCGAATTGATTCTACCCAGTTTTTGGACGCCGTTAATGATTGCTGGAGCATATACATGTCCATCTCGAGTATTAAAGCATTGAGCATTTATTTGCGAAGCTCCTGAGATAGTACCAATGGTGGTATAATTACCAGAAAATGGATCAAGCAAAACCATCGTTGAATTACTATGAATTTGGTAGTAACTAGGATCACAAACGAAACAACTGATATGATCGGCACAATCTGGATCATAGCAATCAATGAGTCCATCATTATCATCATCGATACCATTATCACATATTTCTACCGATGTTAAGGTCGTTCCTCCACATTGAGCTTTACCAGGAACAAGAGTTACGAGAACAATAGAAATTACGATTAAAGTAAAATTTTTCATTTTATGTCTTTTTAATTATTGATAAGACAATGATAGAGGTGAAATTTTACTTGGATTTGTGTATTTCTGTTTTTGGTAGGATTACTTCTTTTTTTGGAAGATATTTAATCAAACTATAAAATATTCAAGCTTTTCAGGAGTATAGGCTTGTGTGCTCTACTTATAGGTATTACTTTTTTTTGAATCACTAAGGTGTTGTCTTCAATGTCTTTAATGTGATCCAAATTCACAATAAATGATCGATGTACCTTCATGAATCTCGGATGCGTTAAACGAGCATCAATTGACTTCAAAGCCCCATGAATGATGTGGTTGCCCAAATTAGAACAAACCTTAACATAGTCACCCACGTTTTCAAAATATAATATTTCGGTATAAGGTAATCTAACAAATCGTCCATCCGTCTTGACATAAAGTTCGTGCTTGGCACTATTTACCGCTACAGCATCTAATAGTTCTGCTCGGTCCACCGCTTTTACAACGGCCTTAATGAATCTTGGTTGAACGATAGGTTTCTTTAGAAAGTCAGTAACCTCATACTCATACGCTTCGAAAGCATATTCTTTATTAGAGGTAGTAAAAATGACCTGTGGTATAATGTCTAATTGCTCGAGTAATTCTAGTCCAGTGAGACCAGGCATTTCAATATCCAAAAAAATTAAATCTACTTCTTCCTTTGATAAGAAATCTAGCGCTTCTTC
>JAHDBI010000007.1:38922-64996 GCA_020630475.1 Saprospiraceae bacterium
TTATTGGCCAATTTTTCGAGCACTTCCATTTTTTTATGAATCTCTTTAAGTCCTACCATGGCGTAAGTAGGTTTTATCTTATGCGCTAGGGTATAGACATCTGACATGCTTCCATCATGGATCATGCTTTGTAGCTTTTCGAATTCTTTTGGTGAAGTAGCGAGAAATGTTTCAAACATGTCGTGGGCATATTCATAATCATCTTCATAAACTGATATCAAATAATTCGTATCAAGGCGATGGTCAAAATGAAAGGTGTTTACTTCTTCCGCTTTGGTTTCTATGGTGTCTTCGTTTTGCGCATTGATATACGTGTCAATGATTGTGGAAAGCTGTTTAGGATTGAAGGGTTTTGACATAAAGTCTGTCATTCCAAGGGCAAGAGCTTCTTGCTTTTTAGATAAAAGGGTTGAGGCTGTCAAAGCAACAATCGCTGTTTCTTTATTGGGATTTTCCGAATTTCTAATTTCATTGGTTGCTTCATAACCTGTCATTCTAGGCATTTGAAGATCCATGAATATCATTCCATATTTCTTTTCGTTGGCTCGCTCGACGGCTTCTAATCCATCCTTAGCTAAGTCATATTTAAGTCCCCACTTTTCTAAAAGTTTAGTGATGTATTTTTGATTCATAGGATTATCTTCCACCACTAAGACGGTCTGACCTAGGTCCGTATATTCTCGTTTGATAAAAGCGTTCACTTCAGATTTTTCCGCATTTATTTTCGTGTTCTCAAAACTAAGGTCAAAGGTGAATTGTGTGCCAATACCTTCTTGGGATTCAACTTTTATATCACCTCCAAGTAGATTGACCAATTTTTTAGTAATGGCAAGTCCAAGTCCGGTGCCACCATAATCTTTTTGTATTTCACGACTTGCCTGTTTAAACTGTTCGAAGATCAATTGAACTTTAGAAGCCGAAATGCCTATTCCCGTATCTTTAATTGAAAAGCGAATGGTAAGTTGAGATTCATTTTTTTCGATACATTGAGCGCTTAAATTAATCTCACCTTCTTTGGTGAATTTTTCAGCATTGCTCATGAGGTTCAATAAGATTTGATTCACCAGAAGTTCGTCGCCTAATAGAAGCGTATCTATTTTTTCATCAATGTTAACAATTAAATTAACGGGTTTAGAATCGATTTTTACATGAAAGGTTCGAGCCAAAGATTCTATGATCTCTATGAGGTTAAAAGGTCGCTTTTGAACTTCTATGGTTCCAGCATCAATTTTTGAAATATCCAATATATCAGAAATCAAAGATTGTAGTACATTGGCCGAACTCAACAAAATGTCTATGTATTCTCTTTGCTCGTTCGATAAAGAGGTGTCAAGTAGTAAATGAGACATTCCAATGATTGCATTCAGCGGTGTTCGGATTTCATGACTCATATTGGCTAAAAACTGGGTTTCTGCTTTTTGAGCGTTTTCCGCAATCATCTTAGCCGTTTCAAGATCGGATTGTAGTTTTTTCTGTGCCGTGATATTATAATGGATGCCAATAGATCCAGTAGTGTTTCCTTCTGTGTCATAAAAAGGCGCACCACTTATAAGCACCCAAATGATCTCTCCATTCTTTTTCTTAATCTGAATTTCGTAGACATTTGATTCTCCTTTTGCTCTTTTTTGAGATTGGTCTTGTACGATAGGTATAAAGGATTCTACTACCAAAATATCTATGGCATTTTTATTCAAAAGTTCATTTTCTTCGTACCCCGTCATGGAGCAGAATTTGGGGTAAGCCTTTTGAATGCAATGTTCGGTATCTACTTCGAGCAATCCCAGTTCCATGTTTTCCATGATGCTCCGATACTTGTGTTCACTTTCGGTTAAAGCTCTTGCTCGTCTGGTTAATTCCAGTTCTAAATCTTCATTTAAGTTTTTTAACTTTTGATTTGAATGATACAATTCTAGGGCCTTTTCTTCAAGAATGGCCTCCGCTTGTTTTCGCGCGGCGATTGCGCGATCTAATTTTCGTTGTAATCGATCAATTTGAGACATTATCCCTTTCTCTTGATAATAAATAGCACCTTAGAATGATCCTCCACCATGGGTCGTTTGATGATTTCAGCGTTTTCTTTATAGTATTCTAAGCTTTTTTCCATCAGACCTTCCGCCAAATCCGCCATTTTTCGATCTGATTCATAGACCATTTCTAAGGTGCTTTCGTCCTTGATCTCCGTAGAGAATTTTGGAAGTTGCGCATCTGGATAGAGCTTTAAAACTTCGACGTGAATGTAATTTTGAATGGACTCTAAAAAATCAAAGGCATTGTCGGCAACTTCAAAGAAACCCGGATATCCTTTTAAGAAAGTATCGAAAAGATACTTTCCAAAAGTGTTTAATAAAACACCTATTTCTACTCCGGTGTATTCATTCAATTTGAATAGTAACGCAACTATTTCTGAATGAGAATATGTTCCGACTGCAGTGTAAATTCCATTTGATGGTAAATCTGTATTCTCAATGAGTTTGTCAGACATTTCGTCTCCAAACATCTTATCTACCATTTCAAAAAACTCTGTAAAAACAATTCCTTTCATGTTCTAATTAGTTGATTCTATTCATATTATAAAAAAGAATAATACCAAAATACGGTTTAATTTATTCAATTTAAGCCAGATTTCTACCAAAAATCGAAAGCCTATAAAATTGAAGTTTTTCAGGTGCAACTTTGAAGCATCATAAAGAAAAACAGTAATCATGAAAATCCATACCCAAACACTTTTTGAAATTCTAGCTTGTATGTTGATATCGGCTAGTTTATTTGCTCAAACTCCGTCTAGCACTGATATCTTAAATATCTGGTTGCCTTATCAATTAGAGGATGGAAGTACCGCATTTCAAACAACAGAATACGATCTTTTACAAACCACCAACGCGGAGGAGGTTTTTAGTATTGACTATCATAACCCTGAAGAGGTCGTAATGAGTGTTTTTGCTAGTAAAACCTCGAACGAAGCGTATAGTGATTATTTCCATTATTACCAAAGAGCCAAAGGTAGTATCCTTTTAGATATTGATACAATTAATGTTGATGATCAAAGAATGCTTGTTGCAGAGTATTTGCATCCTAATAATCAACAGGAGTATGTGATGTGCTTTTCTCTATTCATGGATAATCCTGATAACTTCTTTGTTCAAGGATTTTGGAATCGGGATGAATACCATGGTTTTGGAGATTTTTTAAATTATGAAATTCATACTTCAGATATTGATCGTATTAAAGAATTGCTTGAATACATGTTTGATAAAGTGGAGTCAATATCTGATTTGAAGTCACAAGAAGATATCCCGACTATACCTTCTAAGTATGTTTCATCTATTCAATATGCTAATCAAACTCTCGAAATGGAATGGGTCAATAATGATTTGGATAATAGTCGAATTGAAATGAACGCCAAAACTAGAGATACTGAATTATCAGTTTCAAGTGATATAGAATCAAAAGAGATCGAATTGGGCGAAGACCTGAAATCATCTACACTAGAATACATTAACATGTACGATTGTGACTTGCACATTTATCAAGAAAATAAAATGTTGGATCAGTTTTATATAGCTGATGGGCAATGGAGTAGCGTGGAAAACGAAATCAATGTTTTAAAATCAACAATGACCACCATGGAGGACAAGAGTTTTTATCTATCGAGGAATATCCTTGTTGCTGCAAATGGAGCAGGGGAGTCGGTAATTGAACGAACTATTTTACATGGTAAAATGCCTAAGGACTTATCCAATTTTGATTTACTTCAGTTGGACTTAAATGGAAAAGGTAAATTGAAATTAGAGTTAGAGACACCGAATGGAACATATAATAGTTCGTTTAGAGAATTTGATGATGCCACTTTCGTGGAATGGGATCCTAGTTCGTTTACTTCTAATCAAGAAGATTTAAATTCTTTTGACAATATCCTAGCGATAAGATTTATCGCCGAACATGTAGATGAAATAGAAATATCAGATGTACAGTTTTCTAAAACATCCACTGCGACTCATCAAGTCGTCAAGAATGAATTAGAAATCAATGTATTTCCTAATCCCAATAATGGCGTCTTTCAAATCAATGGTGAAGAGATTAATGAAACTGCCTTAGTACAGGTGTTAAGTGCAAATGGTCAACTCGTTCATGAAACAATCCATGACTTTAATGCAGATGAAAGCTTGCAATTGAATTTAAATCTACTCGACGGATTGTACTATGTATTGATTCATTCGCCGAAAGGCAAAAAAAGTCAAAAAGTACATGTTTTTTAGAGTTTTATAAAGTTAGTTTGATAATTACGTTTTTCATTTGAAACATGGAGGATATAGCTTCCGGGGCTAAGGTCTAGGACATTAATCTGGGTTCCGGAAAGCTTATCCATCTTTACAACATGACCATGAATATCTACGATTTGATACTGAAAGATCTCTTTGGATAGGTTTTGATGAATGTTTAATACATTGGAAACCGGATTAGGAAAAATGTCTAAATCATCGTTGAAGATAAAATGGTGATCGCTACTGGTGGTATAACTGTTTTCTATAAACTGGATACACTCCATCATTTCATTTGGAAACCCACTAAAGGCAACAGTGTGACCGACATTCGGGATTTCATTTAAGAAAGCTTCATTTCCTGCCGTAACCATATCATTAAATAGGTTATTCGCAACGTTGATAAAGTTATTGCTATCTGATAATCCTATACAAACACATACAGGTGCAAACTCAGCAACACTATCATAATTTGGCTGAGCATCTCCATTAGAGCCTGTAGCGAATGGGATAACACCTCTGAGCGGAGGAATCGAACCATCATCCGTATCAAAGGCAGTAATAACGGCATGTCTACCACCGTAAGACAATCCAGTCAGATAAATGAAATCCTCATCAATATTGTATAGACTCATCGTTGTATCCAAAGAATATTGAAATAATCGTTTTACCTGTCCTTCATTATTATTGAAATGGTCAGCATTTTCAGGACATAATACTATTGCATTCAATGAATCTGCGAAAAAATCTAATTGGTCTCGAAATTGTCCTGCGTTTGAATTGGGTCCACCTCTAAATCCTACAACAAGTTTATAAGATTCATTGGGGTCATAATCTCCTGGAACATAATAATAGAGATTTCTATTTTCCTGATAATCGGGCTCATTAAAGTCAATGTTCAGCTGAAAGCTTCCCGTTTGTTGTGCTAGCAAAGAGATTGACAAGGCAAAAAGGAAAAGTATTGATAAAAGTCTCATTTTGAAGTTTTGTTGAAGGTCGCTAAACTTATCGAATCCTTATGACAATACGAGGACATTCAATTACATTTATTGCAAAATTGAAAAGATGCAGTGGGATAGCTGTTATACGCATAATCGGGTAGGAATTAATTCTCAGACGAAAGATGTCCGCTCACAGTTTCAGAGAGATTACGATCGTTTAATATTTTCGTCTGCTTTTCGTAGACTACAATCAAAAACCCAAGTTTTTCCCTTGCCTGGAAGTACATTTGTTCATAATAGATTGACGCATTCCTTGGAGGTTTCGTCCGTAGGTAGATCCTTAGGGTCTATTGTTGGGAACCATATGTCTGAGCGATTTGAGACGAGTAATAAAGTAGCGCATGAGTTTTATAAATTTGACCTGGCCAATATTATTGCGGCAGGATGTTTAGCGCATGATATCGGAAACCCGGCTTTCGGGCATTCAGGAGAAGATGCCATTTCTAATTATTTTACATCCTCCGAGGATGTTCAATTTGAAGGTCAAAGTTTACGTTCATATTTTAACGATTTAGAGTGGCATGATTTAATAAATTTTGAAGGTAATGCTAATGCGCTAAGGGTCTTAGCTCAAAGTTTTCAAGGAAAAGCGGAAGGAGGATTAGGTTTAAGTTTAACTACACTCGCTTCGATATTTAAATATCCTTGCAATTCTTCGCAAATAGATAAGCGCTTTAAACATCGTAAGAAGTATAGTTATTTCCAGTCTGAAAAAGGAATTTTTCAACAAATCGTAGACGGCCTTTCTTTTCATGAAGATGCCGATTGTGGAGGTGCATATAAGAGACATCCATTCGTGTATTTAGTAGAGGCTGCAGATGATATTTGCTACCGAATTGTGGATATGGAGGACGCGCATAGATTAGGGATTATCACACAAGAAGAAATTGAATCACTTTTTTTTGGACTGATTAAGGAGGTGAATAGAAAAGGGGAGGATATGGATCGTAATTATAAAATTTATCGTGGTTTGGCTGATGCCAATGCTGCCGTGTCTTTTTTACGAGCTAAATGTATTAAGGCTTTGGTTTTGGAATCCGCAGATATTTTTGTGGAGAATAGCGATCAAATATTAGCCGGAGAATATTCAAGTACCTTAGTGGATGAGATTGAAGAAAGAAGTCAATCTCTCCAAAAGATTCAAGACAGATCCATTGAGAAAATCTATAACCACGACTCTGTCGTAGAAATCGAAATTGCGGGTTATAACGTTATGAGTGAGATCTTATCCATGTATATACCTGCTGTTTTGAAGACCAATCGCTCAGCATTCGATAAGCAGGTATTGAAATTGTTGCCTGCGCAACATTCGGATTACAAAAATGAGTCTAGTCCTTATTTAAAGGTGATGGGCGTATTAGATCATGTGTCGGCGATGACGGACATATATGCCACTGATTTTTATAGAAAGGTCAAGGGAATTGAGATTTCAAAGCACCGTAGTTAATGGATGTGTCCCCCTTGATCGACGAAATAAGAAGGTGCAAAGAATGCGCTGAATTTCTGGAGTGCGGTCCAAGACCAGTTGTTTCATTCAATGCTCAAAGTAAAATTCTCCTTATTGGTCAAGCCCCGGGTAGGATAGTCCATCAATCGGGCGTGCCTTGGGAAGATAAGAGTGGAGATACTTTAAGGAAATGGTTAGGGGTGGATAAGTCGACATTTTACAATCCAGCGAAATTTGGAATCGTCCCAATGGGATTCTGTTATCCTGGAAAAGGTACATCAGGTGATTTGCCGCCAAGAAAAGAATGCGCTCCGCTTTGGCATACAAGAATTTTTGAAGAATTATGTAGTGTCCAATTAATCCTGTTAATTGGTAAGTATGCACAAGACTATTATTTAAGTGATAGAAAAAAAAGAAATCTTACAGAACGTGTAAAAGACTATGGTCATTACCTTCCGAAGTACTTTCCACTTCCACATCCTTCTCCAAGGAATAATATTTGGCAAAAAAAGAATCCTTGGTTTAAACAAGATGTTGTTCCAGCTCTTTCAGATAGAATAAAAGAAATTCTTAATTAGTTTTAATTAGAACCCAAAAAGTTCATCCAATAAATCTGCTCGAGTATCATCATTGTAGTTTCTATCACAGACTTCCAGGGTACTGTGCATTAGACTAACACAGGTTCCATCAGGATTGACTAGATCTGTATGACCTCTTCCCAGAGCACAATGTCCTAATTCGTGAAAAATTAAAAACTCTCGATCTGCATCGTTAAAGTTATCCCATTTGTCTTCGTCAACAATGATCCTTCTATTACCTTCTTGGTTGATACATTCACCTAAAACAGATGCGTCTATAATATTTTTTATATCTGCCGTAATATTCAACGCCTCATAATCAATGACCAGGCCTCTTTGGGCACCTTCAAATGCAAATCGATCGAAGTAATCCTGAAGATCTGGATGAATACCAGTTTCATTGTCATCCGAGCATTGAATGAACAGAGATGAGATTAAAATGATACAAGCTAATGATAGGATACGAGTCATAATATGCGTTTTAATCAAAACGTAAGATAGGCTTATTTTGTTTTTATCGAAGTAAAAATGTTATTCATCGATCTGGTGGACGACAATGTCCGAAAATTGATCGCTCAAACAGAGTTGGTCTGATGAAAAGTTGATTTAATGTAATTAATATGATATATTTATGATATTAAAATGATATTATAAATTTAAAACCATGAAAAAGGAAAAAACCATTAAAGTAGGATCAGGATACCTCATGATCTTTATTCAATTAGCTTGTATCGCTATGTTTATTTTTAGTTTAAGGTCGTTGGATGCAGGAGGAACTAAACTACTTGGCCTTCTCGCTGCCATTTGCGTCATTAGCTTTATTTTAATCATGGGTGGTTATTTGTTGATTTACCCGAATCAATCTGCGGTACTTACTTTGTTCGGAAAGTACGTTGGCACTGTAAAAGATGAAGGTTTTAAATGGGTCAACCCTTTTTATAGAAAGAAGAAAATATCCTTAAGAGCGAGGAATCTCAATGGTGATAAAATTAAAGTGAACGATCAATTGGGAAATCCGATCATCATTGCAGCGGTTGTTGTTTGGAAAGTATTAGATACTGCAAAAGCAGCTTTTGAAGTTGATGATTATGAAGATTATGTCAATGTGCAAAGTGAAGCAGCTGTACGTCAACTTGCGGGAAAGTATCCCTACGATGCTTTTGATGATGACGAAAAGGATATTTCATTAAGAGATGGTGGTGATGTGGTGAATCAAGACTTAGAAAATGAATTGTCTGAGAGATTAAGTATGGCTGGAATTGAAGTGATCGAAGCTCGAATCAGTCACCTAGCGTATTCGTCTGAAATTGCTCAAGCAATGCTACAGCGTCAACAAGCCACGGCCATTGTTGCAGCAAGAATGAAAATTGTTGAAGGCGCGGTTAGTATGGTCGAAAGCGCTTTGGAACAATTGTCTGCTAAGGAAATTATTGAGATGGATGATGATAAAAAAGCATCTATGGTGAGTAATTTAATGGTGGTTTTATGTTCGGACAACAGTGCATCACCGGTAATAAATACAGGTACGTTACATCAGTAAAATGAAAAAGAAAACCTTTGTTTTAAGGATGGATCCTGAGTACTTCAAGGTACTTGAAAAATGGGCAGCTGATGAATTCAGAAGCCTTAATGGGCAAATTGAATATCTGCTTTATCAGGAAATGAAAAAGGCAAGGCGCCTACCTAAAAAGAAAAAGGAGTCTTAAAATAATAAGTTCGAGGGTAGTCAAATGCTCTCGAATTTTTTAATGAGTTTTTCGAAAAATTTTTGATCTACATGTTTTTCAAATAACCCCTGGACTCGAGGATGCTCCTCTGCTAATTTGATATCATTAGGATGTCTAGAATTACTGACCATGTATATATCAGGAAATCGTTTTAGATTATATTTTTCTAATAAGCCTACAAATTTCCAACCATTGATTAATGGCATATTAATATCTAATAATATCACCTCGGGATAGAGCGATTCGTCATCTTTACTTTCAAATTGGTTAAGATAAGCTAATGCATTTTCACTGGAGCTAAATTCAATGACTCGATTTGAACTGATTCCAGCTGCTTCCATCATTAATCGATGATAATAATTTGCAGACTGGTTGTCATCCACCAACATGATACTTAACTCTCTTTTCACGATATTTTCTTGCTAATGGTAAAATGAAATTTACTTCCTTGATTTGGAATAGATTCTAACCAGATTTTTCCCTTGTGCATTTCAACTACTTTTCTCGCATGAGTTAAGCCGATTCCACTTCCTTCAATTTTAGTTTGTAAATGAAGCCGATTGAATAAGTCGAATATATTCTTATGTTCTTCTTTTGGAATTCCAATCCCATTGTCAATGACGCTGAATTGATAATGCTCCTTTGTTTCCTTTACTTTAATTTGAATGATCGGTGCCATGTGATCTTGACTATATTTTAAACTATTGGATATCAGATTTTGAAATAGTGTTGTTATCTCCTTTTGAAAAGCTCGAATTTCTGGCAACTTACCATATACAATTTTCGCTTTCTTTTCTTCTATAATACCAGATAAGTTATCAAGTACCTGTTTTACAACATCGTTCAAATTGATTAAACGTAAAATAGATTTTCTTCCAAGGATTAAGTACTCATGGAGATTATTAATAGATTCTAGCATTCCATTGGATGCATTTTCGATGACCTCAATTATTTTCTCTTCTTTACTCGAAAAATTAGTTTCACTATTATTGGCCAATAAATTGGAGAAACTCTGAACTGTTTTAACAGGTTCTTTTAAATCATGCGTCATCACATAACTGATTCTCTCTAGTTCTGAATACTGCGACGAGATTTGGTTGTTTTTTTCCGCAATCTCTTCGTTTAATTTTTTACTTTTTCTATTGGTTCGATAGAGTAAAAAAAGAATAAGGCCTAGAGCACTAACTAGAGTGAATAGTAGTTTTAAAAAATTCTCTCTGTTTTTATTCTTTTCTGTTAGTTTGTAATTCTCCTCTAGTAGTTGAGTAGATTTTTGTTTTTCCTCTATAAAGGCGAGTGCTGATTTACGCTGGAGCTCGGCTTCATCATTAATCAATTTTTTTAATTCTTGACTAAAATTAAAGGCGGATTCTAAATCTTCTTTTTCGATTGAATAATCAATTCCATATTGGAGGATTTCCTTTTTGTTTGCGTTAGATAGTTCAGCTTTCAAAAGATCTGCTGGAAGGTTACATTGATTTATTTCTCCTTTTTCTAGATATAATTTAGACTTACTAAATTTAAAATATGAAATGTACTCCGTTTTGAATTTGTTGCTAAAATAAGGATCTGTAAAAAATGCGTTGGCCTCAATCAGGACTTTATCTGCCTTTTGAAATTTTTTAATTTTAGTAAGAAACAAGATGTAATCAGCATAAACGGTGAGCATAAGATCTTCATTCCTTTGTTTCTTGCCGTCGACAATAGCTCGTTTAAAATATATTTTAGCACTGTCAATATTGTTTTGTAGGGCATGATTACGGGCAATGCTGAATAGCTTGTTGGTGGTATTATAAAACTTAACATGTTCCAACTCCATTTCCTGTGCGGATTTATAAGCCTGATGATGTAACTCCAGTGCTTTATCAAAATCACCTATTCCTTGGTAAAAGTTCCCAAGGTTACTCAGCGCGTAAGTGAGGTTTTCGGAGTTATCTCTCTTATATGCCTCAATGGCTTGATTGAACATTTTATATTCATTCGAAAAATCTCCTTTAAAAGAATAGTTGATGCCAGCTTCGATATAAAAATCCCCACTTAATGGGTGATTATATTTATCCGCAAATTGAATAAGTATTTTCGAATATTTCAGGGCATCTTGATAACGCTCCTTGTTATAAAGTAGTAAATAATAAGACCAATGAAAGGAAGCATTGAGCAAAGAATCCTCTAATTCCACCGCTTTGTGAATCACTTTTTCAATCCAGAGGGTATCCTCATATTGACAATCAACGATAATACCGTTTAATGCCTCATAATGACGGTACAGATCATCCTTACTCGTTAAGCTTGAATTTTTAACCAACAAATACCCCGAAGTACAAGTATCTATAGATTCTTGAGCGGGAAGTTGCAAAACAAATATTCCCAATAAAGCAATGATGAATACCTTGGGAGTCACCGACATACCCTTAAGTTATTATATATTATCATAATATCTTAATGCTAAAACCAAAAGTTTTAAGGAAAGAACTTTTGTGTATAGGGTGAGGTCTTAAAATACCTTATCGATTATTCCAAGCTTCAATGATTTTAGATAAATTCTTTTAATACTTCCCAAACATTCATCATGACTATCTTTTGTCCTTCTGCGTTGGGATGTTTGCCATCGGCCAAATTAAGTTCAGGAATTCCCGCTACTTTGTCTAATAGAAAGGGTATCAGTGAAATATCATTGGCTTTAGCCAAATCTGTATACAAACCATCAAAAGCTTTTACATATTCTTCTCCCATATTTGGAGCTGCTTTCATGCCAGCTAAAATGATTTGAATATCACTATTTTTTGCCCTGACCTTGTCAATAATGGCTTGTAAATTGTCCTTCGTGTTTTTTACATCTATTCCGCGCAACATATCATTCGCGCCAAGCTCCAAAACAAAAATGTCTACATCCTGTTTTAAGACCCAGTCAATTCTTGTTTTCCCACCAGCAGTTGTCTCTCCGCTTAAGCCCGCATTGATCACTTTAAAATCTAATGAGGCATCATCTAGTTTGTCTTGAATTAAAGAGGGGAATGAGTATTCTTCATCAAGACCATATCCAGCGGTTAGACTATTGCCATAGAACAAAATAAATTTAGTGTTCTCGTTCATCTTTTCTTCTTCGACTTTCGTCGAATTCTTATCTGTATTTTCAACTTCTTTGGCTTTCACTTGTTTATTTTCACAGCTGCTTATCAATATTCCTAATACAAACAATAAGTAAACGAAGTAGTGAGTTTTATTCAGCATTTGATCCTGTTTAATTTCTCACAATATAATTGGAATTATAAGCATTTACGTAGATTCTTTTTTGATCCACAAATTGAGTATGAATATTCTAGAAATAAATAATTTATCTAAAACGTATAAAAGCAACGAACGAGATTTGACTGTTTTGCAAGATGTCAATTTTAGTTTGATGCAAGGCGAAAGTGTAGCCATCGTAGGTTCTTCTGGAAGCGGTAAAACCACTATGCTTGGTTTATGTGCAGGATTAGATAATCCATCCACGGGTACGGTTAAACTCTTTGAAAATGAATTGACTCAAATGACTGAAGACGAACGGGCAGCAGTTCGTAACGATCATGTGGGTTTTATTTTTCAAAATTTCCAATTGATACCTACCTTAACTGCCCTAGAAAATGTGATGATTCCATTGGAATTAAAATCTATTTCAGGAGCTTCAAAAACGGCTAAGGATTTATTGGAAAGAGTAGGGCTAAAGGACAGAATGAATCACTATCCAACTCAACTTTCGGGTGGTGAACAACAAAGAGTTTCCTTAGCAAGAGCTTTTAGTAACGCTCCTAAAATTTTATTTGCAGACGAACCCACAGGTAATTTAGATGATGCAACAAGTGAAACCGTAGAACAATTGATGTTTGATCTGAATAAAGAACATAAAACAACTCTCGTTATTGTTACCCACGATTTAGAGTTGGCCAAAAAAACGGAAAGGATTATTCAATTAAAAGGTGGACGTATTATATCTGATCAATTCACCAATAGAATGCTCGCTTAATGTCGAATTGGAACTTCCTTTTTAAAACGGCCTATAGAGACAGTAGAAAACATCGATTGAAATTATTGATGTTTATGTCGTCTATTGTTCTAGGTGTTGCTGCTTTGGTGGCGATTAATTCCTTTAACTACAATTTAGTCGCGGACATAGACAAACAATCCGCTTCTTTACTTGGAGCTGATATGGTCATTTCTGCCAATAAGAAAGCCAATGAAAACGTCCAAACTTTGTTAGATTCCATACCTGGTGAAAGTTCCGTAGAGGTACAAATGTTTTCCATGGCTTTTATTCAAAAAGCCGAACAAACACAGTTTGTACAAGTCCGAGGATTGGAAGGAGACTTTCCATATTATGGTCAATTGATGACTACTCCGGAATCGGCAGGGCAAGATTTTCGAACTGGAAATGGAGCCCTTGCTGAAGAGGCTTTAATGATACAATACGATTTAGAAATCAATGATAGCATCAAAATCGGTGATGTTACCTTTCCAATTATAGGCCGTTTGAGAAGCGCAATAGGTGGTACTGGGATTACTTCTGGCGTGGCACCGTCCGTTTATATCAGTATGTCGAACATGGATCGAACCAATCTTGTTCGGCCAGGAAGTTTAGTAGACTACAGTTATATTCGAAAATTGCCGAAAGGCTTTGACGCTGACAAATGGAAGGATGACAATAGAATAGAATTCCGAAAAGAAAACTTTAGAGTTGAAACCATCAATGATAGAAAGCGATCTTTAAATCGTGCTTTTAGCTCACTCAATTACTTCTTAAACTTAGTGGCTCTCGTTAGTCTATTGCTCGGATGTATTGGTGTAGCGAGTAGTGTGTTTATTTATGTACGGTCAAAGTTGTCCTCTGTGGCTATTTTCCGATGTCTCGGAATGAGTGGGCGAGATGCCTTGTGGATATTCTTGATTCAAATTTTAGGGTTGGGTTTTTTAAGTGTTGTCGTTGGGGTGTTGTTAGGTACGGCAGTACAATTATTATTGCCTATTCTATTGAATGATTTTCTTCCTGTAACCGTCGAAACATCATTAAGTTATAAAGCCATTCTTGAAGGGACAGTCATTGGCTTGTTGGTCACAAGTTTGTTTGCACTCATACCATTAATAAAAGTCAGGAAGGTCAGTCCATTAAGAACTTTACGAAGTGGTATTGAAGAAGACGTAGAAGGAAGAGATTTTCTTAGCTACGTATTGTACTTGATTATAGCCATCAGTATGTTTGGTTTCTTATGGGTGATGACTGGCGATTGGATGAGCGCGGGCTTCTTTTTAATCGGAATTGTCGCTGCTTTTTTAGTCATTTATTTGGTGTCAAAGTTTGTCATGTGGTTTGTTCAAAAATTCTTTCCAAGGAAATGGAACTTTGTTTGGCGACAGGGCATCTCTAATCTGTACAGACCTAATAATCAAACCCTGACCTTATTGAGTTCGATTGGATTAGGTACGGCAGTGTTATCTACTTTGTTTATTGTACAAGGATTGATTTTAAGTAATGTATCGAGTATGGATGCGGGAAGTCAACCTAATGCCATACTTTATGGAATAGAACCAAGTCAAGCAGATAGCGTTGCTCAGATTACTAAAGAGTTTGATATGCCTGTGCTTAGTCGAGTACCGATTGTGACCATGAAAATGGATTCCTGGAAAGGAAGGACTAAAAAGGAATGGATGGAGGATACCACTGCTCGTGTATCTAGATGGGCCGCTAATCGTGAACTACGTGTTTCGTATAGAGACACCTTGTCAAATACAGAGAAACTATTAGAAGGAGAATTTATTGGTACGCACAATCCGGACAGTGATAGCATTTTCATCTCATTAGATAAGGGATATGCAGAAGGATTAAATGTTGATTTGGGTGATGAGATCATCTTTAATGTACAAGGGACTCGGATGACCACCTATGTCAGTAGTTTTCGAGAAATCGATTTCCGAAACATGGATGCTCGATTTTTTATTTTATTCCCCACAGGCGTGCTTGAAGAGGCACCTCACTTTGAAGTATTGATCACAAAAACAAAGACAGGTCAGTCCATTGCTGATTATAGAAATAGGGTAGTACAGAGCTTTCCAAATGTTTCGGTGGTGGACTTAGGCATGATCCTGGAAACGGTCAATGAAATCCTGGGTAAGGTATCTTATGTTGTTCAGTTTTTAGCTGGTTTTAGTATTCTTACTGGATTGATTGTTTTATTGAGTTCGCTATTGCTGAGTAAATTTCAAAGGGTAAAAGAAAGTGTATTGCTCAGAACACTAGGGGCGAGCCGAAGACAAATATTTCAAATCAGTTTTATCGAGTATTTTTTATTAGGTGCGCTTTCTGCTTTCACGGGGATCATTTTATCGATCATTGGTAGTTATTTGATCACAAGGTTTCAATTAGATATAGAGTATGCCTTGCCTTGGTTGTCCTTATTGCTTGTGTTTATTGTGGTTACAGGACTGACAGTCCTTATAGGAATTCTAAACAGTCGAGAAGTTTTGAATAAGCCCCCTTTAGAAGTATTAAGAAATGAATTGTCTTAAGTTAATTTTAGAAATCAATATTGAGACCATCTGTACCTGCAATTATAGCGGCTGCAACTCCGATCACAATACCACCGAAAATGAGACCTTTTTTGACTTTTTTTGATCTGGTCCAATCACCGATTGTCACACCAAAAGAATAATTTGATATTCTTCCTGATTCTTGACGATAATTATTCAAATTGGGGTCATAGCGCATATAGAATCCTGAACCTGATTTGCTTAATAAGGATAACTTAAAGTCCCATCCAAAACCTCCGTTATAAGCTTTATTTAAGCTAGGTGAAAAATGTAAGTCCACACTGCTGAAGGATCTTTTGATTCTTCCTTGAATTCCATAATGCGCAACAATTCCAAAGTTAGTATTCAAAGCAATTCCCATGGCTGTTTTAGGAGTCATTTTATGTAAGTAGCCTACGGTTAGAGCTAAATTTAAATTTTCCTCATCTTGAGCTTTTGATTCATTAGGGGCATACGAAAACCCTAAGCTTAATTCATTGATTATTGTCCGTTTTGAATCAGTGATTTCTTGAGCATTGAGTCCCTGGAAAAGGACCAGAAATAAAAATGAAATACAAATTCTTAGTCCCATAATGTTTTAAATTTGAAAGGAAGTTGGTCTTTTTAGAATAACACGATTAAGACAATTCAAGTAATACTCAAAATTATCAACTATGGTTTTGCTTATTGAGAAATTATGTAGACTGAAATGTAAAATGTTTACAAAAGGTAAATTCTAGACCCTTTCCATTTTATTTGTAGATAATTTTTTTCCGTCATATATGAACTGGATTAAATCATTGTTTGTGCGCCAAGTACATTCGAAAGGAACAGGTTCAGGGAAGATTTGTGTAGGGAACCAAGTTTTTTTATTGGTGTTATTCAGTAAAATGAACATCCCTTCAGGTTTACCGTAGGCAGCAAATCGAAGTTCGTTACCGCTAAATTTTTCGATGCCGTGGTTTGATAAGATTTGAGCAAATTTCGGAATGTCCTTTCCTACCAGACCGATTTCATTAACACAAAGAATTTGACTTTCGTCGAAAGGCCGATCAGTTTCATTGCCCATGTTGGGGTGCTCTATAAACTCTATGATGTTTTGATCTCCATCAAAAAAATAGATGTTGGGCGCATTCCAATCTTCTACGAAAAATTCATCTTGTTCATCTACCTCGACAATAGTCTGCCTTTGGCTAAGCCAAGATTTTGCTTCCTTTAGTTTTCTTGTGGGTATAAGGAAGCAATAATGATAGGGGGCGGATTTTTCTGATTTCGTAAAGATGATTTTGTTTTTGACCAAATTTACAGTTAGCATGTTTTGACCAGCACTTAATTCCGTTTCACATTTTAAGACATGATCAAAAAATGCTTTTTGATCCATTAAATCGTTGCATCCGAGATGTAGTGTTATGATCATCTTAACTTCTTGCACTGTAGTTAATAAGGTCATCGCCTTCCTGTAATATTAAACAGAATATCCGATTGAATGTTTCTTTAATTTTGGAAATATGCTTGAAATTTCTTCGTGTGTTTTATTAAACCCTTAAATTGAAAGTAGCTTAAAGCTTTTATAATTTAATTATGCGTCATAATTGAGCCAATGAAAAAATACCAACATGTCTAAAGTTCACTATTTTAATAAAACCACTCTATTCTTTTTTGTCGTGACATTTGTAACATCGTGTATTGCACTGAACAGTACAAATTTGCAAAAAGATAATGCCAAAAAAGCAATCATAAGTCAAATAAGCCATCCAAAGATTGTTAAGACTCAAGGTTCAGGTCCTGCGGATAATGTTTTCTGTGGGCTATTAGATAAAGCCGGAAATCTTTGGTTTGGCACTACTGCAGAAGGCGTTTATCACTTCGATGGAAAATCGTTTGTTAATTATACAAATGAGGATGGACTTAATAGCAATTCTATTTGGTCAATGATTGAAGATAAGAACGGTAACATTTTGTTCGGTACTGGAAAAGGCATCTGTCTCTTTGATGGAAAATCATTTATAGACATTACTAAAGATACAAATCTAGAATATGGGTCTATCTACTCCATGTTGGAGGATAAAAAAGGTCGCATGTGGGTCTGTGACTACAAAACTGCCTATGAATTAGGTGGAGGAACTTATTTATATAATCCTTCTGCCAAACAGACTACTGGAGAATCTTTTGTGAAGGTTCTATCAATTGATAGCATTCAAAAAGACGAAGAATTAACGCTAAAGCTAATCAACTGTATTTTAGAAGATGCAGAAGGAAACATTTTGTTTTCAGGTCAGAATAAAGATGGCGTTGTCATTTTTGATGGAAAAAGACTGGTTAAATTTGACAAGGAAGCCCGATTATCTGACAATGTATATCGATCAATGCTTATAGATAAAAAAGGGAACTTTTGGTTGGGAGGTCATTTAAGAGGCGTGTTTAAGCATATTTCTGCAAAAGAGGAAGATGATAAAAAACTTATAACTGCTGAAAAGCTAAGGTTCAGCAATATTATAGAAAATGCAGGTTTAAGTAAGTCAACTATCATGTCGATGATAGAAGATAAAAAAGGAAACCTATGGTTCTCTTCTGATGGTGAAGGAGTGTGGCGTTATGATGGGAAGTCTTTTAAAAATTTCAACACTGAAGACGGTCTTCTCAATAATTCTGTGTTTTGTATTGTAGAAGATAAAAAGGGGAATTTATGGTTAGGTACAAGGAATACTGGCTTATACTGTTATGATGGAAAGTCTATAGTCTGTTTCTCAGAATAATTATAAGCAACAAAAAATATTAAATAGAGCCAATAAAAATAAGTTGAATGTTCAGTATACTTAAGCGACGGATCTAAAAAACTAAAAATTAAAACGAACGCATTACAAGGTAAGATCCGGGAATGGATCGTAACTCACCACTCGCGATATACCTGAACCGGTTTAGTCAAAAAAGAGGACAAAATGAAAAGAATAATTTTCTTTAAAATACCCTAAAGCTGATGACGCCAATCAAAAAAAAATGATCTAAGTTCTTATCTCAGAAATATTAAAACCTAATTCAATGCATTCTTTCCGTATAGAAGAATTAAATAATAACAACTTACCTAGGTTTTTGAAATACTTAGAAATTCATTTATCAGAAAATGATCATAATGGATTATTTTTTCTGCCTATGACTAAAGAACAATCGAAATATAATTCTGAATGGGAAGACAAATTTAGAGAAGGAATGAGTTGTGAAATAGGTCAGACCGACTGGAGAAAACTTTGGCTTGCTGTTGGACAAGATGAACAAATTCTTGGGCATATAGATATTCGTTCACGTAAAGAGTTAAATACCGAACACCGAGTATTGCTTGGAATGGGAACTGATCGTAAGTTTAGACAAATGAAAATTGGACAGCAGTTATTAGAATATGTATTGGAATATTGTATCAATAATCCGAAAATTCTATGGGTTGATTTAGAGGTGTTGGCGATAAATTTACCTGCAATCGGATTATATAAAAAAATGGGATTTAAAGAATTGAGTCAAATTGAAGATATGTTTAGAATAAACGGACAATCATATGATTATAAGTCCATGACCATAAACGTAAGTGCTAAGGGGCTAATTTAACGCAGTACTTTTATCTCTTTGAAATTTTATTACCACTGATCGCTTCTTGACGGCTACACTTAAATCTGGTGATCTCCTCACTTCGTTTCATTAAGTGTTTTCTACTCACTCCTTGAGATACTCGTTTTCGCCATAGTCTAAACCTTTTCGGTTTAAGAGTGCGACGCATTAAGGTAATGGTATCAGATTCTGTAATTCCAAAACCTAAAGAATAATCCTGTTCCTATTGAAAAGTCAGAATACATTGAATATTTTTTTAATGAATCTGTGTCTTGGCCTTGAACATGGAGTCCGATTGTAAGAAGAATTAAAATTAGTTTCAATCTAAAATTCATAATTAGATCTAAAATGAATCAAAACAATTGGTTGTAATTAATCTTTATAAATTACTGAGATTTACTTATGGCATAAGATGCTAAAAGGCCGTACAATAAAGCTGCGACTGAACCGTACTTCAGGATTTTCCGACCCATCTTTCCTTCAAACACCATTCCTACAGTATAATGGGTATTGGTTACTGGCCCGATGTGTCTTTTGTTTCGATGGATTCGGTCATATCTTACAAATAGTCCGGCCATGTCATTTTGTACTGCTGAGATCTCTAGACCAAAGCCGTTCACACCTTCTCTTTGGACAAGCATTGATGGGACAAATTGAAGTTTATATTTTTTAAAATCCTTTTTAATTCTACCTTGTAAGGAAACGTGATTGTAATCGTTGTATCCGACTTTTCCACTTATACCTAACCCTAAAGAATAATCCATGTTTATTCTACGATACATTCCTAGAGAAATACCAGCGTTGTAGGCCATTCCGATAGAGATGTCGTAATACATAGAATACCGTTTCAGAGAATCGACGTCTTGTGCTTGAAGTTGAAACCCTGGTATAAAAAAGAAGAGTATAAAAGGGAGGACTTTGACTTTCACAGTGTTTACTTTTGTTTAAGTCAAATCTAGTTAAGGATGGTCACCGTGAATGAGCCTAATTTGGAAATCGAAAAAATGATTTTTACGGGAATTACAAATAGGTAAAAAATATGATGGTAAGGTTTACTTATTGTCAAATCGGTAAATGATATAATACAAATGGTGAATTGAAATTCTAAATAAGTCCAAAAGGATTATATCATCGCTTAGATATCTTATTGTTACTGATCGCCCGTTGGCGGTTACACTTAAATCGTGTTATATCTTCACTACGTTTCTTAAGGTGTTTACGACTAACTCCTTGTGACACTCTCTTACGCCACAGGAGGAAGCTTTTAGGTTTTAAGGTACGCCTCATAAGAGTAATTGTTTCAGATTCTGTAAACCCAAATTGATAATCAATAGCTTCAAAAGGAGTTCGATCTTCCCAAGCCATTTCAATGATCCGATTTAGAGTTCGGTCGTCGAGTTCTTTATGTTTATCCTTGCTGGAGTTGCTCAATTTTCTTAAGTATTTCTTGCGCTTCCATTTGTATTTTATCACTCTCCGCTCTGTTTATTTTTGAGAGCTCAAAGGCTTTTTGTTGTAAAGCTTGATACTCCTCTTGTAATTTTTCAATGGGAGATTTCTTTTTAAATAATCCAAACATGTTTATGCTTTAATCTGTGACATGCCACCATCGACATGATAAATTTGTCCTGTAATCCAACTGGCCTTATCTGATAATAGAAATGCCGCCATATTAGCAATGTCTTCAGCTTCACCTATTCTTTTCAAAGGATGTCTGTCTCCATTGGCCTTTATTTTATCTTCTGTAGACAATAATTTTGAGGCCAAGGGTGTATTCGTTAGGCTGGGAGCTATACCGTTCACTCTCACTTGCGGGGCCAATTCCGCGCTAAGGGATTTGACTAATCCTTCAATCGCTCCTTTCGAAACAGATACTTGCGTGTGAAAGTTAAATCCTTGTTGGACTGCTACGGTTGAAAAAAGTACAATCGCCGCATTCTCTGATTTTTTCAAATGACTGAGGTACTTTTGGATCACCTTTATCGCTCCTATAACTTGTAAGTCAAAATCTTCTTTATAGGATTCTGGTTTGATTCTAGCAAAGGGTTTAAGGTTAATGCTTCCTGGGCAATAAATAATACCGTCTAGCACCTCTGGTATATTGATTAGTTCAATTTCACCATCCAATACATCTAGTGCCTGCATGTCCAGTAATCTATGGCTAGCTACTGAGGTCGTTTTGTTAAATGTGCCAAAAACATAATGCCCTTCATTCACTAAGTTGTCTGCCAATGCTTTTCCAATACCTGAAGATGCTCCTATGATTAAGTAGTTACTCATGTATGAATAACAACAATTGCAATTGATTGTTTAGCCCGTCGGTAGTTTTGGCGAAAGCCGAAACCTACTTTTTAATCTCGACAACGGATTGCCTCTTATTGTCTAGCTGAAGTTTTAAAACATCTGGTCTAGAGTAGTGCCCCGTTGGGTCAAAGTTCTGTCTCTCTTCATAAACCCTTTTCAGGTCAAGTTCAGCATATAAAATGGTCTCTTGATCAATAACCGGTTCGATAATCCATTTACCGTCGGGCCCAGCTAAGCAAGATCCTCCATTCGAAACCACCTCAGGGCATTCTGCTCTTATCAATTCGTGATGTGGGATTTGATCACCGATATCTTTTTTAGAAAATAAACCACTCACCGATACTACATACGATCGAGATTCTTCCGCTATAAAACGCGTGATTCCCACGGTGTTGCGAAGACAGCCGGGCCACACTGCGACGTGTAAATTTTCCCCCATTCCGTAAAGGGCAGTTCTGCTTAAAGGCATCCAATTTTCCCAGCAATTTAATCCGCCTACATGAAAATCTTCCAAAGCATGTACTTTGAGTCCATGGCCATCACCGGGGGACCAACAAAGCCTTTCCTCATAAGTAGGTTGCAGTTTTCGATGGACGGATTGTATCGTTCCTTCTTTGTCGATGTACACTAATGAACAATACAAGCTATGACCTCCACGATTGGTTGCTCTTTCAATAGTTCCTAAATATATGGCGCATTTGTTGGCTTTCGCCGAAAGGCAAATACTATCTAAATCACCATTTTCTATATTGATAGCATTAAGCATATAGTGTCGATGAATATCCTTTTGAATCTGATCATTGAAATTAGCTCCATGTGTTAAAGACAACCAATACGGATAGCCGGGTAATAGGGATTCACCAAAAACAATAAGATCCGGCGATTCTTTTGCCGCTTCAGAGATGTATTCAATGACCTTCTCCATCGTTTTTTCTTTGTCTAACCAAACAGGAGCGATTTGAGCAATGGCTAATTTTAGATTTTTATTCATATGCTAAAAACATCGTATTATTAACTAAGAATTCAAAGACTGAACTATGGACAAGTTAGCACTTTCAAATTTATTGGATGAGAAAATAAATGATGTGATCAACTGGATGGAAATGCAAGATGAAGCGGCATTCGGAAAAACATATCACGAAGATAAATGGACAGTTGGTCAACATATTCAACATCTAATCATAACAAACCGAGCCGTACTGAATGGCCTTAAAATGCCCAAATTGATATTGCGTTGGAAGTTTGGAAAGTGTAATAGAGTAGAGAGAAGCTATGAGGAAACTATAGACAAATATTATACAGTTTTAAATGGAAAAAAGGTAAAAGCGCCAAAGCAATATGACCCTAGATCTATTGAAGCTTCTGAGAAATCCCTCAAATTGGATCAACTAGTTGGACTAAAAAATCAAACGAAAAAGATCCTAAATAAATGGTCTGAAAATCAAATGTCAAAATATGTGTTGCCACATCCTGCGGTGGGAAAATTGACGATAAGAGAGTTTATTTATTTCATTGCCCTACATACAGAACACCATCTGAATATTCTAAAAAAGGATTATCATTCTATTTAAGGTGATTGATTTCGCTGTTTGATATCAAGTCCTGTGTTAATTGAATCCTGGAGTTAAAATAACCTTGCATTTCTTTTACTAAATCTGGTTTTGAAGAAGCGTAATTGGTTTTGTCACCATTAGGGTAGTGTACAAGCTGAGGGTCTCTTTCATCATAAATGATCAACATGTGGCTTGTATCTAATACGGCCATTTTATCATCATCATTAATCACCACAAACGGACGTTGTTCTTTGAATAAATTGATTCCTAAAGTGTTGTTGATGTAATCTCTATTGACAAAGGACATGACAGTAGGGAAGATGTCTAATTGACAAGCCAATTGATTTGATACGTAATTTTCATCAATGATTTTTGGACCGTAAAACATTAAGGGAGTATGATGGTAATCCAATGATATGGCGTAATCCGCGGATAAAGGCGCTCCATGATCAGCCACGAAAACAAATAAAGTATTATCGAACCAATCTTGATTGGAAGCTTCTTCAATGAATTGCTTCAGAGACCAATCTGCATATTCAACAATTTGGTTTTTAATTCCCTCAGAGCGAGGGCTAAAATATTCGGGAATGTAAAATGGTCCATGATCACTAGCCGTCATAAAACTCACGAAGAAGGGTTTTTCTTCTTCAGCCATTTTATTAAGTTTCGGCATACAGAATTGAAACATATAGTCATCTGGTACGCCAAGTGTCGTTTTTATTTCTTCTGAGGGATAATCTGATTGACTGATAATTTGATCGTAATCATTGGCCCGCATAAATCCTTCAATGTTATCAAATTGAGCATCATGGGTGGTAACATAACAAGTTTGATAGCCAATTTCTTTTAAAGTGCTTGCCATCCCATCATATTGTCGTATGGTCTTAAAAGGATGTTGGCGATAAATACTAGGGAAGGCAAAAAGGCTGCTGTAAATGCCGCTAAACGTATGTTTTCCGTTGGTGAAAGTGTGATCAAAGTAAATGGATTGATGAACTAGACTATCTAAAAATGGAGTGAGTTGATTTGGGTTTCCATGTCTGCTCATTTTTGAAGCGCTCATGCTTTCCATGATGATGAGTACAACGTTAGGTAAGTCCTTGTTCTTTAGGGAATCTGCTTTGATTTTACGAGCTATTGATCCTTCTTTTGTAAAATCTGCATTAGGATTTGACCCTCGGTACGCACTCAGGGCCATTTTGGAATCCATTAATTGAACACCCTTGTTGTCCTTATCCTTTGATCTTTCAATACTCTTAATGAATGTGAAAACTGGATTGAGTCCGAGTTGGTTGAGCAAAGGATCATTCCCAAAATATGCTGTGCCAATTCTAATGGGAGATTTTAAGGCTAATCTACCTCGGATACCTATCAGCATGGCTAATATCAACGCAAAATAAACAGCTGATTTAGCTAGGATTTTGGTGGGCACATAAGGTCGAACTTTAAACGTACGTTGGATTCCACGATAAAAGAAATAAGTCAAAATGATGAAAGGGATAAAAGCTAAAAAATAGCGCATCTCTTGAAAAATCATTTTAAAAACGAAACTCGGAGATTCGATCCATTCAAAAGCACCAATAGAAAATCTTGAGAAAAAGTGATTAAAGTAAGGTATGTCGGCAGCGCAGATTGAAAAAGATAAACCAAAGAATAAGAGTATCCATCCTTTGGAAAATTGATCTACCCATTTGTTTTGACCTACAAAAAACTCAGTAATGATAAGGACCACGGCGGGAAATAAAAGGATGTATCCTGATATCACTAAATCAAATCTAACGCCCATCCAAAAGGCATATACTACATCCAAAAGACTGGTGCTTTTTTCCTCAATTCTACTGATTTCAGTAATGAACAGTACGAGACGAAAAAGAAAGAAAACACTCAAGGCCATCCCATAAGTTTTCAAAATCCTTTTTAGGCTGATATATCCATCGAGACTAATCATTTCTTCGCTGTATTTTCTAATTGGAATAGTGCCAAAAGTTCAAAATCTTCAACGTCTAAGATAATATGGTGTTGTAATGGTAGCTCTAGTTTTTCAATGTCTTGAGTAGGTATGCCATAAATGATATGATGCTGAAGCAGGTTTTTGTCAAGTAGAAAATCTTTTAAATCATCATTCCATTTTTCCCATAAGCATGCCGTAAAATTTGGTTTAAAATGCTTCGGCATGAAAGATCGAATCCACGTTTTATCTGGATTAAATCCCTCTAGAACAGTTAATAAAGATTCGTTTTGCATTTTAATTTGTACCAAGAAAGAATATTCACTACTTGCAATAAGCACTTTATCCTCAAGCCGATATTTTTCAATTAGTTTAGCTAGGGCTTTCGCCAATTGGTTTGATGGTGTTTTTATATCTAGATAAGTCGTGAATTTTTTACCGTACAGTTTTAAATAGTCTTCAAGTTTTGGGATTTTTCCTTGTGTTTCGCTTCCGCGAAACAATAGCTTGTGCTTTTCTAAGGAAGCGTAATTTTGGTCCTTTAAATCTAAATCTTGACCAAGCATTCTTTGCGTGTTTTCGTCATGAAACAAAACAAGAATGCCATCCTTAGTCATTCTGACATCAAGTTCGACTGCATTGGCTCTTATTGTACCTAGCGCTTCTACAGAACCGATTGAGTTCTCTGGAGATTTAAACGTATTACCACGATGAGCGAACACAAGAGATTCATTCAGCTTATTTTTTTGGCTTTCGCCAATGCCGCCACCTAGAATGTAATAGCATATAATGAGCAGTAGTAAAACTCCAAATACAAGGAACGATATTTTTTGTAGTCTTTGCATGGATTACTTAGAAGCCTCTTCAGTGCCACTGCTGTTTTTTATATCCCTGAGTATCTGGTCCATTTCTTTTTTGTTAAGATCTCTCCATTGTCCGACCTTTAATTGACCTAGTTGAACATTCATGATTCTTGTGCGCTTTAATTTGATGACCTCCGTTCCTAAATATTCGCACATACGTCTAATCTGTCTGTTGAGCCCTTGTGTCAAAATGATTTTGAATCGATGGTCATCAATGGCTTCTACAAAGCATTTCTTTGTGACCGTTCCAAGTATCGGAA
>JAHDBI010000007.1:65096-70478 GCA_020630475.1 Saprospiraceae bacterium
GGAAAAACTCTATTGCCTTTCTGTGCTTTTTTACCGTTTAAGGATACTTTTCCAGACTCAATAAATTGATCCGCCTCGCGACGAGAGCAAATCCCTGTTGCTGAAATGTATTTGTTTAAACTGATCGAGTCTTTATTTGAATCCGTCTTTCTCACCAAGGGTAAAAGTACAAAGATCGACAAGCAATTAAATCGGCATGGTCATATAATATTGATCAATGGAATTAATGAATCCATGTTGGAGTAAAGCAGCGATACGCTCTTTTCTATGTTCACTTATATTGTTGATTCTTATGTCTTCTTTTATTTGCGCCACACCACTTAAGAGCAATGGAAGCTGTTCTTCTTTTGATTCCATCTGAGGTACGTAGGCCGAAGTAGGATTAATGACAAAGTATCCAATAATTTCATTTTCATGAAAGACTTGATATGTGTCATATGCCTCCTGACTTGCTAAAATAGCGCTGTTTTGATTGTCCCAAGCAAAGTGCTTAGTATATGGATTTTTATCATTATTCAGTTGATTGAAATCAACTTTACTAATAGTTACTTTTTCATTGAACCCTGATAAGTTGGCCTTGAAGCACTTGACTTTTTTTGTCTTCTGGAACCCTATGCGCTCATATACTCTTATGGCTCTATGGTTATTTTGAATGACATCAAGTGCGCAAAGATTAATCCCGTGTTCTTTAAGTTTTGGGATGGCATATTGATAGATGCGATCAACAATGGCCTGACTTCGATATTCTGGTATCACACCAGTGCCCGTATTGAATGCGACAAAATCACGCTCAACATGATCGATCCCGTTGATGATAAATCCAATAAGTTTGTCATTGGCGAAAGCCCCATAAGAGAAACGAATATCCACCCTGGCTCCTTTGAAACGAGTTTTCCAATATTCAAGGTCAGAAGGCATTTGTACGAAGTATCCTTCAAAAGAAATAAGAAGACAGTCAATTAAATCTTTTAAAGAAGTATTCGATAGATCTTGAAAGTTTATTTCTTGTGGCATTTATTGAGCTACATCTTTAATCCAATCGATGCATTCATTGGCCTGTACGACTGACCACGAATGAGGATGCCTTAGACCATCGCTTCTTCTACCAGTCTTGAAGCTTTGCATGAATTCTGCTTTATCATTGCCCATTTCATTTAAGCGTAAAATAAGCTCGGCAGTCACCACATAATTTCTATACAAAACGGTTTGACCTCTATTCTTTAAACGCCAATCCACATCAATGTCGTGGTAGGCGCGAACAGCAACCTTTTTCAAATACTTTTCATTATCACCTAATGAAGGATCCATAGAAAATGGACTTAAATTTTTATAAACACCCTTGTTTTCCATAGGTGCACCATATTCATTGTCTAGAATGTTAATGACATATTCCGCCTCTTGAACGGAAACTTTAGTTTTATTGGCAGCTAAATTTCTTTGCATCATTTCGTAAGTTCGAAAAACATCGATAGGAGCGTCTACTAAAAATAAGGCCTTAGGTGTCACTGGGTAAAATCCATTGTTTTCAATACTCTTTTCGACGTACCTCATTGCTACAGTTCCTCCTGCACTGAAACCACCGACACAAACTTTTTGCGAGTCAATGCTAAACTTTTGTTTAACATCATTTAGGATGTTATTTATTTTGTCCAGCATCATATCATCTGCGTATAGTTTGTTTCCCGTAGAGATAAGAATGACCAAAATGTTATTGGCATAAGCCACCTCATCCAACTCTGTTTCATTTGGAATCGATTCTGCTTTTTGACTAAATCCAGGGAAGAGGATTAAAGTAGACTTGATGCTTCCTTCAGGCTCTTGGGCCAAATAATAGCCATAGGTTTTGTCTGCTTTATCGACAATATATTTCTCAAACTTCTGTGCGGAACTTGACCCACAAATGAAGATAAATAATGTAAAAATGAACGTATATTTCATGCCTCAATGTATTGATTCTTTAAATGATTATATAGTTGCTTAACAAAGTTTAACTTACAAGTCATTAAGCTGTCTTAGAATGAAACAAAATTTATACCTCCTTTTACTGTTATGGTCATTTGGCCTGAATGCTCAAACCTCACATGATTTTTTAAAAACGGGAATATTCAAAGATTCTAATACACCAAATTGGGCCGTTGAGATGTATAAAGTCCAGCCTAATGTATTTGAGGTGGATCGGTTGTACGAATGGTATCACGATTCCAATGGATTTAGCAAAACGGTACATACACAGAATTATAAACACTGGAGAAGAGCCATTGAGCCATATATAACAGAAACGGGTGAATTAGAATTTCCAACTATTGGCTTCGAAAGAATCAGAGATGAAAAAATAATTGAACAAAGAAAAACCTTAACGAGAAGTACTTCCAATTGGACCCCTATTGGTCCTTTTGATACCTATAGCATTGATGAAAATCAAACTCAGGTTTCTTGGCAAGCTAATGTGTATTGTTTTGAACAATCGATTTCAAATCCCGATGCATTATATGCTGGTACAGAAGCAGGAGGAGTCTATAGGTCATTAGATAAAGGGATGAATTGGACACATGCATCTGTGAATACTTTACTCAGAAGTGTCACTGCCTTAAAGGTGGATCCCAACAATGAAAATATCGTATATGCTGGAAATAGTAGTGGGATTTACAAGACGACTGATGGGGGCGAGAACTGGGAGTTATTGTTTGAAATGAGCAGCTTAAATGTAAACGATTTAGCCATTAATCCAGAAAATACGGATATCGTTTTTGCCGCTACTTCACAGGGCTTGTTGAGGTCAACTGATGCCGGAATATCTTGGACAGAAGTTTTGTCAAATGTGATTTGGGATATTGAGTTGCAATATGAAAATCCATCGAAGGTCATGGTGTTGCGCTCTGATCCGGTTGAAGTGAGGACTGAATTTTGGATGAGTGATGATGCTGGATTAAATTTTGCACAAAAGGATAATGGTTGGTATTTCTCATCTGATCCTAATCGTATTGAAGGAGGAGCACGAATGACGGTAACACCTGCTGATCCTAATCGTATTTATGTCATATTAATAGGAGCATCCAAACAGGATGATAATGGATACATCGGAGTCTATCGTTCATCTGATGCGGGGGAATCTTGGGTGTTAACCGATCCGCCGATTGGAGGGCCTTATGACAACGATCATTTTAACTTAACGACAATAACCAACACCAATATCTATCATCAGGGTTATTATAATTTAGGCATTGCAGCCAGTCATACGAATGCAGATCACTTTTTAGTGGGTTGTTTGAATTTATGGCGATCTGAAAATGCAGGTGAATCATTTACTCCTCTTGGTGGATATCAAGGAAGTGTCTCATGGATACATCCAGATCAACAAGAGATAGAAATTTTAGGTGATGATATGTGGGTAGCTAGTGATGGTGGGATAAATTATTCTAATGATTTATTTGATACCCATGAGTCGAGAAAGTATGGGATATTAGCTTCTGACTTTTGGGGGTTTGGAAGTGCATGGAATGAAAATTTAATTGTGGGAGGAAGATATCATAATGGGAATACCGCCTACCGTCCAAGTTTTGAAAACGGACGTTTTATACGATTAGGTGGAGCAGAAGCTGCAACTGGTTATGTACAACCTGGAGGTGAATCTCATGCTTTTTTCTCGGATATTTCAGCTAAGAAAATACCTTATAATCTATCCGATGCGGTGATGAATGTGCCTGGACCGAGTATGTTCCCTTCCGAAAGTTTTTATGCAGCTCACTATAGTGAATTGGAATTTGATCCTAATTGTTATGGAAATATCATTATCGGAAATGGAAATACATTATGGCGCTCCACAGATAATGGAGGAAGTTTTGAAATGATTCAAGAGTTTGGCGAAACAGATCAGCCTTTAATGCAATTCGAACAAAGTCGAATAGACAATAATGTATTATATGTTTTTCAGCGAACAAGTTTTTATGGAGCCGTTTTATGGGTGAGTTTAGACGGAGGTGTGAGCTGGGAACAAAAGGCATTTCCAGATAACGTTGATTCTCAACGTGCTGGCGTTCTGCAAATTCATGCTGAGCAACCAGGGACACTTTGGGTAGCTTTTGGGCATAACTCCAACGACGGAAATAATTTATTCAAGACAGAGGACTACGGAAACACTTGGACGAATATTTCTCATCCGATATTGGATGGAAATAATATTCATGCTTTACATCATCATGCAGGTACTGAACAAGATTTGTACATCGGTACTAGACTAGGTGTCTATTTTTACGATGGTGAGAATTTTATAGATTGTAATTCGGGACTACCTCATAGTTTTGTCGTGAATCGATTTCAACCTTTTTATAAAGAAAATAAGTTAAGAGTGGCCACATACAATGCTGGGGTATGGGAAATGAATTTTGTGAATAAAGCCAAACCATTGGCGCAAGCCACAGTAAACAAATTGACGTCCACCTGTGCTAGAGATACTTTTTATTTTGATGATTATTCATCTGTTGAGCATGATGACCAATTGACCTATCAATGGAGTTTTTCTCCAGAGCCTTTATCTGTTTCTTCAACGGAAGTTAGAAATCCTAAGGTGGTCTTTGGAGAAATTGGATTATTTGATGTGAATCTTGTGGTGAGTAATGAGCAAGGAGAAAGTAGTTTTTCAAAAGAGTCCATGATTCAGATATTGGAAGATCGGTGTTCACCAGATATATATCCCGGAGAGGCCTTAAGTTGTTTTCAATCAGGGGTAGATTATTTACAAATACCTAGTATAGATATGACATCCAATGAGTTTACGATGACTGCTTGGGTCAAGCCCAATGGAATACAAAGTGATTATACAGGAATACTAATGAATGATGGAGCCGCTACGGGAATGAATTTTACAACAAATAATCAATTAGGTTTTCATTACGAAGGAGCGGGTGCCAATGCCTGGGCCTGGGCTAGTGGGTTGTTCGTTCCAGAAAATGAATGGAGTTACGTTGCTATGACCATAAGTCCTGATGGAGCAACTTTGTATTTAAACGGAGTTCCGGCTGAAAGAGTGTTGGATTTGGCTGAGGCCAATCTCGGATCTTTAAAAATTGGATCATATCAAGGCTGGGCCAGTCGTAATTTCAATGGATTAATAGATGAAGTGACCATTTGGAATAGAACTTTATCGGAAGAAGAAATTCGTAATCATCGACACATCACAAAAGACAAAATTAATGCAAATGGTTTGGTTCATTATTATCAGTTTAATGAAGAAGAAGGCGAAGCATTAGATCTTATCAACCTAGGTCATGGTACTTTCAATGGAACATCGACAAGGTCGGTATCTCATGTGCCAGTAGGTGGTGGGACGGCTAGCAGTAGTTCGTCTAATTTGTCTCTGATTCATGAATTTATTGACGAAGATAT
>JAHDBI010000084.1 GCA_020630475.1 Saprospiraceae bacterium
AACCAAAGGGCTCCCGACCTATTGGTTCCCTTTTCATTGAAATAAAAAATGACAATTACTTTTTACATTTTAATGGGTTACCTAAATCCAAATTAAACACTTAATAGTAGCTAGTGTGAAGAATACACATGCTGGACCTCACTTTTCATGAGAAGCATATTTCTACAGGGCAAAGCTGGTACATCTTACCAATTGGTGGACGCTGACGATATGATTATTGTCAGAACTCACCGATCTGCAGATATTTTTAATATAAAATATCAAAATAAAGCTAATCGACTTCTGATCAAACAGCACCTTAAGGAAATTGCACACTTCCCAGAATCCAAAGTCAGAATCTATCAAATCCAAAAACCTAGCAAAGATATTATTGCTCTTCGAGATGAATTAAGATCAGTTCTTAAAAGTGAAAAACAGGAAATAAAATTTGCAGGTCGAGTCCTTCGATATCAGAATGGGAAATCATATAAAATTTATACTGAAAATATCTTTGTTAAATTTCGAGATCATTTATCAAGTCATCAATGCAGAAATTTTATCAAAGGTTGGGACGACATTAGTAAAATTAAAAATCAACTTCACTTTTGCAACAATGGATTCTTTATTGAATCTAGAGACAATATTGGCCAAGATGTTTTTCAGTTATCAAAGGAAATATTAGACCTACAAGACATCGTAGAGTTTGCGCATCCAGAATTAGTAGTCAAAAGAAAAAGCTTAAGCAAGGACATAAGAACATATTATAAGAAAGTACAAGAAGGAAACAATTGGGTACATGAAATAATAAATCTTGAAGAAGCTTGGAAAACCACAAAAGGAAAAGGAATTAAGATTGCCATCATTGATGATGGAATTGAAAAAAATCACCCTGCCTTCAAAAATAGAATCATTGGACAAAAGGATTTTGGTGCTCAATCAGATGATGCATCTCACAAATTTCCCATGGAAATGCATGGTACCGCCTGCGCTAGTATTGCCGTTGCCAATGACAACAATATTCAGGGAATAGCACCTGAGGCATCACTTTTACCCATTAGATCCAAAGGCTTTGGTTCCGTCAGAGAATCCGAGGCATTTTATTGGGCAGTCCAACAAGGTGCAGATATTATTTCTTGCAGCTGGGGTCCAGAAGACGGATATATTTTTGATACGCAAGATGACGAAATTGAACAACCCATTCCGGATCACACTAGACTTGCCATTGACTATGCAGCAAAACAAGGTCGGAATGGAAAAGGAGCAGTCATCCTGTTTGCTGCGGGAAATGGAAGAGAGCCGGTCAAGCACGATGGGTATGCATCACATCCTAAAGTATTGGCCATAGGATCAAGCAACAAAACAAACAAGCCAACAGTTTATTCTGATTTTGGTTGCCCTTTATTTTGTGTCTTTCCATCAGGAGATTATGCAATTCGTCGAAATCAAAACTTAGAAAAAAAGTACGGGGTAAAGACAGCAGACCGGCTCGGCAAGGAAGGTGCTAATGTTGGAGATTATTACGATTTGTTTGATGGAACATCGGCTTCTTGCCCTGGGGTTGCTGGGGTTGTTGCATTGATGTTATCCATTAACCCCAAATTGAAATTTACAGAAATTAAGGAGATTTTAAAGCAGTCCTGCCTACCACTTGGGTTGAAAAGTATGCAATACAATAAAGGTGGATACTCGTATTCTGAAGAATACGGATATGGACTTATTCAAGCAAACTTAGCAATAAAAAACACCAAAGAATATTCTCGAAAAATTAAAAACACAGTTATGGAACAGAAAATTTTTGCAGTTCATATAGGCATCAATGTAGTCGACAATAATTACTATCAAGGACAAATATCCAATCTAGAAGGATGTGTCAATGACATGAATACTATGTTCAACATGGTCAATAATAAATATGGAGATTTACTTACTGAACCGCCAAAACTCTTTTACTCCAATGATGGCTTTGAAGATGAAGAAGTATTACCCACTAAAGGAAATATATTAGGACACTTAAAGGAACTTAAAGATAAGATGGAGTATGGTGACTTCTTGATCATTAGCTACGCAGGACATGGTGCACCCCACCCTGATATCAACGGGGATGAAGATGATAATACGGACGAGTCTTGGGTTTGTTATGATGGCTTTCTGATCGATGATGAACTTAATGAGGCTTTTGCCAAATTTACAGAAGGAGTAAATATACTCGTCATTTCTGATTCATGTCATAGTGGCACAACTACAAGAACAAATAATTTTTCAAGGTATTCCAATAGAGAATCTAGAAACATTAGATATACACCAATGTCAGCGGTCAAAAAAGTATTAGAAATAAATGGTGAGCTCACACAAAGAAAAAGATCTATGGCCGATCCAAGCATATCCATAGATGCTTCAGTACTTCTACTTGGTGCATGCCAAGATCATGAGTTTGCTGGTGAAGAGAATGGCGAAGGATTATTTACTCGGAGCTTAAAGGCAGTTTATCAAAATAACTATAACCTGAGTTATAGGGATCTCATGGAGCAAATTAAAGCATACATGCCACACGATCAAAACCCCAACATATATCAAGAAGATCTGAAGGACCCTAGATTTTTAGATTATAATTTCTTGGACATTAGTCCGAGAAAAATCAAACCTCTCGTGACTTGGGTCGATGAACCTGAAATAACTGAAGAAGAAGAGATACTTTCTCAGGCTATTATTGAAATAAATTATAAAAAAGATGAAACCAATAGAGAACTTAGGTTAAAGAAAAGTGCTACCAATCTTTTCGAACATGCACATAGTCGATATCTTCAAACAAGTCTAAGAACAAAAGATTTAAATGGAAAAAATCCTTGGGACAAAGCACATGCCTTGTTGGATCATATTTATATAAATGACCTAGATAAAATAGAAAGGATCAACCTGAAAGCGATCAATAGCTTTTACGATGATCAAAACTACAGAAAGACAAAACTCAGAAAAACTGATTACAGCGACAAATCATATCTACCAAGTTACCCTGATCCCAGAGACAAAAAATATAATATTGAAAATAAAATGATCTGGCACCTGGAAGATAATTATAGTCAACTTCGATCAGCATTTAATGAGTTATATCATGAACAATTAATTCGAGAAGATCTTCCAAATAAAGATGAAGTAGCAAAAATTGCTCATTTTGATACAGGAATTTATCCAGACCACCCGTTACTACCCGAACATTTTGATAAGGACAAATCTGATTGCAATATTGTAGACTCAGAACGAATACTGCCAGAGCAGCAAGGACATGGAATGGGCACAATTTCCATACTTGCTGGTAGAAGATTGTCCGGACTACAACATGGCAACGATGAATATTTTGGTGCACATCCCTTTGCAAATATTATTTCTTATCGCTTATCCGATTCGGTGGCTATTTTGAATTCCAAACAATTTGTTAGAGCCATCAATAGGGCAATTCAGGAAAAAGTAGATGTTATCACCATGTCAATGGCAGGTCTTCCAGACGCAGATATGGCAGACGCAGTCAATCGAGCTTACGAAAATGGTATCGTAATCGTTTCAGCGGCTGGAAACAATTTTGTCAAAGGATTGGGAAAGCTATTACCAAAAACTATGCTTTACCCGGCTAGATATGATCGTGTAATTTCTGCACTTGGTGTAACATTAGACAACACACCCTATCTATACGATTCACAAGTAATTGATCGTGCTGCTGATGGTGAATTTATGCAGATGTGTTATGGACCAAAATATGCTATGACAACCGCTATGGCAGCCTATACACCTAATATACCTTGGTTTGGAAATAACTGCACAACCCTAACCGAAAACAGCTATGTCAACAGTGGTGGAGGCACCTCTTCTGCAACTCCTCAGATTGCAGCCGCTGCAGCTTTGTACATAGATAAATATAGGAAAGAACTTGATGAGCTCTCTATAAATGCACCTTGGAAAAAAGCTGAAATCGTTAGGCAAGCCCTCTTCCAAAGTGCTAAGCTCCCAAAAAAATATAAGAAACAATTGGGCCAAGGAATTCTTAAAGCAATGAAACTACTCAAGCCTAAATATCATCCTAACAATATTGTTGAAGGAATCAACAAAGCAGAAGAAGCACAATGGAATGGTGGTTTTTTCAAAAAATTACTGAAATCATATCGGTCCCAATCTTTAAAACAACAATTAAAAAACTCACTACTGCAACAAGAGTTGATGTATTTAATCCATAGAGATGAGTCACTTTCACATTTTCAGGAGATCAACTTTGAATTAAATGACAAGAAATTCGAAATATCTGAGAAAGACAAAAAAGATTTATTAATTGGGATACACAACTCAAGTCATGCCAGCCAATTCTTAAAGTCAAATCTTTCCTTCCAAGGTGTTGACACATCAGCAGATTTACAAGGTAAAAATAGAGCGACATACTTTCTTAGAACTGATGATTCCATAAAGTTAAGAGGAATAAATGTTGAATTTATTTCAGTAAAGGAAAAAAAGGAAACGCTCAATGTTGAATGGGCATCTGAAAGTGTTCAACTCATTCATATCGAAGCTGATTTAAAAATAGGAAACAGATCAAGAGGTTTAGGAATTAATATTGACCACGACAGAAACTCAGATACCGAATGCATTATTAATTACGTTCAGGAAGAAGTAGATGGCGAAATGATCGCCCAATGGAATTTTGATCATTCTAAAAGATCGGGAAATAGAAGTAATACAGAGGATGAAAGTACAATATTTATGAATATTGATATCAGTTCTTTGGACAATTCCAATCGATCTCTAAAAAATATAGGAGGAACTATAAAAAAGGGTTGGACAATCATAAAAAGCATCTTTAAAAAGGAACATCCCGAAGTTCTTGTAGGAAAGATTATCGAACAAGAAAATAGGCTTAGAGTATTTGATTTAAAGGATGAAAAATGGATTGGATATACTGAAGATCTTTCTTTAGAAGAAAAAAATCAAGAATTAGTTAAACTTGAAAAAGCATTGATGAAAATCAAATCGCAAAAGAACACACTCTTCTTGTTTCACGGATTGTTTAGTAGTTGCAAGGCGGGATTTGGCCCATATTTAGAAAAAAATTCACCTACCATCAATAGTGTCTTTGATCGATATGTTGTGGGGTTTGATTCTGCAGATGTTGTCCAAGGTCTAGAAGAAAATGCTGAGGCATTTCTACAACTATTATCCAAATATGCCCCGGCTAGAAAAAAGAAAATGGATTGTAGCGTACTAGCTCGCAGTAGAGGGTGTGCCGTAGCAAGATTTGTGTTTGAAAATAAGCTTCAAAAAGCAGTCGACCTCAAACTAGACCTAAAACTCAAAAAAATGATCCTTTTGGCTCCACCAAATCAAGGAAGCCCAATTGCTGAGGATAAAAAATACACCTTACTACTAAATGTTGTGTCAACTTTTTCTAAAAAGCTCACTAGCCCGCTAATTGGGTCAGCTCTTTCTATTGCTAAATATTACAGCAAAGAGATCATAGCCCTTCCGGGAATCGATGATTTAGAGCAAAATAGTACAGCATTAAAGAAAATCAATCAAGGAACAAAAAAACTGAAAAATTATTATGTAGTGATGTCCAATTTCGATTCAGGTAACAAACTTCGAATTATTCTAAACAAAAGCTCGGATTTATACATATTCAGGAATAAACCAAATGATGGAGTTCTACCTGTTTTAGGAGCTACAATATTGAACAAAAAAACAATTTTAAAAGATGGAGATTCAAACCTTTTATTACTATGCAAAAAAAAGAGAATGCATCATTTTGATTACATGCAACCATATGATAAAAAGTTTTTCACGGAAGATAATAAGGAAGGCAAGAAAAAGGTGAAAGAAGAAGTTGAGAAATGGTTATTTGAATAATAAACGAAAATTATTATTTCACAATATTAACCCTTGGTGAAATTCTGAAGATTTTACAGCCTAGATTTCATTTAGCTTAAAATCCTAAGACCTATAAGAGAATTCAATTATTTAAGCTAGCTTTATTTAAGAAAAAATAAAGCTAGCTTCCATGAAAATTGCTGTAATTCAAATAATATTCCTTTTTGTAAGCACTTGCCTAAATTCTCAGGATCACAAGTATTCTCTTGAAGGATCTTTTTTTGTATCAATTTCAACTGCCCCAAATGCTAATCATTTCTTCTCCAGTACAACAGGGGCTGGAACATCACTTGATATTAAAAGATTGATTTACCAAGACGATATTAATTCACTTTATGTAGGAATCAGCAATCAATTTATTCATCATCGCATATTAAGAGCTTATCCAAGTTCGAATCTTGAAAGATCATATTATTTAAATATAGAACTGAATAACCTTGGACATGGATTACTTGTCAAAAATCGATTTAGTGGCAAATTTAAGAAGCTAACCTTTTTCTTGGATCTTGGCCTCAAAGCGATGTTTCATTGGAACCTTGATTCATATTCTTATTTGGAAGAACGAGAAGATGGACTTTTTAGCACGGTTGTGTTTAATTCCCAAAAACTAAATACAAAGTTTATTTTTCGAAATCCTGTATTCTATCTTGGGTTTGAACCTGGTCTAGAATTTAACAGAAAAAATAAGATCCCCATTTTCATTTCCATAAAATATGAAAAGTCCATGAATGGCATCAATGAGGAAATAAGCTTTTCCCCACTCTTTCCAAAATTACCAGAATTCCCATTAACCAATTTTGGGATCAATGCTGGAATTAGATTTTGAACTTAGATATAAAAATAAATAAGTCTTAGGCTTGCAAGATATTTCTTCTTTTAGTAAAGATTCTTTCAAGAAAACTTTTTTGAAATCTAAGACTTAATCTGCAACAAAAAACTAAACTGGAACTTAAAACTCAAACTTAATTTTACCTCTTTCACTTTTCTTATTATTGTTGTTTTTAGAAATATCACAATTCACCAACACATAATTTACATCAGTTCTTTTCTCCAATTCCTCAATCCAAGGAACAAGCTTCTTTTTATTTAAAAAACCTCCATAGTTTGCATAAAATACATAAAAAATAGGTTCGTCAATAGAAAAATTAAATCCTCCATCATTAATGTTATAAAAATGATTTTCAAACTCCCCTTCTTGGATTGTGTAGCTTGTACTTAAAGAACGAAGAGAATCTAAAGGAGATTTAATAAGAAATGTATAATCAGCAATACAGGTTTCTCCTAAGTCCTTAATTTCATCATCAACAATAAATTTTAAAGAAGGCATCCTAGTTACATTCAATGGAATAATTGTATCACCATCATAATCCGATATTCTTAGAATTGTGAGATCTGTTTTAATTTTTTTATCAGCATATTCCCTAACCTCCCCATCTGTTTTATACTTAGGAGCTTCTATTCCCAGCGTCAGTTTTAATATAGGTCCGCAAGAGGAAATCATCATAATGCAACCAACAAGCATCAATATTTTTGTCATTAGTTTATAAATTATTAAAGGGGTAATATTTTTTCATCAGGTCCCAATAAGTTAATTATATAACCTTTGCTTTCAAGCTACTTGTTTTATAATAGAAAAAACTAACAATGTTAAATTGATTAAACCTAACAATTTTCATCCCTTTTATTAGTTGTACTTAATGCCGCCCAACAATAAAATTATGAATTAAACAAATTTATCAGCTAACACAAAAAGTATCATTAAGTAAATTTAAAAAACATGAAAATAGTCCTCATATTTCTTTTTTCATATCTACTTCTTCCCTTATCTATGCTTGGACAAGAAGAGCGCAAAAAGCACTCTGTACATTGGAGTGTTTTCATACTAGTTAGTGAGAATCAAGCTGAATCTTTAAATGACTATGATCCCAATATCTTTGGTAGTGGAATGCAGCTTGATTTTAAACGAGAAATATACTATGATAACATTAATTCACTATCTATTGGATTGTGTAATCAGTATGGACAAATTGATGTTTTTAAATACTATTTTGACATAGAGCCTAGCAAAATATATCACTTCCATTCAACTCAAAAAATGATGAGCCATGGAATATGTGGATCCAATAGATTTAATGCTAAATTCAAAAAATTAATACTATTTATGGAATTAGACTTAAGAGCATTAATACATTGGAAATTTGATTCGACAAACAATCTCTTCATTAAAGGCTCAGAACCTAGCTCATCTTCCATTCAAACTATAGATTTGGATACTAATTTCAAATTTAGAAACCCAACAATTTATTATGGTCTTGAGCCTGGGATTGAATTTGTTTTAAAGAACGACCTCTTTATGTTCTTTTCAACAAGTTTAAGAAAAACGATAAACAACGTGAACAAAGAAATTGAATTTTCACCGCTCATACCAAATTTTCAACCTAGCAAGCTCAACCATTTATCTTTCAATTTTGGAATGAGATTTTAGTGCAGGAAAACCAAATTGCAGAAGTGTAGAAAATAAGATTACATAACATTCTCCCCTCTTGCAACGAAACCCATATTTTTAATATATTAACACCAATACCAAATTAACTAAAATAAAAATAAAACTTTCATTCTCATCTTTTTTGACTTCAATACGATGAATGGAAATAGTAGAATATTATTTTAAAGCTTAAAGTAAGATATTTATGGATTTTATCGAGAGAGAATAATATTAAAACTTATCTCCCCGATACAAAAAGAACTGCTTTTTACCACAAGTAAACACAAAAGAGTTCGGTTTAGAAAAAACACTTAAATGACGATAATATAATTTCAATGATGTTAAAAACATTTTCTTTCATAATTCTTCTTTCATTTTCATCTACAAAACTATATGCTCAATTAAATGAATTCAGTAACTCTTTTGAGTCTCATTTATCTAGTATTTTTGAGTTTAACCCAATGAATAACGGAGAATATGTGACTGGGACTGGATTTGGAATATCATTCCATAGAACGATACTTCATCATCAAGTCTTTAATGTTTATTTTGGTCTAGAGATAAATTATTTTGAACTTCATATAATGAACACCTATCCTTCGGAGGAAGCTTTTCACTTTTATTCACTACTTTCTGTACAAAAATTTTATCCAACCGGTGTTTTGATAGGGAATCGATTTTCTAGTAATTTTAATAAGGTAAACATTTTTCTAGATACTGAAATCTCTAGCAATGTAATAATTAGAACAGATATCAATACCGATCTTAGGCATCTGCGCATTGGTTTTGACTATGCAGTATTACCATCACCGATTAATCAAAGTGGGGATTATTTATTATCTCAAATATTATTCAAATTTGGAATTCGAACAGGTCTTGAGTATGTCTTTCCAAAAAGGTTCATACTATTCGTATCCCCTTCATGGTTTAAAACTTTAAATTCAATATTCCAGCAAACTGAAATCTCACCCAATATCCCTACGGTCGATAAAAAATACCTCGATATTGTTTCACTATCATTGGGTGTTAGATTTTGATAATCTATAGTTTAACATTAAAAAAAAGGAGAAGACCAGGCCTTCTCCTTATACATTAACTAGCTTTCTTGTAATGTTTTGTTTTATACTTTTCGACTTGGGTCTTTAGTTTCTTAGATGCCAAGTCCAAGGCTAGATCGTGGCGTACTGCGCTTGCTTCTACAAATACATCCTTACCTTTGAGTCTAGCTTGTAATTTAATTTTTTTGGTGTTGTGTTTTTTACCTCTGAAAAACACCTTGATAGATTCAACAAAATTGTAATTGTCAAAATAATCCTTAAGGTGATCAACAGCATACTTTTCAAAATAATTTTGTCCTCCGATAGAATCTCTTTCTACTTTAATATCCATTTATTTTTATTTTCAAGTAAAACAATATGTACCATTTAAGCCTGCTTCCAGACAAAGTTTAAGTTACAGCTAATTATTCTATTTCACAAGACATTATATCACATATTTTCATAATATATTAGAATAGCTAATGGCAAAACGATTGATACACAGAGAGTTATTTCGAAAACGACAATATTAACCAAATTCAATATTGCTTAAAAAAGCCGATAAAATGTAGAAATAACTACATTTTACACATCAATACCTGTCAATTTGCGATAATGTTCGACAGCATAAGCATCTGTCATTGAAGAAATATGGTCCAGAACACACATTGTTTTCAAATAAGCCGAATCGTGCTCTAAAGGCTTGAATTGTTCAGGAATAAGTCTAATGAGGGTTTTATCTATTGGATTCTTGAATTCTCTGAGGACCGCGGGCACATACATTTGAAGCAATCCAGACATTACATTAAAGCCAGCTATCTCAATTTCCAATACTCTTGGATGTCTATATATTTCCTTCAAAGAGATTTGCTCTATTTTATTTAGAGCTGTAGTCTTTCTCTCCAACTCTGACATTAGACTACTATTGAAAGAGGCCGAAAGAATCAACTCCTTATTTTCAAGGAATATATTTGCGGAAGCGGTGGTTAAAGAATTAATGCATTTTGATCTTAAATAAGCGATACTTTCATTGCTATCTCCAATAGATTGATAAGTGTCTTCTATTTTTTGAATATTATCGACGGGCAAGTTTATTCCAACAATAAGATCCAAAAAAGCGTTTGCAACCTTATCCTTACTAAGAATACCAATTCGATGCGCATCCTCCATATCAATGATATTATAACAAATATCATCGGCAGCTTCAACCAAATAAACAAATGGGTGTCGTCTATATGCAATAGGTTCATCACTATCTTGAATTAATCGCAACTCACTAGAAAGATTCTGAAAGATTTCTTTTTCTGATTGAAAGAAACCATATTTTTTAGTGTGCTTTTGAGTTTTATTACGTGCAATTGATTCACATGGATATTTAAGAATACCAGCTAAAGTTGCATAGGTTAACTCCCTACCCTTACTAGACTTGCCATGAAACGATTGGGTCAAAATTCTCAGCGCATTGGCATTGCCTTCAAAATTTATTAGATCTTCCCATTGTTTTTCATTATAAAAATCTTGCAAACTGGTACCCTCAATCACAGACCCGCTAAAGGATTTAAAATAATAACTAATGGCATCTTCTCCAGAGTGGCCAAAAGCAGGGTTCCCAACATCATGTGCCAAACAAGCCGCTCCTACAACATTTGATAATTCATAGAAGTAAAATTGGTAGGCTTCAGATTCTTTAGCCAAGTCTTGGGCTAGAGATCTTCCCACCAAAGTCCCTAAAGACCGACCAACAGATGCCACTTCTAAGGAGTGAGTTAATCGATTATGAACAAAAGCAGTTCCAGGAAGTGGAAATACTTGCGTCTTGTTTTGCAAACGACGAAAAGCAGAAGAAAAAATGATACGATCGTAATCTCTTTGATATCGAGAACGCTCATTTTTATCATGGGCACTATTCAATTCAGAAATTCCTGCATAACAAGTTTCCCATTGCAATGATTTTTTCTCTTCGATTTCCAAACTTAAATTTTAATGTGGAAGTGGGTTAAAGTAATTATTGATGCTTTCTTCGATTTTTGACTCTAGATCTGCATATTCTTTTTTAATAAAATCTAATCCTGTGATTCTTTGATATAAATCAATGTACCTATCAGTTACCACATCTCTAAAATTGTCAGGCATTTCTGGCATGTTTTGTCCTTCTAGACCCTGAAATTGATTCTCCATCAACCATTCTCTCACAAATTCTTTGGACAATTGTTTTTGGCGAACACCAGCCTTTTGTCGGGCTTCGTAACCTTCTAAAATATAATACCGTGAACTATCAGGGGTATGGATTTCATCAATCAACATAATCTTTCCATCCTTGACTCCAAATTCATATTTAGTATCCACTAAAATGAGTCCTCGTTCTGCAGCCATTTTTGTCCCCAACTCGAATAATTGATAAGTATATTTTGTGAGTTGATTCCAAACCTCCTCCGTAACAATATTATTGGCAAGAATATCTATTGCAGATATATCCTCATCATGTCCTTCTTCTGCTTTTGTTGCTGGAGTAATGATTGGCTCAGGAAATTTATCAGATTCTTGCATCCCCTCAGGCATGTCTACACCACACAAGATTCTTTCACCAGATTTGTAGGTCCTCCAGGCATGCCCAGCAAGATAACCCCTAATGACCATTTCTAATTTGATGGGCTCACATCGATGTCCGATAGCAACGTTTGGATGTGGCACTTTAAGTAACCAATTGGGAACTATCTCCTTACTTGCATTTAAGAAATGTGTCGCAACTCCATTCAAAACTTGACCCTTATAAGGTATTGCTCTAGGCAAAATATGGTCGAATGCAGAAATTCGATCTGAAGCCACAATAGCCATTTTATCCTCAAAATAATAGACGTCTCTAACCTTGCCTCTATAAAAATCTGTTTGACCTTGAAAAGAAAAATTACTCTCTTTCAGTGCATCACTCATATTGCTGATTTTATAATGTAAAGTAAAGTATTTTGAAATTAACCGAAGAATAAATTTGGATGGAATACCATTATAATAAACAGGAGAAGCTTAAACTATTGAAGGCATTTATCAATATTGTATTTAAAAATTTAAAACAAATTGATTTTCAAAACTAATTTAGAAATACCAAAGACTTTACAATGAGAAGGACATCATAAAAAATAGCAGCATTGAATTCTTTTACTCATTCAATTTTTAACAATTTACCACTTTTCGCTATGGACATTCCTTCTTTTATCACATAAAAGTAAGCTCCATTGGTTGCCCAATTTAAAAGAATCTCTGTACTTCCGAAAATTGATTCTTCATATATCCTTCTTCCTAAAACATCAAAAATTATAAAGTCGTACTCAACATCGAAGTTTGGACTAATAACCTGAATGGATTGATGAACTAAATTAGGATAAACCTCGTATTCGGTCACTTCAGGGATGACTGGTCGATCAGCACGATCATAGAGTTCCAAATTATCAAAAAGAACTGCATCCAAACTATCTAAACCAACAGGATCAAATGCATTTCGCTCTCGAGAATAGGTAAAAACCTCAATCCTAAAGTTTCCAATGAAGTCAACGGGGAGATCAAATTCATGATATAATGTTGCTTCGCTTTCTTGATTGTAAATCAGTGGATAGCTTAAGCTATCATTTGAAGCTTTGACTATGGTGCGCAAAGATTCATCCAATTCAACATCAATTCCATTTCTTATCTGCGTAATATGCATTCCAAAAACAGGATCTTCCATTCCTTCTGCATTAAGGCATGCGTTGATTGTGGCTTGCTTAGAATTTTCATTAAAAAGATCTTCGGGATCCACACAATTTTCGATATTATTTGACCCTGTTCGAGCAAAAGCCAACATATTTGAATTTTTATATTGGATTATCGAATCTTGCCCATTAAAGCTTGTATTGATCTTTAATTTATCTCGATAATCTTGTTCTTCAAACTCTTCTAAATACCCTTCATCAATTCCTTCAGGTATTTGGAATGAACCAAGGAAAATATTGTTTTCATAATCTTGATCTCTTTCGAATATTAGTTCCACAGAAAAATTTTCAAAACCAGGCAGTAAGTCAACATTAAAGTTCCTAAATGACACAATCACACTTCCTGGTTTTACATTATTAAAGATTTCATATGGTATCTCTAACACTTCAAGGTCGGTGGTTATTTTTAAAATCAAACTATCTTCTCCAGTTATTGGTTCGCAGCCTATATTTGTAAATTCTATTTTATACGAAGATAATTCTGAAGGGTTACATTCATCATCTACTCTAAAGGTAAATTTTCTGAGTTCAATATCCGAACCTTCTATTTCAGAAAATTCAAGATCAACATTCAAACTATTGTTTGCAATAAGATTATCAATGTTAAATAAATAGAAAATCAAATCTTTTTTAATGTCTGGAAAAAAAGTAATTGGATTAGAAAATTGGAACAAAATTGAATCTCCTGGCATAAGGTCTTCCAGTAGATAATAATCTTCAAACACTTCTATTGCTCCACCATCGTATACATAGGACAACTCAATTTGGGTGCCTGCATCAAAAGTTTTAATACCACTATTCCTTACAATGACCTCAGGAAAAATTTCCGAATCTGGACAACCAAAATATTCATCAGCAACTTCTTCTAAACTTAAATCAAAATCATCAATACCTTCATAAAGTCCTACTGTCATCCAGGCTTCAACTACACTTTCATATTGCTGAGAATTTACTCCAAAAAGGTCAGCACTTTGTTCTAATGACAATCTCATCGCTTCAGGATAATCTGTATTTTCTGTAAAGTAGCCTGTCATACATCCAAAGACAATTTGAAGTGCATCGTCGATACCTATTGCTTTAACATCGTATTCGTAACCTACTTCATTGATTCCAGATTCTCCTTCTACCAATAAGTAAAACCAATAATTTAATACTCCACTATTGGTATGGACACCACCTCGGTCAGAAGCAGAAAAGTGCCAATCCACACCTTGATAAAACTTAGGATCATTTTCTTCATTTGGATTTTTCATGTTTCTAAAACCTCCATCCGGATCTTCAGTTCGAAATTTATTTCCGATTAACCAAGTAAAGTTATCCTGATCATATTTGTATTCAAGTGATTTCCCAAGAATATCCGATAATGACTCATTCAAAGCGCCTGGTTCATCTTGATAAACAAGATCACAGGAATGATCAATCACGGCATGCGTGAACTCATGCCCTATAACATCCAATACGGTCAAAGGGTCATATTGATCACAGTCTCCATTTCCAACAAAAACCTTATCGCCATTCCAATAGGCGTTCGTATAATATTTTCTAGATGCATGTACAACAGTTACTAATTCCAAACCTTGATTATCAAGTCCTTTCCACCCAAATTCATTATTCAGAAAATCATGAAATGAGCTTGCACAATAATGAGCGTCACCTCCAACCTCGTCAAAATCTTCATTTACATTATTCCAATAATTATCATCATCGCAAAAGTCTGGATATCGAAGATCCAAACTCGAATCTGAATCAGGCCCTTTTATGGTAAACACACCTCGTATAGAATCTCTTAAAACATATTTTGTAGGATTTATTGAATCTGCAATAATCGATTGCTCACCGTAGTATTTTGTTTTTACAACACCAGGTACACTATGATCACATATTTCTGTAAAGCTCGAAATTACTTTTCCATTGTGTGCATCAACAAAAATTCTCTCATGTATTGGATAGTAAGTATTCGCTTCCGCAAATATTTGAAATGCCAATTTATAATTACCTGAGAAATCCGGATAAGCGCGGTCTATGATACAAAGTTTTATATCATGAAAATCAAAAGTTAAGTTTTCCTGTAATTGATCAGTTTTAATTATTTCTCTTTCGATAAATTCCTTGGCGGATTTTACTGCACTTGATTTTAAGATGGACGGATTCTCATTTATGGAAATAGAAGGAAGAATATTACCTGTTGATTTATTGACAAGCCCATCTTTTATATGTAAAAAATATTTGGCTCCAACTACAGGAATGCCTTTATGATGCTGTTGATATTTTTCTCTTGTGAAACCACTTTTATTCAATAAGGAAGATAATTGCTCAAATGAATCTTCATTTGCCAAATCGAATTTTGACTTTAAGTCTTGCAGATATGCAGATGATGTTTGATTTGGATAAGCAATATGAATGTTTTTAGCAAGGTGATAATTTATATGCTTGTTCTTTGGAGGCAAAGATTGACCAATGGATACTTGGAAAAATAAAATAATCAAGAAAAGTGGAAGAATTGCACGCATAGATTTAACTTTCATGTACAATTTACTAAACTATAATTTGGTTGTCTAG
>JAHDBI010000085.1:0-6076 GCA_020630475.1 Saprospiraceae bacterium
TACCTTGTAAAAAAAATTGAACATGAAATTCACACAAATCATTGCAGAACATTTACGTCAGGCTTATTTCGGCAAAAACTGGACTTGGTCAAATATGCAAGATCAATTAAGCGATGTTTCGTGGGAGGAAGCAATAACTAAAATTCATGATGTCAATACGATCGCAACGTTAGTTTTTCACATCAATTATTATTTAGAAATGCAGAATCGGGTTTTTGAAGGCGGACCTTTAGTAGGAACGGATGCTTTAAGTTTTGATCACCCTCCTGTAAAAAATAAAGCCGATTGGGAAGCTTTGATCTCTAAGGCTTTCGCCAATGCGGAAAAATGGGTTGCTTTGGTAGGGGAGCTATCCGATGAAAAACTAAACACTGTTTTTGTTGAGGAAAAATATGGAATGTACTATCGAAATCTTCTTGGAAATATTGAGCACATCCATTATCACTTGGGGCAGATTGTTGTGATTAAGAAAATCATTCGTGCTGGCTCATAGGCGACAATGGTTGAAAGCTAACTGTCGCGAATGAGCATTCTTGACAAATGTTATGGGATTAAATTGATTGAAACAAAACGTTTAGTCCTATGCTTCGATCCTTTTATTGCTCACTTTTCTTCACTTTTATTGTCGTTGTAAATATTCGTGCCCAAGAATTTGCGCCTATAGGATCCAATTGGAAATATATAGGATATAGTGATGTGGCGTCTCAGGGTTTTAATTCGTGCGACACCTCTGACTGTGGTGGTCATTTTATTCAGTTGAATTCAATCGGAACAATTACCATAGATGGTAAACAATGTAAACAGATTGAAAGAGATGCGACCTTTGATTGTGATCCAGTTATAGACATATTTACGGTTTATGAAGAGGAGGGAAGGTATTACTTTCAAGACTGGGAGAGCGGGGAGTTTTTATTATACATGGATATCAATTTAGGAGTAGGGGATACTTTAAAACATTATGCTCCACGGCATTTAGGTTATTCCAATTATACCAATCGATCTTGGATATCTACGGACACCATAGCGGATTATTTTTCTGCACATTCTATTGTCACTTCTATAGAGTGGCAGTTGATTGGTGAGCTGGAGCGTAAAGTATTGGCATTTGAAACCCTCGATGAAGGAGCAATTAATTATCCGGTGATTGAAAAATTTATTGAAGACATCGGTCATCAAACGGCTTTTTTCGGTGTCCCGAATGGTGATGAATTGGAAGGTTGTTCGGTAGGTTTTTGGTGTTATGGGTTTGAAGGTGATCATTACTCTAAATATGATGATTGTTTATGGTGTCATTTTCCTTCAGTTCCTACTTCTACAAATGAAATTATTCTTGAGGACTTAGCTATTTCGCCAAATCTAGTTTTTGATCAAATTTCTATTCAAAGTGAAATTATTGACAAGTACGATAGGGTCATGATTATTAATTCATCTGGAAAAGTTAATTATCAAGGAAGAGTACATCCTCAAATAGATGTGAGTTCATATTCTTCAGGAATATATTGGTTGAAGTTTTATGGTGATAAAATAGTGGGCGCAAGTCGCTTTGTTAAAATGTGATGATATGAATCATGGATCAATACCTTATCTTTTTATGTTTTTGATCACGCTTAATTCGTGTAGCAGTTCGAGAATACCTTATAAAAGCTATTTAACAGAATATACAGTTGTTAATTATTTGAGTCATTATGATTCATTAGGAATATATAAATCAGAAGGAATAATTATGGATTTAGACGGTTTAAATATTTATAATGTGGATATCACAATAGCGCATCATGATTTTGATATTAGTATAAATAACGATGGTAGATGGAATGTTTTTTTTGCCAAGTACAATTCCTATTGATTCGAGTATTATTAGATTTAGATCGGTAGGTTATAGTCAATTAGAAATTCCAGTTTCAGAAATCGTGAACAAGGAGTTGAAGATTACACTCAATGAGTATGATATAGGTGGAAATTGTGATGCTTTTTTCCCATGATATACAGACGTATGGCATTGGATAAAAAGAAAATTCTAAGGATTATTGACTTTGAGCAATTTTGTAATTCAGCCACTCATTGTTTTTTTTCCAGAAACTCATTCCAATTTTCTCAAGAACTTTGATCGAGGCCAAGTTTTTTTGATGCGCTCGCCCTACTATTCGGCGTAAGCCTAAAACTTCAAAACCAAATTTTAAACATGCTTCAGCAGCCTCCGTAGCATATCCTTTATTCCATTCTTTTTGATAAAATCGAAAACCAAGGTCTACCTCATCTTCCTCATTTCTTTTTAACCCACACCAGCCAATCCATTCATTATTTTCTTTATTAATGACTGAAAATCGTCTTAGTCCAGCTGCGTTTTTCTTGAGATAATTTTTTAAAAATTCTCGTCCTGCTTCTACATTGGCGAAAGCCTGATCACCTGTATATTTTAAAACCTCAGTATCCTCATTTAATAGAAACATATTTTGATCATCATCCATATGGAATTCTCGTAGGATTAATCGTTTCGTTTCTAAATGATAACTCATTTATTGTTTATTTACTCGAACTGTTTTTTGAGATGTTCTTGATTGTAATCGAATAAAATATGCTCCCGCTGGATGATCCGTTAAATCAATGGTTAAATAATGATCGCCAGCTTCAAATTTTCGATTAGAGATAACTTTCAATTCTTGCCCTAAGGTATTAAACAAACTGATTTTTATCCAGTCATCCATGCTGGAAAATTCCATTTGGAAAGTTTGTCTAAATGGATTTGGAAATACTTTGAGTTTAAATTCTTCACCCGAAGTGCCGTCAATATGACTGATTGGATCACAAGCGCCTGTAATAGGAATGTATTGAAAGTCATGAGGAAATAAAGATTGGGCGTCAGCCTCATCAAGATCAAACCAATCCATCAAAATCGAACCATAAACAGAACGAAAATCGTACTGCATGGGCACCCCTTCGTTTTGTTCTACATCTAAACTAATCTCTGGATTATCACCGGTAATGCCACCTTGAACACATTTTCCAAAAAGAACAATCGGTGCGGCTGATCCATGATCTGTACCAAAGCTATCATTGCTTCGGATTCTTCGCCCAAATTCAGAAAAAGTCATCCCTAAAACTCGCTCATCTAATTGCATCAATTTTAAATCATCTTGGAAAGCATACACAGCATCAGAAACAGACTTTAATAAGTTAGCATGAATGCCGATACTCGTGTCTTCGGCTTGAACTTGTCCTGCATGATTGTCAAAACCTGTGATATTTACCACGTATATTTTTGTATCTAATCCTCCAGATATCAAACGAGCCACCCTTTTTAATTGAGTCGCTAAATCGTCCTCATCGTTGTATTTTTCAGATAAATTATTACCGGCCTCATAAGCTTGTTTGATGACTTCGCTATAATCATTGGTTTGTTCAATAGCAATTTTAAGATTAGCTAGTTTGTTGGCTACGCACCCTGCGGCGACCTCATTAGCAACAGGGGAAGTTAATGGATTGAGCCCCGACGGATCGGTTATCGCCATACTAAAATTACTGTACAAACCTTGACATGTGGCGGACACCGCTCTACCCATTGAAAGGGCAAAAGGATGCGGACAATCTTGGTTAGGATAGTCTATTGGGTAATTTGGAAATTGAAAGTCCAAATATCTTCCTATCCATCCTGTTGTTAGATATTGATCTGCATCAGATCCCGTAGTCCAAATGTCAGTAGATCTAAAATGAGATCTATTTTGATTAGGATACCCAACACCTTGAACAACTTTAAGACCACCATCGTCGTAAATAGATTTCATTCCAGTTAGGCTAGGGTGGAAGTTAATCGTATCAGTGACGGATAATAATTTTTCCTCTGGAATGAACACATTCGATCTCACCGCAGCGAGATTGTCTTGTTGATCAATTGGAACTACCATAGCTAAGCCATCATTGCCACCATCCAAATGAACAAGAACTAGGATTTTATCACTCTCTCCATTAATGAGCGCAGTTAGTCTTTTACTATCTATAGATGTATACGGGATGCCACCTACTAGAGCAGGTGCAACGATAGAACTTCTTTTTAAAAATGATCTTCTTTTCATGATCTTCTAAGTCTTATTTTAATTGGAATTCAGGCATCGTTAAAAACACTTTGAAAAATACTTTCAGCTTATTTTCAAGCGCATTTTTGATGTCTTCATTAGTGGGGTCCGACAAATATTCGTTGTATGAATCTGTCCAGGCAGAATCTGGAAGACCTGGATTAAGCGCTTCTTTTAAATTGTCCTTTTGATTTTGGGAAATAGGCATCGCAAACAAAAAAGAACTCATTTCATCGATGAGAAGGTTGGGGTCTTCCGGGTTTTCTAACCCTGATAAATATTTAAGAAAGTCTATTTCGATACGAAAATCTCCAGAGTTGTATCCATTGCAAAATACATTGACCAAGGCTTCTCTATAATTAAGTGTTACCGCACTGATCCAAGAATCGTAAAATAACGGTGCTTGATAAAACGCTTTCCAACCAGAAACACTGGGAAGTTCAGTAAGGAACATCCCCATGTTCATGCTGTGGTTGGACAAGTTTTCATACCATTTGTATTGTTCGACTAGACTTTCTGGATAGTCGATTTCTAATGAGTCCGTAATGGTTGTTATAAAGTCAATTGGACTCTTTACCATACAGCCTCTTTTTGCCGCATCGTGAAAGTATTCACTCGCGAGAAAAGTTCTTAGAGCAGTGCCGATTTCAAAATCATTATCAAACATAATTTGAGACATGGGTTCGATAATATTGTTTTCGACATTTTCATCAATGTCAGCGTTCAAAAACCAAATATGTAATTGTCGACATATAAAACGAGCCACTTCTTGCTTTTGAAATATGATATCTATGACTGTTTTGTATTCGTTTTCTCCTTCATTTTCAATAATGATATTATCAAATCTATGTGACAATTGTTTGGGGTTAATATCATGCCGACTTTCCGTAAAATATGATCCGGCAACTCCTTCATCTGAGGTGATGTGTCTCCAACCTGTAAGTGCCCGAGCCATAGCAAAAACATCCGTCTCGGTATAATTAGTATAATCCCCGTCACCAACATCGTCTCCTCTACCGATCGTAAATAATTCTAATAACTCTCGCGCAAAATTCTCATTAGGAGATCCTTTGGAATTTGAATTTCCATTTAAATACAATAGCATTGCTGGATTGATCGTAATTTCTTCAGTCATGGTTTTAAAACTTCCAAGAGCATTTCTTTCGAAGATACGTGTAGCGTGAAAGCTATAATTGGCTCTTGTGATGTCTCCCATGGCAAAATGCTCATGCCACATCACTAGCATGGTGGGTATGATACTAATGGCATCTTGTTTAATCACATCCATATACCAGCATCGATGAGATCTTCTTCTTTTCGCAAAAACGGTTCCCAAATTTGGGTCTGGAATTTTATCTACCCACGATTCTCCAAGGGGTGCATAAATCTCATCAAATAAAAATGAGATCGGCGGATCGTAAGGACCTTTTGGTTCAAAAAGTTTATCTAAGGTGGCATTCAGACCTGCTTGTTCGGAAAATTTAATGTTCTCCCGAGTTGGCCCAAATGTGCACCTTGATAATAAATGAAGTGCTTCTGGGCGACCCCATTCTCCAGTATATGGACTTAATGAGGTGGTGAGAACTGGGCTTGATGTTTTTTGTTCTTTTCGTCCGGAAATAGTTTTTAGGAAATTACGTTTGTTCATATAATGATTGTTCAAACTTTTATAGTCTAATCGCCAGTTATTGTTTACTTACGCGAACAGTTTTTTGAGCAGATCTAGACTGTAATCTTATGAAATATGCACTATTGGGATAACCACTTAAATCTACTGATATTTTGTGATTTCCGTAATAAAATTGTTGATTAGTTATCACTTTTAGCTCTTGGCCAAGCGTATTAAATACAGTAATTTTTAACCAGTCATTTTGCGTCTCAAAGTCGAGATTAAATGATTGATTAAAAGGATTAGGGTAAACTTTTAGAGAGAAGTGATCGTTCGATTCGTCATTGGTATTACTTGGTAGACCGCACAAATTAATGATCGGAATATATTGAAAATC
>JAHDBI010000085.1:6176-15651 GCA_020630475.1 Saprospiraceae bacterium
TTACTCAAATTAATCGTGGTGCTTAAGAAGTCATATTCGTTGGCTCCACAGCCTTCTAATAAATTGTTTTCAAGAGGAGTGCTTAACTGAGCTAATGTTGCAGGGTCTTCCGCAGCGATACTAAAATTACTTATTGATCCTTGACAAGTTTCTGAGACTGTTCGGCCGATTGAGATGGCAATTGGATCTGGGCAATCATCATTGGGGTAACCAAAAGGATATCCAGAAAATTGGGACTCCAGGTATCGACCCATCCATCCAGTGGTTAAGTATTGATCTGCAGATGAGCCTGTATGCCAAATGTCATTGGATCGAAAATGAGATCCGTTTTGATTCGGGTAACCGACACCTTGAACAATTTTCATCAGGCCTTCATCATACACAGATTTCATTCCGTCCATGACTGGATGAAATGCTAAAGTATCCGTAATTCCTAATAATTTGTTTTCAGGTAAATATATATTTGGTCTAGCTGCAACGAGATGATCTTGTTGGTCGACAGGCACTACAGTTGCCAAGCCATCATTACCTCCATTTAATTGTATGAGAACAAGCACTCGATCACTATCGCCGTTAAGCACGGTATTGAACGCAAAATTATTTATAGCCGAGTAGGGTATGCCGCCAACTAATGCTGGAGCTACAACTGAACTTCTTTTTAAAAATGATCTTCTTTTCATAGTGCGATATTCTACTAGGTTAAATAGTATTCGGGTAGTTTTAATAAGTTCCTAAAAAGGATTTTGAGTTTACCGGTTAATGTGTTTTTTAAATCCTCGTTTTGTGGATCGGCTATGTGGCCGTTATATAAAGCCGCCCAATCGCCATTGGGTAAACCTGCGACCATCAAGGTTTTTATCGGATCCAATTTGTTTTGTGAAATGGGCAAAACAAAAAGATAGGAACACAATTCGTGCAGCAACAAATCTGGATCTTCAGTATTTTCCATTGTTCCGATATAATTGATCATATCCCATCCGTAGTCAATTCCATTGAATTGAAAACCATTACTGAATAGGAGATAGAGGAATTCTTTGTACATCAGATTTATTGCACTAGCCCAAATTCTATAATAGAGGGGAGCTTGATAATAGGCTTTCCAACCAGCGACACTAGGAAGATTCATGACTTCCATTCCTTGTCTTGCGGTATGAAGGTTTAAATATTCGTTTAAATGATAATGCTCAACAATGTCTTCGGTTTGCTTAAACATAATCGTGTTCACCAATCCTAGTAAATGATCCATTGGACTTTTTGCGATGCATCCTCTTTTGTGACTATCGTGGAAATATTCACTAGCAATTAGGGTTCTGACCGCTTCCTCTACTTCAAAGTCATTGTCGTAGATCATTTGAGCTAAAGGTTCAATAATGTTATTTTCTACATCTTCCGTAATGTGTGCATTGATAAACCAGATATGAATTTGCCGACAAATGAATCTAGCAACTTCTTGCTTTTCAAAAATGATGTCAATAACCTTTTTATACTCGTTTTCACCTTCATTCTCTATAACGATATTATCAAATCGATGTGAGAGTTGTTTAGTATCTGTATCATGTCTGTCTGCGGTAAAGTATGAACCAATAACACCCTCGTCACTGATAGAAGGTCTCCAACCTGTAAGTGCTCTTGCAATGGCAAAAACATCAGTCTCTGTAAAGTTGGTATAATCACCATTTCCGACGTCGTCTCCTCGTCCTATGGTAAATAGTTCAAGTAGTTCTCTGGCATAATTTTCATTGGGAGATTCAAGGGTATTCGTATCTCCGTTCAGATAGACGAGCATGGCAGGATTAATGGTGATCTCCTCGGTCAACGTCTTGAAATTACCTAAAGCATGGTTTTCAATACTCTTCATGGCGTGATATAGGTAGCCTGCTCTACTGATATTGCCCATGGCAAAGTGCTCGTGCCACATGAACATCATTTTAGGTTTAATGCTCATGTCATGATTTCGAAGGACTTCAATGAACCAGGACCTTAAGGATTTGGTTCTGTTGCCCAATACGTTATTGACAGATGAATCAGGATTAGTATTATACCACGTTTGTCCTATAGGTGCATTGACTTCTGACACTTTGTATGTGATCGGTGGATCATAAGGTGCTTTTTCTTCAAATAGGCGATTTAAGGTTGCATTCAAACCTTCTTGTTCGCACTGTCTGATATTTTCAATGGTAGGTCCGAAGGTACATCGTGATAAGAGATGCACTGCCTCCGCTCGTCCCCATGGGCCAGTATATGGGCTCAAAGTGGTTACTGGAGTAGGAGATGTAAACGTTTTGTTTGTTTTTTGTCCTGCAAGGCTTTTAAGAAAACTTCTTTTATTCATGAACTATCAATTAAAATATTCTGCTTTTGAAGTGCATTGAAAAAATGTTTTTCAATGAGTTATCAACTGACAACAAAAAACGTTATCATCAATAGGTGCTTTTTTTAGATTTTAATTGTAGCTATGTATAGTAAACTAGTTACTAGAGGTTTAAATGTCTATCATTGAAAATTGCTTTCAAGAAAGATCGCTTTAAAATCAAAAAAGGGATTCGAAATGAATCCCTTTTTTAGTGGTTTTATATCTATTAGTAAAAATTACTTTTTATTGACTCTTAAAGTCTTTTGCGCATCTCTCGATTGTAATCGAATAAAATAGGCGCCGCTTGGATAATTTTGTAGGTCAACAGTTAAATAGTGTTCTCCAGCATTGAAATTTTGATTAGTAATTACTTTTAGCTCTTGACCCAAGGTATTATAAATACTGATCTTTATCCAATCATCGTTGGTAGAAAATTCTAAATTGAATTTTTGATTGAATGGATTAGGATATACTTTTAATGCAAACTGATCTGATAATTGATCCTCGGTATTACTTATAGGTTCGCATGCATTTGTTATTGGGATATATTGAAAGTCATGTGCAAATAAATCCTGAACTTCGGTTTCTTCAATTTCAAACCAATCCATTAGAACAGAACCATAGACTGATCTAAAATCTACTTGCATAGGAACACCTTCGTTTTGAGCAGCATCTATACTGATTGTTGGGTTTTCACCAATAATTCCACCTTGTACACAGCTTCCAAAAAGTATAAGAGGAGCAGCCGTACCATGATCGGTTCCGAGACTATTGTTACTTCTAATTCTTCTTCCAAATTCAGAGTAAGTCATTCCAAGAACACGTGAATCTAATTCCATTAAAGTTAAATCATCTTGGAAGGCGCAAATGGCATCAGATAGATATCGTAAAAGGTTAGCATGAATTCCGATGGTTGTATCTTCTGCTTGAACCTGACCGGCGTGTGTATCAAATCCACCTAGGTTGACCACATAGATTTTAGTTTGCAATCCACCAGAAATTAACCTGGCAACAGTTTTCAATTGTATTGCCAAGTCATTGTCATCTGCGTATTTAGAAGAAAGGTTATTTCCTTGATTGTACGAATCTAATACGACATCTCCATACTCATTGGTCTGTTGAATCGAGGTTTTCAAAAAATCTAAATTGTCAATACTACACCCAGAGGCTAATTCATTATTCAACGGGAAATTCAATTGCGAGATGTCCGCTGGGTCTGCTACAGCCATACTAAAATTACTAGAGAACCCCTGACAAGTTTCTGACACTTGACGACCCATGGTTAAAGCAAATGGATGAGGACAATCTTCATTTGGATAATCTTCAGGGTAATTTGGAAATTTAGAATCAAGGTATCTACCAATCCATCCTGTTGTTAAATATTCCTCAGCACTAGATGCTGTATGCCAAATATCTGTACTTCTAAAGTGAGATCTATTTTGATTAGGGTATCCTACACTCTGAATGATTTTAAGTTTCGCTTCGTCATATATAGATTTAACTCCCTCCATGTTTGGATGAAATCCTATATTATCGGTAACATTCAAAATTTTATCTTCTGGAATATACAAATTGGGTCTTACCGCAGCTAGATTGTCAAATTGATCTAAAGGAATCACCATATTCAATCCATCATTTCCTCCGTTCAACTGGACTAAAACTAATACTCGATCGCTATCGTCATTGATCAGGCTATTTAATGTGAGATTATTAACTGAACTAAAGGGAACACCACCGACTAGACTAGGTGCAACTATTAATGAACTTCCTTTTATAAATGATCTTCGTTTCATTGTTTTTTCTTTCGAGGTTAATGCAAGTAAAATTCTGGCATTTTTAATAAGGAAGTGAATAGTCCTTTTAGTCTGTTTTCTATGATTTGTCGTTTCCCATTATCAGTGGGGTCGTCCAGAAATGCTTCATAATCATTAGTCCATACAAAATCACCTATATCATTAGTTAAAATAATTTTCAAACTATCAATTTGATTTTGAGACAATCCAATTACCATTAAGGAATCGCTTAAAGAACTTATAAGAATATTTGGATCTGCAGCATTTTCTATACTAGCCACAAAATCAATCAACTCAAACTTAAAGGTATTCCCTCCATTGTTAAATCCTTGAATAAATCGATCAATAATGGTTTCTCGCGTAGTTAAAGTGACGGAACTAATCCAGAATTTATAAAATAGCGGCGCTTGATAATAAGCTTTCCAACCGGCAACCGATGGGATTTCAGTTACAAATATTCCTTGATCACTACTGGCTAAAGAAATCGTATTCCACTCTTGATATTGTTCTATGAGATCGTTTGGTGAATCAACTTCCATAACATTCATCAGTTTAAATAAATAGTCAATAGGACTATTTATCATACAGCCATGTCTTTCCGTGCTATTAAAATAATCACTTCTTAAAAGTGTTCTTAAAGCTGGTGCTATTTCAAAATTATTATCAAATATTATTTGAGACATTGGTTCAATGATATTTGCTTCTACTTGCTCATTTATATCTGCACCTACAAACCAAATATGCAATTGACGACTTATAAATCGAGCAACTTCTTGTTTTTGAAAAATGATATCTATAACTGTTTTGTATTCTTGATCACCACCATTTTCAATAATTTGGTTTTCAAAACGATGAGACAATTCTTTTATATCGGTATCATGTCTATTTTCAATAAATAGTCCTCCTACTTCTCCTTGGGCATTTGTAAATTGTCGATAACCAGTCAAAGCCCTTGCGATTGCAAAAACATCTTGTTCAGTATAATTGGTATAATCACCATCGCCCAGGTCATCACCTCTTCCAATAGTAAATAGTTCGAGTAATTCTCGAGCATAATTTTCATTAGGAGATTCTTTTGTATTCTCATCACCATTTAAGAAGATAAGCATGGCCGGATTAATGGTGATTTCCTCTGTAATGGTTTTAAAATTTCCTAATGAATGTCGTTCAAATATGTTTAAATAATGAAAAAGATATTGTGCTCGATTAATGTCACCTAACGCAAAGTGCTCATGCCAAAAAAGCATCATTTTTCCATGTAGAGATACACCACCATTTTTCATTAAACCAATAAACCAAGCTCTTAATGATCGACGACGTGCGTTTAATAAATTATTTATTTCTGGATTTGTAGGTTTATTAACCCAGGTCTCACCCAGAGGGGCATTACTATCATTCTCAAATTGATAATGTACTGGTAAATCGGCTTCTGGTTTTGGTTCGAACAAACGATCTAGAGTTAATTCAAGCCCTTCATTTACCGATTGCTCTATATTTTCACGTGTCTGAGCAAATGAACATCTTGTTAATAAATGCATGGCATTTGCTTTTTCCCATGGTCCCATATACGGGCTTAAAGAGGTCATTATTGGTGATGAACTAAGCTCTTCGCCTGATCTTCCACCTGCGATGGTTTGTAGGAATTTTCGTTTGTTCATAAACAATCAAGTTAAGTTTCGGGTTTTACTACAAGAATTTAGACTAAAATACGTTACATTGGTTTAAAGAGGAAATAAAATTCCTTCATATTATGAAATGTTATAATATGTTTTTATCTTAAGAAGATAAGTTTGAATTGTTATTTATTAACTGAGTAAAAAAGAGTGAAATGGATATTAAAATTGAAAGAAATTACGAAAGTTCAGAAAATGATTTTGTGGCTTACGCCAAAACGAAATTGAATAAATACTTTGAAAACTATCCTTTTGTACAATCGATACAATTGTATTTAAGGGGTAAAAAACACCCGACGAAAAAGGTGAAGTTAAATGTGCGGATCAAAGGCAAGCATATATTCGCGGAAGCCAAAGGATTAAAACACCACGATGCCTTAGAAAATGCTTTGGGCAAATTGGAGCATCAATTAAAGAAACATAAGAGTAAAATTTATAGAGCGGCATAAAAAAAGGGGATTCGAAAGAATCCCCTTTTTTGTTTTATGATTTGGTTGCCATTCGGCCACCGAGCCAGCCCATTGGGATATAGGCTAGAGCTAAATCAATAACCTTAAATATAAGCGTCGGTTTTAATGAAATAACATTTGCGATACCTCCAAAAAGGAATAAAATTCCAACGGCGTATGCATATTTCATGCGATTATTTAGCGCTAGTTTTGCCGCCACAAAAGCACCTACTAAGGTTCCTAAGGCATGGGCCGCGAATGCAAATATCCAATGACCTGTTGTCAGTTTGTCCGTGTGCTCGGCTAAATTCTTCATATCTACACCTTCTGGCAAGGGCATTACATTTACTGAAAGAATGACTATTGCAATATTTACTGCGCTTCCAATTATGAAACCTAAAACAATGGCCAATACCCCTCTAAGAATAGGGTTTTCCCATAGTGATTGTTGTTCTTTTGACATGGTTTTTCGTTTTGTTTCTTTAATATAATAACAAAACGTAAAAGCTAATAAATTACTTGGCGTGAATTATACGCTCTAATTGCATCTTGTTTGTATCGCTAATCAACCTTATAATGTACGTGCCAGAAGAATGTCCATTCAGATTAATTTCGACTGTATCTGATAAATTATTTAGCCTTAAGATTAGTTGGCCCATAACATTATAAACTTCAAGTTGTCTTGCGTTAATGTTAGGTTGAATTTCGATATTCAACTTACTTAAGCTGTTATAATTTACAACTTTAAATAATCCCGAGTTAACAGTTTCAATTTCTAAGGTATTTGAGGTGTCTAAGAAATCACAATTGTCCGAATAACATCCTTCCTTATCTGTTTTTAATACAACATGATATTGAGGGTTGCCTCCCAATTCCCATGGACCATTATTATGCTGACCTACCCAATAGATACTATCTGAAGTTTCCAAAAAATCATTAAGCGAAGCCCTTTCAAAATGATCGAATTTGGGATTTAGCGGATATTTATGATGCCATAATAATTCTCCATCCTTTGATAATTTTGCATTATAAATGAAATGCTCGTAATTAGACGTTTCAGGATTAATTCGATAATAATAACCGCTAATTAGTAAATGGTCATCTGCACTGAATTTCATTTTAACGATTCTGGGATATTCTGAGATTTCTTCAACGATGACATCTTCAATATCAAAGACCCATTCTAAGTTTCCATTTTTGTCCGATGCAATGGTCATGGCCCTAAATCCGCTATAAAAAAGTCGTTGATTGTCCGCAAGTAAGTTATGAGTCCGAAAAGAGAAGTTATCTGTTAAAGTCATGGAATGTACTAATTCCATTTGTTCGTTATAAACAAATAAGTTTGGTAAATAATTGACTGGTTGAAAATCTTGATCCACAAGAACATAAAGATTATCATTATCCGAAGTAATATCATCAATATATGAAGTGCTCAAATGTTGGTCATATGTAAAGCTAGTATCTATGTTTAAGGAATTTTTATTAATCCAAAAAACCTTACCGATGATAGTATCCCATGCCGTTTGATGGTCAGTTGAAATAACATAGTGGTTTTTATAAGAATGAATATCATGGTTGTTTAAACTAAATAATTCACCCATCTCATAAACAATGCTATCAATTGTATTGAGATCCAGGTCAAAAGTTAAAAGACAAAGATCATCGTCTAAATCCCCAATGATTATCAATTCATTGTCTTCGACATGGACAGGACTACCGGTGAAAAGTATATCTTTAAATATTTTGAGTTTCGTGATTGTGCCATCTAACATGACCTCACCGATAAAACTATTCTTGGTTGGAAATGAATCCGTTGATTCAAAATCATAGCCGGTAAAAAGAATCCTATCGTCAAATTCGAATATGCTGCTATTGTATAAGTTGTCATGTTCGTTTGTTACAAGATTTAAATAGCCGTCTTGAGCATTTAATTTTAACGACAACATGTAGATAAATAGAAGTAAATAGACTTTTTTCATAGTATTACTTTCCTTGAATTTAGTTAAATCCAGTTTATCCACTCTTCTCAAAAAAGACATTTGAGTTAACTTATAGGGACTATCGACGATTCATCTTTAGCTTTTGTTTGCGCCTTTCAAAATCAACATGATAATGATCATCATGCACCTTGTTGGCTAATGGATATAATCTTGGCATAAAATATATTCCTCTTTCTTGCACTTTTTGTCCAGATGGCGTACTATAAAAAAGTGGCAATAATTCCGTTCGCAATATGATCTTATGAATTTCTAGCCCATTGGCTTTAGCCGCATCATCTAAAGCCAAAATATGTCGAGCCATGATTTCGAAGTCAAGTTCGATACTGCTAAATATGGTATTCTTTTCTGTGGGTGTAAATTCTAGAAGATAATGCAGCATTCCGATGCGATCTAAAAATTGGTTTTGAGAACCATCCTTGTTTTTTTTAGGAATCATAAAATCTACACCATAGCCGTTTTGATGTGTCCTGCGCAAAAGCATTTTACCACCCCTAGTATTACCACATTCCATTAACCTGAAGTAGGTGTCGGGACAGGTGGTTTCACAAGTTTTATAGGCTTCCAGAATGATTTTATAAACCGTTGAATGAATATACGCGTTATCGATAATGAAATACGACATTACACTAAAGTAACCCCAGTTGTCACCCGACCAAGGCACTAACCAAGCATTCTCTATGCTACCATTTCTTACACTTCCTTTACTCGTGCTTTCCCCTTCATTTGTTTCAAAAAATTGATCAAGTGAGAGTAGACTAAGCACCAATAGAAAACCCAAGATTAATTTTCTCTTTTTAATTTTTCTTTTCTTTCGTTCTTTCAAAACTGATAATATAATGTCTTAAGATATGCAGCTTCTGGAAATGAAATGGGATGATCGATATCATGTCTGGTCTGTTCAGCCAAAAAATATGATCTTCCTATTTCTTCCAACCCTTTTTCACAACATTTAATAAATGTATCTGCATCGACCCGGGACGAACAAGATGCAAGTATCAATAATCCGTCCTCTTTGATTAGTTGAGCGCCTAATTTGGCTAATCTTATATATTGCTTTTTAGCCATTTCGATCTCGTCCTTCTTTTTGGCGAAAGAGGGTGGGTCGATGATGACAATATCAAAGTTTTTCTTTTCGTCGATCAGTCTTTGTAATTCTACGAATGCATCACCCTGAATGGTATGGTGAATTCCAGAAACTTTATTGAGC
>JAHDBI010000086.1:0-6057 GCA_020630475.1 Saprospiraceae bacterium
CCATATAATTGCGTTAAGGTGTTGTCACCAGGATAAATATCTGCTTCGATTTCATCTAAAAGTAGGTTGAATAATTTTCTCTCATCTTTGGTATGAATGCCCATACTCAAATCATTAATATTCTGGAGAGTCTCATCAATTTCAGCCTGCTCAGCACCGTTTTTAACTTGATCTTCGTAGTTGTATAGCTGATGCATCAAAAGCAATACTTTTCCTCTAAGTCCACTTGGTCCTAAGTGCATCATAGGCCAAGTGTGCGGGTACAATTTTTCATATTCTGCATTCAATTCATCCCAGTAAGGTCCATCACCGGACTGCTGTCGAATGTATTGCTCCATTTCTATTTTTCTATCGAATAGGAGAGGATCGTTCATTCCTTTGATGATGCCACCGATGGCTTTTTCTCCATTGGCAACATTGGCGATCATATTTAACTTTGCTTGAGCTTCCATTTCTTTTGAAGGATCATTCTTAAGTAAATCATACTCTTCATTTAAAATTTTAACTCTGTTGGATAAGAATCTATACTGCATAGGATACCTTAAGTCACGATCCCATTTTAGTTGGGAAACAGTACGGTATCTTTCCGTGCTTCCAGGATTACCCACTACAAATGTGACTTCTCCATCCTTAACGCCATTCTCATTAAACTGAAAATAGTGAGCTTCTGTATTCAATGGTTTTCCATTTTCGTCATAGGCTCTCCAAAATGTACAATCTAAATTGTATCTCGGATAGGTAAAGTTATCCGGGTCACCACCATAAAATCCTAAGTCAACTTCCGGAAGTAAAACAAGACGTATATCGTCATATCTTTTATAACCATATAAAGCAAAACGACCACCGCTATAATAAGTGACCAATTGAGTTCTTAACCCTTGCCAGTCTGGTCTCGCTTTGTATTGTTCTTCTAAGGTTTTAAGTGCATTTTGAATGGCTTCATCTCTGGAAAATTGATCATTGCCATTATCCACTATCCTAAAAACTTCATCAGTGATGTCTTTTGCCTCCACTAATTGTTCTACAAATAAGCCTTCCGCTTTTCTTTCATCCGCATAAGTCTTTGCATGAAATCCTTGTTTGTCAAAGTTTTCACCAGCTTGTTGTAACGCGCCGACTACATCTCTAGAACAATGGTGATTCGTCATGATTAAACCATTTGGAGATACAAATGAAGCGGAACACCAAGAAGCAAATCTTAAAGAAGACATTCTTACATCTTTAAACCATTGATCATCCGGGTTAAAGTTGTAAGCCTCGTTAAACCAAGCTTTTGGTGGGTTTTCAAAAGTCCACATCTTACCAAAATCAAATGGACTTGCTTCTTTCTTTTGGCCTTGAGCCCATCCGCAAATTAATGTGAAGGAGAGCGCCAATAAACTCATTTTAAATTTCATATATCTAGTTTCTATTTTTTCGATTGAACGCATCAAATCTAAAGCAATTTTTACGATTCCTAACGCTTAGATTTTAGCTTAACATAAACTTAGTATTTTATCCATTGTATAATTGCGTTTGAACTGCGTATTTTACGTCAAAATGAACGCTATGAAGTCGTGTAAAGTTTTACTCATCATCCTAGTTTCCTTAATAAGTTATTCAGGATTTGCACAAACTCCGATCGTTACGGATAGACCAGATGCGACAGAAGCCTCAAATGTGATGGATCCGGGAGCATTTCAAATAGAAACAGGCTATTTAAATACCTGTTTTAATGGAAAACATCAATCGGCTGGTGATGCCCTTTTTCGAATTGGCTTTTTTAAAGGAACTGAATTGAGGTTGATCAATACGTATCAGTTTGGTGATGAAGGGATAAGTGGTTTTGGTCCGCTTAAAACAGGAATGAAAATGGCTTTGAGAGATGAGATTGGAAAGTGGCCAGCAGTTTCTTTTTTAGGTCACGTAACGTTTGACAATTTTGGAGATGAACAACAACGTCCTAATAATATCACACCTGATTTTAGATTTTTGATGTCCAAGACGATAAACGATATATTCTCAGTTGCATGGAATTTAGGTATGGAATGGGATGGTGTTACATCCGTAAGTAGACCATTATATACTTGTTCGTTTGGCGCTGCGATTACGGACTGGTTGGGTGCGTACAGCGAGGTCTTTGGATATTTCCCAGAGGATCAAGGGCCAGAGCATTCTTTTAATGCCGGTTTTATTGTGTGGTTGATCGAGGATGTTCAATTAGATGCGTATATCGGTAAAGGCCTAAACGATAGAGTAGTCGATAACTTCTTTGGAATGGGAGTCAGTTGGAGAGCGTTTAAATAAGACGCTTTAAGTAAGTAGCAGCTTCCGGACCCAGGTTAAAAACTAAATCCAAGACACTTAAGTCTTTTTGAAATCCAAATTTATCTTCAAAGACTTGAGGATAGCGCTGCCAGTTTAAATTCAATTTTTCCCATTCTTCTTTGTTTCTTAAGTCTTTGTCATAGCCTTTCGGCGAATAGGAAAGCGTGAAGTTCAAATCGGTGTCGATGTGTAAAAATGAACGGATCAATTTTTCTAAAGCATTGTTTAAATCGAATAGATAAAGATATTCTGACTTCAAAACATCTTCAATCTTTGAAATGTAATGCTCGTAGAAGGCTGATTTACCATAAGCGCTAGAAAGGGTAGTGAGATGTTTTTTTATCCAATCCTCTTCATAGGCGATTTTCACCTTATCAATGGACAGGCCTTCATGTTTTCCTTTTTTTAAGGGCACAGAAATCTGTTTAGCACCATTAGCGCTAAGAAAGTTGCATCGATTGCGAATACTTCTTTTTTGATAATGCTCGTGTCTTTCTATAAGGAAATCATGCCCATTCGCCAACAGGCAGAAATAGGCAATAGGTCCAAAGTATTGAGTGCTAATCACGTTTTTCACAGAACGAAATTAATCTTTTTGAATTAGCATTACCTTTATCGAGACATGAACAAGTATTTTGAGAAACGGACCTATTTAAGTCATCCATTGATTAAACAATCACCGAAGGAAAATTTAGATCTTATTGTGGTGATACCTGCGTATAAGGAGAAGGGCATGCTCGACTGCTTGAATGATTTGTTCCACAAACGATGTGATGATATTTGTACAGAAGTCATCGTTGTGATCAATCATCGCGAAGATGATCCTTCGTCCATTAAAGAAGAATCTAAAAGCCAGTTGGAGGTTTTAGAGCAATGGTCCATGACTCATAATCAAACCACGTTTCAATGTCATCCTATACTGATTGAGAATATGCCTAAAAAAGACGGGGGAGTAGGCTTAGCTCGTAAAATAGGTATGGATGAAGCAGCCTACCGATTTGACTCTATGAATAAATCTGGGATTGTCGTCGCTTACGATGCGGATTGCATTTGTAGTGATCATTATTTTAAAGGCATCTACGCCCATTTTTTAAATTATCCTAAAATTGCCGCGGCCAGTCTTTATTTCGAACACCCATTAGAGGGCTTAAATGATAAAGAAAAATCAAGTATCATTAGTTATGAATTACACTTACGATGCTATGTCAATTTTAAGCGCTGGGTAGGATTGCCCTTCGCATTTCAAACTATTGGAAGCTCCATGGCGGTTCGTTCAGTAGATTATATCGCCAAGGGGGGCATGAATAAGCGGAAGGCAGGAGAGGATTTTTACTTCCTTCAAAAGTTTATAGAAGATCGAAGGTTTTCGGAAATAAACAACGTGACGGTTTATCCCTCTGCTAGAGGCTCAGATCGAGTGCCTTTTGGAACAGGTCGAGCAGTGAACGCATTGCTCGTTGGCGATGCTGAATTCACGACTTATCACCCTGAGGCGTATAAAGACTTTAAACCCTTGATTGATGATGCAACTAGATTGTTTAATATTTCTGAGATAGATTTAGAAGGATTGGTAGATTCTTGGCCAGAACCTTTAAAGGTGTTTTTAAAAGATCAAAATTTTCATGGGGCTTTGAAAAATGTTCGTACGAATTCCTCCAATCAAAATTCCTTTATCAAGCGATTTTACCACTGGATGAATGCTTTTCGATTTATGAAGTACCTTCATTTTTATCGGGATCATTACAAGGGTAATGTTCCTTGCTTAGAGGCCTTTAGGCAATTGCCAATTGAAACCGAAGAAAGCATTTTAAATGATGAAATGGGATTGAAGGTTCTTCGAGCTGAGGATAAGGGAAGTCTATTTTGGAAATCAATCGAATAGCTACTTATTCACAAGCAGGGATCTTTAGATGTCGTCAATTAGAAGTCCAATGCTTTTAGTGCAATTTCAATACAACAAGTCCTTATATTCGTATAGCTCCTCATAATTCAACATTTTAACACACAACGTAACGAATTATGCAACGATTAAACTTTTCTCTGTTACTGCTCTTATTCTTTTTTACTTTGAATGGGCAATGGACACAACTTAATGATATACCTTTTGTAGATCATCATTCTAATGGTTTTGGATACAACGGAAAGGCTTATGTCATTAAAGGCTCTGCCACACAAAACTCAGGTCAATTTAGTAATCAATATTATGAATATGATCCAGCCGATGATTCCTGGACATTACTAGGTAATGTACCTGGTGCGAGCAGGGAAGTCGCCATAGGTGATGACCTGGATGGGAAGTATTATTATGGATTTGGCTACGGGAGTAAAGACTTATGGGAATATGATCCATCTACGGATAGCTTTACAGAATTACCAGAATGTCCATGTGAGCCAAGGGCACATCCCGCTTTTGTAGCGCATAACGGTCAGATTTTCATGGGTAGTGGTACTGGCAATAACAATGATTTAAAGGATTGGTGGATATACGATATAGAATCGATGACTTGGAGTCAGAAGGAAGATATTCCTGGAGAGCGCAGACATCATCCATTTCAATTCGGGATTGGCAATTTTATTTATGTAGGTGGCGGACATCGAGAAAATTGGTCTAAGTGGGATATTGAAAATGAAATCTGGTCTCCCGTTGATGATTTTCCTGGTGGTCGAGTAGCGGGAACTCAATTTAGCCACGGCGACAATGGATTTGTACTATCCGGGGATGCAGCAGATCACGGAGATTTAGTTGAACATCATTTTTTAATGTACAGTGTAGATGACGATGCTTGGTTTGATTTGCCATTCGAACAAGAAATGAGCCGATGGGCATGTTCGTCTTTTATTATTGACAATGATTTATACTATTTTGGCGGATTAAGAAGTGGACAAAATGAAAGTGGACTATGGAAATTTGATCTAAATGAAGTGGGATGTATTGCACCTGCAAGTTTAAATGTCACTAGTGTTTCGGAAGATAATGCGAAAATAATATGGGTGAATAGTCCAACTGGTGAAACATCAGAAATTCAATGGAGAAAACTTGGTGAGGAAGAATGGGATTCAAGTGAAAACCCTCAGGCTGTTTTTAGTATCGAAAATCTTGAACCTTGTACTGAATATGAATTTAGATTACTGACTTCTTGTGATTCTGAAAACGAGTCTTTTTCTGATATTGTTGGGTTTCGGACTAAAGGATGTGGTGCTTGTAAGGACAATGATTATTGTGAGTTAATTGCTGATGATGATTTTTGGTCTGGTAATGCATTTATTCAAAGTGTGCGTATAAATAATGAAGAAAATACCTCTGGAAATAATGGTGGGTATTTCAATTTTGAAGATGTCATGGCTCAAGAAATAAATCATGGTGAAAGCATGACTATTGAAGTGGTACCAGGCTTTCCTTTTCAAAATAATAGTGTTTTTATAAGGACTTATTTAGATCTAGACGGAAATGGACTTTTTGAAAATAATGAGATCGTCATGTCGGGTCAAAGTTCTAATGGGAATAGTTTGGTTGAAACTATCGAAATCCCCATGAATTCACATGATGGAATATCTAGAATGAGAGTAATGTTAACCGCTGATTCTTTTGAAGACCCATGCTCAAAAGGTGAATTTCATGATGGTGAAGTGGAGGACTATTGTGTAGAGTTAAAAGCACTAGAAACCTCTATAGAAGACCAGTTGTCGTTGGAAAAGGAATTTACAATTTTCCCCAATCCAATGACCAACAAAGTTCAGGTTCGTTTTAAT
>JAHDBI010000086.1:6157-12991 GCA_020630475.1 Saprospiraceae bacterium
ACCATTTTAAAACGTTCTGCTCCCCTGGTTTCGACCACAGATGCGACCAAAAGTTTATCTAAAAATCTTTCTTCTCTACCTGAATGACAAAGTTTAATGAGTTGTTTGATATACTTATCCTCAGGTATTTTATGAGCGAGTTGGATGCCTCTTTTCTCCATTTCTTTATAAACCATTTGAAAATGTTCTAATTCTTCAACTCCTGTTTCGATGAGTTCAGGAATGATTTCTAAACGATCAGGATATTTAGCCACCATGCTCATGGCCATGGCTGAAGCTTTCCTTTCGCAATCCGCATGATCTTGTAGAAACGCAGGAAAATCAGCCATTACAGCTTCGATCCATTCTTTTTTTGTAGGTGCAATGATGTCCAGATTCAATTTCATAAAGGCAAATATAAAACCTAGTTTGATAATATTGTTTTTCTTTCAAGTTAGTCATTGGCGAAAGCCATAGAACTGAACATATTATGATTATTTATAATATGTGGCATGCTTCTTGTTTTTTTTTCTAGAGTAACAAAACAGGGTAACACTATGAAATTTTTATTCACGGCAGTGAAAATCGTAGTGGTTTTGCTAATAATCATAAGTTGTTGTCATACTTCTGTGAATCCTTCTAAGTACAAGATTCCTAAAAAGGATAGAATTGACGCAGCCATGAAGCAAGAGCACATGATGACGATGGACTGCAAAACAGGAACGGTTCCGCGCCGAACACTCCTTAAAAGTTCTTCATCCCTGAAAATAATTGAACAAGAGAATGCATCTAGAAATTCCTCAATGAACTTATCATGGCACGAAAGAGGGCCAAACAATGTTGGAGGGCGGACTAGAGCTATTTTAGTAGACCAATCAGATCCTACAGGCAAAACAGTTTTCGCTGCAGGTGTTTCTGGTGGACTATGGAAAACAACAAATATTACATCGACTGATCCGTCATGGCAAAATGTAGACGACTTTTTTGGGAGTCTATCTATTTGTACGATCGCTCAAGATCCGAGTAATCATTCTGTGCTGTACTTCGGTACAGGAGAAGGATACTTTGAAAATGATGCAGTACCGGGAATGGGTATTTGGAAAAGTACGAATGGTGGTGCTACATGGACTCATTTGACTGGAACCAATAATGACGACTTCATGTATGTACAAAAGATTGAGTTGACCCCTGATGGGTCAGTATTTGCCACTACCTTTCATGGTGTGCAAAGATCAACCAACGGAGGTCAAACATGGGTTAAAGTATTAGGCAGTAATGTAGGTGGCGCAAGTTCAGAAAAAGCCAATGACTTGGAGATTGCGAGCGATGGTACGATCTATGTGTCCATGGGTTTGTTTGAGCAAGATGGTATTTATAAATCAAGTAATAATGGTGCTAGTTGGACTAAATTAAGTTCGGGACTTCCGTCCAATGGTTATAGTCGAATTGAATTAGCATTAGCGACGAGTAATGAAACGAGACTTTACGCTTTGTTTGAAGATGCAAATTCTAAAGCTTGTCAAGGAATATACAAAAGTAGTAATTCAGGATCGACCTGGGTTCCTGTGACCAATCCATCGGCCTTGGGCATGAGTAATTTTGCTAGGTCTCAAGCTTGGTATAATCTAACTGTCGAAGTGGATCCAACGAATGAGGAGCATGTATACATCGGAGGCATTGATCTTTTAAAGACTTCCAATGGTGGGATGACCTGGACTCAAGTGAGTCAATGGGGTGGATTAGGTGGAATTCAATATGTTCACGCTGATCAACATTGTCTTTCTTTTATAGATGGAAATAAATTGCTCATAGGAAACGATGGGGGTATTTACTATACCTCTAATGCTTCGAGTTCGATGCCTGTTTTTTATCCTAAGAATAAAGGATATAAGGTGACGCAATTTTATGCCGCAACCGCACATCCTAATTCTGGATCTAATTATTTTGTTGCTGGAGCTCAGGATAATGGAACTCAAAAATTCGCGCAAGCGGGCCTAAACGAAACAACAGAAATCAGTGGTGGAGACGGTGCTCGTTGTTATATTGATAAGGATAACCCTAATGTCCAAATTACCTCATACGTCTTCAATAACTATTTCTTAAGTACCAATGGTGGTGCTAGCTTTAGTTTTGTAAACATTAATGATTTTGGGCTTTTCGCCAATGCTACAGACTACGACCATACAGCAAATAAACTATATGGAGCGAGTGAGCCGGGTAAGATTATTCGTTGGAATGATCCGGCAACAGGTGGTAGTAGTTATTCGAACATCACATTAAACGGGATCAATGGGGATCAAGTGACTTTTATCAAAGTATCTCCCAATGTGGCCAATCGAATTTATGTCGGTACTGATGGTGGAGATGTTTATTCGGTAGATCAAGTACATACTGGAACTTCAAAAACGGCCTTAAAAATTAGAGATGATATTGATGGATATGTGAGTAGTATTGATGTTTTACCATCTGATGAGAATACTATTTTGGTAAGTTATAGTAATTACAATCACAATAATATTTACCTGACTCAAAATGCAGGAACGATATGGAACAGTATCGAAGGAAACCTTCCCAACATACCTGTAAGAGATGTGATCTTCAATCCAGAGGATAGCGATAAAGCGATTATTGCTACCGAATTAGGAGTCTGGATTACAGATGATTTGAATGGAGCATCGACTTATTGGATACCCAATAATACAGGATTGGCTCAGGTGCGTGTAGATGATTTATTTTATCGAGAATCGGATAAGCTTTTGCTTGCTGCGACACATGGAAGAGGATTATTTACGTCACAAAGTTTTGGAGGAACTGAAATCTCATTTGAAGAATCTAGCTATGATGTTATGGAGATGGATGTGCAAAGTTTGACAGGAACTTGCAGCGAAGACTACTATGATTTTACGTTACCCGTAAAAATTACAGCTAATCCATCGACGAATGAAGTAGTCAATGTAAGTGTTGTTTATAGTCATTCAGATGTTACATTAAACCGTGATTTTCAATTGATGACCAGTCAGTTAATCTTTACTCCTTCTGGTTCTATGACTCAAAATGTCCAAGTGAGGTTAATCGATGATGCCATAGAAGAAGGTATTGAAAACTTACGGATAACTTTAAGTCCGCAAAATGCAAGTTTAGGTGAGTTTGGATTTATTGATGTAGCGATTCGAGATAATGATTATGATGTTTTAGGGGGGTCAGGAAACGGAGCTGTTGAGTTTGGTAATGGATCCACTTCTCAAGATGATTATCCTTTTAGAGGATATTACGAGGACGAAAAGACTCAGATATTGTTTAGGGCAACGGAATTAATGGGAATGGGTTTACAAGCTGGAAATATTAATGCATTGGCTCTAAACGTCAAGAATAAAAAGAGTAATGGCGTTTTTAATGGATTCAATATCAAAATGGGTCATACCTCATTAAATGATGTAAATCAGGCTGGGGTGCCCTTTGAACAAAATCTTCAATCCGTGTACTCTAGCGCTGTAAGTACAGTAGTCGGGTGGAATACTTTTGATTTTGATTCTTCGTTTCAGTGGGACGGTACTTCGAATATCATTGTAGAAATGTGTTATAATAATAGCAACTGGTCCAATGATGATGAAATGTATTGTACGCCTACTAATTTTAATTCAGTACAATATCGTTATACGGATGGAAATATAGGATGTAATCTCACCACTGTTCAAAAAAATGCCAATATCCGTCCTGATACCAGATTTTATCAAGCTGGAGGATCAATAGATTTGGCAGATGGATTGAGCTCAAAGAATTCTTATATGTCTGGTAATGAAACGGCTCATTTTTACAAAGATGGTAAGCTCATACTTTCTGTGAAGAATAAGAATGCCCAGAATATTGCCTGTATATCTGCAGAAATCGATAGGGCAGGTCTTGGTAAAGTGTCTGTACCCTGGCTAGGAGGAAAGCATGTTTCTGAGAAAACTTTTTATATAGACGCTGATAATGATGTCTCATATGATGTTACGCTCTATTATTCTGCAGATGAATTGGCTACTTGGTCTGATCCAGAAAATTTAAGTTTAGTAAAGACAGATGTTCCTATAGACGAGTATGGTGGGCAAGGAATCAATTTTGTGGACAATGCATCCTTGGACATTCAAGATTTACCAGGAGGTGGAAAGTCATTCACCGCTAGTTTTGATGGGTTCTCTGGTTTTGCCATCAGTAATTTTGACCAATCGGTTGTACCCTTAAGTTTGCTTTCATTCAAGGCAATAGATCGGGGAGATTTACATGAGTTGAAATGGCGGGTTGAAAACGAATTTGAAATGGATGAGTATCTAGTACAAAAATCCACGGACGGTATTCTATTTGACAATATTGGTTCGGTGAATGCCGAAAATAAAGAAGAGCAGCACGATTATAGTTTTAACGATAAAGAAATACAGGATTTCAGAATATTCTATTATCGATTGAAGATGATTGGATTTGATGGAAATGTTGAATATTCAGAAATTAGAAGTATCACTCGAGAGATCTCAGATGATATCTCATTGAGATTTTATCCAAATCCTGTGAAGCATGAATTGAATATTTTATTAGAAGGAGGAGATGAGGATACTGAAATCGAAAAACTGGAAATTCGAGGAATTAAAGGCGAATTGGTTAAAACCTATAATTCAAGCATTTCGATTTACGAACGCATTTCCATAAGCGATCTCACTCCTGGAACCTATGTTCTTTTTTATAGGCTAACAGAAGGGGAGGAAGGATTTGTCAGAATATCTAAAGTCGACTAAATAGACCGTTTGAAAACGAAATAGAGTAAGATCAGAATTACGATAGTCACAATAATTGCAATTTTAAAAAACTGCTTTTCTTGTTTAGATTGTCCTAATTCTGCTTTTACTTTTCGTTTTGATTTTCGTCTTGATCTTGACATGATGTTTAAGTTTCAATTCGTTACTAAAATATCATTTCTTGAACGGATTCCAAATTATTTTCTCTGATCATAATACTCCGTTATCCTTCTATCCACCTTGACATCTTGAGGTTTGATAGGGTTTTTAAGTATAATTCCTTCCAAAGTCCTGCATCTACTTAATGCAACGTAGGTTTGTCCATATTCAAAGGCTCCTCTTCCTAAGTCAATAATTACCCGATCAAATGTTTTACCTTGACTCTTATGGATGGTAATAGCCCAGGCTAATTTTAAGGGCATTTGGGTATATGTTCCTACCACTCTCGTGGCAATTCCTGTAGATACATCCTTGTTAAGGTCATACTTTAAAATCTCCCATTCTAATGGCTCAACGTCAATAATCTTTTGACCTAAATCTGGATCCGGGATGGATACTTTAATGACATCTGATTCTAGCGACACTATTTTACCTATTGTTCCATTCACAAACCTTTTTTTAAGGTCATTTTTAATGAACATTACTTGGCAACCTTTCTTCAGTTGAAGGGTGGAGTCTGTTGGGAATAAACGTTCTCGAAATTCTCCAGTGACCTTTGCATTATAAAACATAATGTCCTCATCTATTTTCTTGAGTTCATGTTCATTTAGACTATTCGCTATGTCATTTCTACTGGTTAGGGTAATGTAGTAGTCTTCGTCTTCTTCATCCAAAGGCACGTGTCTTTGATTCAACTCTTCCATGTCATCATAATCAAAATGCATGGTCCTTATATTATCAAGGATACGGATGAAATGTTTTTGTTCTTGTCGATATACTTTCCTCAACTCAATCATCTCTAAATCGATGTCATGTTGAACTACATCTGAAGAGAAGAAATATGGACTTTCATATCTTGTAGTGAAATATTGTCTTTCGACTGGTGATGAAATGACCGGAGGTAATTGAAATAAATCGCCAAAGAAGATCATCTGGACACCACCAAACGGCTCATCAATTTCTCGATTCACTCTCAAGAAATAGTCAATATTATCGAGCATATCGGCTCTGACCATCGATATTTCGTCGATGATGATGGTTTGAACTTTTCGGAAAACGTAATTATTTTTTCTTCTATGGATATCCTCCCGGTTAATCATTTTGGGTGGAAACCGGAAAAAGGAATGTATCGTTTGCCCCTTAACATTCAGGGCTGCAATTCCTGTTGGTGCTAAGACAACCGTTCTTTTTTTTGTAGTATTTCTAAATAATTGAAGTAAAGTTGATTTACCTGTTCCAGCTCGACCTGTGATAAATGCATTTAAATGCTCATGTTCCAATCTTGTAATAATCTGATTGAATTCTGCGCTTAGAACAATGGGTGTTAATTTTCTTTTTTTGTCCAATGTGAATTGATTAAGAATCAAAGATGATAAAAACCATATGAAGGAATGACATATTTCTATTTTTGTATTGATTAAATTGCGTTTATGAAGTCCGATATGTTTCAATTCAAACAATTTTCTATTCACCAAGAAGCATGTGTTATGAAGGTGAATACTGATGCTATTTTATTGGGTGCATGGGTTGATGTGGCTAAGGCCCAAAATGCCTTGGATATAGGTTCAGGAAATGGATTGATTAGTTTGATGATTGCACAAAGAACCGAAAGCTGTCAAGTTACGGGAGTAGAGATCGATGAAGAAACCTTTAAAGAAAGTCAATTGAATGTAGATGAATCTCCTTGGAAAGAGCGTATGCAAATGCATTGTTCTTCGATTCAGGCTTTCGCCAAAGAAAGTCAAGCTCAATTTGATTTAATCGTGAGTAATCCTCCTTTTTTCAGTGGTGGTACGTTTTCTTATAATCAAAAGAAGAATGTAGTCAGGCATACCGTTAAATTGGCGCACAACCATTTAATTCAATCGGTCAATCAATTGCTTTCTAATGATGGTACTTTTTCGGTCATTTTGCCTTTTATAGAAGG
>JAHDBI010000086.1:13091-15307 GCA_020630475.1 Saprospiraceae bacterium
CATGTTGTATTTTTCAACTCAATGCTCAATTTGGTGTCCGATTAGGACTTCAATCATCAAATCTTGAATTGAATGGTGATAATATTACCATAGAGACTGATCCGATTGCTAGTTTTAATGTTGGTGTTTTATACCAACAAAGAATCAGTGACCATTTCTTTATTAAGCCTGTACTGTCTTATACGGTAAAAGGTGCTAAGTTTCAGGGTGAACAATTAGAATTGAGTTATATAGATGTACCAATGGACTTCGTTTACCGCTTTTCAATGAGTGAAAATAGCTTCTGGTTAAGCCTAGGGCCATATATGTCTTTTTTAATGTCAGCCAAAGATGACGATGGTGATTTAGAAGGATATAAGGATACTGATTTTGGTTTTAATCTGGGATTGGGATATGAAATAGGCAAATTTAATATTGGCGTGTTTGGTGGACGGACAGCAGGCACCATCGCGGATGACGATTTGGACGGGATAACAGTTAAAAACGCTGGTGGCGCCTTATTCTTGAGTTATATGTTTTAGTAACTTTATGAAAATCAATTCATTAAAAAGGGGAATCAAAAATATGATTCCCCTTTTTAATATCAGCTTAGTACAGAAGCTTCATGTTCTGCAATAATTCTTTTTGCAGATTCTAAAATAGCAGTGCTTTCTAGATTGACATATCCTCCATTAGGACCGGGTTGTACGTGTTTTCCGACTATTTCGCCATCGTCGTATTTCTTGGCGCCAAAGTAGTTACGTACCGTTTGTTCGTCAACTTCTAGTTCATTTGCAATTCTCTGTACACTTCCTGTTGGAAGTTCGTGTTTAATTTTTCGTAATTCAGCGAATGTAATATTCATTTAGGTCAGTTTTAATTTAAACAAGATGAGATACATTTAAATATAATTAAAAACAACCACTAAAACCACAACTTTTGAAATAATATTTCGCATGATTGCAATATGGGCGAATAAACCATTAAAAATGCAATGCAATGCCGAATTTCTATGGCATAATTTCACTAACTGGGGTGTAGTCCAGTCCAAATGCATCAGCGACTCCTTTATAGACCACTTTTCCATTAACAACATTTAAACCCTTTCGTAGGGCTTCGTCTTCAGCACATGCTTTTTTCCAACCTTTATCCGCCAGTTTAATGGCATAAGGTAGGGTAGCATTGGTTAATGCCATCGTTGAAGTGTAAGGCACAGCACCAGGCATGTTCGCAACGCAATAATGTATAATATCGTCAATGATGAAAATTGGATCAGCATGGGTCGTTGGTTTACATGTTTCAATACAACCACCCTGGTCAACTGCCACATCTACTAGTACAGTACCTTTTTTCATTGTTTTTAGCATATCCCGTGTTACTAAATTGGGAGCCTTTGCCCCTGGGATTAACACAGCACCTATAATGAGTTCATGATATTGTACTAAGTTTCTGATATTATATTCATTACTATACATTGTTTGCACATTAGCAGGCATAATATCTGCGAGTTCCCTTAAACGGTTCAAGTTAATGTCTAAAATGGTTACTTGTGCTCCTAGACCTGCAGCCATTTTAGCCGCTTGCGTTCCTACGATTCCTCCACCTAAGACTAATACTTTTGCCGGTGGTACACCAGGTACACCCCCTAACAAAATTCCTCTTCCTTGTTGAGGTTTTTCCAAATATTTAGCGCCTTGTTGTGTAGCCATTCTACCTGCTACTTCAGACATAGGTACGAGTAGGGGTAAAGATCTATCCTCTAATTCTACTGTTTCGTAAGCTAAGCAAACAGAATTGTTTTTGATCATTGCATTGGTCAAAGGCTCATAAGAGGCGAAATGAAAGTATGTGAACAATAATTGATTATCCTTGATTAGTGCATATTCAGATTCGATCGGTTCTTTTACTTTGATGATCATTTCTGCTATATCATACACTGATTCAATGGTTGGAAGTATTTCCGCCCCCGCACTGGAGTATTTTTCATCAGAGTAGCCAGATCCGTCACCTGCGCTGGACTGTACGTAGACTTTGTGGCCCCGTTTAGTTAATTCATGAGCGCCAGCTGGGGTAAGGGCAACTCTATTTTCGTTGTTCTTTATTTCTTTAGGTACACCAATGATCATAGTATTCGACTTTATATGTTTGTTTAGTTATGTACAAACAAATCTATATAAATAGATCGATATGATAAGAATAAAATGAAGGAAGAAAAGTTGGATAAAGGGCAAAAAAAA
>JAHDBI010000087.1 GCA_020630475.1 Saprospiraceae bacterium
ACGGTATTTTTGTTTATCGTTGGCATTTAACAATAAAAGATGCGATTTTGAGCGCCATTGGCATGAACATTTTGGCACTGTGCATGACTCCGGTCAATCTGTTGTTGGATTCCAATTACCTCTATCTTATCGATAAGCCTCCTGGTAAAACATTATATGACTTATTGGGACCCTGGCCTTGGTACATTCTGAGTTTAGAGGGCGTGATCATTGTGTTATTTGGAATACTATTAATTCCTTTTTACCTCTATCGATGGCTCTTTGTAAAGTCATAATTCTTTTGGCTTTCGCCGAATGTGAATATTATTTTTTCCTAGAAGTTCGTTCAATTTTACCAATGTTTCCGTTGGCTTTCAACTGGGGCAAAACGGGTCTAAATTTAATACCTTTTTCTACCGCTAAGGTATTGGCTTTACCAAGTAGCTTGGCGGCTTTTTTTTCATTATCCATTCGATAGTAGCACATGGCGAGGATTTCTACATATTGATATTTGTCTTTGTAGAAATCACTATTCTTGAGAATATAGATGAGTTCGTCCATGGATTCTTCATCCTCAATACTCATGAAGAGATCAAAAGTCATTTCAAAACTTTTCTTTTCTCCGTAGACGGAAATCATATCATAATAATGAAGCGGTAATGTTTTGGCGAAAAGTCTTTTGAGGTTTTCTTCATTTGGTTCCCACGTTGCTCTATTTTTAGCATAAGAATAATCACTAAATACCATCAGTGAATCCTTAAAATCATCCGATTCACCTAAAAATTTTTGGACACCTGAAAATGCTTTGTCACTGTATTTGTAGATTATTTCTTCCCGACTCAAACTTTGATAATTTCTCTTAAATAGCTTTACATTTGCTTCCCGATACATCACATTGATTAATCTCCTTAAAAGTCTTTCTTCATCATAACCAGCTTTCCTAAAATCAAAATAGAGGCTTTTAAACAACTCATCATACTCCGCTTGATATAAACCATTAGTTAACACTTCAAAACTCCTGTCAGAAACTTCTGGAAAAAGATCGATATACGCCTCATAAACTCCTCGATCTCTAATCCCTTGATCAATTAAAACACCAGTAAATTTGTCGATGAAATCTTTGTTATCCAAACTATCTGGATACTCTTCATAATATTGAAAGATCGGTTTACGCTTCATGCAATTTCCGAGTTTTTCGAGAAACTCTTTTCCATTCTTGTATTTTTGGAATTGACAAAATATGTTCTTTTCAAAATCGGAGATCGTTGTAGTTGGAAATCGATAACTCAAGAAGCGATCTTGTTTTTCGTAACCCCATAGCTCCATTTCTTCTACAAAAACAACAAAGTGATTGGATAAACTATCCATGATTTGCTGATTACTAAAAATCTCAACTTGCAAAGCTTTTTTTAGTTCATTGCTTTTTTCTGAAGCATTTGTACGATGATAAAGAATAGGCTTAAATGTCTCCGCAGAAATTTTAACCGCTTCTTCCCAAGTTTTGGGAAAAGGATAAGTACTGAGTGAATCTGCTTGACCCATAGCATAAAACGAGCAAAGCAAAAAAGAAACTATTATTAACCATCGTAGTCTCATACTTCTCCAGTTTATAGTTTCAAAATTTTACCTTCCTTTTTTAATTGTGGAAGTACAGGTCTGAATTTTACTTTTTCAGTCACGGCCAGTTCATTGGCTTTTGCGAGTAATTTAGCCGCAGTTTGTTCATCATTCATTCGATAATAACAAATAGCCAAGATTTCTAAGTATTCAAATTGATTTTGAAATGTGGGCTTCGTTTCCAAAAGCTGAATTAAGCGTTGCATATCATTTTGACGATCAATCAACAGAGATAAATCATAGGTGTTTTTAAAAAATTGATATTCCCCATAAATATCTAGAATATCATGATCGTAAGAACTGAGACTTGCCTCTATATATTTTTTCTTATTCTCTTCGGTTGGATTGTCCTCAAAATCACTTAAAGAATTCAATAAGTTAAAAGAGCTTATATATGGTGCCTTAAACGCTTCCGATTCTCCCAAAAATGATCGAGTCATCTCTAACAGCAGTTCATTTCCCTTTTGTCTATCCTTTTCATATATTTCATGACCATGAGTTTTCTTAAAATCGTAGATCACTGAGTTTATTAATCGTCTTTCTAATTCTCGCTTTCGAAAACCGGCATTTTGAAATTCAAAATAATGTTTCATAAAGATTCTGCTAGATCTCTCATCAACTAATTCTCTGCAAAGAATTCGTTTACAATTGTCATTGATTCCAAAAAAATGGTCCAAATAATAATTGAATACTTCTTTATCATTTACATATTGATCCAACAAAGCATCCACAAATTGATGCATAAATGTAGAATCTGATTTATTGTACTCTAAGACTTCGTAATACGACTGAATGGATTTAATATTTTTGGACTCTCTTAGTTCTTGAAATAATTTCTCTTTCTCATGAGTAGCGATGAATTGGTAAATGATGTCTTCGTTATGGTTTGTGATCACAAACATATTTCCGTAGACACAGGGGTATTTATTGTATAATCGTTCTCTGGGTTTCACTCTTTTGGGAGCTTCATAGAGCACATATTCTTTTGACAAGCTGTCCATGACCGCTTTATTTCTAAAAATGTTTCGATCTACTTTCGGGCTGGTGGAAGATATCCAAAAGGTACGATATAGTAATATTTGCTTCTGCGTTTCCTTCGACATTTTTTTCGCTTCTTCCCAGGATTCCGGAAAAGAAAATCGATACGAAGAATCAGGCTGAGCAGCGAGTCCTTGAGAACCGACAAAAAGAATGGAAAAGCTAATTGCAATAATCTTAAGCATTGTTGTTATTATAATTTTGTGATGTTGTCCGACTTAATTAATTCTGATAGAACAGGATGAAATTTAACCTTGTCTTTTACGGCCAATTCATTGGTTTTCGCTAGTATTTTGGCCGTCAACTCTTCTTTGTCCATCCGATAATAACAAAGTGCTCGGAGCTCTACATATTGATATTTGTTTCTAAACCCTTCATGGTTTTCCAAAACAACTAGCCAATCTTTCATTTCTTCTAAATTATCAATACCGAGTGTAAGATCAAAACTAATTTCAAAAGTTTTCTCTTCACCGAAAATCGAAATTAAATCGTACTGATACAAGGGTAAACTATGAGTCATCCATTCTTGATAATGAAATTGGCTGGGCTTATAAACGGCTTCCCATTTGGCACTTCTATAATTATTAAATACTTGCAGAGAATCAATAAACTCATCTGACTCACTCAAAAATTTTTGAAGTTTATTATAGGCACTCCGTTTTTTGTATTTGTACTTTGGTCCACGTATCACTTCCCTACCCGCTCTTTGAACTTTGGTTATTTTGGACTCAGAATACATGACTCTCAACAATCTTCTTAACAACTTGTGTTTTTCAAAACCAGCCTTTTCAAAACCGAAATATAATCTTTTAAAGAGTTTGTCGTGTTCTTTAGTTTTCTCTTTACCAAAGTAAACATTAGAGGTTAATATCCGAAAAGTATTTTTATTGACTCTAGGAAATTTATCTACAAATTCTAGATAAATTTTACTATCGTATAATCTTTGATCCAAAAGAACGGTGGTTAAAGAATAAAGGAGATCCTCATTCTCTGGATCTCGATAATAATCATTGTAATATTCGTAAACTGGTTTTGCAGTTAGGCATTGATCAAGCATGGCCAAAAACTCCTTTCGATTCCTGTAGCCACAGAACTTTGCTACTACAGAATCTTTATTTAGTTCCAAGACTGAAAAGGGATAAACAACACCTGCTTCAGCCGCAAAATCATCATAATTAAAATCGTTTCTCTTGTAAGTGTAAAGAATGTATGTCTCCGAAAGACTATCAATAAAGTTTTTGTTCTCAAATACTTCCTCTAGTAAATTTGACTTATTAATAAGTTTGAGAGACAAAAAATTTGTCAAGATTGGCTTGCCGGTTTCTTGCGAAAGCTTCAGTGCCTCAGCATAAGATTTCAAAGTCTTCTGCTTAGAGAGGGAATCTTTTTGCGCGACAAGATTTATTGAACAAAGCAAAACACAAACTATCCATACAACTTTCATAATTACTTTCTCTCAAAACATCCAAAAATCCATATCATTTCTCAAACATTTCAATGGTGTAATCTAATAAATTTAGTCCACCCTTTTGACCATGACCAGGAATTACCACTTCGATCGACTCTTTATCACAGACTTCTTTTAACTTCTTTACGGTAGTAGACCATGCGCTAACATTGGCATCAGCCAAATTTCCTTTTCCCGATCCATCACTTTTAATCAAGCACCCTCCAAAAAGCACCTTATCTTTTTTAACCATCACCGTAATATTGTCTTTGGTATGTCCTTCTCCATAAAATTTAAGATCTACCTTCAGGTCACCGACTGTTAATACCTTTTCTTGCTCAAAAGATAACTGTGGGGTCTGTTTACTATTTTCCTCGCTTAGCGCCAATGTTTTTTCAGAACTTATTGAAGGGATTTCTTCTGCATGAAAAGCGTTTAATCCTCCTGTACAATCCACGTGAAAATGTGTAGGAACGACATAGTTTATCTTAGCATTCATGGACTCTTTGATCCAACGTATTAATTCGGCGGAAGCCAAACTATCTACCGGAGTATCAATAACCAGACTCTCATTTTTATTCATTACAACCATACCATTACAAGGAAACAATCCAAAATTTTTGGTTTGGAGTAATGAGATATGCTGATAGCAATGCTCAGAGACTTGATGAATCTTTAATGTCTCGGACTCGTATATATAATTCAACTTTCCATCTGACTGGCAAGCGCAAAAAATTAAAGAAAAGAGAAGAAGTAATCGCATGTTGCGAATATACTATTCTGGCACGACCATTTCATAAACTGAGATCGCATTTCCACCCCAGATACCGATCCCTCCTTCAATATTGTAGTTCACTCGGGTGTAAGAAGAAAAAGGACCTTGATTTGCTTCGTTGAATTCGAGCGTATTCCAAAACTCGAATTGAGCCTCATCGATCACCATCCAATGAATCGTGATGGAATCACCTCTAGTATATAAACCTATGGTATTGACATCAAATTCTTCATCAAAATACATGGCACGATCAAGCGGAAACTCGAATTCACTATCATCAAAAAACAAATCATTGACAACAGAAAATGGTGGAGGTGTCAGTTCTCTTCCTAAGGTGGCCGTTTTATACCGATAAAAATCGGTGGTCGGTGGATCAACAATTTCAGCCCATAATTGCACCATGGAATCGTTTTCGATATCCGTCGGTTCTGCCCATCTAAATCCTTGCAAAGGAATAAATTCCGGGATGGTCGTCGTGGCAGTAATGTGCTCATTATTGATCATGATATCTAAATCATAACTTCTTCCTGTCTCATAGCTTAACTCATAAAAGAGGTCAACATATATACATAAATCTGTTGTGACACTATCGACTTCTAGGCCCAAAAAATCGGCAATTATCCCTTTAAATTGATCGGGTAAATTACTCAGACAAACTTCCGACAATTGTACATTTTTGTCACCATCATTGACTTGTACCGAAGCACCCTTTACAAAAGAATCCTCAAAAGTAGTCGTCGTGATGGAATCAAAAAAAGGGAAACTTTGGGTGACAATCACATAGGCCGGCAGTGGATTTTCGCGTGCTTCAATAAAGCCCTCAATGACATATTGCTGTGCATTTTCTGGTGTATCTGGAAAGTATTGATCTCTACATGAAGAAATAAAAGCAAGCAAAACAATCAGAAAAATCAAATACTTTATCGCTTTCATTATCGAAATTTAAAATTATAGGTGATGCTAGGAATTAAAGGAAACAACGTCACTTTGTAAGCTTCAATTTGTGAAGCTCCTGAACTAAAATCCGTATTGGCATCATAATAAGTAAAGAAGGGATTTTTTCGGTTGTACACATTATAAATCGATGCGGTCCAACTGCCTTTGTAAGCTTTTTTAGAATCTGGCTTGGGAGTAAATGTTACTGACAAATCAATGCGATGATAAGGTTCTAGTCGTTCACTATTTCTGGGACCATAAAACACGTTTAGATTTTGTTCTATAAAATAGAATCCAGCGTACGGGGTAAAGTTGCGCCCTGTTCCATAAACAAAAGAAGTGCCAATATCCCATTTTTTAGCCAATTTATAATTCGCGACAAGCGATAGATCATGTGTTCTGTCATAGACAGTCGGAAACCATCTTCCATCTTCAATATCCTTAAACGAGCGTTCAGATCGAGACAAAGTGTATCCAAGCCAACCATTTAATCTACCTGTTGATTTTTTGACAAAAAATTCTGCACCATAAGCGCGACCTTTGCCAAACACAAAAGCATCTTCATCCTCTGAATTAAGATCCTGCACATAATTTTCACTATAATCAATCTGATTTCTGAGATCTTTATAATACAATTCGACGGAAGTCTCGTATTCGTTATCATCGAAGTTTCTAAATAAACCAATCGCGTACTGAATACTCTGTTGTGGTTTGACAATTTCAGTACTTGGCACCCACAAATCAGTGGGCAATGTGCTATTGCTATTGCTGACGAGATGCAAATATTGATTGGTCAAAGTAAACCCAGCTTTGAACGAGAAATCAGAATTAAAGGCATACTTCATACTCAGACGAGGTTCTAATCCTTGATATGTAACTACGTTTTCAAACTTGTCATACTGCTGAGCATCCAGTTTTGAAGTATGAGGGCCCAGTTGAGAGAAAATAGAATATCGTAGACCTAGAGCAATACTCAAAGCTGTATTGACTTTAATCTCATCACTGATATAAAAGGCAAATTCGTTGGCGTACTTGGGTTGAAATCCACTATTAAAAGCCTGTCCTCCTAAGGTAGCTGTCGCTGTGTTGGGGGTCAGTTTATGATAGGTATAATTGGCTCCAAACTTTATGCTATTGTAGACATTGGGATAATAATCAAAGTCAAGTTTTAGGTTATAGTCTCTTACTCCTGAGAACAACTTAAAGTTAATCGCTTCTTGACCACCGTCAAAACTCAACTTATAATCATTGTAAATAGCCGATAAATTAAAGAAGAGTTTGTCACTAAAAAGATGATTCCAACGCAACGTAGCCGTTGAATTTCCATAGGGCAAATCAAAATAAAAAGAACGAACAGGTTGTCGAAATGTGAGAATATCTCTTCCAAAATATGCACTCAAAAAAAGTCGATCTTTATCCGAAATCGTATAATTTAACTTGGCATTGAGATCATAAAAATAATAGTTGGTGCCTTCAAAATCTCCTCCCTCAAGCGCAGGTTGAACCAAATCCAAAATGTAAGTACGTCGACCAGAGACAATAAAAGATACTTTATCCTTGACAATAGGACCTTGCAGCGTCAAGCGCGAAGACACCAATCCTATTCCACCTTCGGCAGCAAATTGTTTTTGGTTACCTTCCTTCATTTGAATATCGACTACCGAAGACAATCGCCCCCCATACCGAGCTGGCATATTTCCTTTAATCAAGGTTGTATTTTTTATCGCATCCCCATTAAATACAGAGAAAAAGCCCAACATATGCCCCGCATTGTACACGATGGCTTCATCCAATAAAATCAGGTTTTGATCTGGGCCACCTCCTCGAACATAAAATCCGGCACTACCCTCTCCAGATGACAAGACTCCCGGAAGCAATTGAAGTGTTTTTAAAATATCGACTTCACCAAAAATGGCCGGTAGTTTTTTGATGCTTTCCATCGGCACCTTGACCACTCCCATTTTAGTACTTTGAACATTGGCTTCTTTTTCCTCTTGAACTGCAGAAATAACCACTTCATCAATGGTTAGTCCTTCACTTAGTTCGACATCCAGTTTGATATCGCGATCAAGCTTTACTTTCTTTATCTCATTGGAAAAACCGAGATACGAAAATAGAAGAATATATTCTCCTTCTTCTAAACTCAAAGAGTAGAAGCCGTAAGCATTGGTACTAGTACCTTCAATGGTATTATCGACATTCAGAATATTTGCGCCAATTAAAGTCTCTCCTGAGCTTGCCTCTTTGACATAACCGCTGATGGTGAATTTGTTTTGAGAAGAGGATGTTTCGGCTTTGTCCTGCGCATTGACAAGACTTAAGAAACTAAAGAAAATAAAACATAGGACCAGGCGCATATCATATATTCGATGGACAACTTATAAACGCTATTAGACCTAAATGGTTATCACAAAAGCAATTTATTTTCGTCCGGAATGGGTCGTAGATTTAAACCGCGTTGTTTTAAAAGTTTAAGTACTCCTTTTTTCCCTGCCAGATGTGCCGCGCCGATACCGAAGAAAATATTTTGTCCTTTACTTTGAGTAAAAATAGAATCCGCCATGGTCACATTTCTATTAAATAATAAAACTTTTTTAGTTTCACCCAAGCTCTTCTTTGAATCTCGATACAGTTTGGTTATGTCTTGCTTGATGTAGGCTTTTGCCAAAGAGGATATATTTTTTCGATAGCGGTTCACGTTTCCGGTGATGGATTTCAGTGCTTTCAATTGATATTTCAATGGAATTTTTTGAAGTGTGATCATTTGAGAATCAAAAGTCTCCACACCAGAAAGTCGTAATCCCCTACTTGCTGCTTCGGACCACAATTGCGAATCCAATGGCAGTGCTCTCTCTTGACTAAATATGCTCTCAGAGATTAAATTGATGACAATTAACGGGATCATCTGACTGCAAAAATCCAAATCTACGTGAAATGCCTTTTTCAAAATTTTTCGCATCTTTTGGTACTTTTTTTCACCATAATAATCTTGAAGCGTGCGACCATCCGGCAATTGAAAGTATTGGCTCGACGGTGATTGTTGACCTTCATCCAAATTATATTCCAATGCGAGCGCTTGACATTGATCGAGTGCTTTTAAGGCCAATTGAAAATGTGCAAAGGCTTCTTCTCCTTTGAGGTGCATCGTCCCAAAAACAAAAGAACGATAAACACTATCGGGATGACGAATTTCCCACAACAATGATTGAAGTTTTTTCATAGATTTAAAAAGCCACTCATTGTAACAAGTGAGTGGCTTTGTTGTGTGCTTTAATAAATACTATTCGTACTCAAAAGGAAGCACTTTTTCTTTTTTGACTTTAGACATGGTCATCAAGGTCTTTAATCGTTCAATTTCTTCTATTTGAGATAATTTTTTGAATAATAATTGCTCGTAGCTCGCCAAATCCTTACAGACAACCTTGAGTAAAAAATCTGCATCTCCAGTAATGATGTAACATTCAGTGACTTCTTTAATGGATTTGATTTTCTCAACAAATCGCTCTAGAGCATTTTCTTTTTGCCACGCCAAGGTGACCAAAACAAAGGTTCTTACATTCAAGCCAATCGCCGAAGCATCCACTTTCGCGTGATAGCTTTCGATGGTACCATTTTGTTCTAATTTTTTAACTCTCTCCAGGGTGGGCGCCGGAGATAGTCCTATTTGTTTGGATAGTTCTAAGTTGGTAATCTTACTGTTTTCTTGTAACAGCTTCAAAATCTGCAAATCAATCTTATCGTACTTATTTTCCATACTGTAATTTCTAAGGTTATGGGTGTTTTAAAATTTAATGAAGCAAAAATATGTTTTCGCCATTAATTATTTGTATTAAACAAGCTATTTATTACAAATATTTTACAAAGTTGTAAAAATGAATAAGTTCATTGATTTTCACCAATGAACTTATTACTAAATCAAACTATAAAAAAAACTTGCTGTTCTAGGTTTTAATGAAGCTTAGAGCATGTCGTTATTAGAAAGACGAAAAATTTGAAAAAATGTTGTAAATGGAATTGTTAATATCTTTGATTTTCTATCAATCCTAAGATTTTATCTACCAACAGAGAATTCAAACTATTCAATAATCCACCAATTAAAAGAAAATATCTTGAGCCAATCGAAAAGTATTGGCATGGGCTTCGATAATGTATTTGATTTCTTCAGAATATCCTCCTCCCATACTGACGATGAGGGGAATGTTGTTTTTGTGGCAGAGATCTAAAACAATTCTATCTCGTTCTTTACATCCTTCCATACTCATGCTCAAACGTCCCAATTTATCAGATGCCAACACATCGACACCCGAAAGATAAAAAACCATATCAGGCTCAACTTCATTCATCAAATTGGGGAGCGTATTTTTTAATATCCTTAAATAATGTTCATCCTGCGTTTTATCTGGTATTGCTATGTCCAAATCAGATCGCTCTTTTTTGGTTGGGTAATTTCTTTCTCCGTGCATACTAAAAGTAAATACTCGAGGATCGGATTCAAATATTTTAGCGGTACCATTACCTTGATGTACATCGAGATCAACAATTAAGATTTTATTTACCATTTGGTTCTTCAAAAGTAAATTGGCTGTAATGGCAAAATCGTTAAAAATACAAAACCCTTCTCCATGGCTCGCAAAAGCATGATGTGTGCCACCTGCAATATTCATGGCTATTTTATTTTCCAGGGCATACAGCGCACATTGATAGGTCCCCATCGAAATATACTTACCTCGTTCGATTAAATTAGGACGCATTGGAAAGCCGATTTTTCGGATCTCCTTCGCTGTTAAATTTTGATGATTCAATTTATCTAGATAATCCTGCGTATGAGTCAAAAGAATTTGATCATCACTCAATTTATCCGGTGCAAAGAAATGATCATCCGTCACAGTTCCTTCCAACAACAATTGCTCTGGAATGAGCTCATATTTTATCATTGGAAACCGGTGATTGGGATCCAAGTCATATTGATAGATTGGAGAAAAAGCAATCTTTAGCATAGATCAAAGATAGCGCGATTTTAGTCAATGAGTTTACCGAAATAACTCAAATTTAAAAACCAAACTTTTCAGAGATTTATATTTCAGTATACCAACCGCATACAAAGTATTTGATCTTTTTCTTAAAATGTAATCCTTCAGACTAGATTCATGACTTCTCATAATAGAATTTTATTTTTTCTACGACTTTCGCCGAATGGATCTTGAAATTATGTAGAAATTGATTTTAAATATTTGAAATTCTTATTTACTAAAACTGATAACCGATATTAAAATTGAGAAGTTCTAAATTACTAAATCCGAATTTATAAACGAGAGGTTTTGAAAATAGCATTATTCGAAATCCTATATAAGGTTTTATCATCCTTGCAGGATCGGAACCATCTTTTGAATTAAGTCTTTCGTAACTTAGTCCAGAATTCAATTCTAAAGCTATTCTTTCCTTCTTCCAACGTATGATACCTGATCCTCTTGAATGAATCCATGTTTTATATTCATTTTGATCAGCAAACAAAATTGAACCTCGAATCCCATATTGGGCACGAAGACCAAATTCAACCATCCTATTGGTTGGAATATTACGCTCGTAATTAATGGAAATAGAAGGAGTGCCAAATGTGAGGTACACTAAATTATTTTGTGCACCCATATTTATCGAGATCAAAAAAAGAAATGCAAATACAAGGTTATATTTTCCATAATTCATTGGAAAGAATTTTAGGTTTAAATTATGGACAATAATGAATTCTTTAAATTGAAATTAAAATGGAAATCCATTCTAAAAAACATAAAGAATTACCTTTACAAGATACATATATTAACAAACCTTTTTGGTTAAAATAATCCTTTTATCTATGGAGGCCTTCTTGAATTACCTTAAGAAATTTATAGAAATCTCGGAATCGGAAGAGTCGATAATCCTTTCGAAGTGTAAAACAAGAAAATATCTTAAAAACCAATACATTGTTCAAGAGGGAGATATTTGTCGGTTTCAAAGTTTTATCGTTAAAGGAAAAGTGAGAACCTTTTACTTGGATAACAAAGGCAATGAGCACGTTGTCATGTTTGGAATTGAAAACTGGTGGGCTGCTGATCTAGGTAGTTTCATTGCCCAAACTGAAGCAGAGTTTAATGTTCAGTGTTTGGCAGATACCGAAGTGATACAACTATCCCATTCGAATACAGAGGCCTTATTCATTGAACTTCCTAAAATGGAGCGCTTTTTCCGATTGATTATTCAAAACGCTTACATTAAAACGCAAAAACGCATTGTCCAGAATTATGCCCTTTCAGCTAAAGAGCGATACCTCGAATTTTGTAAAGAATACCCTCAACTCGAACAACGAATACCTCAGTATATGATTGCTTCATATCTCGGAATCACAAAGGAATTTCTCAGTAGTATTCGAGGTCAACTCGACAAATAGCATTAAGATAGATTAACTTAATTTAATAAGATAGCTTATTGGTAAAGGTAATGAACTGACCGAAATTTGTTCTATAATTTTTAATCAAAAAATAGACAAATGAAAAAAGTAATTAACCTATTCAGTATTGTGATTTGTATGAGCCTTTTACAGAGTTTCACCATTACTCCTGATTCGATTGTTACATCCAATCCTATTACAAATAGCAAAATCGTATGGAAAGCTTACAAAGTAACTGGCTCTCATGAAGGTACGGTTGACCTTCTTTCGGGTTCGCTTACATTTGACAAAGACCAACTTGTAGGTGGAGAATTCAACATCGATATGTCAAGCATTCAATGCACTGACCTCTCGGGTGAATATGCTGGAAAATTAGAAGGCCATTTAAAATCAGATGACTTTTTTGGAGTAAGCACTTACAAAAATGCATCAATGAAAATTACCGAAACAACAATGACCGGTAAAAACTCGTATCAATTAAAAGGAGACCTAACCATTAAAGGCATTACAAAAAGTATCGATTTTCAAGTTTCCGTCTACGGCAAAAAAGCCACCGCTAATATAAAAATAGACCGTACTCATTTTGGTATTAAATATGGTTCAGGAAGCTTCTTTGATGACCTCAAAGACAATATGATCTATGACGAATTTGATTTAATTGTTGATCTAGAATTCTAGTAATCAATCATTCGGCGAAGACCGCCAGTTATAAACAATTTGATTTAAATTCCATTTAGTAAATAGTTACTTGTTCCCAAGTCGCATTTACTAAATGAATGAGTGATTGAATCATTAATGTTTACCTTTGGTAAGCACTTAGAAAAAGTAGTATTATGAATCGGAAAAACTTTATTAAAAAATCGTTGGCCGCAGGAATAGCGAGCTCAATTATACCGAATGCCGTAAAGGCTAAAGAGACGGTTGTTAAAAAAGACTCTACTTATGAACGATTGATTGACCAAGTAGGTTTCAATCATTTACCTAACGAAGAAGAAATACAAACAATGAATACTGTACTGCATAAAGCATCAACGAGAGGACAAGCCAATCATGGATGGCTTGAAGCAAAACACTCATTTAGTTTTGCCAATTTCTACAATCCAGACCGAATGAATTTTGGAGTCCTTCGAGTGTTAAATGATGATAAAATAGCGCCATCAAGAGGATTTGGAACTCACCCACATGACAACATGGAAATCATATCCATCCCGTTGGAGGGAGCCTTAGAGCATAAAGACAATATGGGCAATGGAGCTATTGTTAAAAACGGAGATGTACAAGTTATGAGTGCTGGAACAGGTATTACGCATAGTGAATTCAATGCCAATTCGGATCAAGACATGAAGCTGTTGCAAATCTGGTTATTCCCTAACAAGAAAAATGTTACTCCTCGATATGATCAAATTTCCATTCGAGACATCGAAAAAAAGAATTCCTTTTACCAAGTCCTTTCACCAAATCCCAATGATCAAGGAGTCTGGATTCATCAAGATGCTTGGTTTCATTTAGGAGAATTTACTGTGGATACAAATACGAACTACAAATTAAAAAAATCCGGAAATGGTGTTTATGCATTTGTAATTGAAGGGAATGCAAGCATCGCTGGTCAAGACTTGGAAAGACGTGATGGTTTTGGCATTTGGAATATCGAAGATTTTAAAATTAGTGCCAGCCGTGGAAGCAGAATCTTACTGATGGAAGTCCCTATGCAAGTCTAGAAAGCATTTGAAAATTGATAAAATTGCAGCCATGAAAAAGAGATCCATAAAACATATAATCCCATCTCAAAAAATAAATATGGGAGGTCATATCATAGAACAACCCTTACCCAATGTGCAGATGCAACAATTGGATCCATTCCTATTGGTGCATCATGCCGAATGGGAATTGAAGGGAAACCAAAAACAGCAAGAAGTTGGCATCGGTGGTCACCCGCATAGAGGGTTTTCTCCAGTTACTTTTGTCTTTCAAGGGGACGTACGGCATCAAGATAGTTTTGGTAATGACGAGATTGTAAAGGCGGGAGGAACACAGTGGATGCATGCAGGCAAAGGCATCGTACATAGTGAACGACCAAGTGCTGAACTCGCCATGCAAGGCGGGCTGCAAGAAATCATCCAGTTTTGGGTAAATACACCTGCTGCCCACAAAATGGCCCCTCCAAGTTATCAACCAATTACTGCCGAGCATACGCCAACATTAAAAGCTGAATTATATAAAATCGGAGTGGTTGCAGGCGAATTCGAGGGACTAGTTGGACCAGCCCCTACATTTAGTCCAATGACGCTTTTGAGAGGAGTAATAAAAACTAAGGGTTCTTATAAATTTGAATTACCGAGCTCATTCAATACGCTCATTTATCTTTTAGATGGTGGATTAAATATCAATGGACAGAATGCCACAAGGAAAGATCTAATCTGGCTGGACAATGATGGAGACGCAATTGAAATGACAGCTCTTGAAGATACTCGTTTCATCGTTCTATCAGGAGAACCCATCAATGAGGAAGTATCTAGTTACGGTCCTTTTGTGATGAATACCCAAACAGAAATCATGCAAGCATTAAGAGATTCTCAAATGGGAAAAATGGGCGTTTTGATAGAAAACTTTGATTAGGATATCTAAGGATTTTTCTCGCTTGACGCGAATGGTAATGAAGTATCTAGTTTATCATTCTTGAATAATACTTTTTAAGTTTTCGCGGTGATACTCCGAAAAGGAATAAAACAAAGACATAAAGATTGACCAAGTTGACTCGCAAATATGAATTCTTATCGTATTTGCGTGTAGACACGGTCGCGTTATTCTGAATAATGCAAGACTTGAACTTTGTCTTCCTTAGTCGTCTTGTTAATTCAAAGTCTTCCATTAACACATATTTTTCATTGAAACCATTGAGTTGTTCAAATACTTTGCGTTTCAAAAATTGAATCTGATCTCCCCCTCCTGCGAATAGACCATTCCGTTTGGTGAAAAATGAATTAATATTTAAAAAGAAAT
>JAHDBI010000088.1:0-3753 GCA_020630475.1 Saprospiraceae bacterium
GCAGCTACACCCAAAGATCCACCTTTAATCTTAATGTTACCAAAAAGATAGCCAATAGACGCCACGGTGAAAAGCAATAAAATCGGATGATTACTAAGAATATCGAACACGGAATTTTTTTTATTAGTACAAAATTACGATTAGTTGAAACAGAAAGCGCTAAATTTAACTCGTTCCTGAACACGCGTATCGCTTAAATATTTTCTAGTAAGATTAGTTTATCCATGATCATGAAATATCTTCCAATTTTCATCATTACATTTTCTTTAATATCCTGTAATAACAATAAGGAATTGGACGAAAGTCGCGCTAAAATTAAAGTCCTAGAAGAACAATTAAATCAAGCAAATGTTGTATCTAAAGGAAAACTTGCTCACATTGTTTTCTTGGATATTAAAGATGGACTTCAAAAACATCAGATAGATAGCCTTAGTAAAGCGATTGAGGCATTAGACAACATCGAATTTATAGATGCAATACATAAAGGAAAAATTGCCGATACTGGTGATTCTCGTTTTATTTCAGATCATGAATTGATGTTTCAAATTACTGTAGATAATCAAGAGGAAATGGACGCGTACCAAAAACATCCCATTCATCTTGAATTAAAAAGAGTTGCTGGAAAATATTTGTCCAAAGCACCTGCGGTATATGATTATTGGGTAGAATAAAAAATTATGGATCAAACTAAAGACATCAACATATTTAAGCCCTACCTCAAAGCCAAAGTAAGTTATAAGGGTGGTAAAACATTGAATGATATAAAGGCACTAGACAAGCCTATCTATAAACTATCATCTAATGAAAACCTTTTAGGGACATCGCCTAAAGCCATTCAAGCCATCATTGATCATATTGGCAACTTAAACAGCTATCCAGATAGAAGTGCGACGAGACTCCAAGCAGCATTGTCAAAGTTTTATGAAAATGAATTAAAACCTGAGCAATTCATTTGTGGACCGAGCGGATCAGAGGTATTGGATTTAATCATTAGAGGATTTATGGGAGAGGGATTAAATGCTGTGATATCAAATCCGGCTTTTTTAGTCTATCAAATGTTCAGTGAAAAGCAGGGAGCGGAAGTTATAGATGTTCCTTTGGATCCGGATAATTTTGACCTTAATATTGATGGCATGTTAGATGCCATTAATGAAAACACGAGGTTATTGTTTTTGACTAGCCCAAACAACCCAACGGGAAGCTACATTCCAGAGGCAGACATGGATCGTATAGTTTACGGCGTTCCAGACCATGTTATTGTTGTAATCGATGAGGTTTATTTTCAATTTGCCGATGCTTCAGATTATTGTTTAGCCAAGAAATATGTCAAGGAAGGAAAGAATGTCATTGGTGTAAATAGTTTTTCAAAGGCTTATGGCCTCGCAGGTTTACGTTTGGGATATGCTTATACAACTGAAAAAATAGCTCAATATATTTTACAGCTATATAAACCATTCTTAATAAATATGCTTGGTCTTGAAGCAGCCATTGCTGCCTTATCTGATACAGAGTTTATAAAGGAAACGGTGACATTGGTGCAAACCGAAAAAATGAAAATATATAAAGCCTTTGATGAAGTAGGGATTCATTATTGGAAAACACAAGGGAATTTCATTTTAACTCGACCGAAACTAGATCCTCAAGTTTTTGAAGAACGCATGTTTAATGAAGGTATTATGGTCCGACCAGTGGGGAATTTTGGAGCCCCAGGTTGCGTGCGAATTACCATCGGAACCGAAGAAGCTAATGAAGCAATGATAGAGGCCATTCGGAAAGTCGTAAATAGTTAAGAATTCAATTCAAGCAAAAATTATAGGATAGTTTATCTGCCTTTCGGCGAAAGCCAGATGATACTACAATCAATCACAGCGTTTATTTTGGCTATTTAGAACCAATGATAAATATGGGCTGTTGAATTATTATACTATTTGTAACTTTGCACACTGATTTTTTACACTAAAAAATAATGACTATGGCCTTTGATATCGAAATGATCAAGTCCCATTATGCGGCACTTCCAGGAAAGATTGAAAAAATAAGAAAAGAACTTAATCGTCCTTTGACCTTAGCGGAAAAAATACTTTATGCTCACTTGCATGAAGATTCGCCATTGAAAAATTATGGTAGAGGTAAAGATTATGTTTTTTACAGTCCAGATAGGGTAGCGATGCAGGATGCAACGGCTCAAATGGCCTTACTTCAATTTATGATGGCAGGTAAGGATAAAGTAGCAGTTCCTTCAACAGTCCATTGTGATCACTTGATTCAAGCAAAAATAGGTGCAGATGCAGATTTACAAAATGCCATCAACACAAGTAACGAGGTCTTTAATTTTTTAGAATCTGTTTCAGATAAATATGGAATTGGCTTTTGGAAGCCAGGAGCCGGAATCATTCATCAAGTAGTATTAGAAAATTACGCTTTCCCAGGTGGAATGATGATTGGTACAGATAGTCATACGGTAAACGCAGGTGGATTGGGTATGGTGGCTATTGGAGTAGGAGGAGCAGATGCTGTAGATGTTATGGCTGGAATGCCATGGGAATTGAAGAATCCAAAATTAATTGGTGTGAAGTTGACTGGTAAACTTTCTGGTTGGTCTTCACCAAAAGATGTTATACTTAAAGTAGCGGATATATTAACCGTAAAAGGAGGTACAGGTGCTATCGTAGAATACTTTGGAGATGGTGCTATTAATCTGAGTTGTACAGGAAAAGGAACGATCTGTAACATGGGAGCAGAAATCGGAGCAACTACTTCAACTTTTGGTTATGATGACAGCATGGATAGATATTTAAGGGCAACGGATCGTGCAGATATAGCCGATGCAGCCAATGCGGTCAAAGAACATTTAACAGCTGATGCAGAATGTTATGAGCAGCCAGAAAAATATTTTGATCAAGTAATAGAGATTAACTTGAACGAATTAAAGCCGCTAATCAATGGCCCATTTACTCCAGACTTATCAACGGAGGCTGGTAAAACAATGACTGACAAAGCAACAAGCAATGGATGGCCATTGGATATTGAATGGGGACTTATTGGTTCTTGTACTAACTCATCTTATGAAGATTTATCAAGAGCAGCATCAATCGCAAAACAGGCAGTTGATAAAGGACTGACGACTAAAGCAGAATTTGGAATTAACCCGGGTAGTGAACAAGTAAGATACACCACTGAGAGAGATGGTATTTTAAAGATATTTGAAGACCTTAATGCCACCATTTTTACCAACGCTTGTGGACCTTGTATTGGACAGTGGGCAAGATATAATGACCCGATGAATGCGCCGAAAAATAGTATCATACATTCATTCAATAGAAACTTTTCTAAGAGAGCTGATGGTAATCCAAATACGCATGCCTTTGTAGCATCTCCTGAAATGGTTGCAGCAATTGCGATTGCTGGAAGATTAGATTTTAATCCAGAAACGGATACACTTACAAACAACAAGGGAGAAGAAGTCAAGTTAGACGAGCCAACAGGGTTTGAATTGCCGCCAAATGGTTTTGGTGTAGAAGATAGAGGATATAATCCTCCAGCAGAGGATGGAAGTGGAGTTGAAGTCAAGGTTGATCCGAGTTCGGATAGATTACAATTATTGACTCCTTTTAAGCCCATTACTCAAGAGAGTATGACTGATATGCGTGTCTTAATCAAAGTTAAAGGAAAGTGTACAACAGACCATATTTCTATGGCTGGACCTTGGTTAACTTATAGAGGACACCTTCAGAATATTTCTGAAAACTGTTA
>JAHDBI010000088.1:3853-15205 GCA_020630475.1 Saprospiraceae bacterium
AATCATGCAAAAATGGATTTGACTCAATACATTCATCCTAGGTCTGAACCGGAGATTGCTTTTCTAGTCTCAAAGGACATTGATGTAGAAATCCATTCGAAAGAAGAAGCGCTTTCATTTGTATCTGGAGTAGCTGCTGCTGTAGAAATTATAGATAGCCGTTATCAAAATTTTAAATTTTCCTTAGAAGATGTCATCGCTGATAATTGCTCATCGACTGGAGTAGTTGTGGGACGTTGGTGTGATCCCAATTTAGATTTATCCAACTTAAGTATGAAAATGTTCTTTAATGGTGAACTAGTCCGTGAGGGTAATTCCTCTGCTATATTAAATGATCCATGGACGTCTTTTTTGGCTTGTACAAGATTAGCTTCAAAATACAATCAAATTATTCCATCCGGTTCTATTATTCTGGCTGGAGCTTCTACTGCTGCGGAATTTTTACGTGAAAATTCGGAGATAGAAGTAGAGGTTGAGGAATTAGGTAAAGTAAGCTTTAGGTGTTAATTCAAAAAAATGGATATCATAAAACATGCAAGGATTTGGGTTGACCAAGAGGTGAAACAAGGAAGAGTGATGTTTTTAATAGGTCTGCTTTTAATTCCTTTTTTTGTTTGGATATCTAAAAATGATATGGATTTCATTGAAGGTTTTTTTATTCCATTCTTTTTGATACTTCTCATTTTACTCGGTTATGGTTTTAATTTGATATTTAGCCGTCCTCGACATTTAAATAAGCTAATAAGAGAAGGTCAAAAAGATCGATCTTCTATGGAACAAAAAGAATACAAAAGAATTGAAAAGGATATGAAAACCTATGGTTGGATGATGAAGGTATGGCCCGTAATATTTGCCACATCTCTTTTAGGATTTTTCTTTGTAAACAGTGATTTTAACAAGGGAGTCTGTATGGGTATTGGAGTATTGAGTATTGTTGGATTTTCAATAGATCGATTATTGTCTAAAAGATTAGACAAATATTTCAATCAAATTAAGAATTAGTTACTTAACGCAATGATGTACATATTCCATTGGAATATTAAATAATCTCACTACCTCCACATTCGAGAAATGATTCTTTAGCCTTTTAGTTAGTGTTCTTGTATAGAAAATTTGGCTAAAAACCCCTTTAGGAGAAAGTGCTTTTTTGGCTTTATGTAATATTTCTTCTTTCAGTTCTTCCGGAAAAATAGTGATAGGAATAGACGAAATGATTTTGTCGACAGGTTCTTCAATGTAATCTTGTATAGTTTGAGCACCATCATTGATAATAGTTAATCGATCATCCGAGATTCTTTTTCTTACATGTTCACAGAAGTCTTTGTTTATTTCAAATGAGTATAAATTCGCTGTAGGTGAAAGTCGGGACAGAATTTCCTGAGTAATATTGCCATGCCCTAATCCAAATTCTATAACGACTTGATCTTTTTGAGATATATTTCGTGTTATTTCTAATTCTACTTTACGGCTTGTCTCATACAATGCACCCGTAGTTCGGACGTTTTTGGCAAATTGTATGGCAGTTTTAATTCTATCGATCATTTCAGATACTAAATTTATTAAAACCTTGAAGACTAGGGTACAATACTTGTATTAACAATGTTATATTTTTGAATCAAATTTTTAAAATGGAAGGTTTAGATCAAAGCGTTCAGGATAGGATTGATTTATGGTTGAATGGAAATTATGACCATGAAAGTAAAATGGCCATTCAATCCTTGATAGATTCTAAAGACATAGAAGCATTAAACGATGCGTTTTACAAAGATCTTGAATTTGGTACTGGTGGATTAAGGGGAATTATGGGTCCTGGAACAAATAGAGTTAATCAATACACTCTCGGGATGGCAACACAAGGATTTGCAAATTATTTAAAGAGCAAATATCAGGGTGAAGAAATTAGTGTTTGTATCGCTCATGATAGTAGAAATAATCATACCCTATTTGCGAATACTTGTGCTAACGTGTTTTCTTCCAATGGCATTACGGTCTATTTTTTTGAAGGCCTTCGTCCTACACCTGAATTATCATTCGCCGTAAGGCAATTAAAATGTAAAGGAGGAGTCATGCTTACTGCATCGCACAACCCAAGAGAATACAATGGGTACAAAGCCTATGGAGAAGATGGTGGTCAATTGGTTGCACCTGCGGATAAGGAAGTGATCCATGAGGTAAGATTGGTCAAAAGTATCGATGAAGTTAATTTTGACGGAGACGAGAGTAAGATCATACGAATTGGAAAAGAACTGGATGAACAATATTTAGCAGAATTAGATAAGCTTTCGATCAATCCAGATATCATTAAAAAGCAACACGATTTAAAAATTGTTTTCTCTGCGATTCATGGAGCAGGTGGAGTTTTAGTTCCTACAATACTAAAGAGATATGGTTTTTCAAATATTATTGAAGTAGAGGCTCAAGCAAGTTATGACGGTGATTTTCCAACAGTCATTTACCCAAATCCTGAAGAGGAGGAGGCCATGAGCATGGCACTAAAATTGGCAGAAGAGTCTCAAGCTGATTTAGTCATGGCTACAGACCCTGATGCCGATAGGGTAGGAATAGGTGCAAAGAATAATGAGGGTCAGTATAAATTATTGAATGGAAATCAAACAGGGTGCTTACTTATCAATTATGTATTACGTGCTAAACATGAGCGAAACGAATTGAAGCCTCACCATTTTGTGGTAAAGACTATAGTCAGCTCGTATCTAATGGATAAAATTGCCGCGTCAAAAGGTGTGGATTGCTACAACACACTAACTGGCTTTAAGCATATAGGAGCCTTAATGACAAAATGGGAAAAAGATAGAGTATTCTTAGTTGGTGGAGAAGAAAGCTATGGTTATCTAGTCGGGGACGTTGTCCGAGATAAAGATGCTGTGATATCAGCGGCATTGATAGCAGAGATGACGGCTTATTATAAGGACAAAGGATGGTCATTGTTTGACGCTTTAATTGAGATGTATAAAGAATATGGTTTTTATAAAGAGAAACTCGTATATCTCGTTAAGAAAGGAAAGTCAGGTGCTGAAGAAATTAAATCTATGATGGAACAGTTCAGAACAAACCCTCCTAGAGATTTAGGTGGTGCTGAAATTGTTGAGATTAGAGATTACCTAAAGAAAGAAGGACGTCACATAAAAACAGGTGAGACATATTCTATAGACTTACCTGTTTCAAATGTATTGCAGTTTGTGACTGAAGACCAAAGTATAGTTTCTGTGAGACCCTCTGGAACTGAACCAAAGATTAAATTTTACTGTAGCGTTAACGAGAACCTAGCTTCTAAGGAAGATTATGCGTCCACCGAAAGTAAATTGGACTGTAAATTAGAATCAATGATTAATGACTTAATGAATAGATAAATGAATCACGACTTTACTTTTCACGCTATAAGAGCAACTAGATCAAATATCCTAAAAGCAATAGACGGGTATTCGGAAGAACAATTGAATTTTATTCCTGACGGATTTAATAACAATTTGATTTGGAACGCAGCTCACGTTTGGATCACTCAAGAATTATTATGTTATAAGCTATCTGGATTAGAGTGTTCGATGAGTAATGATTTGATACAGAAATACCGTAAAGGAAGTAAACCTGAAACACATGTTTCATCAGCTGAAATCGCCATGATAAAAGATGCTCTTGTATCTTCAGTAGATAAATTAGAAGAGGATTTTAACAAGGGTGTTTTTACAGAATACAAAGATTATACTACGAGCTATAATGTAACTCTCAAGTCAATTGACGATGCGATGTTTTTTAATACCGTGCATGAAGGATTACATTTCGGAAGTATTTTGGCGCTAAGAAAGTTAGTTTAGTCAATGCTTCGTTCGCTTTTTATGTTATTTATCTTCAGTTTGTTTTCTTGTGAGGCAACAGAAAAAGAAAAGATCAGAGATAGTCAGGAGGCCTTCGAGAAAATGGAGTTTAGAGAAGAGGTCGCTCAAAAAGCCTCTGATTTTGTTGCCTTAAATAAGTTGCTCGTCGATAATGTTGATTCTATGTTTACTTTAATTAAAGGGGCTAAAGTGATTAGTCAATTAATGACATACGAAACAGTAAAAGAATCCATTGCACCAATGCCCCATGCTAATGAAATTCTTGAGATTTGGGACAGAATAGGACAAGACTTATTAAGATCAATAAGTATTAAAACTCTAGTAACGAATTAAAGAGATAATCCCGATTTACCTTCAATATCCTTTGACATTATCGAATCTCCTGTGAGTTCAACTCCAAGAAACTTTAGGATTCAACATAGAGTTAATTTTAATCAGCGACTCACCCTTCATTCGAAAATTGATAATGTAAAGTTCAGATTGGTGCGAGATACAAGTATTTATGCATTGGGAGATTTAAGATATTACATTGTTGTTGAACCGTATACTGGCTGGTAATTTCCCAAATAATAAGCTGAAATAACCAAATACTCATTTGACTTAATCCTATAAGTCAAGCTGAAATACCTTTGAGAAAAATCTTGAAATGAGGTATCTAGCGACGGTTGTTTTATGCATAATGTGTCAAATGAAATCAAACGCACAATTAGTAAATAATGGTGCAACAATTTCAATTCAAGCTAATGCTATTTTAAGTGTACAAGGTAATGTAGAAAATGGTTCCGGCACCATTAACAATAATGGCACATTACAATTATCTGGAGATCTACTCAATAATGACCAACTCATCAGTTCGTCAAATTCTACCATCATATTTAACGGAAGTACTGATCAAAGCCTTCGTTCAAATAGTGCCACTTTAGAAACTATTGAATTGGAAAACTCATCGAACAATGTCATATTATTAGACGATGTTGCCATCAATAATTCATTAATGTTTAATGATGACGACGTACAAGTTTTATTAGACAATCACAATATGACACTATCCGCGTCGGCAATAGTGATAGATTATGATGACAACAACTTTATTGTAACTAATGGCACTGGTAAAGTAACAAAGCTGGCGATGAGTAATTTCTTTTTCCCAATAGGTTTTTCCGAAACTAACTATAATCCAATATCACTAATTGAAAACGGTACAGTAGATGATATTAGCCTAAGGGTGTTGGAACAAGCCTATGACAACGGTACAACAATGGGCAATATCATTTCAGAAGAGGTCGTAAATGCGTCGTGGGAAATAGAGGAATCCGTTTTAGGTTCTTCAATGATTGATGCCGATCTCTTTTGGACTGTATCTGATGAAGCAGTCAATTTTGACAGAACATCATGTGCCGTAGGAAGATATCATCTAGGGGCATATGACGGACTTTTAAATGATTTAAATCCGTCCTCTGGAGCTGGTCCTTATTCACAAACCAGAGTAGGAATTACTGAATTAGGTACGTTCATCGTCGGAAATAAACCGGCCTTAGATTATGTTACTGTTTCGCCGAGAATATTTTTAGGAGGTGCATATAACGGTGTTGATATGAATGACGACTTACGTCAATTGAACGTCATCCCACTTGTAGAACCATATAATAACTTAACTGATTTCACTCATGTCGGACTAGGAGGAAACGAACAAGTCGGACTTTCTGCTGATTTTGATCAGATGGGAACAGATGACGATGTAGTAGATTGGATTTTTGTTGAATTAAGGGACCCAGTGGATAACACTTTAGTGTTAGGTACCCAAAGTGTGTTGTTACAAAGAGATGGAGATTTAGTAGACGTAGAAATGAATGAGGTTAAATTTCATGGCTTTGCTTCTGGCGATTATAACCTTGTGATTCGACACAGAAATCATCTCGGAATATCAACGTTAAACGCACACACACTTGATCACTCTACGTCCATTTTAGATTTTACTGACGGAACAACTCAAGCATGGGGGACAGACGCAATGCATCAATCCTCAGGCATCTATACGCTATGGCCTGGAGATGTTAATGGAGATGGAAATATTTTTGACAATGCCGTTCCTTCAGATGTTACGGAAGTAGCTAATGCAGTACTAGCAAATCCAAACAATACAGGATTTTTTGGAAGTGGACCGGTGTCCACCTATACTGGTTTCAGTACTGTATATGAGCGAACAGATGTTAATTTAGATGGTACAGTCTTAGATAATGCTAGCCCATCAGATGCAACTTCCATTGCCAACATTATTTTATCTCATCCAGCCAACACAGGATTTTTTGGCAGTGGACCGGTTTCAACGTTCTTAAATCTAGTCGCTCAAATACCTCAATAAACTTAAAACAAATAAAATGATTAAGAACATTCTGTTCATGCTATTTTTTTTCGCTTTCGCGAATGTAATTGTCGCACAAACAATAACTGTTGATATCAACAATCTAGGAAACTTAAACCCGGGTACACAAACCATTCAAGTTACTTACCAAGCTAATGGTGATTTTCAAGCTTCAGATGGTACCGACGATTGGGGAGGTCAGGTTTTAACCTTAGGTTGGACTCCAGCATCCGGTATGAATGAGAGTCAACCAGCGGTAAATACTAACATCACAAATTTTACAACAGACTTCTTGCCATTTGTAGGAGCTTTTTCTGGAACCAATCAAGTGGTTACATGGAGTCTTATGGACTTGGGAGGAACAGATGATGGGAATATTTATTTTAGTGTTGTAGTCAATACTTCCACGGTAGATCAACCATTGGCTGATGGATCTATTGTCGAGGTTTTTAGATTTGATGTTCCAGACTCATGGACAGGACCAGATGGATCTGTTTTTTTATTACCAAATCAACCTACTGGACCCCCAGTACAATTAGCCCCTAAAATTGATAATAATGGAGTTGGTGCTAATGTATGGGATGGTGCTAATGCTGGCGCACCATTACCAATAGAATTGTCCTACTTTAATGTTAGAAAGCAAGGTGATTTGGATGCGCTATTAAGCTGGGAAACTATTTTTGAGATTGATGCTTCCCATTTTGAAATTCAAAGATCACAGTCAATTGTTAATTGGACAAGTATAGAAACAATAAAATCTCGAGGAAGCGCAGACAATAGCGAACAATATCATTTTACTGATGTAGGTATAGGACGCAAATCAAATCTATGGTATTATCGATTAAAAATGTTTGATCAAGACGGTTCATATAAGTTCAGCGATATTAAGGGGGTGCGGTTTGATGCTCAAGAGCAAGGAGATGTTAGTGTTTTTCCAAACCCTTGCATTGATTTTGTCAACATTCAATCTAACCATATGAGTTTAAGTGAACTATATATTTACTCAATGGATGGAAGATTGATGTTTGAACAAAAATTACATGATTCTTTAGAAAGAATTAAAGTAGATCAATTACCTGCTGGAACATATCAATTAGTCTTGATGAGTAGTGGAGAGATTGTAAAAAGACAATCAATTATCATTATCGAATAATCGATGGCTGTTTACGAATTGTAGAAAAAGCAATGAAGTTTCTACATTTTCCTTTCAAAGCATACTTAAGTGGGGTGTAAATTTGTTTTAACAATAGCATTTATATGGAAAGAACCATACGCTAAGAAATACACGGTTTACTCCCACCCACTCCGCGGTGCTGTCAACACCGCGGAGAAAGGGGGTCTACTATTTTGCAGGAAGTACTTTTGATCGTACTTCACCGAATCCTACTCTAACACCATCTTTTTCAGCATATCCTTTCATGGTCACCGTATCATTATCTTTCAAGAATTTTCTTGTTGATCCATCTTTAAGCGTTACTTCTTTGCTTCCTGCCCATGAAATCTCTAACATACTCCCATAACTACTTTCGTCTTTACCACTGATGGTACCAGAAGCCAACATATCACCAACTCTCACATTACAACCATTAACTGTATGGTGCGCTAATTGCTGTTGCATATTCCAGTACATATACTTGAAATTAGATTGACTGACCATACTATCCTCTTGTTTTTCACCAGCGATGTAGACTTCTAAATTAACGTCGTAGTTGTTTTCTCCTTTACACTTTAAATAAGATTGTACCGCTGGTTTTTGTATAGGACCTTTGACTCGGAAATATTCTAAGGCTTCCAAGGTGACAACCCAAGGAGAGGCTGAAGAAGCAAAGTTTTTTCCTAAAAATGGACCAAGAGGTACGTACTCCCATTTTTGAATATCTCTTGCAGACCAATCATTAAAAAGAACCATTCCAAAAATATGGTCCTCCGTTTTTTCAATAGGAATTGGATTTCCCAATTGGTTTTCTTTACCAATAATAAAGGCCATTTCAAGTTCAAAATCTAACAAACGACATGGAGCATATTTAGGACGAGATGCACCTTTTGGCATAATTTGTCCTTTCGGTCGTCTGATGGACTCTCCACTTACAATAATAGAAGATGCTCTCCCGTGATACCCTACGGGAATGTGCCTCCAGTTGGGTAATAGCGCATTTTCTGGATCTCTAAACATCATTCCCACATTAGTGGCATGCTCTATACTAGAATAAAAATCAGTATAGTCTCCAACATGCACAGGCAAGTGCATTTTAACACTCGACATCTTGTGAAAGAGTTTTGGAAAATCCTGAAGCTTTGAGCTTTTTGAAGAGAGTAGTTTTTGAATAGTAGTTCTAACTTTCTTCGTTGTTGGCTTACCTAATGCGATAAAGTTATTCAGTGTAGCTTGAGAAAAGGTTTTCTTGTCTAATTTTTTGATCGAATCAAAAAATCCTTGTTTCGCTACTCCAGCTAAATCAAGCACCTTGTCTCCAATAGCAATACCGACACGTGGTGATTTACTTTTGGTAGAAAAAATTCCAAACGGAATATTATAAATACTAAAATCACATTGCTCGTCGTAAGCTATCCAACAGTTTAATTTGCGCATAATCTTATGTCTTTTTTCATGCTGCAAATTTACGCTTAACAATCATAAATTATCTGTTTCAAAAGAAAGATTAAATGTTTCTTAGAATGTTTAGAATATCCTTTTTATGACTGCGCGAAACACTAACAATAGAATTATCTGATAAGACTAGATATCCTCCATCTCGATTATCATATTTTACGATATACTCTGGATTAACTAGGTGTGATTGATGTACCCGCCTAAATCCGTGTTCGCTTAGAATGTCATCGTAATATTTTAAAGGCTTGCTCACTAAAATGTTTTCATTATTCAGTAAATGAATATGGGTGTAATTGCTACTTGATTCGCACCTTAATATTTCATTGATCTTAACCACCTGATATCCTGTGCTTAAAGGTAAGACAAGCTTATGTGGTTTGTCGCCTTGTTGTTGTATGAGCCCCTGCAATGCATTTAGATCTTCTTTGTTCAGTTGCCGCCTTCTCGTAATAATGGTATCCAAACTTTGTTGAAGTAATTTTGAATCAACAGGTTTTAATAGATAATCAACGGCAAAGTATTTGAATGCTTTGATGGCATATTCGTGATAGGCTGTAACAAAGACGATATTCATAGATTCGATCATTGCCCCCAAAGAATCAAGAAGTGCAAATCCATTTAAATGGGGCATTTCAATATCTAAAAAAAGAATATCTGGTTTGAGTAATTTAATTGATTCTAAGGCTTTTCGAGAATCATCAAAAAGGCCTAGGATTTCTATGGGAATATCTAGTTTGTCTAATTCGTACTGAAGTAATTGACAACTACCCATTTCATCATCAACAAGAATTGCGCGCATTGGAGTTATTGTTTGTTCTTAAATGATTGTTTATTAATAAGAAGATTTTATCAAGTAAAGAGTAATTATTTTTTTTGAGCTTTAAAAATGACTTTAGTCCCTATAGCTAAGTCGTCTTGATATAAATCTTCAATGCTAAAAGTATAATTGTATTCACTATTTTTTTGAGTTTGAGTGATCCGATCCATCGAGATATTTACCCCTTTGGATTTTATGGATTTACCAGCATTTAGTTTGGCAGATGCCACTCTTCCTATACCATTATCTATAATCTCACATACATACCCATTGGCGAAAGCCGACAAATTCACCTCAAGAATTTTTTCACCATCCTTATATCGTAACCCGTGCCAGATGGCATTTTCCACAAATGGCTGAAGAATCATAGACGGAATCATTTGATAATCTATATCCAAACTTTCATCTATATTGAAGCTTACATTAAATACATCGGAGAATCGATTTTTCTCAATTCTTATATAGGTTTTTAACAAGTCAATTTCCTCTCTTAATTGAATTTCATTATCGTCTGAAGAATCAAGAATGGCTCGGATTAGCGTGGAAAAATCAGTAATGTATTCACTCGTTTCTTCTTTAGATTTAAAAATAGAAAAGTGTTTTATTGAGTTTAAGGTGTTAAAAATAAAATGCGGATTCATCTTTGACCTCAATGCTTGAGCATTGAGCTTAGCAATTTTAATTTCATAATCGGCACGTAGACGTTCACGTTCTTTAATTTCTTTAATGCGATATAAGTAGATCAGGTATGACAGCCCTAAAAAGAGAAAACTACCAAGCAAAATATTAGTCCACTTTTTGTACCAAGGAGTGAATCGGTTGATAAACATTTGTTTTTGATCCAACAAAACTTCATCCCCATAAGCCTCAATTTTTAAGATATGTTTACCCAAAAACAATTCTTTTAACTCAATAATGTTAGTATTCGAATTACGCCATTCTTGATGATCTAATTTATAACGATAATAAACACTGTCGAGATTATAAGACTGGGTTAAATTGACAAAAAACTTAAGCTCGTCTTGATGCTCGAACAATTCGAGTGAATCAATGTTTTCTAGGGAACCATAACCGAGAGATGTATTACGATAAAACATTTCTCCTATTTGTAGACTCCTAAATTTCCCGCTTGTTTCAGCTAATTTTTGTTTACTTCTATATGGTCCTTCCCATTGTCCAAGCCACATATGACCGTGACTATCAATAAAACCTTGATGACCAAAATATGGTCCACTTTTAATGTGTGTTAATTTTCGACTAGGGTATTGATAAACATGCAGGCCATAAGGAGCGCCTGTGAGAAGAATTATACTGTCATTAAGTGCAGTCGTTGATTTAAAAATATTTCTATTGGGTTCTAGTTTTCTAGAAGGGTCTGCTAAGAGGCTAGAAAATTCCCTTTTTAGAATATCAAAGTGCATGACACCCATATTCCAAGTTGAACTAATTATGGTATGATTTCTAATCTCTCCTTGATAAAACCAATGACCTACTTTTCCAAAGTATTCATTGCCTATAAGATCATCATAAGTGTAGGTATTGTGAGTACCATTATAGGAATTAAAAATATGCATCCCATCAGAGGCTTGAATCAATAGGAGAGAGTCTACATAATGTGGGTATACCCCCTGAATTGAGTGATTGGTTTCGCCTCCGGATTCTTCTTTCTCTCCATTAGTTAAATACTTCTGTTTGATTTCATGAGTTTTTA
>JAHDBI010000089.1 GCA_020630475.1 Saprospiraceae bacterium
CAAAATGATTAAAGCCCGCATTGAATATTTGTATGAGGGTAGGGAGTTGTATTATAGAAGGCATAAAACATTGTGAATGCCTGCAAAGGCCGTGAATGGTGATACATTGATATCATCTGATCCTTTTCCATCCTAAAAAAAGTTGGCCATTGGATGGATGGCAACGTTTAGAGCTTTAGGTTATCAATGCGCTTTTGGAATAAAATTACCAGGTGTAAAAGAAGTAATTGGACTCAAACTCTTCCAGATTTTATTTCTCTAATTCGTTTTCCCTTCAAGCTTAAAGTTGTAGTTGGTACTGCTTTTAATCGATCGATATCAATTCTTTCTTGGGTTTCGGCGCAAAAACCGTAAATGCCATTTTTGATTCTTAATAAAGCATTTTCAATATGCAGTAAATGCTTTTTTGATCTGTCAGTAGCATTTGACAAGTATTCTTTTTGTTGCATAAATCCTGAATTTTCTAAACTATTTTCATCCTTTCCATTTTCCGAAAGTTCAACAAGTTGTAATTCATAATTGCCAATTAGAGTCAGAGCCTCACTCTTTTTTTTAGTCAGTAAATCTCGAAAAAATAACAATTCTTCCTCTGTAAACTTTGATTGATTACTCATTCTTAAATTATTGTAAATTGATTTTATGATTCTTTGGAAAGTTTGTTGTCAATGATTCATCTTCTAATGAATCATCCATTTCCTACAATTCATGGGAGTCTTCATCCTCCAATTCTTCGGAGTTTGTAAAGTTTCGATTGTTGTATAAATTAATTACTGAAGCATTATTTAAATTATTGATTTTGATTAGATATTGGGCTTCTTCGCTTTCGAATGGAAATACCTGAATCAGCTTGCCTTCAGCATTTTTCATATTAATCATTTTTTTATCAAAACCGTATGGATTTTGTCGCATCAACATACTTTGTAAATCAAAAGGAAGAGAGTGGAATGATTTAATAACCCTTAGTTTATTCATCATTATCTAAGATTTTATTTGTGGAAAAATTTTTTTCGTAGTTAAGTTCTAATCCTTTTACGATTGAATTCATCTTTGAATTTTTTGAATATTTTCATTTTTTACCAATTTAATATGTTCGCAAATATTAGTGGCGTAACTATAGTTGCAGCTGATTCGATTATAAACTTTGGAGTTTCTGGAAGCAGTTTACCCCATGTTATTTTTTCATTGGGTACTGCACCAGAAAAAGAACTATAACTAGTGGTAAAATCGCTTATTTGAAATTTTACTTCCATTTTGGAGTCTTAAACTAGGGCATGAATTACTTCGAAAAGAATTAGTAAAATGATAATCCATTCTAGTCGATTGCTATACTGATGAAGATTGAGGTCTTTGAATAAATCAAGATTTTCTTGAACCGTATTGAGTTGCTCTTTTAAAGCATTATAGCGAGGACCGATTTCTAAATCTTCCTTAACTAAAGCATCGGTTTTACTTGCATCTTCGTCAGCCCATGTCAACATTGGGGCATCAAAAATGTACAAATGCTGAGATATATTATTTTTAAGATAAAGAGTGTTACCTATGAATCGAAACAACTTTCTTCGCCCCAAACTAATGCGCCCCTTATTTACTAGTTCTTGCGTGAAGGCATTCGTACTTTCCAAGATTATTTCTGATTTTTCTTGATATAAAAACAATGCGGCGCTTTGGGCTAAATTTAGACAAAGGATATGTACTATATCCAGATTTATTTTAGGGATAAATAATTCATCAAATCCCGCTTTGTATTTTTCATGCTGACCAACAATAACTTTCAAAAAGTCAACCTTAATTAATTCATCAATGCTAAAAAATCTTACTATCTCATAATTCAACTTTCGAATTAATTCGTCTTCGACATTGAAATAACAAACACCTCCATAATCCTTTAGATAGACAAAGGACTTTTCTACTAATTTGAAAAGCATGAAGCTGGGCTCTTTTCTTTGAAGAGTCCCAAAAATCTCAGGCAGTTTTATTCCTTTATTTAAATCCAATTTCTTTGAGGACATGTAAGATTTCAAAATGTAATCCTTAGCTTCCATGAAATTTGTATGATAGCATCTTGTAATACAATTTAGCAGTCAAGAACTGTGGTGCGCTGAAGCCAAGTATGGGTGCTAATTCTACTATATCGAAGCCTACAACATTTTTTTCTGAAAATACTTCTTCAAGATAACTTACTAATGTCCTCCAGCTCAATCCACCAGGTTCGGGGGTACCTGTTGCCGGCATAATCGAAGGGTCTAGAACGTCAAGATCTAGGCTGATATACACATTGTCTGTGAGTTGATCAATGGAATCAGAGATCCAACCAGAATAGCTGTTAACTTCATGAGCAAAATAAGCTTTACTACTGTTGAGATACTTTTTCTCCGAACTATCCATACTTCGGATACCGACCTGAACTACATTGCCATTTTCATTGGCATTGTACATGGCACAAGCATGATTAAACTTACTTCCCATATAATTTGGTCGTAAATCTGCATGAGCATCAAGATGGAGTACAGAAAGGTTTGTATAATGCTCTTGAAACGCTTTGATGATTCCAATACTTATAGAGTGCTCACCGCCAAAGAATGTTAAAAACTTATTAGTCTCCAACAGCCTTTTAGCTCTTTGGTACGTATATGCGTGCATTTGCTCAGGTGAACTAAATTCACCTTTAGGTTCACATAAGTGAATGCCTTTGAGGTAAACTTCAGAGTCAGTTTCTATGTCATAGAGTTCCATATTTTCCGCTGCCTCTAAAAATGCGTCATATCCTTGATCAGCACCCTTGCCCCATGTGCTCGTATCGTCATACGGAAATGCTTGTAATAAAATGGCTGCATTATCGTAGGTGTCAAATTCCAGAGGAATACCTCCAAATGTTCTTTTCATCTTGAATAGTGTAAGTATTTAATCGAACGCATTTTAGCTTGACCTTTACCTATTCGTGAAGCTAGCTCAGCGGTTACAGGATCAAGAAAATTCATCAATGGCTGATCTACTATATTGAATTTTGAAAATGCCGACATCAATTTTTTATCCCAACTCTTGTAATATTTCAATGTATCGTCTGGATAAACGAATTTTCTCCTTGTACCTTCATTAATGCCTTTAAATGCTTTTTTAATATTTAAATATCCATAATCATCAGTGAGTTCTTCTCCTGCTTCAATGTCACTTATGGCAAGTTCGAAATCATAGGCGGTACTCAAACAATTCGATTTAAAACTGTGGTTAATGAATCGACCATGATCCCAACACAGTACATAGGCACCCTCAGCATTTTGAAAACAGTATGTTTCTATAAGTTCTGAATAATTCTCACCTAACTGTAATACTTCTGATTCGTCAAAAACTCTATCCAGTTTGTCTTGAACCCAAACCATGGTTCCCTTTGGAATAAATGCAGTGGCAAAAACGCCATAGCCTTTTTCTTTATTTATAAATTTTAATGTCGTATTTGGATGTATCATAGAATTTTAATTATATCCTAGAATGCTTAACATTTCGCTGACATCTTACTCTTCACGATATTCATAATCAACTATATTTTCCTGATCAAATCCATCTCGAGGGAAATAATAGCTTTGATCAATTAATTCGAAATATGTTTTTTTACAATTAACAAAACTTTTATATCCACAAGAAATGGTCATCGGATTCCTCAAATTCGATGACATTAGAATAAATATCATCTTCCATTAATTGACTTGAATCATGAATCAATTCTTCTAAAATCTCACTAGATTTTTTGATTGTGAGAAAGTTTAGGTTGGTGATCAACCATATTTTCCAATCCAAAATATACTTGTACATATTTGATGATTAACAGTATAAAAATGCTCTTGAATTAGAATTTTGAACTCAGAGTAATTACCTAATTTTTATATAAGTAATTCTCGTAGATTCTATGGGCTTTTGTAATTATAACCAAGAACCTTTTTCCTTTTGTAGGTCTAAATAATACTTTGTAGGATATTGATGACTATTGATTTTATCCATCTTTTGATGATCAAAGGAAAGGTTGTAAAACCTAATGTGATTTACATTGCCATGTACGATATAGAGACGCTTTAATACTGCTATCCATGATGACTTTATGAAATTTTAAAAATTAAAGATGGTAACTCTAAGGATGATAAGAAAGATAAAGTGGTACTAGGATCAAATAGGCGCCTCCAGAAGTTTCTTTTTTTGGCTGTGAATACAATGGCATCAAATTGTTTGATCATTGCAAAATTTTCTTGTGTCAAATATGCTCTCAGACCTTTATTATTTCTTTTATATATAATGTCAGCTTTAAGATCATCTCTAACTCTTTCCAACCATTTTTTTTCTTTGACATTCAATTGTTTCGTTGGATTCAAATGAGTGACTTGAATGTTGGGGTTTGAAAAAAGCAGCTCAAGGTTTTTAAGATCTTCAAGATCTTCTGGAGAATGTCTAGTTAGAAAATTAAACTTTTGTAAAGGTTTAAATTTTTCAAATTCAGGTACTACTAGAATAGGAGTTTCTGAGATATCGAAAAGTAAATGTTTAGTATCAGATTCATCACCCAAATTTTTTATGTCCAAATTTCCCATTATAATCAAATCGATAAAGCGATCATTTAGAAAAGAGCTAAGTATTTCTGATTTATTGCCTTTTTGAATTTCACATCGAACCATAGAGTTGTCTAAAATGGGACTTATAAACTTTGCAATTTTAGAATGCATGATTCGGCTATAAACTTGTTCAAATTGAAGGCTAAATTTTTTATAATAGTAAGGTGTGAAAATTGACAAGGGCGTATCATCTTCACTAATATGTAATAAATGAATTTTACACTTGTAATATTTACAAAATTCAGCTGAATACTTTAACAAATCGCCGTTGTCCAAAGACAAATTAGATAGTACAAGAATGTTTTTCATGTTATTTACCTCCTTTGTGATTTAAGAATGAATTGAAATACATCAAATGGAGTAACCAAGCCTACAAAATTTTTCCCGTCTAAAATTGGAATGTAATATTGGCGATGCTCGATAAAAAATTCTAGTGCATCTTTGATTTTCGCTGATACCCCCAACGATTTAACAGAAGTATCAACATATTGGTCAATAGATATTTTATCCAAATCGAAAGACACGTCGTAATTGCGATCCATTAAAAACTGAACCTTCCTAATGGATTGAAATCCTTTTTTAAATACTACTCCAACAAATTGATTTGATACCAATACAGGCAAAAGATTTCGATTGGAAGCATCCAGTATTTCTTTGGCTTTTTTCACGGTGTCTTTAGGATGAACACTCAAAATATTGGTGTTTGTCACCTCTACGATATTCTGATCTAAAAATTCATTCATAATTGATACTTGATGTTATATTTTGTAGTCAACATTTTTAACTCGTCTTGAATCGAATGTTTTTGATGAAAGATTTTTTGATTTTCCAGATATTTTTCGAATTCGGAAATTTGAGAATAGCCAAGACTAAATGCAAAGTATTCGTCTTCCCATTTAAATTTGTAATGAAGAAACTGATTGGAGTTTATCCACAACGAACTGCCTCCTTTCATTATTTGAACTATTTCACTAATACTCTGGGTAGAATTTAATCTTACAATGCAGTGTACATGATTGGGTAATACACTAATCAATCTAATTATGATATCCTTTTTTTCACCAAGTTGGATTAGAAAATTACCAATCTTCCCTTCCAAACCGATCAATGATTTTTGATAATCCTGAGTAGTCCAAAAGATATGGGCATATAATCTTGAATAATACATTATCTATTTAGAATTAAGAGTGGTAGATGGCTTTCTCGAATCACATTTTGTTCGTTTGTTGATACAAAAGGAATCCATGATTTTCTAGACTTCAACATGACGAGGACATTCACTTCGTTTTTCTTAGCATAGGAAAGCATTTCATTGATTGGAAGAGATGTTTGAAATAAAATGAAGTCAATTTCTTGGCGTTCAATTTGATATTCAAAAAGGAGTTCATAGGTATTTAGATTCTTTTTATGCTCTTTTTCTATTTTTTTGGCGGAATGCCAACAGGTCACTAATCCATCCAATTCATTAGCTAGCTCAAGAAGATCATAAATTCCATCTATTTCATAGAATTCGAACTTGATGTTAAACATAAAATGCTGACATTCGGTAAATACATAATTATGCGGGACTAATAAGATGGGCAATTCTGAATTATCAACAATTGCTTGATATCTGAGTATGGAAATTTTGAAAACTGAACTAACTTCTGGGAATGCCAAAAGAATCAAATCAAATGCTTTCTCCTTTGCAATCTTTTCCAGCTCTGATTCAAAGGTTCCTAATGCAAAATTTAGTTCGAAATTTTCAAAGTCAAATGCATTAAGGTAGGGCCTCAAAAAATCTAATGCTCTATTCTCGGCTTGATTATTCGAATCTTGTTTTTTGCTTAAATCAAACAAGAACTCCACTTTCGCATCGCACTTTATGGCCAGATCCAAGGTCAATTTTACTTGCTCAACGGGATCATCAGCAAGCTTTAGAACTGAAAGAATCGTTTGTAAGACCATCTTTATCTTTTGATCAAAATTGATGTCCATATAGGCATCAAGCATCCCTGAATTACCGATTTTTCACTACGTGTTTTACCTATGAGTAAAGCCCCTTCTTTATCTCCGAACCCTTTTCAAAAAGGTTGGACATAAATCCGGGGCCTTTTGTACATTGACAACTCACTCAAAGCTAATTTGTCACATTTACAAACACCTACTTAAAAAAACAACTACCAATTCTTCGTGGCTTGGGTGGAGCCATTCACAATCCCATACATAAAAAAGCTCCTTAAACCCAAGCCAGTTTTGCTTAGATTGAAGCCCTTATGATTTTAGTTTGCAACGTATCCTCCTTCGGAAATTTAAAATCGTTCAACGGTTTCTGATTGGTATTGAAATGAGGATAATATTCCAAATCTTCATATTCTTCCAATTCGTCTTCAATTTCATATTCCTCCATTTCTTCTACCTTAATGGTATCCAGCAGATCAATGTCAAATTCATTAAAACTGTCATCATCGAAGTCAAATTCTTTTGACTCATTCGAAAGTTCAGTGTTTGATTGATTTATAATGAAAACACCAAGAGTAATGATTGTAAAAGCTAATACAATAGAAATCCAAAATCTTAATTGTGCCGAACTCATTTATTTTTTTTTGATTGTTGATAAATATTTCTCTTAAAAATCAATTATATAATTCCTCAAAAATCAGGACTCAACCCAAAAGTCAAATCAGTGGAATGGCGTAATTTTTATAATAGGTAATTGTCGTAAAATTTAAAACTGGCTGGCTTAAATCGAAATAGTGCAAGATTTTAAAACGCTATAGGGATTTTACTTCCATTTTATTTTGAAATACTTTTCAGGTTTTTCTATGTCATTTAGGAGCCTTAGTGCAAGTCCCTTCCATTGATACGCATGTTCTCTCAGTTGCATAAAATTATCTCTAGTAATTATATCCAATTCTTCATCAAGATTAGATATAGTAAAAAAGGCAGAGATAATATGGGCATTTTTAATATCAGTATTCGAACTTTTAAATGCTTTTTTCAAGCATTCCTGTGACGATTTTACTTTTTCTATATAGTCATCAATATTTGGACATTGAAATTCGATAGGCTCGTCAATTCCAAATAAAAAGTGAGATGGAACACCTGGAAATTTCTTCTTAAGATCTTGAATTTTATTTTTCTTCAAATTGCTCATATTGAATTGTGTAAGTGATTTTAGGAATAAGAAGTTATCGGATTTATGATGTAATAAGTTTCCCATTTTGAGTTAATACTATAGCAATTGGTCTCGTTGATTTGAATCTACTGAATACAATGATCATCGCAACGGTAATGGGTATGCAAAGTAACATGCCTGCAATACCCCAAATATTTCCCCAAATTACCAGTGATAATAAAATGATAAATGGACTAATATTAAGGGAGAAGCCATAAAGTCTAGGCTCTATGATAGAACCAATTATTATTTGAACGGTGCCGATTCCTATAAGGATGGTATAAAATACGCGTAAATGGTCGAATTCTACTAAAGCCACTAGGGCCGGAATTATTGTCGCAATTATAGACCCAATGGTTGGGACGAAATTGAGTACAAAAACAAAAAATGCCCAGAAAAAAGCAAAAGGTAAATTAGTCCATGAGAGCACAATGAAGCTTAAAAACGCAGTTCCCAACGAAGCCGCGAATTTAACCCCAATATATTTTTTCAAAGCCAAGTTAACATCTGTCAAAATACTGTTAAGGCGAACTCTATTTTCATCACTTATTTTGAGGGCTTTTATCTTTTTCGGAATAGTATTTTGTTCTACAAGAAGAAAAAGAGTATACAAGAGAATCAAACTAAGTTGCTGAGCCATTCTTGTGAGCGATCCTATAAATTGAGACAACCAAGCATTCAGATCAAGTTTTCTAATTGAACTAGAAATAGAAATCTTATTATTGATTCCGAGTGAAGAAAGCAGACGATCAGATTGAGCTTGCAGGTTAATCACATAGCTTTCAGAATTTTGCAATATTCCATTAATGTTTTGACTTAAAATGGAACTAATGCTAAATCCTGTAATCAATACAATCAAAGCCGCCATTGCAATTCGAATTTTAAAATGAATCGCTCTTCCAATGACGGGCAGCTTTTCAATTAAAAGTTCAGTTGCATTAATTAAGTACCATAGGACTAAAGAAAGAACAATTGGTATTAAAATACCTTTAGCACTGATTAAGAAATGGATTAAAAGCCCAAGTATTACTGTCAAGTATGCTGTAAAGCGCATGAATATTCTTTTAGTAAGTCGGCTCGATTATATTAATTAACTCTACTGCATCTTGATTCAAACATTTCAATTGATTTAAGTGATCCATTGGAATTGAATCTTGTTTTGTGATGCTCTCAGTAAAATGATGAAAATCGCAACAGAGTTCTCGCAGTTGAATGTTAAATTCAAATTCAGAAAGATTCAAGCGTACATTCATCAAATCATCTGGTAAGTTTCTCAAGTCCACAGGAATATTTTCCTCACCTTCTAGGTTTAAAGCGAGTATATACAACCATTCTTCAGTAGTTACTTGACCTGAACACCCTAAGTTAAGACTTACGTATTGGGGCTGATAAGTGCAACTTACCAAAACCATTGTTAATGTGAAAAGGCAAATTTCAATGATTCTTTTCATTTAGTGATTTTTTATTAATGCGACTGGTATTCCTAAGCCATTTAATATTTGTAAGATGTCCTTTTCAAATAAATTGAGAAAGTCACCGTGATAATTACTCATCACAATCAAATCAATTTTTTCCTTTGCTGCTTGAACATGGATGTCGTGCAAAAGGCTATCCATTCCGGAGTGAAAATATTTTAGGAGCTTTTCGTAGAAAGAAGAAACAAAATTGTCTTGATCAATAGTCTTGACAAAATAGTTGTCATATTTAATACCAAGAGATTGCAATTTGTCGGACTGTGTCCAGTCCGCATCATTAAATTGGATTTCCCAAACAATATTCATTTTATCAGAAAAGTCTAAGTTACTTTTCATAGGTAAAAGAAGAACATTGCTTTTTGAATATGATATGATGTTGAGTAGTTTTTTGCCCCAATAAAAATGGTCTGCAGGAAATTCTTGCTTTGAGGTCATAATGATCCAATCATAGAATTTGCTCTTCGTTTTCATGGCTTGCACGATGGTGCCTTCAAAGGGAAGATAATTTACCGTGGTCCCCGAAATAACATTGGAGGAAAAAAAAATTTCGAGCATTCCTTGAATTCCTCGCTCATATGAAACATCTCCAAAGTCAAAGGCTCGATTGTATTGGTGTGGCGAATAAGAATGTAATAATGTCAATTCTTTGATGGTTGGAATTGAATTCGCAAACCTTAGTGCATGAGCAGAAGATTCAGAAAATGAAATAGGGACAAGAAACTTATTCATTCTAAAATTTTAAGAAGCAGATAGTATTTGCTTATTTGTTGTTGAATTCAATGATTTAGAATTTTTGAATACAAGTGTTCTATGAGGGAATGGAATCTCAATGCCTTGTTGATCAAAGCGGAGTTTCACTTCTCTTAAGACATCACATGTCAATTGAAAAGAATCATCAAAATCTTTGGTCCATACGTAAGCCCGAAGGATGACAGCTGATTCTTCTAATGCAACTATTTTTTGCTCAAGCCCTTGTTTGTTCGATATATAAAGTGGATGATTTTTGATGACTTCCTCAATTATAGCCTCTGCTTTTTCAACGTTTGAATCGTAAGAAATTCCTATGTCTATGTGTTTTCTAATTTTTTCATCGGTAATAGATGAATTGATAATTGTCTCTTCGCTTATTTGACTATTGGGGATGACTATTCTTCTATGTTCAAAGTCTCTAATAATGGTATGTCTCAAAGTAATTTCTTCAACCTCACCACGACGACTATTTGATATTTCAATAATATCGTTTACCCGAAAAGGTTTAAATATTAAAATGAATAGTCCTCCTATAATGTTGCTGAATGCTTTTTGAGAAGCGAAACCGATAATCGCCGCCAAAACCCCTGCACCAGCAAACAGTGCAGTTCCTAAGGATTTGAAGTAGGGGATTTTATGAAAAATCCAAAAAGTTCCAATAGCGAAAAGAACAAATGAAATCGAATTTTTAAGAAAAATAAAATTTGTTGGATCTACATTTAGCCCTTGACTATTTTTTCTAATTATAAGATCAAGTGACTTACGAATCAAATAAGAAATCAGCCAAATGACACAATAGCTCACTACAATTAGTATAACATATTCTGCGTATTTAGGCATGTCTATTTTTCTTTCAAAATTGCCGAGTAGTCAACTTAAGTAGAAGCGCAATTTGCTTAATTTTTGGTAAGAGAATTACCTATTTAATTGCAAGATATATGGAGTAATCTTGCAGAAAAGAAATTTTTATGCCTTCAGAAACCTATCAATATTTTATTGATTTAAGAGATTGGAAAAGAGAAATATTGGCGCTCCGACAAATCATCATTGAAAATAAAAGTCTGAATGAATCGATCAAATGGAAACAATTGTGCTGCACTTACAAGTCTAAAAATCTTCTAATTATAGGTGCTTTTAAAAATTATTGTACTCTTAGTTTTTTAAAGGACATTTGATTAAGGATGTCCATAAATTGTTAATAAAACCTGGAGAACATACTCAAGAAGCAAGTTATTTGAAATTTCATTCGCTTTCGGATATTGAAAAATATAGAACAGTCATTCAAAATTATATTACCGAAGCCATAGAAATCGAAAAGAAAAGCGAAACAAGAATAGAAAGAATCGAACGTTTAAAATCTAAAATTCTTCAAGGAAAAGGAATTCATGATTGCACATGTGGCTTGTCAAAGAAAGTGCCCAGTTGTGATGGTTCGCATAAAACCTTGAAATAGATTATACGAAGTATCGAATATCACTTCAATATTTCGCAAAATGTATTAAACTTCCAGCAAGCCAAATTTAATGGCGTGCTTGACTAAACCTGCCGTGTTTTTCACCTGCAATTTGTCCAGGAGGTTTCTACGATGTGTATCTACGGTTCTTATACTAATAAACAGTTCTTTGGCAATTTCAGGATTAGAATATTCCTTTGCTATTAAGGTGAGAACTTCAATTTCTCTTTTGGTCAACGGAATTACGATTGAATTATCTTTTGGTCGAGTGCCTTTTGTAATATGTTTTATCAGCACCTGTGAAACATAGTTGCTATAATAGGTATCTCCTTTGTATACTGTTTTAATGGCATTGACCATTTCTTCTGCTCCTGCATCTTTTAATAAATATCCTTTGGCACCGATCTCTAAAATTTTAAGGATGTAACTTTCCTCGTAATGCATTGAAATCGCGATAATTTTTAGATCCTCATAACGTTCTAGGAGTACTTTACTTAGGACCATGCCGCTTTCTTTTCCTAGAGTAAGATCCATCAATAATACATCTGGAATTTTTTTTTCGATACATTCATACGTTTCTTTAAAGTTGGATGAAGACCAAATCATATTTAGATCTTTAAATTGATTTAACACGGCTGTTACACCATCTCTGAACATTTTATGATCATCTACGATAGCAACTTTTATCATATTTCCATTTTTAAAGGGACATGGGCTTGGATCGAAAATGCACCATTTTCCGTTGTGGTAAATAGTATTTTACCTTGCAAACTTTCTATGCGGCTCTTCATGTTTTGAAGTCCGAGCCCTTGATTTTTTTCTGAATCAGACATTTTTCCATCATCAAAATAGCGAAGAATCAATTCGTCATCACCACCTCTCGACAAATGAATGTTTATTGCTTTAGCTCCACTGTGCTTTAATGAATTTTGAATTGCCTCTTGAACAATTCTATAAATATTTAATGCAATTTGAGAATCCAATCCTTTTGTGTCATCCAAATTCTGAATGCTCAAATTGAATTTTAAAATAGATTGATTTTCCCATTTTCGAACCAGATTTTCAATCGCAGAGCTTATCCCAAAATCTAAAATACTAGGTGGCATAAGCGTGTGGGAAATATTTCGAATGTCCTGAGCTACCTCTGATATTTGGTTAGATAGGTTCTTTATTTTATTCACAATTTCTGATTCCTCGAGACTATTTCCTATCCCTTCAAGAGCCATTTTTATTGCAGAAAGATCTGGCCCAACACCATCATGTATTTCTTTGGCGATTCGTTTTCTTTCAATTTCTTGACCTTGTATCAGATTTTGAACAGATTCATTCTTTGAACTGATGACTTGCGAAATGTCATTGAGAAACATCAAGGTTCCAATGGATATTTTCCTAAAGTTCACTTCAAAATATTTTTCATTAATCTCAATCTCACTAAAAGTTCTATTCATTCTACCTTTAAGAAGTATCACTTCTAAAGCATTCAGTAAAGTTTGGGAAGTAACTAAAGAAGTAACGGGTGTTTCAAGGCATTCTTGAAGCTTAGGTTTAGTAATCGAAATGGCGTCAATCGCTGCTTGATTTATCATAGAAATTTTGCCCTCCAAATCGAAACATATGACTCCATGAGGCATAGACATAATCAATTGGTTTAAAAACTCCATACCCTCAGTAACATTCCTCATTTGCAATTATATTTTACTGCTAAAATAGTCGCATCCCCGTAGGGTTTATGATATTGATCAAATAATCTATTTGCTAATCCTTGCATATTTTGGTAAGGATCAAAATCTAAAACAGAATCCAAAGTAGAAATGCCATCGGTGCACAGGACGAGCGTAATACGATCATCGAATGCTCTTTGGACAACGCCACTTCGGTACTTCATCAACTGACCAAGACGACCTCCTTGGTTGGCTAAACGATCAATTGTATAGTTTGACATAAGGTAGGCATGGGTGTCGCCAAATCCCTTATATACCAATTTTCCAGGGCTCAATCTTGCTAAAGAAGCGGTAATGCCAATGTTGTCATTACTTTCAGTTAAAAGGGCATCCAAGTATTCAAGTAGGTGATCGATGGGTTCAAAAATATTACGCTCTACATATTCTTTGCAAGTACTTGCGATAGCATGAGCATCGTATCCTTGACCAGGACCATCAATAACCCCTACAAGTACTGAATCTCCATTATATTCCTTAATTATAAATTGATCACCATTAAATTGATAATGTTGATCAGCTAGACTCACGATACCATAATCCACGTTTTGATGAGAAATAGGACGGTGTTTTTCTAGTAAAACAGATGTCCCTTCTCCTAGGACAGAGTCCATTCTGAATCTGTCGCAGGATCTTTCTGCTACATTAAGTCCTATACCCAAAGAATTGTCAATGGTTGAGAAGCCATCCTTTTTAGCATCGTTCAGATTGGCAATACCTTTTCCGGAATCACTGATGACTACCCTAAGGATACCTCCCGAAGCATTAGCTGATAATTCTAATTCTCCGCCTTCCGCGTGACGAATTGCATTCATCCCAATCTCCCTTACACCAAGGATAAATTGTTCGATATCAAAATGCTCAAAAAGTTTTTCTTTGCCATGAGAACGAATGATATTCAGGCATTCTTCCAAATAATTTTCATTGATTAATTCTATTTGAGCAATAGTTTCCATTAATCTTTTTTCACTAATTGAAGTCCTTGTTTATCGTAGACTTTAAAAAGCGATCTTTTTAGGTTTTTTTCTACCGTAATGTTTTCAAGTTCAACTCCTGCAGTTACCATGCTGTTGGCAACGATTGGTTTTATACCACAGAAAATTACTTCCATTCCTAAAAGTTGAAGCAATTTGTTTAGCTTTTTTAGGTGCGCTGCTATGGAGCTGTCGATGATGTCAATGTTGGATAGATCAATAATGATAATGTCATTGTCGTTGCGGTTGACAGTATCTAATAATGCATCCACTACTTTTTTCATTCGTACAGAATCCAGTGTACCGTAAAAGCTAGAAAACAAGCAACGGCTTGTTATTTCATTTATAACAATTGGCGCGTCACCTCCCAAAAGCCTTCTACTTATGGCCACCTTAGGTGCTGGGTTTTCTTTATTTCCTACTGACATTTTTTTTCTTCTAAACACTACAAATATCTTTTTACTCAATTTGTCATACATCAGTAGAGCACCTAAATTGAAATGTAGGTAAATTACTTAGGGAGGCAAAAGCTTCTAAAAAATCAAAGCCATTTTTTTCTCTTGAAATTAATTAGAAGCATTGCCGCAATAAAACCACTGAAAATTAAAAAAAAGAAGTAGCCATTTTCAGTTTCCAATTCAGGTATGTATTTAAAATTCATATCATTGTTCTAAAAACTAAAGTTTTTCTCACATCCAAATAAAAAGCCCTTTGGCAT
>JAHDBI010000090.1 GCA_020630475.1 Saprospiraceae bacterium
ATCGAGTGGCTCAAGGAGTTGTGGATGCCTACAAGAATATGGGAAATATCAAAGTGCCGATTATCGTACGATTACAAGGAACCAATGCGGATATCGCCAAAACTATTATTGACGAAAGTGGTCTTGAGGTTCATTCAGCCATTTTACTTCAAGAGGCCGCTGATATTGTAAAAAAGGTAATTAGTTAATAGAAAATATATTGTGCATTTAAAAGCCTTGATTTTGTCAGGGCTTTTTTTTTGCTTACGCGAATGATAAATTTAATGGATATATCAAAAGGCAATATTTTCAATTCTTAGAAAATCCTTTTTATTAATACATTTACATTCCTTTAACCCGGATTATTAGAACTTCATTATGAGACATGAAAGACCAATAAAATATGAAGTTTTGGAGCTGAGGCATAGTCACCACTATGGTGAGGCGAGAAAACTTAATGAAATGCTATATTTTGCAGGTATTTCAAGTCGGAATAGATTTTCTAATGAATAAACCGGGTTTAATATAGAGAATGGAATCTTACTCACTTCTAGAACTGAATCAATACATCAAAAGAGTTTTTGCATTGAACTTTGCAGACGCTATTTGGATCAGTTGTGAAATTTCTCAGGTTAAATCTTCTCGTGGCAACTATTATTTGGATTTGATTCAAAAACATGAAAGTAGTGAAGAAGTTGTCGCTCAAAACCAGGCAGTCATCTGGTTTAAAAGTGCTAGTTTCCTAAAGAAGAAAATGGGTAAACTCTTGGATTCAATTCTTTCTGATGGTGTTCAAATACTGATTAAAGTTAAGCTAGATTTTCACGAACGCTATGGGTTAAAACTGGTCATTGAGGATATTGATCCGACGTATACTATCGGTCAACTAGAAATCAATCGGCAGCAAATATTAGAACGGCTTAAATCAGAAAATAAAATTGGTCTTAATGGTTTGATCGAGATGAACCCAGTGTTACAAAGAATTGCGGTCATTTCGTCGGAAACTGCTGCTGGATATCAAGATTTTTATCAACAGTTGTTAGAAAATTCACAGGGATACCAATATTACATTGACCTCTACCCTGCTGCCATGCAAGGTCTAAAGGTTGAAAAAGAAGTTTGTCATCAATTAAGCGAGATCAATTTGAATCGGGATAAATATGATCTAGTTTGTATCATTCGAGGAGGTGGATCTAAAATGGATCTATCTGGTTTCGATAACTATCTAATTGGTCAAGCCATTGCTGAAATGGATCTACCTGTACTTACCGGTATCGGTCATGATATTGATGATACGATTGCGGATGCAGTGGCACATACAGCCTTAAAAACACCAACGGCTGTTGCGGATTTTATCCAAGAGAACAATCTTTATTTTGAATCAAGTATTTTGGATTTATTGCAGTTCGTTCAGCAAACTGCAAGCAGCTTGCTGACTGAGCAAAAGCACGAGTTGAAATATTTGCAACAATGGTTGACCATGAAACCCTTGGAGTATATACGAGATGCTAGAAATGAGTTGGTCTTTATGGATCAAGAAATCAAATCAAAATCCTTAGATTATATCACAAGACAAAAAATACTGATTAATCATCTGGATGAGTTGATTGAGTTCAGTTCGCCTCAAAAAATACTAAATAGAGGATTCAGTATTGTTCGATCTGGAGGAAAGCTTATCCATTCGGCGAAAGCCATAAAGAAAGGAACTGAATTGGAAACCGAATTTTCAGATGGATCAATTAAAAGTAAAGTTATATGAGCAAGCAAACGTACGAATCTGCTCTGGCAGAACTCAAAGAAATTATTGAAAGAATTCAAAACGACGATATTAATATTGATGATCTCGCTACCAATATTTCAAAGGCTTCTAAGCTGGTAAAATACTGTCAAGACAAACTTAGAGGTGTAGAAAAAGATGTTTCAAATCTTATTGAAGATTAGTCCTCAAAGAGAAATTCTCCAGGGATAATTCCAACTTCGAGTGTTTCAATAATTTCTCCATCCTCATCTAGGATTACGACATTACCGTTAGAATCAAAATCAACGGCGTCGGCTAAATAGATATTTCCATTAAAAGGGTTAACCCCCATACCATAAAAGAAACCTTCATAAATAATTGTCGAAGATAAGCTAGTGTTGTTTATATCGTGGCTGTACACTTTACCACCATTCATATAAAACAGCGTGTTTCCATCTTTTGAAACTTCCAGTTGTGAAGATCCATTGCCAATTTCAAAACTATTAACGACACTACCATTCCTTAATTGAACAAGCCTTCCATTTGTACTTTGATTTGGATCGCTAAAGTCAGTATAACCATTACAAAGGACCCAAACATCTCCATTTGCATCTAAAACTAGATCAGAGGGATTATCTCCTACTACAATTTCAGAATCTATGGCATCCCCGGTTTCATTTAAAAGATATACAATAGAGTCCCTAAAAAAACCACCCGAATTTGTCACATAAATTACATCGTCGACTGCAATCATCTTTTCAGGACCTCCGGAAACATCAATCGTAGTGTTTATGGTCGCAGTATTAGTATTTACTTTAAATATTTTTCCATCTGTGCCTGAAGCGCCCCATGAAGTAATGAGTGCTTCATCGTTGTTCAACGCTAAAACGTATCTTGCTTGAGCAATTCCTTCGATGGTGTTTTCATACGTAAAATCAGAAGCATTGATGATTTCAACTTTTTCAGAATTATTAATGGTGATTAAAAATCGATTCCCAACTCTTGCCATGGATTGAGCAACATTTCCAAGAACCAACCCTTCGTTATTTTCCTGGTAGATATTTTGACTTACTGAATTATCATTGTTCGAAATAAAGCTAATGGTGCCAGTACCACTACCAAACTTACCTTGGTTAATTACAAATGTTCCATGGGTATATACATCTGCGGTACTCATCATCTGTTCATCATCATTGCATGAATTCAAAACCAATAATGCCGAAAACAATGTCAAAATCAATGTAAAATTCTTCATTAGCTAAACTTGTAATTCAAAAATATTCCAAAATAACGAAGTGGCATTGCATAAAAATTGACCACTTCATAATCGACATTCATGAGATTGTTACAGAATGTTCCGATTTGCCACAAAGATCCTTTTTCTATCGAATTTCCAAAATAAAACTTAACATTAATCAAAGAGTAGTCGTCCAAAGAATTTTGATTATCCCTAGTTATAAATCTTGATCCTATCCAAGAAATATCACTTTCTAAATAAAAATTACGATAGCTGGTATTGACATACCCATTAATTTTATGATTGGGTATATAAATCATTTGATTGCCAATCAGATCATCGAACGCTTTGTGTTCCAAAATAATTGATCGAACAAACGAGTAAGAAAGCTTTGAAGAGAACGAAAAGTTTTTGGTACTTCCTTGGAATGACAATTGGGATTCAAATCCATAGGAATTGACTTTTGCTATATTTGAGGGAGACCATAAGTTATTGTTTTGAGGACTCCATTGAATCCAGTTGTCAACATAATTGTAATAGATATTGGTGGTCAAAAAGAAATTGGATAATTCATATTCCATTCCAATCTCATTGTCATAAATTACTTCAGTTTTTAGGTTTGGGTTTCCGCCTTCTGGCCAATATAAATCATTATAACTAGGATTTTGAAATGATCGCCCCGTATTAAAATGTAACTTTAGTTTATCGTGAATTGCTCTTTCTAGTTGAAGATTATAGCTCATTTGAAAACTAGAAATGGAATTATAATCTGCTCTTAACTTTGTCTTGATATTAAAGTGTTTCCATAGATTTTCTTTAGAAAAATGAATGGCCAATCCAAGATTTTCTTGCTTGCGAATCTGCTCAAAAAAATTAGCTTCGGTATTGTCCAATCTAAGGTCAAATATTTGTGTCAACACCGTGTTGGATGAAAAGAAATATCTACTCATTTGCCGCGCAAGGTAGACCTTTGAGCTAGCCAAAGATTCACTAATTTGATTTGATCGATATCGGAGGTTTTCATTAAAGTAAGCTAGACTAAACTTATGACTCGCTGTATTTTGAATATTCTGAAAGAAAAGGTTGACACGCGTGTTTTTATCCTTTTGTCGGTCATTATTATAGGATGAAGTTTTAGAGGGTGCGATTGAACGGTGTGCCAGCTGGTGCCATACATTGATTCCAATTTTATTTTTGACATTTAATTGATGATGGAGATCTACAAATGACTGGTGATTTTCAAAATCTGCATTTTCTTGGGTTCTTTCTTTTCGATTGAAGAGGTACTTGTAATGATTATTCTGATTGCTTGTTTCTATTCCAAACTTCAGTTTTGTGTTGTTTAATTCTACATTCGCGCTTGACGCGAAATTAAAGTTGCCGATGGAACTTATTTGTGATGATACACTAAAAATTTCATGATTATCCAAATTGGGTTTTAGTTGAACAACTCCAGCAAACGCTCCGTTACCAAATCCAGAGCTACTGCTTCCCATGTTCAATTCCATGTTGTAAAAATTATTTGGTGTCAGGGATAGATCGTAAGTAGAATTTACGGCACTTTGAATACTCCAATCGTTCCATATGATGCCCGTATGTCTTGCTGCTAGTCCGCGAATTAAGAAAGTACTTAATAATCCTGGACCGTTAGTTTGATGGACTCCTTTGCTTGATTGATCTAGTTGATTAAGAATTGAATTGGTGTTGGTGTTTAATGTATCACTTGAATAAGAAGAGGATTCAATTTCGATGATTTCACTTACATAAGAGAGACTATCTTGCGAGTGAATCGACCAAGAAAATAGTAAGAAGAAAAAGATGCAAACTAGTTTAGCCAATAAATTTATTTGTTTTTTGAAAAAATCGACTTTATCGAGGAGAGGTCAAATAGTTGTTGATCCTTGATCGCTTTGTAAGTCAAAAATACACTAATTGGAATCAGAATCATACAGGGTAACCAAGCAGCCACAAAGGGATCTACGGATGCCGAGCGATTCAGCTTTTGTCCGGCAATGAAGGACATCATAAAAATCATATAGAATATGATGGCGTAGAGTAAAGGATAACCGTAACCTCCTTTCTTTACAATGCTTCCCAAAGGTCCTCCAATGAACAAGAAAATAATACAAATTAGAGCAACAGAATATTGTTGGTTCAATTTGAACCGAAACATTCTCTTTTCTTTATTCAATGCATTGATTCGTTTTCTGACAGAGGTTAGTTTGTCTCTTTGACCTATGATGACAGGGTATGTTTTGATCAGTAGTTTACGCAAGGATGTAGAATCAAAAGTTTCGGTAAATCCCTTTAATTTTGTCAGTTCAAGATCTCTTTTCTGTTCGTATTCTGTCTCTGGATTCCTAGATTTTTTTGATGCTTTTTTATTCTTATTTTTTAAGGTATTTACACCCTTTTTAGTTTTAGGTAGAGGCTTCTCTTTTCTTTTGGAATCGACAATTTTTGATTTTTTAATGTTCTTTTTCTTGGCCTCATTTCCTTTGAAATCATGATTTTCGACGGATTCTAGTTTTTTGAGAATACTAGCATCTAATGAATCGATAGCCCCCATCATTTGAAAGGTATTTAAAAGATCGAATTTGTTCTTTCTAATATTTGCTGAAGATTCACTAAAACTAAATCCTTCCATACTGAATACCTTGGTGAGTTTAGCAAATTTCACTCTCATGAATGGATATTTACGCCGTTTAATTTTTCCTTTTACCTTAGGCGATTTATCTCGTAATTCCTTGTATTGTATTCCATCAAATAAATTCATCACAAAATTATTACCATCCTCGGTAACGTACATCTCCCCTTTTTCTGCGGTAATTAAATTTTCCAAGCTTTTATCACTATCCGAATGATCCCAGATGAGAACATCGCTGATTCCTCTTCCATCGGGATCTTTTTTATTGACTTTAATGACATAACCTCTAAAGTCTTTATTAAATACCCCTTCTTCAATAGTCATGGAGGGTTTGGCTCGTTTGATTGCGTCGAAGCGCGAATGGAAGCCAAAATTAGCCTTGGGAACTAGATAGTTGGAAGAGAGAATCGAGAATAAACAGGTTAGAATAGCAATCACAAAACCAGCTCTCATTATTCTGAATAGTGAAATACCAGCAGATTTCATACTGGATAATTCATATCGCTCAGCTAGGTTTCCAAAGACGAGAACTGATGAAATAAGGATGGTTAATGGGATGGCCATCGGGATAAGGGTTACGGAGAGGTAGCCCAATAATTCCATGATATCAAAAAAGGATATTCCTTTTCCGAGTATATTATCTATATACTTCCATAAGAATTGCATTAACAAGACAAATTCTGCTATGAAGAAGGCCACTAAATAAGGCCCGAAAAAACTGGAAGCAACTAATTTGTCTATTTGTTTCAACAACGAATATTTTATCTTACAAAAATGAAAAGATTTATGAGGAATGCCTATTAAATCTTCCTTCAATTAAACGAATGTTGTAACTGAATTGGATGAAAATGGATAATTTTAAATGTTAAATTTATCATAATTGTAACAAAATTTAGATCACTACCGTCATTCCAATGTAATGCAAGACAAAGAAATCATGAACTTAATTCTTCCCTTTAAAGACAAGCTATATCGATTTGCTTATCGCATCGTTGGGAATAGTTTTGAAGCTGAGGATATTGTTCAAGAAATCCTGATTAAGGTCTGGAAAAAAAAGGAACAATTTAGTCAGATCGAGAATAAAGAGGCTTGGTGTATGACGATGACTCGAAACTTGGCTATTGATAAAAAGAGGGCCAAAAAGATGAAAACTTCGAGCATTGAAAACTTTCATCACATAAAAGATCAGTCGGATACTCCAGCGATTTCGATGGAAAGGAAAGAAACCGTGAACAGAGTGCGGGAAATGATTAACAGTTTACCAGAAAAGCAAGCAAGTGTAATCCATCTCAGAGATATTGAAGGATTATCCTATAAAGAAATTGGAGTAGCCATGGGATTGAGTTTAGATCAAGTTAAAGTGGTTCTTCACCGAGCTAGAAAAGCATTAAAATTAAAATTCATAAATAAAAAGCAATGAATAATTCTGAAATCCGTCATCTATTGAACAAATATTGGGAGACTGAGACTAGTCTAGAGGAAGAGAAACTACTTAAACAGTATTTTTCGTCAGGTAATGTTTCGGAAGAGTTTCAAGAGTACTCCCCTTTATTTGACTTTTATGCTACTGAATTATCAAGGACAAGTGAGCTCAACGAATCCTCAGGTATTTCACTGCTTGAAAAACAAAAGAAATCAAATGTAATTCATTTGCGTAAAGCAATCATTGGGGTTGCGGCAGCTGGTTTGATTGCGTTCTCGGTTTTCTGGATGAAATCAGAAGTAGATAGTGGTGCTCAATTTGCCAATACTTACCATGAAGTAGAAGACCCTGAGGAAGCACTCAAAATTACCAAAGATGCTTTGGCATTCTTGTCTATTAATTTTGACAAGAGTTCAAAAAAGATTAACAAAGATTTGGGCAACATCAAGTCAGCACAAATTTTTAAATAACAAGTATTTAATCATATTAAACAGATAGCAATGAAAAAGAAATTTATTTACACACTCCTTCTAGCATTCTCATTCAGCCTGGGAAACAGTCAAGCGGATGCTATAGAAAAATACTTTAGTAAGTATTATGATGATGAGTCATTTTCAACGGTATACGTCAGTCCTAAAATGTTTCAAATGGTCACAAAGGTTTTGGGTGATGAGGAAAATGCTGAGGTTAAGGATTTAATTCAAGGTATTAAAGGATTAAGAATATTACGTAGCGAGACCAATCCAATGACCGTCTATAAAGAGGCCTTAAATACGATCAATACCCGTGAATACGAAATATTGATGACAGTGAGGGACAAGGAGCAAAACTTACAATTTTTGACCAAAGAAAGTGGAGATATCATTAGTGAATTACTTCTCCTTGCTGGTGGGGATGAAGAATTCATTATGCTGAGCTTCATAGGAAACATCAATTTGAATAGTATCGCTAAACTGGCTAAATCTCTAGATATAGATGGTGCTGAGTATTTAGAGCAATTAGAGGATAAATAGTCCTTGGGATCGTCAAAATATAAATCATGAAAAAACATTTGCTGTTATCTGTTGCATGCTTAATCCTAATTGGATGTTCATCTTCTAATAGAAGTATCAATCGATTTATTGACGATCACAAAGATAATCAAGAAGCCATAGTGATGACTATCCCTGGTTGGTTAATTCGATCCAGTGCAAACTGGGCGGCTAGATTTAGCCAAGATGAAGATGAAAGAGAATTTATTAAACTTGGCAAATACATAAAAAAAGTACGGTTTATGGTCATTGACGATCATTCGACCGTTGGTAAAGCCGAAGTGAATAGCTTGGTCAATCAACTAAAAGCTGAAGATTCTTACCATGAATATGTCACCGTAAGGAATGAAGGTACCAACGTGAATGTCATGGTACACGAAACCGATGAAATAGTGAAGGGAATATTAATCATGGCGAGAGAAGATGAATCCTTCACGATCGTAAACTTAAAATCTGATCTTCCACTTCAATTATTAGAAGAAGCCAATTTCTCATTCAACAAAGAAAGAGATCATTAATTAATAGAACAAAACAAATAAACATGAAAAAGATATTTTTAGTTAGCCTATTGTTTTTAGGGGCAATCAATATGAATAGTCAAGATGTATTTGATGCTTTTTTTGAAACACAAAGAAGTGACGACCACACCATGAAACTAAATCTTGAAGGAGATTTTGTTAATTTTTTTCTACAATCAGAAATGGGCGAGGATGAAAATCACGACATCAAAAGTGAGGTAGAACAACTTAAACTTTTGATCTATAATGACTCTTCTGAAAAATCAAAATTGATAAAGGGACTTTTAAACTCCTTTAAATCTGAAGGTTATGAAACCCTTATTCAGGTGCGTGATGATGGGAATAAAGTAGAAATATTTTCAAAGGATAATGGCGATGTTATTACAAGTGCATTTGGTTACATCGAAGGTGGTGATTCAAATCTTATATTAGCCAAACTGACAGGAAAAATTAGAATGGAGGATGTTCAAAAAATGATGACCAAAATGAACAAGGATAATCACGACGATGGTGGTGATAATCCTATGCAAAAGGATCACAAATAGTTATTTATACATCCATTATATGAATAAGTGCCGGTTAATGACCTCCATTAATCGGCTTTTTTTATCTTGCTATAAAATATTCCTAGCAATGATAAAACAGCTTTTACCACACACGCCCCTATCTAACAAACTATCATTTCTTTCATTAATTTTTGTCTGTACTATCTACACATTCGGCTACAGCCAAATTAAAAATAAGGGCCATTTGGACTCTTACAAAGATAGACTAGAAGCCAATGAAAATTCAATACTAGCCAAATTGCAATTCACCAATATTGGACCGACCATCTTTAGCGGAAGGGTCACTGATATTGAAGTTAATCCTAAAAATCCAAGTCACTTTTATGTGGCCTATGCATCAGGAGGATTGTGGGAAACTAAAAATAATGGTACCAGTTTCTCTCCTATTTTTGATCAAGAAGCGGTTATGACGATTGGTGATATTGCTATTGATTGGACAAAAAATATAATTTGGGTTGGCACTGGCGAAGTGAATTCTAGTCGTTCGTCCTATGCAGGTATTGGAATGTATCGTAGTGAAAATAACGGTGAATCCTGGGAGCATAGAGGATTGATTGAATCTGAACACATCGGTCGAATTATTCTTTTTCCTAACAATCAGGATAAGATTGCAGTAGCCGTTTTGGGGAGTTTGTATTCTACCAATGAGCACCGAGGAGTTTATTTATCAAATGACCAAGGAATGAGTTGGAATAAAACCCTGTACCTTGATGAATCCACGGGTGCGGTTGATATGATCATAGATCCTACCAACGAAGAGATTCTTTATGTTGCCATGTGGACTCGCTTACGTAAGGCTTGGAATTTTATCGAATCAGGCAAAAACTCAGGGATATACAAAAGCATTGACGGAGGGAGTAATTGGGAAAAAATCAGTTTGACAGGATCGGGTTTTCCGGATGGCGAAGGAACAGGAAGAATAGGATTGGCAATTAGTAGTGATGCTTCCAAAATATATGCAATCTTAGACAACTATAATCGTCGTCCTAAAGAACCTTCGAGCAAATCCGATAAGCTTGCCAAGAATGATTTCAAGGATATGGACAGTTTAAACTTCATGGCTCTGAATAACGATAAACTCAACACGTTCTTAAAATCAAATGGATTTCCCAAAGAGATCACGGCAGCATCGGCTAAGTCATCGATAAAATCTGGAGAGATAAAACCAGAAGCTTTTGCTGAATATTTGGAAAGTGCAAACAGTTTATTATTTGATACACCTGTCAAAGGTGCCGAAGTTTATGTAAGTGATAACAATGGAGAAAAATGGTTGAAGACTCATGATTATTATTTAAACTCCGTTTACAATTCTTATGGTTATTATTTTGGACAAATAAGAGTTTCTCCCCTGGATGACAATCGAATTTATATCATGGGCGTACCAATCCTAAAATCTGATGATGGCGGTAAAACCTTTACTTCAATGAATGATTACAATGTCCATGCTGATCATCATGCTTTATGGGTCAGTCCCACCCTAGATGGACACGTAATCAATGGAAATGATGGAGGCATTAACATTAGTTATGATGATGGTAAAACATGGATCAAATGCAATTCTCCTTTGGTTGGTCAATTCTATACGATTAATGTTGATAACGCCGATCCGTATAGAGTATATGGTGGATTACAAGATAACGGAGTATGGGTTGGTGAACATACATCAAAAGAAAACACACGTTGGCATGCCTATGGAAATTATCCTTATCAATCGATCATGGGTGGTGATGGTATGCAAATTCAGATTGATTCAAGAGATAATGAAACGGTCTACACCGGATTTCAATTTGGTAATTATTTCCGACAAAATACAAGAACAAAAGAACGAGCTTACATCACACCAAAGCACAAATTAGGTGATCGTCCGTATCGCTGGAATTGGCAAGCACCAATCCTTTTATCTTCACATAATCAAGACATTTTTTATATGGGTGCCAACAAGTTGTTGCGTAGTATGGATCAAGGAAATAATTTTGACGAAATATCAGATGATTTAACTCAAGGAGGAAAGAAAGGTGACGTACCTTTTGGAACTTTGACTGCCATCCACGAATCACCACTTAAATTTGGTTTGCTTTATACTGGTTCCGATGATGGTGCGATACATGTGAGTAAAGATGCTGGGAACTCGTGGCAAAAAATTAATCGTTCCTTGCCCAAGGACAAATGGGTTAGTCGGATTCAAGCCTCTGCACATGTCGAATCGAGAGTCTATTTGAGCTTAAATGATTACAGAAATGACAACAGAACCAATTACTTATATCGCAGTGATGATTATGGTGAAAATTGGGAAACTATTGGAACGGATATTCCAAATGAGACGGTCAATGTCATTAAGGAAGATCAGAAGGATCCAAATATTATTTATGTAGGCACTGATCATAGTCTTTACGTCTCTTTTAATGGGGGGCAATCATTTTTGAGAACTGGTGAAAATCTTCCTCATGTTCCTATTCATGATCTGGTTGTGCAGGAAAGAGAAGATCATTTATTGTTGGGCACGCATGGGCGATCTTTCTATAAAGCTGATCTATCTGTTCTTCGATCGGTGAAGGAAAATCAAGATAAGGCTATTGCAATAATAGGTGATCAAAAATATAAGCACCAATCTAGTTGGGGTAAGAAAAGAAGATTCTACGATAAGGTGCAAGAACCAACCATTGAAATTCCTTATTTCTCGGACACAGTTCAAAAAGTTGAGATAGAGATCAAAGGTGAAAATGGTAAAACGTTTTTTAAAACGCAAGATCAAGCTCAAAGAGGATTAAATTACTTTAAGTATGATCTGACAATTGACGCCAACAAGAAGAATGATCTTATAAAATGGTTTAATAAGCAAAATGAAAAAGATTTAAAAGTTCTTCCTGAAACTGACAATCAAAAAACCTATTTACTCAAGGGTAATTATGATGTTATCCTTAAGGCTGGTGGGCAAAAAGTAAATTCTAAATTGACTATTGAATAAATGAAGAAGAGAAGATGGATTGTCTTTTTGCTCCTGATTATTCTCGGGGCATTGTACTATTTTGTTGTCGACCAGCGACTTCCAATTATTAATGGGTATGCTGCAAAAAATCTTTGTTCCTGTCATTTTGGGGCCAATAGATCAGAAACCAATATCAAAAACTACGATATGGACTTCTCTCCTATCAATCTAGTTTCGACTAAAATAAACAAGAAAGAAAAGACGGTAGAGTCGAGTATTTTTGGACTTAAAAAGCAAGTTGCAAAATTCAAACCTGGAATAGGTTGTGTTTTATTGGAAGGAGAAGATGATTACAATATTAAGTATCCTGCAATGGATGATTCGACTTTCGTCGAATTTGAATTTGGTTTGGCCACAAAAGGTCTGTTAAGTCAAATAGATACGAATCAATTGGATTATGCGATGGAACTGGCTTTTCACGAAGATTATAAAACGAGGACTAGTTTACTGATATTTAAAAATCGAGTTATTTATGAAAAGTATGCAGATGGATTAGATAAAAACACTCCTCAGCTTGGTTGGTCAATGACAAAGAGTATTGTCAATGCTCTGATTGGAATACTCGTTTTTGATGGAAAATTAAGCCTTGAAGATAATAATCTATTTACTGAGTGGGAACAAGATAAGAGATCAAATATCTCAATACATCATCTCTTACAAATGACTAGTGGATTGGAATGGGAAGAAGATTATACCAAAATATCTGATGTTACAAAAATGCTCTATAAAAATGAGAATATTGAAGAACTTACGATTGACCAAGCTCTAGCTCACAAACCAGGGACGGAATGGTACTATGCTTCAGGCACTACAAATCTTCTTTGTTCGATTATTAAAAACAAGCTTTCAAATCAAGAGGAATATTTAAGTTTTCCTAGAAAAGCATTGTTTGAAAAGATAGGTATGAAATCGGCTTTTATTGAAACAGATGAGTCAGGAAACTTTATCGGATCTTCTTTTGGTTTTGCGACTGCAAGAGATTGGGCAAAGCTCGGTCGATTGTATCTTCATGATGGTTGGTTTAATGGTAAACAGATTTTGCCTGAAGGTTGGGTGGATTATAGCACTCAAGCTGCAATGGGCAAGATAAATAATTACGGTGCGCAAATATGGCTCAATAAAAACAAAGAAGCCTACCCTGATTTACCCGAAGATTTGTTTTCTTTCAATGGATTTCAAGGGCAGAAAGTGGTTGTTATTCCTTCTCGTGATCTTATTTATGTGAGGTTGGGACATTCCAAAAGTTTTGACCTTAACGAGGTACTTTCCAATGCTTTAAAAGCTTTGCCTGATGAGTAGGGTTCTCATTTACTTATTGCTTTCACAAATTATTTTTATAGGATGTACTAAAATTCCTACTGATAAGTATTATAATAATTTTATAGAAGAATTTATTGATAAAATTCCTTCTGATATTGGGCTACAGCCGAATGGAAATTCCTTGTCCGGAAAAATTATTGTTGACGATCTTGACTATCAATACTATTTAGAGGATGAAATAATCGATTTTCCCCAAAGCAAGGAAATGTTATTTTATAGATCTTTTTATGCTTATCATTTTAGAACGTTTTTTAATGAAATTCATCTGGAGGATAAATTGCAATCGGTATTTCTAGATTCTGTTCAAATTAAAGAAGTAATTCTAATCAATGACAATAATCGATCAAGATTAATGAAGAAATGTCAAAACTGTAACGTATTTGCTGTCTTGGGATTTAAAGGAAAGTTGTTCAATTATCCAATACAATTATCTTTAGATAAGATTAATGTTTCTAAACAATTCGATTTTAAACAGAACTTAAACGACTATCCCCAACTACTGATGATGTATTCCAAGAAAAGTTCTAATCCTAAATATTCTAATGGATTATTTTCCGTCAAGAAGTATAATGGTAAACTAAAAAGAACATTAATTTTGATAGAAGGAAGGAACGAAGTTGAAAGAAAGGAAAGTTTATCACAACTTTCTTCTTTTATTGAATAAAATGATCAAATGTTATGAAATCAATTGCTGAGATTGAAGATGATATAGGAGAGTTTAAAAAAGTTTTGGGTCTTCATATAAACGCTTACCATTTTATCAGAGAACATAAACTATGGGAAGGATTTTGGCGATATGGCTGGGCTGGAAAGATATCATTGTTATTTGCCCTAATCTTGACCATTCAACTGTTTAATGTATTATATGGATGGTATGGCAACTTAAATTCCAACCAAGGTTTTTTTTATTCTGCGTCAACATTAACTTCTGATTTGGGTGGTTTTCTAAGTGGCTTATTTTACTCGGGATCTGCAAAATATATTCTTTTACTTTTTTTAGAAGTTTTGATTTTTCATTTCTGTGTCAAAACCATTGGGATACTTACCGATCGAGATTATAAACCGAAGCTTAAGGATTTTATGAGGGCTGAAGTTAGAATGTTTAAAGTAGTCATTCGATGTTGGATATTGGAAGCGATCTTAACGGTCTTGATTACAACTGTAATAAGTTCTGTTGGATTAGAGTGGGTAGCTAAAGTAATAGTCTTTTTTTTGCAATGCTATTATATCGGATTTGCATTCATGGATAATTATTTAGAACAATATGGCTTAGAAATTAAACAAAGTG
>JAHDBI010000091.1 GCA_020630475.1 Saprospiraceae bacterium
CAAACAGACGCACTATTCGTGTCTAATGCGTTAAATCCATATGTAGTACTTTTATTTTTCATTATTCAAGGAATCTTGTTTTTAGCGATTTGCCAGAATTGGTACAAATGGCCCTCATTTAAAAAGATCTTTGAAGTAATTCAAATCAAGAAACATGTATAATTCTTTAAGGTGGATGGTTTTATTCATTGGCCTCTCTTTAGCTTTTGTGACCAATACGGAAGGTCAAGCAGATCGATGGTTGCAAGGCATAAAATATAAAATCGATGTAGATATAGATGTGGAAACACATAAGATGGATGGAAAGCTATATTGCCAGTATTATAATAATTCACCAGATACGCTGGAAAAGGTGTTTTTTCACCTATACTTTAATGCTTTCCAGCCAGGGAGTATGATGGATACAAGATCACTTTCTATTTTGGACCCAGATAGGAGAGTAGGAGACCGCATTAGTAAATTAGGTTTAGATGAAATCGGTTACCATAAGATTAATGGACTAAAATGCGCTGGTGCAGAGCAAGATTATCACGTCGAAGGCACCATTTTAGAAGTAAATTTATCAGATCCAATTTTACCAGGTTCAAATGTTTTATTTGAAATGGATTTTATCTCGCAAGTGCCAGTTCAAATTAGAAGGTCTGGTAGAGACAATAAAGAGGGTATATCTTATAGTATGTCACAATGGTTTCCTAAAATGTCAGAATACGACTATCAAGGGTGGCATGCAAATCCATATGTCGGTAGAGAATTTCATGGGGTCTGGGGTGATTTTGATGTTAAGATAAGATTGGATAAAAAATACATTGTGGGCGCAACAGGAACAATGCCTGATGCTAAACCTAAAAAAGTAAAAGGAGGAAAATTAGAATGGCGTTTTAAAGCGGAGAATGTGCACGATTTCGTTTGGGCGGCGGATCCAGATTATAAGGTGTTTACGTCAACAGCGGATGATGGGACCTTGATGGAGTTTTACTACCAATCAAGTGAGACAACGGATGCTAATTGGGAGGCATTACCAAATGCGATGAATGAAGCTTTGAATTATGCGAACAAACATTTTGGAAAGTATCCGTATCCAAAGTACGCTTTCATTCAAGGTGGGGATGGCGGTATGGAATATCCAATGGCTACATTAATTACTGGTGAGAGAAGTTTCCCGAGCTTGGTAGGAGTTTCCGTACATGAACTGATGCATAGCTGGTACCAAATGGTATTGGGGACGAACGAAAGTTTGTATCCATGGATGGACGAAGGGTTTACAAGTTTTGCTAGTGCAGAAATTATGAACCATTTGGTTAATGTTGGTATTCTGTCGGGTGAAGTACAGGAGGACCCTCATTTAAACTCAGTGAGAGGCTATGGTCGATTTAGTCAGTCTGGGTATGAAGAACCATTAAGTACGCATTCAGATCACTATAACACAAATCAAGCATATGGAGTGGCTTCATATACGAAAGGAACTGTTTTCTTAAAACAGCTGGAATATATTATGGGCAAACCGGCTTTCGCCAAAGGAATGCTTAGATATTACGATACATGGAAGTTTAAGCACCCTAATCCAAATGATTTCATTCGGGTAATGGAAAAGACCAGTGGTTTAGAATTGGATTGGTTTAAAGAGTATTTTGTGAATACGACGCATACAATCGATTATACAATAGATACAATTGCTGCTATAGGAAAAAATACACAAGTCGAATTGTCAAAAATTGGAATAATGCCTATGCCTTTGGATGTTCAGGTAGAGTTGAATTCCGGAGAGACAATCAATTATTATATACCGCTAAGGATCATGAGAGGAGAGAAAATGAGTGAGGTAGAAAGTCATTTTGTTCAATCAGATTGGCCTTGGACACATGCCAATTATTCTTTTATCGTCAAGCATGCTTTGGCAGACATTAAAGAAATTCGAATTGATCCATCCGAAAGAATGGCGGATATCAATCTTGAAAATAATGTTTGGCCCAAGGTCGAACATGAGGATGAAGAAAATTGATGAAAAACCGGTGGCATTCTAAATAATGTTCTCTGACATAATTTAATGTTTCGTGTACTGCTTGTCGGATGGCAAACAATATTTAAAAGGGGTCAAGAAAATATCAACAGCCTACTGTTTATACTTTAATGGTTTGTTGTAGTTATGATTTTTCAACAATTATATCGCCTATTTTTTGGAGGAGGCATCATTTTCAATTAAACTTAAACTTATTGAAAACTGAAAATTTGATTCTATTGCCTTACATTTGAAAGCCCATTAAACTTTGATTCTTCTAATGTGAAAAGTGGTTGTCCACATTTTTTGACTTTTGTTGAGAATGATTTTATGAAAAATAAATTCCTCTATTTAATTAGTTTTTTAGAAGGTGGAAGTTTAATGGCAGTGGAGGTATTATCCGGAAAGTTATTCGCCCCTTTTTATGGAACCTCCCTTTACGTATGGACGTCGGTATTTGGTGTTACGATGATTGGTCTTGCAACTGGGTATTATTTCGGTGGTAAAATCTCCACATACGATAACCCACATAAAAAATTGAGAACTGTACTTCTTATTTCCATATTTTCGGTATTGTTTATGACATACATCGGAGAATTGATTTTAGTCATGTCATTGAATTTTCCCCTCCGACTTGGCATATTTCTTTCCAGTCTTATTGTAATGCTCCCAGCGATAGTATCCTTTGGGATGGTAACTCCATTGATTATCAGGTTGTTGTCATTTAAAAACCAAAACGCTGGATGGAGTAGTGGGTTAATTTATGGGTTATCTACAATAGGTGGAATACTCTTTACATTTAGTTTTGGGTTTTACTTTATTTTTAGCCATGGCGTGTATTATTCCTTCCTTTTAGTTGTTGTATTATTAATCGTGGCGTTTTGCTTCTCGCTTCAAATGAATCCATATGAAAAGTAGTATATTATTATTCTTAGTTGCATTGTGTTTACTGTCGTGTAAAAATGATGGTTTAGTATATGAGAATGAGTTTGAGTTTTCTGGCGAAATACAAAATTTGGATGAAGAGATTATGGTGTATTTGTCAGAAATGACTGCAAATGGTACTAAACTTGTCGATTCAGTTTTAACATTAAAAGACTATACCTTTAAATTGCATGCAGAAAACGAATCCTTGTATCAGATTACAGCTTTGGGGAAGTCTATATTCTTTGTAAATGATAATCCTAAGATTCAATTTAGTTCGAGTAAGGAGGAGTTTGATTATTATAAAGTGACGGGTTCAGATATAAGTGAGAAGTTTAAAAATTTCACTGATAGCTATAAAAAAATATTATCTGATTACGAATTAGCCAAAGGTATTTTAAGGCAAAAATTAAGTAAAATAGACCCAAATAAGCACAAGGATATTTATTCAATTCCAGAAGTCAAAGAATTGGAGAACAGAGTTGATGTAAAGTATATCGAATTGAAAGAATTCGCACGAAAAAATTTCGAAGAATCTCAAAATCAAAATTTAAAGTTTGCTTTTCTTTTCTCTTTGAACCCTGACGAAGATTATCACGATTATATTAATTATGCTAATGAAGAATTGAAGGGGAAGGATAAGAAGAATGATCAGGAAGTAGATTTAATGCTTCGTGTGAAAGTAATGAAAGAGGTTCAGATGAAAAGGATAAGAGTAGCTGAGCAATTAAATGTAATTAATTTAAAGGGTGAAAATGAGGATATTTTGGTGGGAGATGACAAACCAGTTTTTATTCATGTGTGGTCGAGCTGGTGTAAACATTCTCGCTTGGAAAATGAGGAATTAGCCAAGTTGTATGCAATTGATGGACTTGATGTCATTCATTTAAGTGTTGATAAGTCTCAAGAAAATTGGCGAAAAGCCGTTGAAGAAGATGGTTTGATGGAAAATTCGTATCGTCTAAAAGATGATCTTAATTCGAAGTTCTTAAAAGAAATGTTTTTAACATATCTTCCTTTTAATATATTAATTGATAAGGATCGAAACTTTATAACTAAAAATATTAGAAGGGATTTTGTCACTGAAATAGAGGGATTAATTAGTGAATAGTAAAGCTCCAAATCTCAATTTTATTCTTGCTTTCGTATGTGGAGTTGCAATAATTTCCATAGAATTATTAATTGGAAAATTGTTAAGTGCCATTTTCGGAGCATCCCTATTTATCTGGACATCTATTATAGGAATAACACTTATGTCTTTGGCATTCGGATATTTTTATGGTGGGTGGCTTTCTAATAAGGTAAGAAGTAAGCGATTTATTCCAAGCTTATTTACTGCAGCCGCGTTATTTATGATAACAGGACTGTTTTTCTATCCTTTTTTAGTCAAATTTAGTATCGGCTTACCGATGTTTTTAGGCCTTTTCGTATTGACTTCACTTTTAATTTTTCCTGCGTTATTTCTCCTAGGCTCAGTAGAGCCTTTATTAATACAAGCTTTAAATCAATCAAAAGTAGGGTCTGGTTTTGATGCGGGTAGAGTATATACTGTGTCAACGATTGGAGGAGTCTTAGGAAATTATTTATTGGGATTTTTACTTATTCCCAAATTTGGAGTCAAGCTACCTCTAATGGTAGTGTGTTTTTTTATTGCGTTGACAGCATTTTTTTTGGTTAGGAACAAGCGAACAATTTTGGGAATTCTGATAGTTTCAGTTTTAATTGTAATGACTTTTTTCCTATCTAGTGAAAATGACTTACCTGATTTCAAGGTAATATATTCTAGTGATGGTTTACTTGGAAAATTGGATGTTGTAGATAGAAAGAATAATAAGGATCAATCTGAACAAAGAGTTCTATATTCCAATAATAGTGGTCAAAGTTTTGTTGTCAAAGGTGATCATAATGCCACATCTGTATTTAGATACGTCCATTTTATATCAACAATTAGTTCATTAAAACCTAAAGGTTCAAGAGTCCTATTACTAGGAATGGCAGGTGGATCATTAGTGAATGAATTGTCTCGTTTAGGATTTGAAATTGATGTTGTTGACATTGATCCAAGAGTATTCGATGTTGCAGAGGATTATTTTTATGCAAACAAAAGTATGTACAATGCCTATGTCGATGATGGAAGACATTTTATAAAAGTGGCTAATGAAGATTATTATGATATTGTAATAATTGATATATCCTCATCAGAAGTACAGCCTTCGCATCTTTATACAAAAGAATGTTTTACAGAAATACATAATTCCTTGAAAGATGATGGAATGTTATTAGTAAACTATCAAGGATTATTAAATGGTAATTCGCCAATGGCCATTGCTAGTTGGTCATTATTTAAAACCTTGGAAAGTAGTGGTTTTAATACGTTTGCTTATGATTTTGAAAACAAGGCAATTGGAGATGTGGAGTATGTTGCAACAAAGAAAAGAATTGATTTATCAAAAATAAATTTAAGAAGCTTGAATATTTGTTGTGCAAATAGACCAGAAATTATTACATTTATTAATCGCCCCCGTATAGCTTCCAAATTACCAATTAAATTAGCTAAGAAAATACCGTTATTAGTTGACAATAACCCCATATTGGAAAAACTAAAATTTGAAGGAAATCTTAGAACTAGGGAAAAGATTATACGTAGCATAATCTTTAATCAGTACAAGTAATTTAACCCCAAAAAAATGACTTGTTTATTTATTGGAAGATTTAAATTATAAATGATGAAACGAATTTTACTTTTTATTTTACTTATGATGTCTTATGGTCATGGGGTCAAAGCTTGCCATGCCACTGATTTGTTGTCCATTTCTGGTTCGTATGACGCAGGAACTGGAATAATTACTGCGGATGGTAGTCATGATTTTGACGTATCTTTCGGCGGTGCTACTGGGTCTGTATGTGATACCGAGTGTGATGGTTTTAACATGCATTTACTCGTATTTTGTCAAGGCTCCGTGACAGCCGGTTGTGGTGGCGTTACTTTAGCTTCGGCTGTTACTTCAGTTGCACTTGATGATGGGGCAGGAGGACCGCCGTTTTGTTTTCCACCATATGGCCCAGCACCTACAGGAACTGTTCAGACCTTGGCATTTCCTACGATCAACTTTGATACAAATACCTTGGGTTTATGTCCAGGAGTTACTTATGAAATGGGCTTAATAGAAGAGACTTTAGGTGCATCAGCATCAGGTTCAGCAGGTACTGGAACGGCAGGATTTAATACGACATTTCAGTCATTAGGAACATTTACGACAGCCGGAACTGCACCTACTATCACTGTTGTAGCTCCCACATACATCTATACTACTAGTATGGGTGCCGCATGCGAAACTAGTGATATGGGTACGGATTGTGCATTTGTAGATCCTGCTGATTTTACAGTTTCAGGCGGATGTACTTCTGATCCAAATGGACTAGCACCCTGCTATACCTCAACGCTTGCTGCAGGAACTTGTCTTCCTGCAGGTACTTATACTGAAACATTTACAGAAGAGTGTTCTGGTGCCTCACTAGCCGTTATGTTCACGGTAATTGAAGTCTCTACACCAATTACCTCATCAGATTGCCCTGCAGGTACTGTATGGGTTGAAGCGGATTGTGCCTGTATTGCCCCATTATTACCAATATCCTTAATTTCATTAACCGCTAAGGCAATGGATAGAGTAAATGTCATAGAATGGGAAACTGCTGAAGAAGTGAATAGTGAATGGCAAATAATTGAAAAATCTGAGAACGGATTAAGCCGATGGGAAGAGGTTGGACGATTAAAAAGTTTGAATACCTCCGAAAATCAATTGTATAATTTAATAGACGAAGAACCTTTTAAAAGGACGTATTATCGATTGAAGTCTATCGATTTTGATGGGACTACTGAATATTCAAATGTTATCACTGTAAGACGAACTGATGATGTTGCTACACCTATTTCTTTCAGACCAAATCCAGTGGATAACCAAGGATTTATTGATATAGATTTAGACCGAGACACTATGTTAGATATTGAGGTGTTTAATATTGTAGGAGAGCGAGTTTCTTACATGAAAGCAGATTTGGCAAAAGGAGTTAATAATATTCCTATTGATTTTAACAAATTTGAATCTGGTATCTATTTTGTTCGAACTAACATTAATGGTAAACCACACACTATTAAAGTGATAAAGAATTAGAAATAATTAATTTTTTAAGACAGGTCAATTAACTATTCGTTGATTGACCTGTTTTTTTATTTAAAGTTGATGGGGAAGATGATTAGAATATTTTATACTACAATTGTCGTCTTTTTTTTGACATGTCATTCTGGATATGGTCAAAATTTTCAATTATCTAAAATAGATTTTTATAAAAATGATTCTTTAATAAATATGCCTTTTATAGGTGGTCTAAGTCTTCCTCAAGTTCTACAAACTGATATAAATCTAGATGGAGTTGAGGATTTAATCATTTTTGATTCAAATGGTGAAATTTTCTTACCCATATTAAGAAATGATGATGAAACTCTACCAATGTTTATCTACAGTCCAGAATACGCTCAAGTTTTTGGGAAAGCTCGTGGTTGGGTTAAAATTAGAGATTTTGATAATGATGGTATCGATGATCTTATAATGTTTTCTAGAGAGGTCGGAGCTCCCAGAATTATAGAAGTTAGAAAAGGGATTGTTGTAAATAATAGTTTGAAGTTTGAGGATTACACAATCAACGTATCTGACCAACAATATAGTTCTTTACATTACTATACCGATTCCGAATGGAAACCAATATTGGTTGATCCATTAAATTTACCCGAAATAATAGATATAGATTTCGATGGTGATCTAGATTTGCTAAAGTTTAATGCTTCGTTAAGTAAAGTCGAATATTATAAAAATCTAAAAGACGAGTTTCCTGGATCGGAAGATTATTTTCATTTTGTTTTACAGGATACTTGTTGGGGTAAATTTAGTGATGATATCATCTCTAATCAATTTATTCTTAGTAACAATGAAAACGAATGTGCTTTTAATTTCCATTCCACAAGCGCAGATTTGCGTCATACAAATTCAAGCTTGACAATATTAGATGTGGATAATGATTTACAGAATGATTTGCTTATCAGCAGTTTACTGTCACCTAACGCAGTATTTCTTAAAAATAGCCAAATTGATACAGACTGGATGGATAGTATTGATTATTCTTTTCCTTCAAATGAGCAATCTGTACAATTAAAAAACTACCCCGCTGCTTACATTGCTGATGTAGATTTAGATGGACTTTCGGATATTTGCTTTGCACCGTATACTTCAGGAAATACTGAAGACGTCAAAGCGATTCATTACTATAAAAATGTCGGTACATTTAATGAAAGTGAATTTGCCTTAACTAATTCAAATTTTATCAATGACATGTCAATCGATCTGGGAACATCAACATCGCCGGTAATCGCGGATGTTAATATGGATGGTCTTAAAGACATCATTATAGGTACGTCAGGAAGTTTTGCTGATACATCAGTTAGTTATGGCCCTAGATTAGTTTTATATGAAAATTTTGGAACAATTAACGAACCAAAATTTAAACTTGCTGAGAATGATTTATTCGGTTTGTCTACATTTTTTGTAGGCCTTTATGAACCATCACCGACGTTCTGTGATATTGATAATGACGGTGATCAAGATTTATTTGTTGGAGTTCATACAGGAGAAATTTTTTATTTTGAAAACATAGGTGTTGATTCATTCCTGTTTGCCTCTCCAGTTTTTCCATATATGAATATAGACATTGGTGCTTTAGCTAGACCCGATTTTTTTGATTTGGATAATGATGGAGATCTAGATTTATTAGTTGGCGAACAGAACGTAAATGTTTTAAATGAAGTTCTTGGAAACATCAATTATTTTACAAACGTTGGTAATGAATTTGATGCCTTTTTTGAGATGGATACTGATAATCATAATCCAGTTTTTGGTGGGGTTAATACAAGGATCGTCGATTATCCTTCAGGAAAGTCAAGCCCAAGAATTATAAAATCAAAAAATGAAATATTTTTAGTCACAGGCTCAGATCGTGCAAATATTAGACTTTATGGGAATATTGAAAATAACTTAGACGGTCTTTTTGAATTAATTTTTGAAAATTGGGGCGGTGCAAATGTTGGTACTGTTTCTACATGTGCTCTCGAGGATTTAAATAATGATGGAAAGTATGAAATGATTGTTGGAAATTTCAGAGGAGGTATTTCAATTTATGGAACGGATCTCATGACAAATTCAACTTCAGTTAATGATTTAGCAAAAAGCGAGTTTAAATTAGTTCCCAACCCATCATCAGATTTATTAAGGATTGAAGGATTTGATTTTAAGAGAGATAACTATCTAACTATTTATAATTCAGTTGGAATGCCAGTGAAGACCATTAAGGCTTTAGAAGATCAATCGATCAAAGATTTAAAATCAGGAATATATTTTATTCGAGCTGAGAATTATACAACTCAGAAGTTTGTAAAGTTTTAAATTCTAATAAGAACAGGGAAAAATTCTCCATGGTCTTCCTAATTAAACTAATTAAAACATCCCTGTCCTAACAGAGTAGAATGAGCTCTCTCTCAAAGCATTCTCTTCAAAATTAAGCTCATATCTTTCCCTTTTGTTTTAGCTGGGTTTGTTTACCCAATGACGTTCTAAAATCTTCTGTAGTATTGTACTTTTACAAAACTGCCGCAGCTAAAGTAATAGATGGCATATATTTTACGAGCTCCATATAAATAAATTTTCTCTTTGTGAACTTCATAAAATTCATTTATTTTTTCAGCTGAAAGTATCAAGTATTTTATTGCGACGAGTTTAAAATCTGCCCCGCAAATTTAATCTGATATAGCCATCCAAAGTGTCCATCTTTGATAGCGTCAGATTTGATCGTGAATAAAGTTTTTGGTCTACTGTGAACTAAACCTAAAACTGGGATATAATAATCCTAAAGGTAGGGTGCAGAGATTAAATGTTTAGAATTTTCAAATTCTTAATCATAGATATTAAATGAAATAATACGGTATTCGTTAATCAGGATATCGTATTTAATAAAATTGTTGTTCAGAGGATTATAGTGTCTAGTCTAACAAGATTACGGATTACACTTACTAATTATATGGTACATGAATTTATATTATTTCAGTAATATTCTCGGTAATATTTCCATGCCCAATCGGGCATGGAAATATTAATTCTATCGAATTAAAGAAACGTCACCTTGTATTTTTTGAATTTTACCATTGATCAATTCAACTTCAATTAAGTAAGCGAATACCGCAGGATTCAATTCTTCACCTTTAAAGGTCCCATCCCAACCTTGTGCAGGGTCGTTAATTGGGAAGTTTTCTTTAGAGAATACGAGTTCTCCCCATCGATCAAAAATCCACATATTTCTAATTTCTTTCACGTTATCCTTTCCGTAAATTGTGAATCCTTCATTCTGCCCATCACCGTTTGGTGAGAAAATATTGGGAACATATATGTCTACATTAGTTTCGACTGCAAGGAAAGCATAACTAATAGTTTCACATCCGTTTGTATCTGTAACTGTAAGAGTATATGTTGTTGAAAATTCTGGATACGCCTGTGTAATTAAACAAGTAGGACATGATAGACTATCTTCTGGTGTCCATTGTATTGTTGCAATATCATTAGGATCAATACTTGTCCATCCTTCTAATGTTCCCTCTTCTCCAATTTCTATACTAAGATCTCCAGTAATTTCAGAGAAAAGCTCCATAGGCTCATCAAGAACAATTGTCGTATCAATTATACATCCTTCGTCATCAACCACAGTGAAATCGTAGGATCCAGGAGCTAGATTATTGAAATTAGAATTAGAAGATAATGGTCCGTTATTGATACTATATTGATATGGACTTGTACCCCCAGAAATATTTAATTCAATACTTCCATTCTCATCACCAAAGCACAATGGATTTTGTGCATTAATCGAATTGATCGATGGAAGATTTGAATTTAATTGAACTTCTACCGAATCTATCGTGGAGCAACCATTTAAGGTATTAGTTACTTCAATATAATATAATCCTGGTCCTGTGACTGTTGGATTTAATTCATTGGAATTTCCGGATACGGTTCCATTGTTTGAAAACCAATTATAAATAATATCATCGCCAGTATCACTTCCTGATCCATTTAAACTTGCTTCAATATCATCACATCCAAGTATTACTAAATTGCCTGCTTCAGCATCTGGATAATCGATATTGGATACAACCATAACAGTATCAACATTCGTGCAACCGTTTTCACTATCAATAGATTCAAAATAGTATGTTCCACTATCCGAGATATTTATCATGTTACCAGTTTGACCAACGATTGGATCAAAATTATCGTCATACCATTGATATGAAATCGTGCTTCCACTTTGGGAATCCGAGGCATCTATAATCACGACAGGGTCGGAACAGTTTATTTCCCCAATAGGATCAATGTTAATTAGAGGATATTCAATCTGATCGTCTATGGTAATAGAGTTTTCATTAGAACATCCAGAAATGGTATCAAGGGCTATCAATAATACCTCACCACCCATGTCGATGAGTACTTGATTAGCCACGGCCGTCCCTTGAGAAGTAATCCATGAATAGACAGTATTAGGTTCAATTTCTGTCGATAATGTAAGAGCACCTACTTGACAATTAATGATACTATCTGGATCAGCATAGATAATCGCTAAAGGTTCGTCAGTTCCATCAAACACTTCAACTGATTGAATAGGTGAGGCACATATACCTTCAATAACTTGAAAGAAATATACACCTGCCATATCAACTTCGTAGAATTGATCATTCGAAAGAACCATGCCGTTCGCATCAGTCCATTCATAAGTCACATTGGCACCAGTAGTCGAACCAGGTCCCCCAAGGGTCACTACTGAGTCAACACAAGTTATTGATTGATCTAATCCTGGATCTGCTACTGGTAAACTAGGATCCGCAGTGACATCGACACAATCTTGGGCCTGACATTGATCGGGAAAAGTTAATGTCAAACAATAAGTTCCATCTGTATTTACTGTTATCAACAATTGATCACTCGTAAAGTTATTTGGTCCAGTCCATTCTATGGTGCCAGTTTCAGAACTTGATCCTGTTAAGGTTACATCCGGATTGTCACAATCTATGAATTGATCCATTCCTGCATTAACTGTCTGGTCACAACTAGAGCATGAATTTTGAGATACATCGACAGTTATAGGAGGACAGTTTCCTGAAGCATCCGAAACAAGAAGTGTAATTATGGTACCATCAGCAGGAAGGCCAGGAATATCAATATCTTGATCAAAATCAAAAGGTCCCCAATTGTTGCCATTCCAGGATACATTGTATTGGGAATTCATGCCTAAATTGGTTTGTCCAATATTTATAGTTGCCTCAAAAGTATCGTCTGTTGCTATCGGTCCTGTATTGTTGTCATCACAATCCCCAATGATTAAATTCTGCAGTGCAATAATACAATCGTTAGAACAAGGATTAAGCGGACCGATGTCTTGAGAGTCGGAGCAGTTAGGATCATCAACATCCGTAAATATGAGTGTTGGCATAGACCCATCAGCAGGCAGATTGAAAGTACCACCTGTGTTGTAATCAAAAGGACCTTCAATACCAGAACCTGTATCCACATTAAATTGTCCAGTAGCTCCACCGTTTTGAGAAGAAGCATTCACTGTAATGACATAGAAGTCATCATTCGCATCAGATCCAGTGCCATTATCATCACAAACAGCACTAGCAGTAATGATCGTTAATTCACATTGATTAGAACAAGGGTCAAGAGGTCCGATGTTTTCAGAATCTTGACAAGCATTATCGTCTGTGTCTTGGAACAATACTAAAAGGGTAGCACCATTAGCAGGAACAGTAAAGCACCCACCGACCGTGTAATCATAAGTGCCTTGAATTGCCGCATTAATCACTACATCAAAAGTTCCACTTGCACCGCCGTTAGTAGAGGATGCATTTACGCAAACATCATAGAAGTCATCTGTTGCATCTAATGGAGTGCCATTATCATTACAAACCCAAGTGAGTTCGTCAATCGACATTACACAATCAGAAGAACAAGGATTAAGCGGACCGATGTCTTGAGAGTCGGAGCAGTTAGGATCATCAACATCCGTAAATATGAGTGTTGGCATAGATCCATCAGCAGGCAGATTGAAAGTACCACCTGTGTTGTAATCAAAAGGACCTTCAATATCAGAACCAGTATCTACATTAAATTGTCCAGTAGCTCCTCCGTTTTGAGCGGAAGCATTGACAGTGACTACATAGAAGTCATCGGTAGTATCAGATCCAGTGCCATTATCATCACAAACAGCACTAGCAGTTATGATGGTTAATTGACACTGGTTAGAACAAGGATCAAGCGGTCCAATATTTTCGGAATCTTGACAAGTATTATCGTCCGAGTCTTGGAACAATACCAAGAGGGTAGCCCCATTAGCAGGAATAGTAAAGCATCCTCCTACAGTATAATCAAAAGTACCTTGAACAACGGCATTAATTACGATGTCAAAAGTGCCACTGGCACCACCGTTAGTAGCTGAAGCATTTACACAAACATCATAGAAGTCATCAGTTGCATCAACAGGAGTGCCGTTGTCATTACAAACCCAAGTGAGTTCGTCAATGGACATTACACAATCAGAAGAACAAGGGTTAAGGGGACCAATGTCTTGAGAGTCGGAGCAGTTAGGATCATCAACATCCGTAAATATGAGTGTTGGCATAGACCCATCAGCCGGAAGGTTGAAAGTACCACCAGTATTGTAATCAAAAGGACCTTCAATGCCAGAACCTGTATCTACATTAAATTGCCCTGTAGCTCCGCCGTTTTGAGCGGAAGCATTGACAGTGATAATATAGAAATCATCGGTAGCATCAGATCCAGTACCATTATCATCACAAACAGCACTAGCTTGAAGTATAGTTAATTGACATTGATTAGAACAAGGATCAAGCGGTCCGATGTTTTCAGAATCTTGACAAGCATTATCGTCCGAGTCTTGGAACAATACCAAGAGGGTAGCCCCATTAGCAGGAATAGTAAAGCATCCTCCTACAGTATAATCAAAAGTACCTTGAACAACGGCATTAATTACGATGTCAAAAGTGCCACTGGCACCACCGTTAGTAGCTGAAGCATTTACACAAACATCATAGAAGTCATCAGTTGCATCAACAGGAGTGCCGTTGTCATTACAAACCCAAGTGAGTTCGTCAATGGACATTACACAATCAGAAGAACAAGGGTTAAGGGGACCAATGTCTTGAGAGTCGGAGCAGTTAGGATCATCAACATCCGTAAATATGAGTGTTGGCATAGACCCATCAGCCGGAAGGTTGAAAGTACCACCAGTATTGTAATCAAAAGGACCTTCAATGCCAGAACCTGTATCTACATTAAATTGCCCTGTAGCTCCGCTGTTTTGAGCGGAAGCATTAACGGTGATAATATAGAAATCATCCGTATCATCAGATCCAGTACCATTATCATCACAAACAGCGCTTGCTTGAAGTATTGTTAATTGACATTGATTAGAACAAGGATCAAGCGGACCGATGTCTTGATTGTCAGCACAAGAAGAGTCATCAAGATCTCTGAAGACGACATTAGAAA
>JAHDBI010000092.1:0-13320 GCA_020630475.1 Saprospiraceae bacterium
AGTTCGACTCTCGGCAGCTCCACTTCGTTTTTCGATTCCCCGCTTGGGGAATCGGGAGTTAGTAGTCATCTTTTATATTCCAAATTTCACATTTAGAACCTAATTACACATAGTCAAAGCGTTATCAGACACTTACATATGAAAAAAACTCACTATATTTATAGTGGTCTTTTTCCTTAGGCGTGTCCTTTAATGGATTGAGACTAAGTATTATGAGAACTATTTTCCACGGTGTTAGCCTTTGGCTGATGCTAAGTATCTTATTCTTCATACTACCTTCTTTTAGCAAAAATGATGTTTCTCCGAATAAATTGGAGTTACAAACCGATCCGATAGTTTCTAAAGCGAATAAATTGGTATTGGACGGGAAACTAGGGGAGGAAAGTATGAAAACGCTCGTTAATGATTTGTTGCGCTCTGCGGAGTTGACCAATGATCATAAGACTAAGAGCGCTGCATACTCAGCCATTGCCTATTATAAAACCTTTTTTGAAGGTGTTGATTCTGCGATGGTCTTTGCTACCAATGCCCAAAAAGATCTTCCTAAGAATATTTCAGCTCGCTCAAAAGTTCTATTATTCATTCCGGAGCTGTGTACATCATTTATAAACAAGGATACATCGACTTTTGAAAGGCTATCTATACTGAATGATTCGTTGAGTCAGTGGATCAATAATAAAAATATTCAGTACCGATATATTAGGACGAAGCGATTGGGTAGATCTATTATTTATACTTTGAATAAGGACGAGATACTAGATTATATCCGAGAGGTACAAGTCATTTTGGAACAATTAAATGTCGAATCATTAATCCTCTTTGACATGGATATTGCCGTTATGTATCGTAAGATTCAAGAATTGGATTTATCCATCGAATATTGTTTTAGCGCTATTGAAAATGCTAAAAAAAATGGTTTTAGTTCAAGACGGGATGCCTTCATTTATAGAACATTAGGTCAGAACTTTTCGGACATTGGTGAGTATAGAAAGGCTGCAGAAAATTTTGATTATGCCAATGAAAGTGCCATTAATTATGATTTGAATGACATGGCAGAATTGAATAAGGCTTTCGCCAATGAGGCCCGCTTCTTTACCAAAGAACCATTTCTATCCAACTATTATCCCGATAATTTTGTAACAGAAGATGCTCCGATCATTCATCAGGTCATTAAAGTGTTTAGCGCTGTTCAAGAAAATAAAATGCAAAATGCCAAAAAGGCTTATGAAGATCTATTGGCTTTAAAGGAGGATGGATTTGAAGTGTATTTCGAATTGGCCAAATTAGGAACACATGGAATAGAATTATATAAAAGTGGTCGCCCTGACAGGCTTGACGAATTGTATCATACTACCAAAAAAGCCAACATGCTTGGTTGGAGTGAAATCGTTTTGGATAGTCTAATAAGAATGAACTCTAGATCAAATGATTTTGAATCCCTCTCATATTATCAGAATTTGAAATTGTCTAATCTGGATAAGAATGTTAGAATCCGGAATAGATCAGATATAATTCATAAAGCATATGAAATTTCATTTTCAGAGATTGATGATGAATTGGTGAAACAAAACGATCAATTAATATTTGAAAAAAGACTAAAATGGGGTGCCTTTTTTCTTACAGCTTTACTGGGATTTCTCTTATATGGAGTTTCTCAATTGAGACGAAACGAGCAAAGGAAAAACGCACAACTCACGCGTTTAAATAATGACATTAAAGTCAAGGAAGAACGATTAACAGAATATATCGATGAAAGATTACAACTTGAAAACTTTGCCTATTTAGCGAGTCATGATTTAAAGTCACCCTTGCAAAATGTGATTAATTTTTCGTCTTTACTGACTAATAGCGTTCAGGATAAGCTGAATGATCGAGAAAAAAGTTACTTGGATTTTATTCATCAAGGAACTGAGCGAATGAAATTAACCATCGAAGATTTGCTTCACTTTTCATTAGCGAAAAACAAAGAGCTCAAATTAGAGACATTTAATCCTCAGGATTTGTTGAGCGAGGTAAAGGAAGACATTCAATCCTTAATTGATAAAAGTAAAGCCAATATTTCTGCGGAAGGATTTCCAAATGAAATCATAGGTGATCGATCTTTAATTAAACAGCTGTTACAAAATTTATTAACCAATGCGATGAAGTTCGTACCTGATAGTAGGTCACCAGTGATTAAAGTACGTTATGATATTCAGGAGGACTTCCATCATTTTTCGATCTCGGATAATGGTATAGGAATATCTGAAGAAAATAAAAAATCCATTTTTGGAATATTTAAACGTTTACATCTCAAAGAAGAATATGATGGAACGGGAATAGGATTGGCGATTTGCAAATTGATCGTAGAAAAGCATTCTGGTAAAATGAATCTTGAAAGTAAACTGGGATTAGGTAGTACTTTTGGCTTCACACTTCCCATGTCGTAAATAAGTTTATATGAAAAAGTTTCGACAAATTATTTTTATAGATGACGATGCTGCTACCAATTTCTATCATCAAATTATTGTAGAACAATCTAATATGTGTGAGGAGTTTATTTTCTTTAATAGACCGCTCGAAGCTTTGGATCATTTTAAAAATATCGAAGCTAATGCCGATTTGAATTTACCGGATGTCATTTTTCTTGATATCAATATGCCCTTATTAAACGGTTGGGGTTTTCTGGAAAAATTTGCAGAACTCAATTTTAATAAACCTCCTTTTGTACTGATGTTAACTACATCTTTAAATCCCAGAGATCAAGAAAGGGCTGAGAGCTCTCCATTGATTAAAGGGATTATTGATAAGCCTTTGAAGGAGGATAATTTGAAGTTACTACTGGATCAATTAAATAGTTTAGAGAATTGCTGAATTCTAACCCCTGATTTTCTCAGAAAAAAATCGTAACTTCTGGATGAACAAAAACTTCTGAGTTATGATGAATGAACAAGTCAGACGCATAATGACCGTAAATCCCCGCGTCGCGGATCCAAACCAATCCATTGAATCACTAGTTGCTAGTATGGAAAAAGAGGGCTTAAATCAATTGCCTGTTGTAGAAGAAGGTAAGCTTCTTGGTTTAATTACCACCTATGATTTATGGAAATGTTTAAGATCCGAAGGCAACACGGATGGAAAGACGGTAAGAGATTTAATGACCACAAATGTTGTAAGAATAACACCTTTGGATAAGGTGGGTACAGCAGCAGAATTATTTATGGACAAAAGATTTAAAACCTTACCTGTTGTTAATTTGAATAACGAATTAAAAGGTGTGGTTACGTCTTTCGATGTATTGCGACATATCCTTACGGAGGAATATCCACGTCCTATTTTATACAAAGAGGTGTTTAGTTAAGTTTCGCTTCTAACTCTTTTTGAATTTTATTCAATTCTTCTTCGATACCTTTCATTTGATTTGAAAGTTCATCGACTAATGCCTGTTCGTTGGCTAAATGCTGATCTAGTTTCGCGAAGTTGCTATCGATTCTTTGCTTGATTCGAAGTGTATATGATTTTAATTTATCTCCGACTTCCTCCTCTATTTGTGTTCTTCCTTTTTCAATTTCAGTTCGGTAAGATTTAATGATTTTTCTTCGTTTGAAACCAACTGAGACTCCTGCAAAGACTAATCCCAGTGTTGTTAAAATTCCACCGGTAATATCGAAAACCATTCCGTTAACCACTGTAGCTAAAATTACTCCTACTACAGCAATGCCACCACCTGCAGCAAGGTTAGGTGCCATATTTTGGGATTCTTGAAACATGGCCTTGTCATAGAAGTTCTCAGAGTTCCCCATAAAATCTGAAAAAGACTGCTGAAGCTCTCGTAAAATATTAGCTCTTTTTTCAGCGATGTCGGCAAAAATTTCATCTCGATTGAGCAAAACATTGGGACTATTTTTAACCTTCGCATCAACGAGCTTCGCCATGGTTTGAATGTTATCTGCTACATCCATGACGCCATCATTTAATTTGTCTTTTAAGGAAATATTGAGTTGTTGTTCAAAATCTTTTATGATCCGTTCTAGCCATTCTTTTGGTCCCTCTGATGTAGAAAATAATGAGGAGAGAGATCGCTTTAACATGGACCCAAATGATAAACCCTCAGATAACTGGTCGTCTGTCTTCTTGGTAATTCTGTCGTAAGCGGCCACTAGATTTTCGATCAAAAACTCTATTTGTTTTGCTGTTTTAATCTCTTGTTGGTCCAAGGTCTCTTTAATGTCATCTCGAAATGCTGAATCAAGTTGGTGTTGTTCTTGACGCAGTTTTAGGCTTTCTTCAATTCGCTTGTTGATGGTTAGTGAGGTCGTTGCTTTGTTGATCAATTTAAGGTAAGGTGCCTTACCTCCAGTGATGTTTTCTTGTATATATTTTTTTAAACTTTTGTACCCACTATTTTCTTGAGCATTCAATTCCATTTTGGCAGACACGTCAAAAACATTTGGTGCCGCTATGCCTTTTTTGATCGCGTGTTGTTGGACACCTTCTATATTTACCTTGAGGTCATTGGGTTCCATCAAATCTTTCTGTTGTAGAACAAAAATGATTTTCTTTCTCCATGCTTCATTAATGTAATCAAAGAATGCCCACGCGGATTGACGATATGGGTTCTTGGCTTCGAAAACAAAAACGATTAAATCTGCATGAGGTATAAAGCGTTCTGTTATTTCTTGGTGGTGATCTATAATTGTATTCGTTCCTGGAGTATCTACAATGGAGATTTCTTTTAAAATATCCACAGGATGACTGATTCTCTTTAAAAAAGGATTAACGCTTTCCTCTTTTGATTCCTCTCCAAATACAATTTGTTGGATGGTATCAGTCATCGGCCCTGGTGCTACCTTACATATCTCCTCTTTGGTTTCCAATAGAGCATTGACAAAACTACTTTTACCCGCTTTAACTTCTCCAACGATGACAAAGAGAAAGGGATCTTCAATATGATCAAGTATCTCTTTAACCGTTGACTGTAATTCTTCATGATTGATTTTCAAAGTCAAATCATGTAAAGAATGCACAGCCTTCTTTAATACCACTTTGTTTTCTTTCAATTCATCTTTAAAGGACCACATGCTCAAATGTTTTCTTCAATTAATTAGACTCGATATTCGGTAAAGGTCATGAAAGCCCTCGACATATTTGTAAAGAAATTGCATATTTGAGCGCAAATGGACCAGGATCGATATAATATTCTTTTATCAGCCATAGAGGAGGAGCGTAAGCACGAAGAAGCGTACTTTAAGTCGTTGGATAATGCCAAATCTAAAGAGGATAAAATTAAGTCCGGCATATTGTGGTCTCCCGTACTCCTAATTAAAAAACATTATGGAGTAGGAGAGCACATAGAGATGGTATTCGAACGAACTAAGCAGCTCAATCAGCCACACAAATTCAAAACAGGTATAGCCTGTAACATCCTTTATGAAACACATGAAACCATTGCTTTAAGAGGTGCTGTCTCCTTTGTTCGAGGGAATAAAATGGGTGTTATTCTCAATTCGACGCAATTTGACAAGGATTATATTCCTGATAATGGTTCGGTTAGTATTCGGATGATCTATGATGAACGACCTTATAAGGTCATGAAATCTACTATAGAAACTTTAAAACAGTCCAAGGAAGAACATATTAAAGCGCTGCGCGAAGGCATTCGACGAAAGTCGAAGTTTGATGAAAAGCATTATGATAAAAAGGATCATGTTTATATTGACGAATCTTTAAATGAAGCACAAAAAGAGGCAGTAAAAGGATTGTTGACTTCTTTATACTTTGGGATAATTCATGGACCACCAGGGACGGGTAAAACGACCACAATCGTCGCTTTAATCAGATCGCTTTTACAAGTTGAAAAACGAATTTTGGTTTGTGCCCCGAGTAATAATGCGGTGGATTTATTGGTGAGAAAGTTAGATGATAAAGGAATAAAAGTTCTACGTCTAGGAAATGTAACGAGAATTGGTGATTCAGTTTCCCATTTAACTTTGGCGGAGAAAGTTCGATCGCATGATGACTGGCAGCATATCAAAAAGGTCAGAATAGAATCTGAAGCTGCCAAAAAAGAAGCGCGGACGCATAAGAGAAAATTTGGAGCAAAAGAACATGCCAATAGAAGAGCCTTATATAAAGAAGCGAAAGAGTTGAAAAGATGGGCAGATGACCTTGAGGATAAATTGGTATCGAATATATTTTCTTCAACACAGGTGGTGGCTTGTACATTAATAGGTGCTGCAAACCGACGAATAAGTGATTTGAATTTTGACACTGTGGTCATTGATGAAGCCTCTCAAACATTGGAAGCGGAATGTTGGACAGCAATGATAAAAGCAAGACGCTGTTTTTTGGCAGGAGATCATTTGCAATTGCCGCCAACCGTTAAAAGTCCCAAAGCCAAGGAACTCGGATTAGATCAGACCTTATTAGATAGGATGGCAGATGGTATCGATCATGCTTATTTATTGAAAGAGCAATATCGGATGCATGATTTAATTCTTGGATTTTCGAATCAGCAATTCTATAATGGCGAATTGTTTAGCAATGAACTTGTCAAAGATCGTTTGCTTGCTGAAGGAGACCAGGTCATCACTTTTATTGACACAAGCGGATGCGGTTTTGATGAATCAATGAATAGCGAACATCGCAGTTACAAAAATGAAGGGGAGTTTTTCATCCTTCGGGAGCACATGCTCAAAAATGTTTCGCTTTTGCAAGGTAATTCCATTGGTATTATCAGTCCATATGCAGAGCAGGTAAGGTTTATAAGAAGATCCATCGCCGGTGAAGACAATCTAAAAGAATTAGATGTTCAAGTAGATTCTGTCGATGGGTTTCAAGGTCAAGAAAAAGATGTGATCTATGTTTCTTTAGTCAGATCCAACGACATGGGACAAATTGGATTTGTTAAGGACGCGAGACGATTGAATGTTGCGCTAACAAGGGCCAAAATGAAACTCGTTATTATAGGAGATATGGCCACTTTGTCCTCCGAAAAAATATTCAACGAACTGGTGGAGTATGTGGAGTCAAAAAACTCTTATCAGTCGGCTTGGGAATATATGGCTTAGTAATCTGCAAACCTTACTTTTTTATATAGTTGCCACGCTCTAGTTTATATAGGGTGTAACCCTTAAGTTTAATTTCATCTCGCTGGCTTTGGGTGAGGGATCGATCATAAGCAATAATCTCATAATGAAACATTGCCTTAATGTAATTCGGCTCGTTGTAAATAACTAATTTCTTATTGGTTTCTTTTTGAATTAATGACTCTATCTGCGTTTTCCAAGAACAGAGTGGTGTTCGTTTTTCAAAAGGTTTTAATCGTTCAATCGAATATCGAATGGGTAAAGCAAGTAACAATATAATTAACAACCCAAAACATCTATTCTTTGAATAGTTATGAAGGAGAATGTCAATAAAAGCACTACAAATTATTAAAGAAGGTGCAGAGATCATTAATAGATATGTGACTCTTTTGGTCGCGCAAATGGAAAAAATAATTAGAGGGATAAAAGTCCATAAAAGTAAGAGAAAGACGTTCGATTTTTTATGACGTAAATAAAAATAAATCATTCCTACGTATGGTATATAAATAAGTTCGCCAAAAGTCATTCTGACCTTATTTATGTAGAATAAGTAGTTTCCATTATGGGTTTCATCGGGTTCATGAATTAGACGAACAAGTTCACTAACTATAAAATTGGTTTCATTTGGAAATCTGGAATACAAATAGATAAAGTAAACTGGAAGTAATATGACTGTTGGAGTTGCGATTAGAAAATATGTTTTTGCAGGTAATTTTTTATGAACAGAATAAATAATAAATGGTACAACTAGTACCCCAATAAAAGTCCATTTTGTAAAAAATGCCATAGCGATGATAAATCCAATAAGTAGAGAATGTGATGCCTTTTGCTTTTCAAGATTCTGAATAAATAATAGGATTGATGAAAGCGTAAGGAATTGGAAAAGGTTGTCTACATGATCAGAAGATATTTTACCACCAGAAAGTTCTAGAACTAAACCATTTATTGAATAAAGGAAACCAGAAAAAAAAGCTACTCTTCGGTTGAATAGATTTTTAGCAATTTGAAATATAATCCATACTGCCCCAATACCGAATAAAACCGATGGGAGTCTTACAGAAATCAGATTTAAACCAAATGCTTTAATACTTCCTCCTATGATTAAAAAAGGGAGAAATGGTTTACTTAGCCAAACTTCGTTATGTGTCCAATCGCGATGGTCAAATTCGATTAAATAGTCTGGGTATAACTTAGGAATAAAAATTGTATTGAAAATGTGCTTTGAGATTAAAGCGTGATATTGCTCGTCCCAATTATGGAGGTCAAAATAAATTGAAGTGTAAATTCTTAAGAAACCAGCGAATATTAATAAAACGAAAAGAAGGTTTTTATTCTTTTCAAAAATGATTTTCTTAAGAATAAAGACACTAAATAAAATAAAGACAATGATGAATAAGATTCCAGTAATCAGCATTTACTGAAAACGGACTACATTGTGGTGTGTCCGTAAAAATCAACGAATTAGTTAATGATTGTCAGATTAAATATAAGGTCCGAAATAATTCTATCTACGCGCAATAAAATCATTTTACAATCACCAACTTTTGAGTAATGACCCCATACTTGCTAGAAGCTCGGATGTAATAATTTCCTGGAGTTAATCCTTCTGTATTGAATGAAAACGCTTTAGCCTCAATATCATGTCGACTAACAATGCCTCCTTCAAAACTGATAATTTCAAATTGATTACCTACAAATTCCTGAGAGAATGTCAAATTGATGTTGTTTCCGGCAAATGCTCTATTTGGAATAACCTTAAAGCTTTGAACATCTAGTTGAGTGTCGTTAGTGTTCGATGGATTATAGGCTAAGTTTCTGTATTCGATGATTCTGTTTGGTCCCGAACTAGGGTAGAAATTTCCATTGGTGGCAAAGAAGATCGCACCATTATTTGGATTCACACAAACGTCTCTTAGTCTTCCGTAGTTATCGAAGAATTGGTCTTCGCCAACAACTTCAGTTCCATCTTCATTGAATTTCAAAACGCTTAAACGAGGATCTTGAACAAACCCTCCAAGTACTGCCATCAACATAGTGCCTTCCCATTCCGGAATCGCTGGATGATCATAGTAGGCAATACCATTAACAGCGACACAAGGAGAAAATTCTATCAATGGTTCTTTGACATTATTGGCATCACAGAAGGCAATTTCAATATTGGTATTACATGCACCTTGTACATTGGGCCAACCATAATTTCTGTTTTCTTCAATGATATTAAATTCGTCGGAAGACTGGGCTCCATGTTCAGATGAATACAATTGCCCATTTGGGCCATAGGCTAGTCCTTGTGCATTTCTATGCCCGTAAGAATATATATAACTATTAGGATCAGGATTGTCGTCAGGAATAGTACCGTCAGGATTGATTCTCAAAAGCTTACCCATAATTGAATTCATATTCTGTGATAAATTTCCACTTCCAACATCTCCTGTTGTCATCAGGATTTTACCATCCATGCTGAATAGTAATCTTGATCCATTGTGAATGCCACCACCATCAATATTATTGATCAAAATCGTTTCATTGCTCAATGCCGCGCCATCCCATTCGTAACTTACGAGTCTTTCTCGAATGTTAAATCCTGAACCATAATTATACACCAAGTATACGAGAGGTGTGTTTTCGAAATCTCCATGTAAACACATGCCTAAAAGACCTGGCTCAGAGTCAGAAAGTACTTCACTTTGAATATCCAGGATCTCCGTCGTGTTTCCGGTCTCTGGTTCGATTCTTAAGACTTTTCCTCGTTTTTCTGTAACCCAAATATGATCGTCAGGACCCCATAAGATTTCCCATGGGACTTGCAGTCCTATAGCCACTTCTCTCTCTGTTAATTCAGTACTGTCGATAGTTACAGTAGTTTGCGCTTGAACATTGGCGCAAGCCAAAATGAAAAAGAAGAATCCTGCGAAAATTTTAGAAAAATCCATATTTACGATAGTTTAAGGTAGACTGCTAAAATACCACCTTTTATGTATTCTATTCTTGTCATTTTTTCATTAATGTACTCAAATCGCTTCGACGACACACAGTACAGTAGCCATTCCTATCGCTTTGATTGCCGGCACTTTGGAACCATCTTCAAGAGTATGAACGATTTTATTGACGGTCCAATGAAATTTATCTATCGCAATATCTAAAGCATCCACTTGATCTAGAAGTTCGTCTTGAGCCATGATCCAATGCATTTTTAGGTCATGGTTGCTGATATCTGGACGACTTTTCTTTGTCTCATAAATCCGCGTAAAACTAACTGGTAAGTGGAAGCTATTTTGGAAGACGTCCTCATCAGTGTCTATGTCTTCAGTTTCCACTGCTTCTTGCCAAGCGATGTCCTTTTCTGGATATTGATTTTTTAATTCTTGAGCAATTAAGGAAGCACTAGGTCTATAGCCTCTTTTGAAAATGTATGGCCAATAACTAGCTTTTATTCTTTTCGGCGCACCACCATTTTCCATTTCTTTAAACACGACGAAATGTGGCGAGACGTATAAGTCTGGAGAGGTATGGTTTTCGGTTTTAATCATCGAATCCAGGGCACTTAAGATGATCGGGTTTTTACCAATACCACATCCCCAAAAATTAACTTTAGTTTGCGTATCAATACTCGTGTTTTTTAGTTTTGGCAGCGGCGAATTGACTAGCATCTTCACGAGATTTTTGGGGGTAGCTCTATCTCCATCATTACTAATCGGCAAACTCAATCCACTCCAAACGTTTCCATGAAGTACTACGTTAATGACGCCCCATGGATCTTCTTGTTCAGGATACTGATTGAGGTAGTACAACAGATCTTCAAAGGACCTACATGATTTAACCATATAATCGGTAGACTCTTCCTTGTCAAAAGTAAAGTGCCTTTCAGCTAGATTAAAGTAATTATATCCAGCTTTATCTTTACCCATGATGAAGGTGATACTTTTTCTTTGACCAGGAGCATCAAAGAGATGCTCCTGGGATGAATACTCCGGCGTTATACAGGTCATTAGAAAATACGCACATGAAAGGCTGAAGATGACGCCAGAATAAAAGATGATTTCGACAATTTTATTTCTTGTTAAAGCCATAGTACACTGATTTTGGTTTCAAAAGATTCGACCCATTCCTTCATAGAAAGGAATTTTAAAATCTTGTCTTTCATTTCATTGGACAATTTGTTTTTTGCATCCTTTAAGGTCCATGCTTTTTTCGTATGATCGTATGTGATCAATAATTCATTCATCGCCATGGTACGTTTTTCAGATCTGTCTGACTTAATAAATAGCTTACTGAACGTTAGGTCTAAATCCTTTTTAGTTCTTAAGTCCATTTTGCCTTTTATCGATACAAATACAACAGCCTCTTTCGTTTTTTTGCCATCGCTAATAGTTTCGTCCTTATTCATGGCACATCCCACGGCATAGTTGCTGACATTCTCTGGAAGGGGTAGTGGTTGTTTTACAGATTTAATTTTACCATGACCATTCACCACTTTTTCGTGGTCTACTGCAACAAAAGATGTGTAATCGGTCAAAAGATTATACTTCAATCCTAGCTCTGTGATTTCTTTGATTCTTTCTTTGTCTTGGTGGATTTTATTGAAATCGTGATTCCATCTGATTTTTTCTCTTGCCCATAAATATCTAATGGCACTATTCTTATCATCTACCTCATAAGAGGTCATTGGTATTGATTTTACAAACCTTCTGTTGGCTAATTCCCCAGTAATGACCACCTTACCGTCAGCTTTACCTTTGTATTTGCCAAAGACATAAATTGGTCTTTCAGCCATCAAATCTGGAATACTCTTAGGTATAATATCATATGCTTCAATCCCATCAAACCTTAAATTGATATTAGTCAATGATGGACGGTCCATATACTTGCGTAGCTTTTTCGCTGCTTTTTTCGCTTCGGATTTATCCGTGCATATGAATGCCTCTCCACGACCCATATGTGCCATGCCTTCAATAATGTATCGATTGACAGAGGATCCAATTCCAAAAGAAAATAGATTACTGTTGCCAAGATTTTTTGAAATGACTTCGAAAGTTTCTTTTTCTACACTGACATATCCGTCGGTCACAACAACAATTGACCTTGAGTTATTTTTTAAACTCTGCGGAAGAGCGATCGCCTTTTCTAAGGCAGGTAATAGTTCGGTTCCGCCCCCTCCACGTGCGTTGTCAATAAACGATTTAGCTGTCTCGAGATTCTTTTTATTGGCGTTCATTGATATGCTGGACAAAACCTGTGAACTTGCCGCGAAGAGCATGACATTAAACTTGTCTGAGGGTTTAAGTTTTGAAATGAGGTTGGTCATTAACTCTTTCGATACGTCCATTGGAAATCCTCTCATCGAACCAGATACATCTAAAACGAATACATATTCACGTGGTAGGATTTCAGATTCTGGGATGTTGCGTGGTGGTTCGATCATGGTCAGAAAGAAGTTTTCATCTTGATGTTCATAAAGCAATGCTCCGCTTTGAATCACATCATCTGATAATTTGTATTGAAGAATAAAATCCTTGTTGCCTCTTTTTTTATCCTCTTCTTCAAGTCTTACAAAGCATTTGTTTTTTGATTGGAATTCAATATCTACATTGTGGCTTGTCGCCAAAGTTTCTTTGATTGGAAATGGAGATATTACATCAACTTTGATGTCAAAGACACTTTGGTTTTTTGTTCCATTCTTGAGATATGGATTGCTAACATAAGATTCATTTTGACCTTTGTTGGTGTCGGATGCATACCTTGGTCCCACAACTGTAGGGTAGACAAAAGTGTACACCTGCGATTCTGGAACTAGAAATTCATTGTATTTCAGAATGACTTCGATTTCGTCACTTGGGAGAATGTTAGCAACATTCATTTGAAAAACATTAGGTCGATGCTGTTCTAAAAGGCTAGCACGCTTGCCTTCTTTTTTGGCCTTTTCGTAAGTAGTTCTCGCCTTGTTTTTTTCGTGAATTTCAGCTTCAATAATTCTATCACCAATGCGCATGGTCATGGCATACACGGCAGCTCTAGTTGAGGCAGGAAAAACATAAATGGCTTCAATAGGCTCTTTCCCGTCGTTTTTATACCGTTGAGTTACCGTAACATCAGCAACATTTCCAGCGATAGTAACATCAGCGATCGTAGCTAGTAGGGGAAAGTCTTCCACCTCTCCACTTCCTGATTTAACCAAAAAGTATGGAGATTCATTTTGAGTCGAGGTTTCTTGTGCTTGTAAAAAGAAACTACTCATTCCGAGGATGATAAATAA
>JAHDBI010000092.1:13420-14577 GCA_020630475.1 Saprospiraceae bacterium
ATGAAAACCGTATCCGCAAGTTATGGAAGTCCGATTGTCTTCTTATTTTTTGGTGGATTTGTGATGGCCTTAGCCTTGGAGAAGGTCAATCTGCACAAAAGAATTGCTTTAAATATTATCCAATTTACCGGAACCAGCCCAAATAGAATCGTATTAGGATTTATGCTTGCTACTGCTTTTTTAAGTATGTGGATCAGTAATACGGCGACTACTGTTGTTATGCTACCCATTGCGCTTTCCGTATTTGAATTGTTGCGAAATGATCAAGATGGTTTTACTCAAGGAGATCAACGTTTTGCCATTAGTATGATGCTGGGTATTGCCTTTGCGGCGAATGTTGGAGGTGTTTCAACTATTATTGGTACGCCACCGAATACGGTTATGGTCGGCTTTGTCGAAGAAACTTATGGAATACAAATTTCCTTTTTAAAGTGGATGATCATAGGGATTCCGTTCTCTATTCTTATGTTGGCCATCATTTACATAGTTTTGGTTCAAGTCATATATAAAAATGGATTATCGTCAAGATCGGATACAGAGGCTTTAATTCAAAATTCTTTGAAGGATTTAGGCCCTTTAAAAGGAACAGAAAGACGCGTATTAGCGATTTTTTGCTTGACGATGTTGTTATGGGTTTTTAGATCTCAACTAAATGATTTTTTTGAAGCTTACAAAAACCATGCTTTTATACCTGATATTAAGCTTTCCGATGCGGGGATTAGCATGCTTGCTGCCTTTTCGCTATTTGCCATTCCGTTTAAATTCAACAAGGGAGAATTTACTTTAGAATGGAAGGATACGGTCAAGTTACCCTGGGGCATTTTAATCCTCTTTGGTGGAGGTTTAGCTTTAGCTTCTGCGCTTTCTGGTGCAGGTGTGATAGATTCAATAGGAGATTATGTAGCTACAAAGGAACAATGGATTCCTATAATGATATTGATGCTTCTTATTAGCATTATGTTATTCATGACCGAATTGATGAGCAATGTAGCCTTGGTGTCTATTTTTGCTCCAGTTGTTGCCGGAATTGCTATCGGCTTGGATCAAGATATGATGGAAGTTCTCATTCCGGTAACGATGGCGTCAAGTTGTGCATTCATGCTTCCTATGGCTACTCCTCCTAATGCCATAGTCTTTGCGAGTGGATATGTAAAGGT
>JAHDBI010000093.1:0-2886 GCA_020630475.1 Saprospiraceae bacterium
GATTCACCAATTTAAATTCGCTTCCATATTTTTCAGCCAATATCCAAATGTCACAGGGATTGAGTTTGGACAACTGCTCATCAGTAAGATTTTTTAAAACGCTTTTACGAAAGGCGAAGTAGTGTTTTCTCTTTGTCACTATTCTAGAGGGCTCGTCAAGTATCTTCTTTTTATTGAATTCGTAGTACAATATTTTATTGCCGTCGAGGTCGAATATGGTTTTTTCGTAAGATCCGGATGAAACAATGAAACTCCGATCATTAATTGTTCCTATTTCGTAATCCCTACCAAGGCCATAATCAATAATCACATTTTCATATTCATCCACAACAGCGGTTTTTTTGTCCTTTTTGACCGCGAATCGATTATTTGTCAGTAATACAATATTGTCATACTTTCCATTGACTTTTTTTATCCCCTGTGCATTATAGATGCTCGATGTATTTCCTTTTTTAGCGAAAATTGAAACTGGATTAGGGAAATAGTTGAATTTGACTTCGTCAAGATTAAATTTGGTGACAAATTTTCCAGTTTGACTATCAAAAATGGCTTTTTTCGAATTGTTCTTTTCAACAATCCATAGCCTGCTGTCATCGCGGCTTTCTATCTTTTTAATTTTACCGGGAAACTTAATTTTCTTTCCTTTATAAAAAGCTTTAGTTTTCCCTTGATCATTAGAGAAAATGATCAGGTCGTTGGTATTGTGGACCGTATTAAATTTATCCTTTACACCTACAATCTTTTTGAATTCATAGTCATATGCGGTGTAATAATAATCATACTCATCACTCACATTGTACATGATGAAATGAGCATGAGATAGGAACATAAAGTTTCCTTTTTTAGGAGCTACTTTAAGTTCGTCTGTCGATGGAAAATATAAATAGTCAGTATCGGTACTAGTTTGGTTGAATTTTAAATAAGCCGAATTTCTAGCTACAATATGTCCAGTTTGATTCAATATAAATTTCTCTTTAGGATCATTTAAGGAGTTTCTAAAAAGTGAATCATTTCTTTCATAAAAAATATAATCGTGTTTTGATTTTTGAATACCCCCATATAAAGAGGTCAATTGAAAGCCCAGCGGTTTATCTAAAAGAATGTTCCCGGTAGAATCGATGACATACGATTCATCATTGATCTGGATGACGCATTGATTTTCGAGATTCTGAATACGCTGAATATTCATCTTTTGACTTAGAGGAATAACTTCCTTACTCTTCGTAATGAGTATAGTATTCTTATAATCTTTATCTGATAAGATATTGTAATGCTTCAAAGAATATATATTGCTATAGATAGTATCTGTTTGAGTGATTTGTCCAAATAGTAGGACAGGAAAGAGTATATAAAGAATACAGTGATCTTTTCATCGCCGTTGATTTGCTCGATAGATTATTTATCTATTGTTCCTCATACCTAAGTGAAAGCATCGACATGCAAGTTCTTAGGTTCTAAGCTGTAGATGAAAATAGTATTATTCTTACAATGTTCTTTGCAAGAAGACAATTCTTATGTTGATGTACATGAAGTTGAGCTCATAGAATAATCAATGATTTAGATTAAACAGACTGGGTTGGGAAGCGATGAATTCTATACTTACTTCATCTAGTGGATTTCCACCTACCCAGCATTTTTTAATCTTTGGAAAGGACTGAAGTTCTAAATCAAGCATTTCAATCTCATTGTGCATCAATGATAGTTGGTTCAATTTTTTTAAGCCATGAATTGCTTGTGGCACTTCAGTCAGTTGGCATCTTTCCAAAGACAAAACTTCCAGTTTTCTTGGGAGGGTATTGAAATCAAAATTGGATAAATTAATCCAGTCTAAAATCAATGTTTCTAGTTTTTTATAATCTGATCTAAGTACTAATTGATCAATTGGGTTGTCACCAATGTCAATACGTTCGACTCGGTTAGAAATTTCTGCTAGATTAAATTGTTTAATGAGATTGCCATTTAAATTAAGGGTCTTTATTTTTTTTGCCTTTAAGGCGAATGAGGGCACCTCTTTGAGTAAATTATCGTCAAGCATCAACCATTTTAAATTGGGAAGTTGGATGCCGCTATGTACTTCTTCGATTTTGTTTTGACCAAGATCTAGAATGTCTATTCGTGTGAAGTCATTTAGACCAATCCGTAATCCAGTGATTTGGTTTTCGCGTATATATAATTCCTCTAAACTTTCTTTTGATCCTTCAAAACTGTGCATATCAAGATGGCTAATCTGATTGTTGTTCAATTCGATCGCCACCAGGTGTTTAAGTTTTTTTAGGCTTGCGCCAATGGTTTTAATTTGGTTGTTGGATAAAACAAGCGACTCTAGATTTTTAAGTCGACCGATTGGAGCAGGGATTTCCGTTAAGTTTTGATTGGATAAATCCAAGTGATAAACAGACTCCGCCACATTTAGAGCTCTATTCAGGTCTGTATACCAGACATTGTTTTTGACAATGATTTTTTGTGCTGATGCTATGAAACAAAACATAACCAATACAAATGTAAAATTGACTTTCATTTTAAATATCTACTTATCTATAAGATAGAAAAACTAAAGCTAAATTTTCGAGAATTATCTTGAACTGTCTTTAATAAGCACTACTTTCAAAACAATTGTCGTCCTTAAACATTCGGCGAAAGCCAAACAAATAACAAATCCTAAATCAACAATATCTTCTAATGGATGTTATCTTTAGGTTGCCTCAAAAAAACAGATTGGATGCTACATTACATTAAGTACGAATTGAACGAACAAGCGGATTGGGTCACCTTTATCCATGGAGCAGGCGGTAGTAGTTCGATTTGGTTTAAGCAGATTCGAGATTTTCGTAGAAAGTTTAATGTTTTGATGGTGGATTTACGTGGACACGGAAAATCTAAAAATCC
>JAHDBI010000093.1:2986-7453 GCA_020630475.1 Saprospiraceae bacterium
TTCATATTAATGCCAAGAAAGAATCATGAAGCCTCGCGGATGTTGTTTGTTAATGAAGCAAAGAAGGTTCATCAAAAGGAATTTATACGATGGTTTACCCTTGCCGCTTCTGTAAATCCATTGCTTAAGTTTTTTAGAAATACAGAAACAAAAATTCCTACATTATATGTCATGGGGGCAGAGGATCATATGTTTCTGCCTTCAATCAAGAAATTAGTGAAGGCTCATAAGACTACTCGCCTTACCGTCATTCCTAATTGTGGCCATGTTGTTAATGTAGATCAGGCACAAATATTTAATCAAGAAAGTATTCAATTTATATCAAGTCTATAAAATTTCCATTATGCGTTTATTCTCGACACTATTTTTTTTATTCTTCACACTGATTTCATTTGCTCAAGAGACCTTGGTAGAATTTATTGAACATGATGGAGCGAACAGAAAGTACATCACCTATATCCCTGCGAGTTACACAGGTGATGAGCCGGTGCCTTTGGTGTTTAATTTTCACGGCTACGGGAGTTTGGCCGGGGAGCAATTGTGGTACGGGAATTTCAAGACTGTTGCGGATACGGCCAACTTTATTATTGTCCATCCTGAAGGTTTAAAGTTGGATGGTGTGACGCATTTTAATGTGGGAGGATGGACTTCTGATAGTGAAGTGGATGATGTTGGCTTTACATCCTTCTTATTAGATCACTTAATCCAAGAATATAATATTGATGAAACAAGGGTATATTCTACGGGAATGTCCAATGGAGGATACATGAGCTTTTTATTGGCTTGTCAATTAAGTGACCGCTTTGCAGCAGTTGCTTCGGTTACTGGATCCATGACTGAAGAAACATATAATGAATGCAATCCTCAACATCAAACACCCGTGATGCAAATTCATGGAACTGCGGATTTAGTAGTGAATTATGAGGGAGAAAATTGGTCTAAATCCATTCAAGATGTTTTAGATTATTGGATTAATTATAATGGTTGTAGTCCAGATCCTGTAGTGAGTTCATATGCGGATATTGATGACACGGATGGAAGTACCGTCGAACGATTTGTTTATAGCTCTTCCATTACTGGTGTGACAGTCGAACATTTAAAAGTAGATAATGGTGGACATACGTGGCCTGGTAGCGCTTTCGCGAATACAGGAAATACCAACCAAGATATTAACGCTAGTCAATTAGTCTGGGAATTCTTTGCTCAATACTCCTTAGATGGATTAGTTGGGGCTAAAGATGCATTAGAAAAAACGCGTTTTGTGATATATCCCAATCCATCGACAGATTTGATTTTAGTTCAGTCCGATGAGCAAGTTGATTCAAATTATGAATTGTATACTGCTTTAGGAAGTGTTTGTGCGAATGGAAGGCTAAAAGATGGTCAAGCTCAAATTAATGTCCGAGGATTGACCCCTGGCATGTATTTTTTAAGGATAGGCCAACAAATGGAAAGAGTTATTGTTGGTGAGGAATGATGAGTTGGATTTAGGGTGGGATAAAAATGGGTTAAACCATTTTTATCCTTCATACCTTTTTCACATTAATTCGTAAACATTCAAATCCATAATTTTGAAAAAAGTAAGTTTTAGAAATCACGAAGATGAATTGCTATCGGGGAGATTAGAATTACCTATAGACCAATTTCCAAGAGCTTATGTCTTATTTGCTCATTGTTTTACCTGTTCGAAAAATTTAAGCGCAGTAAGAAATATCTCGAAAGCATTAACCTTGAATGGTTTTGGTGTGCTCCGTTTTGATTTTACTGGACTAGGTGATAGTGAAGGTGAATTTGCAGATACTAACTTTTCTTCAAATGTTGAGGACTTATTGGCTGCAGCCGAATTTTTGAGTGACCAATATGAGTCACCTAAATTAATTGTCGGACACTCTTTAGGAGGAGCTGCTGCAATATTTGCGGCGGATAAGATTCCATCAGTAGAGGCTATCGCTACCATTGGAGCTCCGGCATCACCAGAACATGTTTCTCATTTGTTTGAGGGTAGTTTGGAAGAGATTAGGCAAAACAAAAGTGCTAAAGTAAATTTAGGTGGTAGACCTTTTACCATAAAAAGTCAATTTATTGAGGATCTACATCGACAAGATTTACCCGAGGTTTTGAAAGATATTAATAAGTCATTGCTCATTCTGCACTCGCCTCAAGATCGTACCGTTGGCATAGAGAATGCGGCTAAGATATATAAGGCAGCGATGCACCCCAAAAGTTTTGTTTCGTTGGACGGAGCGGACCACTTAATGTCTGACAAAGAAGATTCACTTTATGTCGGTGACGTGATTGCAACATGGGCTACCAGATATATTAGTGTTCCTGAAGAAATAGATTTAAAATCTAAAGATTCAGTTCTTGTTAGAATTGGTAGAGATCAATACGTGACCGATGTGCAATCAGGTCCTCATAGAATGAAGTCAGATGAACCAGTTTCTGTAGGAGGAAAAGATTTTGGTCCATCACCTTACGATTATCTTTTAGCCTCCTTGGGTACTTGTACAGCAATTACCTTAAGGATGTATGCAGATCGAAAAAAATGGGATTTGGATGAGGTCTATGTCCATCTCAATCATTCTAAAATTCATAAGGAAGATTGTGAGGGTTGCGAAGACAAAAATCACAAATTGGATTTAATCGAAAGGAAAATTGAGTTAGTAGGAAATTTGGATGAACAACAGAAAGCTCGATTATTAGAAATATCCAATCGCTGTCCAGTACATCGTACATTGCATGGCGAAATTAAAGTAAAGAGCTCTCTAGTATAAATGATTGCATGATGATTAAAGATTTTAATATTCGAGAAAAGTTTGCACACATAAGTGAGTATTGGACTCCTAAGGTGGTGGCAGAATTAAACGGACAATATGTAAAGCTCGCCAAACTCAAGGGTGAATTTGTATGGCATGATCATGAGAATGAAGATGAATTGTTTCAAGTGATAGAAGGCACATTGTTTATGGATTTTAGAGATGGAAGCACCAAGACGATTAAAAGGGGAGAAGTATTGGTCGTGCCAAAAGGAGTCGAACATAAACCTTGGACAAAAGAAGAAGTTTGGGTCATGTTATTCGAACCTAAAGTGACTAAACATACTGGTGATGTTCAGTACGAAAAAACCGTAACAAATCTTGAATGGATATAAGGTGGATTGGGATAAATTAAAAACCGTCTCTTTATTATTGTTCCTCAGTTCGTTTATTGGTTATTTGGAGTGGGGGACGGATCACGCTCAGTTCATATTTCAAATCCAACTAGAATTTCCAAAGAAATTTATTGAAAATCCAGGAGTAATATTTCATCCATTTATTTTTCTTCCGATCATTGGTCAGAATCTTTTGGCTTTGTCGATCTTAAGCAATAGACATCATACTAAACTAATTGTTCTAGGAATCTTATGCCTTATTCCCTTGTATATACTGATACTTATCGCTGGTTTATTACACAGTAACTTATTGATGATGGCCTCAAGCCTACCATTCATTTTACTGACGATTTATAGGATGAAATTTTTATTTCAATTGAAGTATAACTCTAAGCAAATTTGAGCCAATTACTACCATCGTTATAGTCACAAATAGGTGCTACACCAGAGTGATTTGCATAATTGTTCACCAGATTACTGATATCCGTTTTTATCGACTTTAAACATTCAGCAATTAAGTCAGGTCTAAATCCTTTAGCGCCTATTTCGACTACCTGATTTGCAGAGATAACGCGGCTCACGATCTTCCCAAAATCAACGATTTTTCTTTGAGCTAGAGATTCGTTAATGTTAAAGGATAAAAACTCTTTAAAATGACCAACGGCATTTTTAGTGGTATCATAACTCATTAAAAACTCATAGACATTAGGCGTTTTTAATCGTTTCATCAATTTTAAAATCGATTCACCTATTTGGCTATATAACATATCATTGGCCCCTTCAAATATTTGAAAAGGTCTAGAATCCATGATTCCTCTACCCGCAATGTTTTCTTGTTTGTAACCATTCCCACCGCAAAGTTGGGTTAAGGTCTGAGCACATTCCTGCATTAAATCAGTGAGGTATGCTTTTATACTATTGGCCTCTACGATATCAGAAGCTAAATTGTTTTCAATGCCACTATATTCAGAGGATCGATGACACATTCCTGAGCAAATAGTGAACGCACTTTGGATTTTTGAAATTTGAAACTTTACTTGGTCCAGTTCAAATAATGCTTTACCACCTACAAACCTTCTTTTGCATTCGTCAATAGCATCATCCAACATTCTTTTGATGAAGCCTATTCCCATTCCAGGAAACTGGAACCTACTTCTATGCAATAAATCAAGCATAAGTTTGATTCCTGTCGATTCTGGGATCAATTTGTTTCCTTCTGGAACCTCAATGTCCACTTTATTTTTACCGTAAGGTATCGGGAGTAAACCGATATTATTGTAATACTCTTCGACCTCTATTTTTTGATTGGGATCGTG
>JAHDBI010000093.1:7553-14554 GCA_020630475.1 Saprospiraceae bacterium
GTATTTTTGAAATTTGCTAATAATTCTTCGAAACTAGCCATGCTTTTAGTTGGAATGTCAATCATTTCATTTATGTGTTTATGCAAAATACACTTATTAATCAGGAATACGAATAATGATTGATTTCAAGATATAAAGACAATGCACTGAATATATAAGTTACTTTGAACATATGTATGACATATTAAATATTTAATCAATATGTTATTTATATTTTTTCAATACACAATTCCTTTTTAATTCCTAATCCATTTTTAACTGATTTTAGATAATAGATTTGATCATGAGCAATTTCTAGATCTATAATCTTCTGTGCTTGGATGCGTAAAAACTTGATAAATTCCAGTTTTTCATTTAGTATCCATAAAACATATTCATCTCCTTCATTTGTCAATTGATAAATATTGGTGTGTTCGTAATTTGTGAAAAGCCGTTCCGGTTTTTCTATGTTGAAAGGAGTTTGTTCAATTATTCTGCCTTGATCATCGTAGACATGAAGACTATCTTTTTGAAGATTAAAAAGTTGAATTTTATCACGGATAGAAAAAATATAATTGTCATCATGATGTTTGTAAAATACGTTTTCTAAAAAGTCAGCATCTTCGTTGAAGTTTCTAATTTTTTGGTTTAAAGCGATGTCATTGGTTCCAATATTATTCAGCATTTTACCTTTTTCGATATATCCTATTTCCTGCATATATCCATTAAACATTTGTTCATCCGTAATTTTCTTTAAGTGTATGAGCTGTCCACTTCTATTGATTAAATAATAGCTACTGATGATATCGTTTACAAATTTGTATTCAAATCCCCAACCTAAACTATCGGCAAACACACAATTTCCAAAATATCTTTTGTGTTCTTCCATAGAGATTTTGTTCTCAAGAAAAATCTCACCGTTTTTTATGATTACCTGATATGCATAATCCCGGTCTTTTAAGAAAAACAAATTGTTACAGGCTTGTTCTAATTTTTTAAACTCGTATTCAAGAGATAAGGACGAAAGGAGCGTGCCATGATCGTCGTATAAGCACAGTTCTTGATTTTTACCAATATAAGCCTTGTGAAGAACCAACATTCTGTCCGGTTTCATTAATCCAAAACTTACAACATCCTTTCGATGCCTTTTCGGTATTCTTGTTATCTCTCGCTTTGCGCGAATGGTAATATCCTCAAGTTTAAATGCTTTTGGAGTTAGAAAAATGGTGTCACTTGAAAGAACATGTTCTTTTTTTAAAACAAGGTTTTCATAAGAGACATGACGGATTTCTAAATCTTGAATTAATACAATATTGAAAGATCCATCTTTTTTAGAGCTAAAAAATTGTCTTTCACTTTTTAAACTGGCAAATGCAACTGGTATGTTATCGACCTTATCCCAAAGTACTCCTTGATGTTTCTGTGCTTGAAGTACATTCGCCGAAAGGCTAAAAAGCACTATGTAAAGAAAAAGAGAAATTGTTCGCATTCTTAAAGTTATCGTCTTTGGAATAAATGTATCGGATAAAAGCTTTTCTAATTGCTGACATTTAATTTATAATTATTAAGTCTCCAGTTCTGAGGAAGTTTGTGAAGTGATGATACTGCACTACCTTTATTTTGGTTGAGCTATTATCGGTCAGGCCGAAAGAATTAAAGTATGCAAAAGAAATTCGAATCGAGCATTTATAAAATGGACTCACGAGTCTATTTTTATCATTTTATTGTTCCTAAAGATATCCATGCATTTTATAAGGATAAGGGCATCACTCGATTTATCTGTACCTTAAATGAAAAGGAAAGTTATCCTTGTGCGATGACATCTAATGGAGAGGGTAATTTTTTTATTTCTGTCAATAAGGAAATAAGAAAGAAGTTAAATCTTGATTTGGGTTCTAAAGTCCAAGTAGTCATTGAGGAAGACAAAAGTAAATATGGAATGCCTCTACCAGCAGAAATGAAAGAAATGTTTTTTCAAGATCCAGAAGGAAGTGCTTTTTTTCATGCATTAACTCCAGGAAAGCAAAGGAGTTTGTTGTATATGGTCGGTAAGCCTAAGTCAGAGGATGCACGATTAAAAAAGGCGGTAGTGGTTATGGAACATTTAAAGAAGTGGAAAGGCAAATTGGATTATAAAATACTCAATGAAGAAATGAAGAATTTTGAATGGTAAAATGAACTTTGATGGATAAAAAGAAAATAATGTATTGGGTTCCAACTGTGTTGATGTGTGGCATATTTGCTTTTTCTGCACAGATGTATTTTTTTAAGACGGAGATGGTTCGAGGGTTTTTCGAACAATTAGGGTTTCCTGTTTGGGTAATTATTCCATTGGCTTTCGCCAAAATTTTCGGAATTATTACCATACTAAGTAATTTTAATCGAGCAGTGAGTGAATGGGTATATGCGGGTTTCTTTTTTAATGCAGTGTTAGCTACAGCTGCCCATTATTACGCTGGACATGGTATGATTGGTCTTTCTTTCTATGCACTAGTACTAGTCTTGCTTTCACGAGGTTTTTGGAGTTTTAGAAATATAAGGGGTGAAAAGTAGTTCAATAGTAATAGTATTCTTTTTGGGAGTAACATTATTAGCTTGTAAAAGTCAAAAACTGAACGATAATCAATTTCACAGTGAAATGTTTAATTGGACGATTACGATACCAGAGGGATTTAAATCCATTTCTGAAAAGGAGGGGCAAAAAATTCATGACAAAGGCATGGATGTTCTCCAAGAATCTGTAGATGCTGAAGTGGTTGATTTATCTACCAATATTTTTATGTTCAAGGATAATGAAATGCATTTTTTTGAATCAAATTATCAACCTTACGAGGAGGAAGATGGAATGAGCTATAAAGAATATTGTAAAGGAGTGAATGATATTTTGTATCAAACTTTTATTGATCAAATGCCAGGGATTCAAATAGACTCTACGATTTCTCGCGAGACGATCGACCATTTAGAATTTCAAAAATTCGCTATTCACATCCATTATCCTAATAATATGGATTTACATATCAATTTATTCAGTCGACTATTTGGAGATAAGGAATTTAGTGTCAACATTGTTTATCAAGATGAACAAAAAGGGGACTTAATGCTTAACGCATTGATGCATTCCAAATTTAAGTAAATCCTAATGTGATTTAATGATTTTCCAGATACTTGCCAAGTGACTAAAGATGACCAATTGGACCACAACGCTGGGTAACCAGATGTAAGGAAAATGAACGACAGCTAAATTTGGTTGATTAAAACCAAATTGCTGAAATGGAGTAGGAGTGGATAGAATCGCCAAAACGATAATATTTGTAAGTAACCCTAAAGAAAGAACATTCCAAACAAGCAATACTCTTTTTGACCAAGAGTTTTTTACCAAACAAAAATACCATACCATAGGAGCTGTAAGACCAGCGATGATATCATGATTGCGACCAGCGAAAGTCATAACTTCAGGAATTGCGCCTGCAACAAAAATCCCATACAAGCATAATTCGACAGGGATCCTAATGATATGAAGTAAGGTCAAGCTTTTGAGATCTAAAGCCTCGATGAAATTTCTGCCTCGTTTCGTGACAAATAAAATAGTTATAAAAGCAATAGATGGTGCTATGGCTAAAACAAAGTTGGGTGGTTGACCTTCAAAATCTAAATAGAATCCTTTTAAGGTGATGAGCATTTGGAGGATCATCCAAAAAAAGATAATCCCCGCTGCAAGACGACTATAATGCGCAATTTTTGGATTCCTCTTGATGGCTTGTAAAAACAAGAGTAAACATGCAAAGGTGATTACAATGAATGCCCAATTGAGCCATTGAGGAATAATTGACATCATGAGCCAGGGTTTATTTTCGAATAAATCACAGTATCAGTATAAACACCATTATAGAAATAACTTTCTTTTAAATGGCCTTCTTTTACAAATCCATTTCTTTCTAAGGTCGCAGCGGATTTGTCGTTGTTCTTATTAATGTTGGCTTCAATGCTATGGAATTTAAAAACGTCAAAAGCATTTGATGTAATATGTCGAATGGCCTCTGACATGATTCCTTTTCCATGGTGATCTGGATGTAAGACATAGCCAATGGTCGCTCGATGATTTACTAAGTCAAATTTCCATAGACCACAACAACCTATGAGTTTTGCGGTATCTTTTATTCGTATCGCGTAGTTTATCCCCGTGTTTTCTTCAAGCATTTGATCCAATTTTGCAATATGCTGAGCAATTTCATCCAGATTTTTTGCTGGGTCTTTACCTAAATATTTTAGTACACCTGGATCAGAACGTAGAAAAAATAATTCTATCCGATCTGATAAGGTCAGCTGATTTAAAACAAGCCGTTCCGTATTTAAAATTTGAAAGGGAAGTAGATTTAGCTGCAACATAACTATTCAATGTATAATGAAGATAAAAATATGTTGAGCTAGTAGAATAAAAATTAATGAGGATTTTTTTATGCTCAGGCAACCATTCTCATCTTAACTAATTATATGTGTGCTCAAAGAGCAGAGGAAATTGTTCAATAGTTCATAGAAAAGGTCGAAGGAATTTCCTTCGACCTTTAATTTATTATCAAGAGTGTAATTTATTCCTTAATGATTTGAAAGCTAACTGAGTTTCCACTTGTTGGCTTAGTCATTTCGACAATATAAAGACCGCTATTTAATTCGTTCAAATTCCATGTAATGGTTCCTCCTTCTGAAATATTGAACATTTGAGATTTTACTCTTTGTCCAATGCTATTCAAGCAAGAAAGAAGAACATCTCCATCTACTCCTTGAGTTTGAATTTGTAAAACATCGCTCACTGGATTAGGAAAAAGTTGGGATTGGGCTAAAGCCAAATTGTCCGTATTGCTAATAATGAATAAGCCCATGTTAATAGCAGAGAAGTATTCACCATCATTTCTAGAATTCGCAATTCCTAAAATATCTGCAGCACTTGGAATTTCAGTTCCAATGTAGTCCATGTCGAAAAATGTCGTTCTGAAATTATATGCGGTTCCATCATTTATTCCATAAACTTCCCCATTTTCAAAAGTGCCTCCCGGCATATCAAAACTAACTCCAGTGATCATTGTTAATTCAGCCTCATAAGCCTCAAAATCATTAGCAAGATCAGCCAGCGTTATCATATTTGGACTTACGGTATTTCCCGAGGAGGTAGCCGCCCCTGGGTCTTCAGTAGGAGAAAATTGGATCATTCCACCAAACTCTCCCAAGGATCCTACTATTCCTGTAATACCATCCATTACTTCATATGTCGAAGTGATGTTTCCGGGATTATCATCAATAAGTACACCTGCAGTAATATCTTGGATATATTTCTGGTTTCTAAATCCTTGTTGGTAAGTTAAAATAGCTTCACTTGTTAATCTATAGAAGTTGCCAATCGTTCCAGCTCTAAGGTCAGCGATATTATCTACATCAGTTATCATTGGTCCAATGATGTCTCCATCGATGTCATCTGTGCTTCTAGCAGTAAAGTATTCACCATCATCTCTTGAATTGGGTAATCCTGTGACGTCAGCAATTTCAGGAATAATACTGCCAATATAATCGGCATCAAAAAATGTAGTTCTATAATTATATGTTCCAGTCGGATCTTCGGTAGCATAAACTGTACCTGTTGAAAATGAAGTTCCCATATCAGTAAAACTAACATCTTTGATTAAAACTAATTCAGATTCATATTCTTCAAAATTGGCCGTTAATTCTGCAAAAGTGATTTCTTGTGGTGTTACTACATTGTCGATGGAGCTCGCGGCACCGGGGTCAGCACTAGGAACGAATTGTAACATTCCACCAAATTCACCTAAGGTTCCAGTCAATCCAGTAATTCCGTCATTGATGTTATACGATGTAGTGATGGTTCCGCTATTGTCATCAATTAAAATGGCCGCTGTTCCATCTTGAATATATTTTTGACCTCTAAAGTCTTGTTGGAAGGTTAGAACAACTTCTCCGACAAGAGTATATTCTGAGCCCTGCGCACTTGATCTAAGGGTAGCTATGTCGGGTACTTGGGTTTGCCCAATGCAAAATAGAGGGATTAAAAGAAAAGAAAGTAAAGTGTAAAAGTTCTTTTTCATAATTCTAAGTTTGGGTTAGGTTAATGTTTACGCTAAGTTACGAACAATATAACGTATCAAAAATTTTATATATGAAGCCTGAATTATCCAATAATTAATTTGCAAATACATAGCAACTTATTACATTTGAGTCTCCAATCAACCAACCAACTATACTTAATTACATAGTTTAATGTTCAAACCATCTCAATGGTTTGTCTCTTTATATATTAAAACTTTCTAAATGAGAATGACTTTACGTTTACTAGTTATCGCACTGCTTTTTTGTGTTCATGTATCTTATGGACAATCTCCACCAAATTTAACCGCAAACATTGCTTGGAGTTCAGGAACTGCCTCTACTGCTGATGTTGAAGCTGCATTTAACAATGCTAGAGCAACTGAAGAAACACAATTAGGCTTAGCTGCTGGAACCATTTCAACGATGAGCCTCCCAGCAGGATGGGCGGCGATGAGTGATAATGCTAAGGCTTTATGGATTCTTAATGATGAGCGAACATCAAGAGCCGGTATAGATTATCCTGGTGATGGATTTGGTGCTGTCAAAGGTCTTCCTTTGCAGGATACAGAAATGCATTTGAATGATATTACTCAGTCGCATGCCGAATGGTTGATGGATAAAAATACCACTGGTCATACTGGAGCGTGTGGACATAGTCCATTTACAAGAATAGATAATCACCCAGTGATAGGTAAGGATATATTTGGTTCAACAGATTGTCATGAATTTATGGCTAGAGGTGAGAATATTGCTTATTTCTGGACCAGCGGTTCGTCTATTGCTTTTCCAATTGAAAGATCCTTCTATAATTGGATATACAATGATGCAGGTAGTGCCTGGGGCCATAGGGAGGCCTGTCTTTTACAAGATTTAGATTTAAGTGGTAATGCTTGGGGTTATAATGATAACTACGGACCTATGGGTTCTGA
>JAHDBI010000094.1 GCA_020630475.1 Saprospiraceae bacterium
ATAAAATGAATAATTTTTCGAGTTCTTTCAAACTTTGTCAATTTTTCATAAAACAAATTAACTGCCTCTTTCAAATCCAATTTACTTAGCATTGAGTTGCTCCATAACTCAAACAATATTCTAACAAGAAGTGAAAACGACATGAGAGAAATCCCCTTCTTAAGTAGTTGAAAACTATCTTCCGGCTGTGACATTAAAAACCCCAATAAAATCACAATTGTGATTAGAAGTATTAAAGGAGTCCAATATTTCTCTTTTCTGAATTTTAATAGATTGGGTTCAATAATGGATTTATCAAAATTGGGTAGTAGACCCAAATCTTGAGTTTCCCATTTAGATTTAAATTGCTCAAATTCATTCATTTTTTTACAAGTTTTGATAAAGTATCTTTTATTCTTAAAATACGTACTCTTACTGCAGAATGTGACATTCCCATAATTTCGGCAATTTCTTTTTGCGGTAAAGATTCAAGTTCTAACAAAATAATTGACTTATTATGATCTGGCAATTTATCTATTGCTTCAAACATTTTTTTCATTCTCAATTCATATAACTCATAATCTCCTCCCTCATCACTTGGATAAACTTGATACGATCTCAAGTCTGGCTTAGATTTTCTTTTATATAACAAACAAGTATTTACTGCTATTCGATATATCCATGTTGATATCTTAGAATTTGCATTGAACGTGTCTAAATTTTCCCAAACCCTGCTGAATACATCTTGAGTTAAATCCTTTGCTGATTCTATATCTCCTTTGACATACCCTAGACAAATTCTCAAGACCTGCTGATAATACTTTTCGTATAATTCAGTAAAATTTGCTTTAGTATAGTTTGATTTAATCACCAATAATCGACTTTATAATTTCCTCAAGCCAAATAGGCTCATCAAACATTATGAAGTGGGCAGATTTCTCAGCAAAAAATATATCATACTTATCAAGTTGTTGAAATTGAATTTTATAAGTTTCAGAGACCATTTCTTTACCATAAGGATGGATTGCGGCAATAATACTTACAGGCACGTTTATCTTGTTAAGATCATCCCTTAGGTCTAATTTTAATAGATCTGTATAACCATTAACATAAGTTTTTCTATCTGAATTCATCATCCATTTTGAAATTAATTCATGATAAGAGGTATCTAAAACCATTGACTTTGACATTTGATTTGTCATTTCTTTAAAACTCTCATTAGGCATATTTAACATCTGTTGATTTTGGGGAGAATCATAACTAATCATATCAGAACTGAAGTTTGGAATCATCAAAGCCCCTACTGATGCCAAACCATCCACCGAAATAATCCTTTCAATATCAACATTCTTTTCAATGCATAACCAAAAACCTATACTCCCTCCTAAACTGTGACCAATTAATGAGGGTCTAATTTTGTTATCGAGAATATATTTCTCAAGACTCCTTTTAACGCTTCTTAACCACGGATCTTCAACAGCTTCAACTCCATTAAAACCAGCATAGCTAACGACATGGCAAGTATTAGTTTTGCTAAGCTCGCTGACTAAATCATCCCATACATTGCCAGGGCATGCGAAACCTGGTAAAAAGATTAGATCTGGACCTTTACCTACAACTTCAACCTCAATAGCTTCCATTTGACCAAATAAAGAAGAGCAACATAAAATAGCTATGAATGTAAAATTGATAAATCTGAACATTGTTTTATTAGATTAGATACAGATTTCTGAAAATGTTACATTCTGTACAAAGAAAAACGTGTGATAACACTAGATATCAGATCATATCTCTTTCGTTCCTCAGAGAGACGATCGATATCATCATCCGACAACAAATTAGCAAGTCAAAGATTTTTTAGTTAAATTTGATACTATCAAATGACACTATGAATTATCAAAAACCTCCTTATCAAATAACCAGCGTCATACTAAAACTGATTCAGGAAATATCTCAAAAAATTGGCGAAGCAAATACCCTGAATTTAAATAAACCACCAACAGAATTAAGAAAAAATAATAGGATAAAATCAATTTATTCCTCATTATCAATTGAAGGAAATTCATTGAGTTTAGATCAAATGACTTCAATAATAAATAACCAAAGAGTAATAGGTCCAAAATTAGACATAATTGAAGTTCAGAATGCCATTGAAGTATATAATCTCCTTCCAACTTTTAATCCGTCAAAGAAAACTGATCTTTTAAAAGCACATAAAATTTTAATGAGAAGCATTCTAAAAAATGCAGGAAAATTCAGAACAAGTTCGGTAGGAATTGCGAAAGGAAATAATATTGAACATATTGCACCTCCCGCACAGATCGTTCCAAATCACATTTCTAACCTCCTTAACTATTTAAAAGATAAAAATGAGTTGACTCTTATAAAAAGCTGTGTTTTTCATTATGAATTTGAATTTATCCACCCGTTTTCAGACGGAAATGGCCGTATGGGAAGATTATGGCAAACTTTATTGCTAATGCAAGAATTTCCAATATTTGAATTTATTCCTATCGAACATCTGATAATGAATAAACAAGAAGAATATTACAAAACACTATCAATTTCCGATAAACAAGGTCATTCTACTCTATTTGTAGAATATATGTTAGAAAGAATAGATGAAGCATTAAAGGAATTACTGAATATTACCAACATAAAAGATTCTTTCGAAGCAAGAATTGATAAAGCTTTGACAAATTTTAGAAAAAAGAAATTTAGCAGAATGGAATATATGAAACTTCATAAAACCATTTCTTCTGCAAAAGCAAGTAGAGATTTAAAGAAAGCAGTTGAATTAAAAATACTTTCCAAAAAAGGTGACAAAAGAACAACAGTTTATACATTTGAATAAAACTAGGCAGAAGAACATGTAGTATTTCACCGAAGCTATTGCTTTCGTCAGCGACGACAAGTACCCCCTTATATCCAATTTGAAAAAACAACTTGGTTTAAAGGATTGACAATTGTTCTGGAGTAGCCTGAATTGTTAGGACAAGCTCGCAGCCCTGGAAATAACACTCGTATTGAAACATCTATCATCTCACCCACTCCATCACTTACGAAATCTACAATCACCCCTCACCGCACCAAACTAACATCATTCAAATAAATCACCTCCTCCCCATTGTCACAAATACCTTTGATGATACAAACATAAACTGCGGGCATCAATTCTCGATTTTGAAATGTCCCATCCCAAACTGGATTGGAATCATTGGATTGAAATAATTTATTACCCCATCGATCAAAAATGATCAATTCATTAAAAGTGATGTTATTAGAAAATGGTTGAAATTGATCATTGATGCCATCATTGTTAGGAGAAAATACATTGGGGATATAAGCACTGCAAATCGTCGTAGAGCAATCTTGTTCCGATGCTAATTCGATATTTATAATCAACTCATAGATGCACATATTTTCTTCTTCTACAAAGAAAGAATACATACCCACTTCGTAGAATATTCCCATTGCATGTTCAATAGAATCGCCCTCGCATAATGTATAGCTTTCTATTTTTTGCTCGATTTCTTGAATCGTTAGATTGGTGTTGATAATACTATCGCATCCTGCCGTACTGATTAAAGAATCAATGTAAGTTCCGGTTTCATGATAAACACTCGATCCAACAATCACGGAATCCCCCTCACACAATGTAATTATTTGGTCTTGAAACAATTCATCATAAACAATCAATTCCGTAGTGATCGTGCTGTCACAACCATTGGAGTTCATGATGACATCAACGTAATTTCCTGAGAAATAATAGACCTCAGAATCTACAATTACAGAATCCCCAGCACATAATTCGATGGATTGGAAAAACTGCGAATTTTCAAAGTCCATCACTGATGTCGTGACCACACTATCGCAACCGGTATGGCTCATCAAGGTGTCAATATACACTCCTGAGGAATTGTAGATATTGGTTCCAACCTCAATAAATTCTCCAGGACAAATCCGAATTTCTTGAAAGAAATCAATTTGATCAAGAAATTCTACATCAGTATAAATTAGACTATCACATCCCAAAGCATTGGCAAGAACATCGAGATAAATTCCATTTTCAGTATAAACACTTGTACCTACAAATAGGGAATCACCAATGCAAAGCTCGATCGTCTGGCTATACTCAGAATGATTGATCACATCTAGTGCCGTTATGATGATGCTATCACATCCTTCAATACTTTGTAAGGTATCTCTATAAACTCCTGTTGAAAAATAGATACTCTGTTCAACCATTAATGAATCTCCTTCACAAAGCATAATCTGTTGATTGATTTCGGAGACCTCAAAGAATTGCAAATCCGTAATAATAATACTATCGCAACCAGTCATACTTTGTATCGTGTCCATGTAGAGTCCAGATGTATGATAAATGTTTCCTACAACAACCAGTGAATCCCCTTCGCAAAGCATGATCTCTTGATTGAACTCTATGATGTCATCGAATTGTAAATCTGTATATACAATGCTATCACATCCTTGAATACTATTTAAAGTATCTGAATAGATTCCTGAAACATAATATACACTCTCCGCAACCATCAAGGAGTCGCCCTCACATAGAGTGATCTCTTGATTAAACTCTATCATGTCGTTGAATTGCAAATCAGTATGTATGATGCTATCACATCCTTGATTGCTTTCTAATGTATCCAGGTAGATTCCTGTAGTATAATAAACGCTCTCGGCAACCATCAAGGAGTCGCCCTCACAAAGTATAATCTCTTGTGTAAACTCTACGTCCTCATAGAATTTCAAATTCGTCAGTACGATGCTATCACATCCATAAGAGCTTTGCAAGGTATCCAAGTAGATTCCTGTGGTATAATAAACGCTCTCAACAACCATCAAGGAATCGCCCTCACAAAGATTGATCTCCTGAGTAAATTCTACGACCTCATAGAATTGCAAATCCGTACGTATAATACTATCACAACCATAAGCACTTTGTAAAGTATCAATGTAAGTACCATCTACAGTATAATGGTTGCCACCCACAGCTAAAGAATCACCTCCACATAATGTAATCTCTTGATTAAAATTGATCAAGTCTAAAAATTGCAAATCCAAGTTGATGACACTATCACATCCATAAGTACTTTGCAAAGTATCAGAATACAAGCCCGAACTAAAATACACACTGCTCCCAACCTGTAGTGAATCACCAAAACATAGAATTTCTACATATTCGCCGAAAGGCAAATCGACAGATTCTACTTCTTCTATACAGGTCACTGATTGCCCACTTTCATCCGAAATTTCAATCACATAAGTTCCTGCATTTAGATTTAAGTAAACACCATCTTTTTGAATTTGGCCTCCATTCATCGAATAGCAATATTGAGGAATCCCTCCAAAGGGAAAAACCTGAATTGATCCTCCAACTCCTTCAACACAGTCAAAGGGTGCGGATATAGTCTGGCAATTGAGGCACTGGATGACAGAAGGATCTATTGCGAAATTTAAAATGATTTGAAAACTAGAATTAGTATCATATACTATGATAGAATAACTACCAGCAGTTAAATTCTCAAAAACATTCGAACTTTGCACTATCTGACCGGGGATAAGTTCGAATAAATAGTTTCCAATCCCATTGATCACATGAACAATGGCATAGCCATCATCTTCTCCGATACAACTCGGACTAAAGCTTTCTACTTCAAATCTTAGACAATTTTCACTCATTTGATTAGGGTCGTTGCTAGTCCCCAATCCTTGACCGCTTGGTGATAAGATTAGGGGTATTCCACATTCATCAACATTATCATCAATCACTATATTATCCAACAAATCGGCATACATTAGATTTTCGTCACCCTCGATTGCATCGGGACAAGAATCATTGTCTGAATCTAAATCCAAGTAATCAAGGATACCATCTCCATCACTATCATTATTACAATCCAATCCGAATATTTGCCCGTCGATATAAGTAGGTCCGACCACTTCTTGAATAATGGTGATCGTATTTGGACTGGTCAAATTCCATGTTACGGCATTTAATTGAGGATCGCCTGGTTGAATAATTAATTCTTCAAGTGCAGAATTTGAGAATCTTTTTCCTAGAATCAAAATTTGTCCATCACCACTCATTTTTAATCTCACTACAGGATCGCCTGGTCCACCAGCGATATTCCAAATATTCGGATTTCCACTCTGACCATGCCTTGTTCCATCTGAAGCAAAAATCATATCCGAATCTGTAATTGAAGAAGGTCCAGGCTCAAATTGAAATTCGTCTAAAACCAAATCAACACCATTAATATTTATATTGAAACTATTATCCAATGCATACAGATCAATATAAATTCCAGTAGATGCTTGAGGGAAAACAAAACTAACGGACAGCCCATTAGCAGATTGAAAAGATTCTACTAGGAGGTTTTGACATTCATACAAATCTAGAATACCGTCATTATCCGCATCAGAATCTAAGCCATTGATTATTCCATCTTGATCACAATCTCCTGAAGGTGAAGGATCCGAACATTGCGCTTGAGATTCAATCGTAAAAAGAAAAAATATGATGACTAAGTATGCACAATTCTGCAAGTTAATTCTGAGATAATATACAAGTCTAGGTCGACACATTTCATTCGAAAATACGTATTTTATCTTGTTTTGGTAGTTCTCATTCTACACAAAACAAAGCATCCGCAATTAGAAATCACTATCCTTCTCCTTCCCTAAAAACCGAAATACCCTCTCGATTCTAATTCCCCATCCTAAATAAAATGATATCTTAGACAACTAGATATCTAGCCTTTCGACCTCGAGTCGATCAGTGATATTCACTAGTTAGAAGTCATTACGAAATTAAAATTGAATTATTAGAATAATAATGAATTCAGAGTTTTCTTAATGATATTTTTCTAGCAGAAAAGACCGATTAACAATATGAATGTTGCGTTATTTCTTTAAAAGATCGAGAATAACTTTGCGCTCACTAACAAGTAAAAAAAATTGTATTATTCCTAATATAACAACTAGTAGAAAAAACTCGATTCGAAATTGGCTTGCGATAAAGACAAATAAAAACAAAAAAATAGTTAACACTAAAAAAGCATTAGGTAAAATAAACAATCTAACAACTCGAAACTTATTTTCTTTTAAAATAATTAGAGGTACGAAATGATTTTTGTATCCAAGTTTTCTTTTAAATCTAATTGAAGATGGAGATTCTTTAAATAAGACAAAAAACTTATCATCATTAATGGAATCATTCATTAACAGATCAAATGGACAAGATTTCTCCCTTATATCTTCAACTAACCTTTCGAAATTAAAATCTAAATCAAACCAAATCATCAAGGAAGTGTAAAGCGATAATTAAAAACATATTTTACTTAACAGAACTTGAAAATTACAATAATTGATTATATAATTGATTGAAGTCTATACCAATTTTGAAGTCAAAAATGATTACCATCAGAATATGAATAAGTAATAATTAGATATCCCTGTGAAGTATTTTAAGACAAAAGGACTTCTAACAACATGTAGCACGGCCATTTTTTCTCCCTTACGGTCGAAAAAACCGCGGCTACTATCATCCGTTAACATCACATACTATGAAACATTTAAAAATCTATTTCATTATACTATTCTCAACTTTAGCACTCATACTAGATGCCCAATCCCTAAAGCCTATCGACGGAGCTTTGGAATGGCGCGAAGTAGGACCCTATCGTGGAGGACGATCTTGTGCGGTTAGTGGTGTTCCCGGAAAACCCAATTTGTTTTATTTTGGTGCCACTGGCGGTGGTGTATGGAAAACAACAGATGGTGGGCGATCATGGGAAAATATCTCTGACGGCTTCTTTGGTGGATCCATCGGAGCAATTGCTGTTTCGCCTTCTGATCCCAATGTCATTTACGTGGGAGGTGGTGAAAAAACAGTCAGAGGAAATGTATCAAGCGGCTACGGAATATGGAAAAGTGAAGATGCCGGAAAGACATGGCAGTCAATGGGACTTAAAACTACTCGTCATATTTCTAGAATTCGGATACATCCGAATGATCACAATATTCTTTGGATCGCCGCCATGGGAAATTTGTATAAAGACAACGCTGAGCGAGGGATTTACAAATCGATCGATGGCGGTCAAACTTGGGAGAAGAAACTATATATCAATGCTAGTGTCGGTGCGGTTGATCTAGAATTGGACCCCAACAATCCCAGAATAATGTATGCCAGCACATGGAAGGTACGACGTACGCCCTACGATCTTTCCAGCGGTGGAGAAGGGTCCGCCCTTTGGAAGAGTACTGACAGTGGTAACTCTTGGAACGATATCAGTAAGAACGAAGGATTACCCAAAGGCATCTGGGGCATTAATGGGGTCACGGTTTCTCCTGCCAACTCTGATCGCATCTGGTGTATCATCGAAAATAAAGACGGCGGACTTTTTAGATCCGATGATGGCGGAAAAAAATGGAACAAAGTCAATAGTCAACGATCATTAAGACAGCGAGCGTGGTACTATACCAGAATCTATGCCGATCCGGAGGACTACAATACGGTATATGTCTTAAATGTTAATTATCACAAATCGACCGACGGGGGCAAAAGTTTTGAATCCGCCAGAGCACCTCACGGTGATCATCACGATTTATGGATCGCTCCTGAAAATTCGGACCGCATGATTATCGGCGACGACGGTGGTGCACAAGTTACTTATGATGGTGGTGCAACCTGGACAACGTATCACAATCAACCGACAGCACAGTTTTATCGGGTGACGACAGACAATCATTTTCCCTATCGGATTTATGCGGCACAACAAGATAACAGTACCATACGTATTTTGCACAGGACCAATGGTTCGTCCATCAACGACAGTCACTGGGAATCAACCGCAGGTGGTGAGTCAGCGCACATCACCGTTGACCCAACCAATAACGAGATCGTCTACGGTGGAAGCTACGGTGGTTTTTTAACGCGACTAGATCACACCACTGGATTCAATAGAGCCATCAATGTATATCCCGACAACCCGATGGGATATGGCGCCGAGGGAATGAAATATCGCTTTCAATGGAACTTCCCCATTTTCTTTTCAAAACATGATCCTAAAAAATTATATACCTGTTCCAACTACTTGCATCTTTCCACAAACCAGGGGCAAAGTTGGGACATCATCAGCCCAGATCTCACGACCAATGACTCCTTAAAAATGCTTTCTTCTGGTGGTCCAATTACCAAAGACAATACTGGGGTCGAATACTATTGCACCATTTTTGCTGCGGATGAGTCCCCTTTAAAAGAAGGTTTGATTTGGACGGGATCTGATGATGGACTAGTCCATCTGACACAAAACGGAGGCCAAGATTGGAGTAATGTGACATCCAGTAATTTTCCTGAAAACTTAATGATCAATTGTATCGAACCAAGTCCATTTGATGAGGCAAGCTGCTATCTCGCTGGCACCTTGTATAAAGAGGGAGATTTCAAACCCTATCTTTTTAAAACTTCTAACTATGGAAAATCTTGGACCAAAATTGTTCAAGGAATTGATGTCGAGCATTTTACTAGAGCAATTCGGGTGGACCCGAATGAGGAAGGTGTATTGTATGCTGGCACAGAAACTGGTATGTACATCTCATTTAACGACGGGCAAAATTGGGAGTCGCTACAACTCAATTTACCAGTTGTTCCGATTACAGATCTTCGAGTTAAGAACGACAATCTTATTGCTGCAACTCAAGGACGAGGGATATGGATGATTGATGATTTAACTGTTTTGCGTCAAGCGCGAATGGTAAAAGATCAAACTCAAAATCTACTCTTCCAACCGATGGATAGTTACCGAATGGCAGGAGGACAAAATAAAAATATTAAGGGTGCAGGGAAAAATCACCCTAGCGGTGTCATGACGTTTTACTATCTCCATCAATACGATGAAACCAAAGATACTATTACCCTCAGTTATCTCTCTGAAGCCGGAGATACCATCAGGCAATTTTCAAACCATAGTAAAGAAAAATCTCAAAAGCTCGATTGTAAAGCTGGAGCCAATGTGTTCAATTGGAATATGCGATACAATAATGCAAAGAAATTTGAAGGAATGATTTTGTGGTGGGGTTCTTTGGCTGGAGCCAAAGTCTTGGCAGGTCAGTATCAAGTTAGTTTAGCTGTCAATGGAAAATCACAGTCGCAAAACTTTAATATCCTCAAAGATCCTAGAGTTCAATTTACGGATAGACAACTCGAAAGTCAGATAGATTTCATTCAAAACGTCAACAGCAAAGTTTCTGATGCACATCAAACGATTCAAGACATACGTGATCTTAAAAAACAAATGGGGCAGTACAAAAAGTTGTACACCAAGGGGATTGATCGAAAGATCGAACAAATAGATTCTACCTTATCTCTCATAGAGAACGAACTCTATCAAACCAAAAATCAAAGTAGACAAGATCCGCTCAACTACCCCATCAAGTTAAGCAACAAACTAGCTCACTTGAATAGCTTAATTCAGATTAGTGACGCTCCACCAACGGATCAAATGTATGAAGTCCTTGAGGTGATTGGTACTCAAATCGACGAACAAATCAATCGCTATGAAGAAATCATAAATACTGAAATCGTGACACTTAATACGATGATCAAAAATGAGGTTATTGATTTTATAAAGCCAAGGAAGGAGGAGGATAAGTAATAACTACGATGTAGTTATTACTTCAGTGATTACTCCAAATTAAAAAGAAAGGGAAAGTCAATTATAAATAGAAAACAAAATGAAAATAATTCATCTGATCCTTCTCTTAATGGTTATCATGTCTTCGTGCAATTCAATCAGACACAACGAATATCAAGTTACAGGAACAAAGTCTCAATTTGCCAAGCATCTCGGTCAAGGTGTTTGGCTCACTACTCCTCCAGGATTTAAAAAAGCTACATCTTACGATGGATATCAAGCGCCTAATGGGCATTCCTCTATTTCCTTAAAAATTGGAAACGAAAGTTTTGAAGAGTTATTAGAAAATTTTAGTGAACGAAATCTAGATTTAAAAAAGTTAAGGCTCATTGAAAAAAGCAAGGTCATCTATGCTGATACTATACCTGGATACTATATCGTTGTGAAAGACTTAAGGAAAAGAACCACTAAACATTTATTAGCGATTCGTAAGAATAACGCTACTTATACAATAAAAGCTTTTTATTTTACTCAGTTAAAAAATCAATATGAAAAACTAATAAAATTGAGTTTATTAACCAGTTATATTGGAAATCTTGAAAAGAAAAAAGAGCGATTCCAAATGGCGAGTCTTGATCAATCAGGCAATATTATCTATACTCAAGATGGCTTGTTCCCTACAAAAACGGAAGACGAACTTATCTTGAAAATTGAAAAAGTTGAAAACTTTGATGGAATCATTAAAGAAGAATTTATCCGGAAGAGGATGAAACAACTTATTGGGGTGACTTCAAGTTACCATAACATCTACCCCATACGAGGTGGTACTGTAATAACCACCAAAGGAAGTAAGCAAGATCAAAAATGTTTCATTCTACTCGCTCATCATAAAAACCAAAGTGATGCAAGCTTATATACCGCTGTCGGCAATTCAAAGCTGGATTTAGAATCCATTGAAAACTATCTTATAAATCAAATTATGGATATTAAACTTTGAATTTATATCATCCAGCTACTTCAAAAATATCCCAATACTCATAATCTCTTGTTTCTTCGACCGACTAAAGGGAATAGAATTAGATCCTAAGTCAAGGGTGCTCATCATCGTGTTGACTTTGCGAATTTTCTTCTGATTCACAATATACTGTCGATGACATCGGATAAATTCATGCTGGGTTAATAGTTCCTCAACTTCACTCAATTTAATTCTAAGTAAATAGGAAGAATTATCATCCAAAGTGAAGTTACAATAGTTGTCTTCCGACTTGATAAAGACTATTGAATCTACATTCACTTTTTGATATACATTATTCTTCATAAAGAAGATATAATTATCATCTTCCTTCTTAAAAATCTTTGGTTTTTGTTCAATATCCTCCTTCTGAATAGTTCTTTCAATTAACAATTTTAAAGAAGTCGTCAAAGTGAGTTTATCCACCGGTTTGACAATATATCCAATCAAATTAGATTCCAGTGCTTCTTGATAGGTTTTGGGATCATTAAAAGAGGTAACATACAAAACGGGAATGTTCAGATGAATAATTCTTTTGGCGATATCGATTCCCGTTAGTCTTCCGTTTATATTGATATCCATCATAATGATATCCGGATGCTCACTAAAAATAATGTCCAAGGCATCCCCAGAATTATCGACAGTAGCCAAAACATTATATCCTATTTCACTAGCGAGCTGCTCTAACTCTAGAGCATAACTAATAGAATCCTCAACGATCAACATATTTAATTGCACAAGCGAATGATTTTTGTATACCTCTAAATTAAACATGTTCATTAGTAGTTCCTTTTTAGTGGGGTGAATGGCAAATATTTGTGGTGAGTGGTAATTTTTTCAAGATATAAAAATGTTTTGTTACTTAAGTTAGGAATAAATTTTCGAATAAAATTTAAAGTCATATTTTACTATGGACAAATAAATACGCTATCACAAATTTTATGGTATCATGAAACTATAAATGTTATTATGAATAGATGATCTCAATGATATTATTAGAACTTTTGAAAAGATTATGATGAACAATTTCCAAAAAACAATCATTGCAAAAAGGAAACATCTTGTGTCCTTTACTCTCGTATTCGTTCTTGCTTTTACAGCGCTCTCTGCTCAAAAACATCCTTTTGAACAACTCGATCAAATAAAAAATAAGTCAGTGCTTTTTGACAAAATTGCCAATGCCTATGAGTATGCAGACAGATCTCCTAATCTTAATGTCAGTGACTTAATGGCATTGATTAATTCCAATTCAACTTTGTCCACTGAGGAGAAATCATCGATTCGTGCACTTTTGGCAACTGTTGATCGCGAAAATAAATCTAACAAATCCATTGACGAGCTGTACGATGAAAGCATTACGGTTCTTGATGACTCTCTGAGCCTATGGAACATCTTTGTGGAAATAAAAAAAGCCGAAAGAGCTTGTTTTAATCTTTTCGACAATTTCGAAGACGTGGTGCAGCAATCGATGGCATACAAAACGAAAGCCTATCCTGATTGGATTCGAGGAAATATGTATGCTGTTCTTTCAATGTATTACTTACAAAACAAAGACTATGATCGCTTTATAAGTTATGCCGACACTAGTTTTATGCTTTTGGAAAAATGTGAGCATTTCGCAAAACTGGCTATTAGCTATCACACGGTTGGGAATGAGCTTTTTACTAGAGGAATTGACACCGCTCATGTCTATTTGGAAAAAGCTTTAGATGTTGAATTAAAACATAACTTAGATTATTTAAGGATGAACACCCTTACGACACTGGCAGGAATTGATAGATATGCTGAAGATTATGAGTCATGCTTGGAAAAGCAGTACAAAGTCATCGAATTGGCGGAGGAGTTTAAAGACACCTCGTTTATTATTGAAGGAAAATATAGATTATCTGTTACCATGGCAGGTCAAGGCGGAGTCCACCAAGTGGAAGCTGAAAAAATTGTTCTTGAGGCTCAAGAACTGGCAAAAGCTATCGGGGATGAAATAAAATATGGTCGTGCCTTCGGCTACTTAGGGTCCTTATATATGAACCAATTTGAATACCGTAAGGCCATTCCTAATATAAAGAAATCAATTGAACTAATAAAGGGAAAAAACAATAACAGACTGATCATCCCTTACTTGGAATTAGCGGCTTGTTATAAAGAACTTGGAATTACAGACAGCACCTATATCGCAGTAATGAAAAGTAATGAAATCAACCAAAATAGAAATCCAAGTCTTTCGCAATATGGCGAACTCATTTTAACGGATTATTATATTGAAAAAAAATTATTCGACAAAGCGGAATTCGGTGCTAATTTAGGTCTACAAATGGCAGGAGATTATGATAAGAGTATGAAAGCCTCATCACTAGGTCAACTAAGAATCATCAATGAGGCCAAAGGTAATTACAAAAAAGCTTATGAATACTTTGTCGAAGAGTGGAAAGTTACTAAAGAAATTCAAAATCAAGATTTATCGACCAAAATTTCAGAGGCTAAACTAGAGGCTTCCTACGATGCAGAAAAACAAGTGCTACTCGCCAACAACGAGAAAGAGAAAGCCATCATTGCTGCTCGTCAAAAACAATTCATGTACATCGCCGGAATAGCGGCGTTGATTGCTGCTTTCTTAGGAGGACTCTACTTCTTACTCCGAAGCAAAAACAATGAAATCAATGAAAAGAATTTGGAATTGGAAAAATTAAATA
>JAHDBI010000095.1 GCA_020630475.1 Saprospiraceae bacterium
AGCGCACCTGCTTTGGGAGCAGGGGGCCGCAGGTTCGAATCCTGCCGCCCCGACTTAAAGGAGTTACATTCATTTGTGACTCCTTTTTTTATTGTCAAATGTTGTAAAAAAAGGAGTCTTCTAAAAGTTCATTCTTATCGCTTAGATGACTTTTTATCGGATCTTCAAGGTTGCTTTTTCTGAGTTAATTATTTAATTTAGAACAGAACCCTAAACATAATTTTCATATAATTTCTTCAAAAAAATTTCTATGAAACAATTTTTGATCTGCCTATACCTTTTTTTTCTAAGCCAATCCCTTGGTGCCCAAGTATTTAATCAGCCTGAAACATATGTTGCTAACGTTCAATTTACCGTAGATACTGATACAACAGGATTAATAGGGCTAGGAATTTTCAACACCTATACCTATATACCGACCGATATTGACAATGACGGAGATCTAGATTTTATAGGTAATAAAAATTTTATGGATGAAATCGAAATTCTTTATAACGAGCAAAATGATTTTATCGCAGATTCGATATTTGTAGGAAGTTCTACTGCGTTTTGGGGTGGTCCTCGTTCGCCTTTAATTGTTCAAGATTTAGATAATGACGGAAACAACGACATAATTTTCGAAGATGGATTAATTATGTTTCAGCAAAACGACAAAAGTTTCAGTTCGAATGAAGACATTCTGTATTCTTCAGAAATTTCCAACTTTTTTGAAAATCATCTACTAGGATCCTGTGTGGTGGATCTAAACAATGACGGAAAAATGGATATCGTATCGATTATATGGCATGATTATGTGAACGGAAATTACCTTTCATCTCTATACTGTTTTTATCAAGATGATAACTCAAATTTTCATCCTGAACTCATCAAAGAAGGTAAATTTGTGGATTATAATATTGTCCAAAATGAATCTAAAATAGAATTAATTGCATCTGAGTTTTCAGGACCAGTCGGAAATCTTAGTACATGTAAATTTCAATGTTTCGAAAAAGATCCTAATACTCCTTTTCAGTTCAAATACGAATACGATCCCATCGACCCCTATGCGTTATGGTCATCTTTTTTTGATGTGACAGATAGAGATATGGACGGAAAATCAGAAATAATATATTCAGACAATACAAGAACATTCAATATTTGGAATTCAGAATCCGATCTTATCAGTTTGGATAATGCGGCAAGGGAACATTTTTTTTTCGGACAATTAGTGGATTTAAACAATAATGGCTTTGAAGATATATTGTTCATTCTCAATGGATTTGGCCAAGTTAACCCAAGTTTGGATTTCTATTATTGCTTAAGTGATTCTGAAGGGAATTTTGGAGAGATTGAACATTTCTACACGTATATTAATTTCGACAAGATCTATGACTTAACTACCATGTACTCAAGAAATCAAGTGTTGCAAGTTTATGATGAAAACAATGATGGTTTTCCCGATTTATTTTTCTCAGATTTTGAAAATAAAGAAATCAAAATATTTAGAAATATTGCCGAAGGTTCCACAAGTTCTAATTTTTTGAAACCAGAAATTAACAGTGTAAATATTTTTCCAAATCCGTTTATCGACCATATCCTTTTAAATTCGAATAAAGCGATAAGCGAAGTCAGTATTTACAACTTAAAAGGAGAATTGGTAAAGCACAAAAAATTTCCAGACGAAAAATTGAATTTACAAGAATTAGCATCAGAAGTATATATTATTACGGTCACTTTAAGTAATTCCGAACAAGTCTCACGCTTTTTAATAAAGAATTAAAGTATGGCATTTCGATTAAATAGTGTTTCATTGTAAACTATAGGCCTAATGAATAAATGCTAATTATTTATTTTGCATTGAACAAAAGTCGTATTCCTTTTCTACCCTTTACTCTTATTTCTTAGGGATTCAATCCCAGATTAAGTTTATTTTTACTTTAAAACACCTAGCATGAAAGCTTTAGTTCTAGACGAAAAAAAAGTTTTGTCCATATCAAATCAAGATATACCTGAATTAACTAATGGTCATGTCCTTGTCAAACTAAAGGCTTCTTCACTCAACCATCGTGAGATATGGATTAGTAAAGGTCTCTATCCTGGGATGAAACTACCCTGTATACTAGGAGCTGATGGTGTAGGAGTCGTGGAAAAAATCGGACTGCATGTCGAAGAAAAATGGTTGGATCAAGAGGTCCTCCTCTACCCTGCCTATGCTTGGGGCGACAATCAAGTTGCACCCTCAAGAGAATTTAGAGTGCTAGGGATGCCTGATCCTGGAACAATGGCGGAATACATTGTAGTTCCTAATGATAATTTATTTAAAAAACCAAAATATCTATCCTGGGAAGAAGCAGCAGCCATCCCTATCGCAGGGCTTACCGCCTGGAGGGCTTTATTCAAACTTGGAGAAATATCAAAAAATTCCAAAGTTCTGATTACAGGTATCGGTGGAGGTGTAGCACAAGCGGGACTTTCTTTCGCGAAAGCGATAAACGCAAAAACTTATGTAACGAGTTCAAGTTCAGTTAAGATTGAAGATGCCATCAACAAAGGTGCTATTGCAGGTGTCAATTATAAAGATGAAGATTGGCATACACAGTTGAAAGAAATTTCGGGAGGAATTGACATTGTTCTTGACAGTTCTCCCTCCCCCATTCTGGATGAATATTTCAAATTCATGAACTATGGTGGTCGAATCGTTGCTTACGGTTCAACGGGATCAAGAAAAACAACGATAAACATCAGTAAATTTTTTTTAAGGCACATTCAATTTTTAGGAACGGCAATGGGAAGTCCAAGAGATTTCCAAGATATGCTTCAATTCATGGAAAGTCATGAGATCAAACCTGTTATAGATACTGTTTATTCTTTCAACCAAGCCATAGAAGCCATTAAAGCCTTAGAGGAAGGCAATCAACTAGGTAAAATCGTATTATCCATGTGAGTTAACATGTTAAAATTGTATATCATTACATATATATATTTCTAATATGATTATTTTACCTATGTTTAGCATGATCGAATAATCAGTTTAACCAAAATATTCATTATTACATTAAAAAACTTTCAAATGAAAAAAATTAAACACGTACTATTTGTTTCATTATTATTGATTTTTGGAACAACAGAAATAAATGCGCAATACAAATTTTTCACCGGTGGTGCCGTGGGTTTTGCTCAATCAAGTAATAACCAAAATGATGGTAAAGAATCAGTAGCGATGTTTTCTCCTTATATCGGCTACTGCGTGAACGATAACATTATTATAGGTCTTGCATTAAATTACGAAACCTATAAAGATGAAACTGCGTCGGATGACTTCTATAAATCTACTGATTTAGGATTTACTCCATTTGTGAGATATAGAGTAGCTAAAGGTGCTGTCGGAGTTTATATGGAAGCTGGTGCGTCTTATTTAACTAATAGTTCTGAATCACAAGGTCCTTTTGGAAATTCAGAAAATTCAGGAAAAACCATAAGAGGATATGTTGGACCAGGTATTGACTATGCCTTTAATGACAGATGGGTCGTTAATGCGCAGTGGGGTGCCTTACAATATCAAAAAACAAGTGACGATGATTCTGATTTTAGCCGTTCAACATTCGGAGTAGTCTTAGACATGACTGCAATGAATTTTGGATTGAACTACATGTTTGGTGGAGGTTCAAGCGATGAATAAACAACAATAAAAATCTTTAAACATATCAAAAAGAGGGATACATCGGTATCCCTCTTTTTTTTTGATGGACATGACATTTATATCATATTTAACAATTATCCAATTCATTATACTATCTTGTAGATGTGAGACCTAACCTTCACTCCTATATTTATGAATATTTCTCAAATTGATCAAGTTCAGTATTCTGAATACCTTGAAATCTATAAGAAAACCCTCAAATCAGTTTTTTACGAAAAAAACAATATTGACGATTTTTCTCAGCATAGAGGATTTCCCATAGAGGTGTGGAACGGGATAATGAGCACTAAACCGCTGTCTGTTTCTATACCAAAGCAATACGGTGGTCGTGGAGCCATTGTAAAAGAATGTCTTGGCTTACTTGCGGCTTCTTCTTACGAATCACTTCCGCTTTCGCTCACTTTCGGAATTAACATCGCACTTTTTCTGGAACCTGTGGCTAAATATGGTCAAGAAACACTAAAACAAGGAATATTCGATCGATTTCTTCATCAACAAAACATGGGTGGCTTGATGATTACTGAACCCGATTACGGTAGCGATGCCTTAAATATGCAAACGTATAACCAGCGTATAGGTGAGCATTATCATATTAAAGGCACGAAACATTGGCAAGGATTAACAGGGATTGCGGATTATTGGTTAATGACTTGTAGAAATAAATCTGAGAAGGGCGATCTAAACCGAGATGTTGATTTTTTCATTTGTGATGCACACGACCCTGCCCAGCATATTGAAGTCACAGAACTCTACAACAACATTGGTCTTTATGGCATTCCTTATGGAAAAAATCTTGTTGACATCAAAGTACCAGATACTCATAAATTAATTCCTGAATCGACAGGATTAAAATTGATGATGGATTTGCTTCACCGAAGTCGCTTACAATTTCCTGGCATGGCCATGGGATTTATCGAACGTATGTTGGACGATGCCATTGATCATACTCGAAAAAGATTTGTAGGAGGGAAAGCCCTTATACAGTTGGATCAAGTAAAATATCAAATAGCAAGAATTCAAAGTGCTTTTACAATTTGTTCAGGCATGTGCTCTAGAAGTTCTGAGTTTAGTAGCATCGAAAACAACATGGCTGGGCATGGATTAGAAGCAAATGCCATGAAAGCTTATGTGACAGATTTGATGCAAGAATCTGCTCAACGCTTAGCACAATTAAAGGGAGCGAATGGATACAAAGCAGAAAGTTTTGCTGCCAGAGGAATTGTAGATTCTCGTCCGTTTCAAATTTTTGAGGGATCAAATGAAATGCTCTATACTCAAATAGCGGAAATGGTTTTGAAGCAGATGGGAAGAAAAAAGATAGCCAAACTATCGGATTACCTGAGCGATCTTCATTGTACGACCAAGGCTACTTCAAGATATAAATCACTTATTGACTTTGAACCTGGCACCAATCTTCCTCAAAGAAAACTCGTTGACTTGGGTAGAATCATCAGTCGAATTATTTCTGGACAATTTGTATTGAATCTCGCCGAAAAAGGATTCAGTCCGGATTTAGTTCGCGATAGTCTTCAAATGATAGAACATGAGATTTCATTTTGGATCGGTTCGTTTAATGGACATGTGACGGTAGAGCCCATTGAGGATTACAAAGAAAAAGCTTCCTGGCTTGCATATTAAACCCGGTTTATTCATTAGAAAATCTATTTCGACTTGAAATACCTGCAAAATATACCATTTCATCAAGTTTTCTCGCTTCACCATAGTGGTGACTATGCCTCAGCTCCAAAACTTCATATTTTATTGGTCTTTCATTTCTCATAACGAAGTCCTCATGAATAAACCGGGTTAAATCGATCTGTACCATTCGGCGTAAGCCAAAAAAAAGTGCCTGCATCAATTGCAAGCACTCTTTTTAACCAACCATTTATTGTTCTATAATGATTCCACCAATCCCCAGTATTCTTGTATACCAGCTTCTTGAAACCCTGAAATAGTAGCAGGCATTCCTGGAGCATCGAGCACAACTTTTAATTTATTCGGAGACGTGGATAATGTATTTCCATTTATTTGGACGATCGCAAATTCCTTCAAAATATTGGTCACCTTGCCATCATCGTCTTGAAGAACGTATTGAGTTACTTCTTCACCATTGGTTACTAATACCTTGGCACGTCGCACTCCACCTGCTTCATCCAAAAACAATGTCATGTGGATTAATACTACATCGCCAAACTGATTTAGAAATCGACCATAGGCATCCACTCTATACGCATCATCAGTATCGTCTTGAACTTTAGTGATTTGCATTTTAAACTTCACATTCGACTTGCCAGTATCCTCATAATAAACCAAATCATTATCATCGTCATTGGATTGAATTTGTAGTTCCAAATTTTCTTCGAGATCATTATTAATAATATGATCAGTTTCTGAGCAACTAACCATTAAGACAGAAAAAAGAATAAAAGCCAAAAGATTTAAAAGAGGATTTTTCATGTTGTTCAATTTTATGTGATTAAAAATATCGTACAAGCATTAATCATCATACCGAGCAAAATGTTACCACCTAAAGCAAACTTTTTTTTTAAAATCTTTTTTTAATCTATTTTATTGGTGATTTGATTGTTGCATTTTCAGAGCGTACAAAGCAAAAGATGCCAACCAATGTTCACCGCTATAATCCCCATCCGCAATCTGTTGAATGGAATGATTCAAGTGCAAATTGGCCAAGTGATGGGCCAATGCGTTATTACGCAAAGGATATAGGCACCAGGCTCTCGAATAATTTAAACCATCCAAATGTACCAGCTTACCATCCGTGCGGTCTTTAATTTCTCCTGGTTTCAATTTTTGACTTCCGTCGAATAAACCTGGTAAAAAAGAAGTACTCCATAGCGTAAAGTCTTCCTCACTTAAAATTTTTCTCATAATGTCCATCTCTTGTAAACACGGAGACAGAAAGTCGTATCCACTAGGTTCCCAACTTAGAGGACAATCCTCATCCGAGAAGTAAAATTCTTTCGCCCTCTTTTCGATCATGTCCTTTAGTTTTTGATCTCCGATTGTTTTAGCATAATCATGAGCAAAGCTCAATCCGAAGGCCGAATTAGTATGCTCACCTACTCTGATTGGATAAACTAATTTGGGTAGATACTCTTGATATTTTTCAGAAATCAGTTCATTCAATGGTTTTAGAATCGTGTACCATCTTTGGGCATCGGGATCATCCCAGGTATATAATTCTTCACTCAATTTAAGTAGCCATGCCCATCCGTAGGTTCGTTCAAATGACTTGGTATACCGATTGAGCTTAAAATAATCCATTTCAATTTGGATATTTTGAGCAGTCAAATTTTCGTTCAGCTTTCGCCGAATTATAGCGGTAGAATCCAAATCGGGATATTCTTTCATCAAGTAGACCAAGGACCAATGTCCATGTACAGCCGAATGCCAATCAAAGCAACCGTAAAATGCAGGGTGATGTTCTTGCGGCATGGCGAGATCCTTTTCGGATGCAATCACTATTCCTGACTTATACGGCAAGGGATTTTGAATACATTTTAAGGGAAGTTTGGCTAGTTTGTTTGCGGCATTTAGATTCAGTTCAGTGATGTTTATCGTCTTATTTAGATCAGCATCCACTACTTTATCTTTCGGATGACAAGCCAAAAAAAAGAATGCGACAAGCCCAATGATCCAAGAAATCTTCATATTAGCTTTTATTTAAAAAACTAAAATTAAACAATTCTCTTTAATGAATGACAAATCAAAAATGACTAGATGATTTTTCTGACAACATAAAATAGTAAGAACATCAATAAGAGGTAAATAATCCATTTTTGATTAAACTCGTAGCCAACAACAGATTCATTTGCACCATAAATACCCCAGGAGGCCCAATAATGAGGTGATCTCATCGCTGGAGTTGAAAATTCATCATTAGTAAGATAATCCAACTGAGCATTTCTCAATGCAACAGATTTAGTCATTCCTTGCTTCAAGTTACCGTAAAACAAGTTCATTAATATCATAGTTGACTTATCCGGGGTATTCCAGTATGACCCCATTGCAGATTTACTTCCACTTTGAATAAATGCTCTAGCCAAACTCATCATTCCTTCACCTAAAATCTCATTACCAATCCCAGTTTGACATGCACTTAACACAACCAATTCATTTTGCAAATTGATTTTAAGTATATCTTCATAACTCAATTGATAAGTATCGCTACTGTCTCGATTAAGCAGAATGAAGGACTTTAAAAAATCCTCATTATTGGTAAAAGCATGTGTTGAAAAATGAGAAATTTTGGCATTTTTTATCGCACTCTTTGCATTGTTTGGTGTTGCATTCTCGTTTAAATACAACTTTCCATCGAAGAATCTAGAAATTTGTTTGATTTCATCATCAGCAAATGTCAAATTTGACAAGCTAATAGATCGATTGTTAGCTTCGTTTGTTGTCAAAGACTCAAATTCTTTCAGTACATCTTCTAAAAAATCATCTTTGTACTCAATGCCAAAACCAACAAATTTTTGATTTTGCCTATTCTTCCTCTTTTCATTCAATTGACCGCAATAATATAGATATTGAATCGAATAATCATGTATCAAATAATTTGAAGAATCGCTCCAAGAATCACTTTCATCTGTTAATAATGAAGCAAAAGAAATTTGTTTTAGTGGCCCTTCTGGCACCAAAATCAAATGCTTTTTATTTCTAAATTTCGAATGATTTAATAACGGAGCAAGTAATATATCAAAGAGTTCTTTTGACGATTCCAAATAATCATTCTCCAGTTTCTCCACGGAGTTAGAAAACATATCAAACTGGGTTATTGAAGATTTGTAACGATTTAAAATTCTATAAAATGAATCGGTAATCGAAATTTGAAGAATGAATTGGTCAGTATCCGAGAGGGCAAAAACGATACATTGATGATCCAAGAAATAGTATTTCAATAATAAATCATCACCGCTTAACTTGTCTTGTAAATCGGAAAGATTGATTTCATTCTTAGCTTCATATCGAGCGAAGTTAGGATAATTCTCTATTAGCTCATTTCGAAAAATATCGAATTCATTGATTGCAACAATTTGATTTTCGTCCTCATTGAAAGCATTCGAAATCCTAGATTCTAAAAGCAAATATTTGTCAATGGAATCCTTTACCACATTGGCATATTCAAGCGCTTTTCGTTTGGATATTGCATTCTTTAGAACAAATGAATTGGACCACTGCGCAGAAAGGAATGCTTTATCAAAGAATTTCACATCTTCAGTTCTTTGGAATTCATTCACATAAAACTTAATAATATCAGAATAAATTTTCTGAGAATAAGCTCCCATATTATACTGTGCACCACGACTTACATAACTATTTTTTAGCCGATTAAAATGTTCAAATAAATCACTAAAAAGGGTTTCAATTGCTTTCCTTGATTTCTCACTTTTCGAAACGGTATATTGTTGATTAAAATAATTGGCTTTAATAGCCAATGCCTCAATAATCCATATTTCTGGTTCCAATTCACTTAAATTAGGATTACTAAATAAGTCATTTTTTTCCAAATTAGGATAAAAATCAGTCAAGGCAGAATGCGCTATTTGCGCTGCTTGTTCTTCCTTTCTGAATGCCGATAATAAGATTCCAAGTTTGACTTTTTGTTTTACTAAATCACGAACATCTCGACCGTTACTTAATTCTTTTACTACGTTTTGCTGAAGTTTAATCGCTCCGACGGTATCTGTCATTTTTAATAAATATTCAGATTCTAGAACTTGAACTTGAATTGTATTATTTGTCTGTTTAGCAACTGACAAATGGAAATTCATTTTTCCTAAACTGTCTTGTCTAGAGTATACCTCCACCAATCCCAAATGAAAAAAATCAGGAAAAGGAAGGATTAGTCCTTTCTTAAACTCAACTTTAGCTTGTTCCAAATTTCCTAAATGCATATAAGCGTTGGCAAGTTTATACAGCAGATTATAATAGTTACCGTTTGCTCTAGATTTTAGTAAACTCAAAGCTTTGTGATAGTATTTTAGAGCGCTTTCCTCATCGCCAAGTTGAACATAAGCGAAGCCCATATTTTCATAAACAGCGATATCATATTTTTCAAAATTTTTAAAACTTGAATCTCTTATCTCCCAGAATTTTCTTCCATACATAATAGTTTGGTTATGCCATCCCAATTTATCGCTGAGAACAGATTTAGACAGAATAATTTTTGCTAGTATCTCTTTTTGATTTAATGGTAATCTTTTTTGGTAATTTGTTAGGGTATCAATAAACTCTTTATTCTTGGCTTGAGCCATGGCATTTTTTCTCAAGCGATATAAAGATTTATACCAATATTTCCAATCTCCTTCACTTTCGAAAAGTCTAATCGCCTTGCGAAACAAAGAATCCGATTCGGCATATTTTTCTGAAGAAGTTTCTTCTTGACTAATGGTTTTCCTAAGAGAATCTGCTCGATGATATGTGATTTTCGAGAGACTTGGTTGTACAACAAACTGTCCTTTTAATTGGAGTGACAAAATAAATATTCCTAGAATGGACAATCCCATTCTAGGAATAAATAACTTAGTTTTTAATTTATATTTTAACAAACGACTTAGTTTGACTTATGCCATTAATGAGAACCCTAATGAAATACAACCCATTTTGAAGATTCACAATATCAACCAATTTATTCGACTGATCAAAGATTTGAGATTGTTTCATTAGCTGTCCTTTAGAATTATAAATTTCTAAAATTCCAGACTGAACCTTTTCATTAAATGTCAATCTAAACATATTTGAAGCGGGGTTCGGAGAAATTACAAAATTATTCGAATTGTTTATATCGCTCCTATCATCGAATCGCTTTCCATTTCCTTTGAAGGATTGATTTGGAGGACTCAATCTAGGGCAAATTTCTGAAATGTCTGTATAACCATTCCTACAAACATTACTTTCGACTGGGACTCCATCTTGGTGATCAAAGAAAATTGCACCATCTAAAGTTGCACACCTCAAATTTGCCATTGTGTAATCTACTAAATTATAGCAAACATCAAAATCAACCCATCCAATGGTATTATTATAACTATCAACTCCAATTTCAAAATCACTCAATCCTTCTCCAGTCCCAGCACCATTAATTCCCGGTAAATAAATATCGCGAAAACTAACTTGAATTTCACCTCCCACATTAAGATTACTACTGTTCGGTGAATTTGACCAAGAAAGTTCACAGGGGTGACTGGCCTCTATTAAGGTAACATTTTCTAAAGGACCAAAATGATCCAAGTCAATTCGCACATTTTGAGCGGGGTCTTGACCCTCATTTTGGAAATATACTCTATATCGTATTGTCTGGTCAATATCATGAACGGATAATATTTGAGGATTTGATACGATACAATTAGGATCATGTGGATAATTACTTACAACTGATGCCAATTTAAAAACGGGATCAATTCCTTGTCCTGCTTGAGTGGGATTGTTATATATCAATCCATCACATTCATCGGTACGCATTACTGCTTGAGTGATCACTTTACTGAAAGGATTTCTTTTACATTTTATATCTATATATACATATCTTTTTTCACCTGGATTTAAATTGGAAAAATTCCATTTCACCTTTGAATTAAACCCAAGGTATCCCGAGGCATCGTCAGTTCGATCAGAAACCCATGTATTCCCATAGTTATCTAAAACATTATTTAATTCAATGTCTTTACTATGATAATGAAATTCGACACAGCCCGAAACTGGAGAGTCATATTGATTATTCTCAAACATCAACACAAAATAATTGTCCTTATGACTGACCAAATTCCAACTTCTTCTGAGCTCTACTTGATTTATAAAAGGATTATTTGCAACCGTAGGATTAGATGACCCAACATCGGCTTCATTGAAAATAAACTCTTCAGGATCATTTGTATCGTATGGATTGGTATGGTATACGACTGCTCCAGCAGGTAAAGCATAGTCACCAAATTCATGAACATGACTATTATCAGTTTGATAGTAACCATCACCCAGTAAATAAAAGTGTAGATTTTGGGCAGGAATAAAGGAATTAAATTGGTACATCCCATTCGGCAATTCGGTCATTTCAAATTGAGCATTTGCGGTACTACCTAGAAAAAGAAACAAACTGAATACAAACGAATCAAGAAAAAAATTTGTTATTCGTAGGCTATTTAAATTTTTCATTTAGTATAGAATTAAGTGTTAAATGTTACATTCACATATTTTGCTATTCTCCAATTCTTTTCAACAGTAACTCAATATTTTCTTTTTGATAACTTGACTCTTTCAAAAATTGAGTTAACTCTTTTTTAGCTTGGGGGATATCCTTAAGTTTTAGTAGCGCTAAGATTTTATACCACTGAGATTCAAATTTAAGCGCAGGAACTTTTTCTTCAATTTCTTCAAAAACTGAAACCACATTGCCTTCAATATTTTCATTTGATTTCAAAAGGGCCAATGCGTAGTAGAACTGATACTTCAGATCTATATCTTGTCTTAGTGTACTACTCTCAAAGGAGTTTATTATTTCTTGATAATTCTCATCTTCAAAAGATCTGTTAATCAAGGTCTCTAGTTCTATATTGAGGTTTTCATCTACCCCTCTTGAGGAAATATCTTTAGGTAATAAAACTTGTGATTCAGCAATCAAATCAGAAGTTATTTTCTCCAAAGTTGGTTCTTTATTGAAAGTCCAAATCGCTAAACCAAAAATCAAAACTGCGGCAATTCCAGAAACAATACCGTAAAAATTCTTAGAAGTACTTTTATCTATTTCTACTGTTTCAGAATGTTCATTCATTTGCTCTTTCCAACGAGCTTTCAGTTTTTGTTTTTGCTTCTCAGACACAAGAAAATCAAATGCTTCTTCTGCATTCTCAAAATTATTTCTATCGCTATTGTTGTTTACCATGGTAGCGTTAAGATTATTTTAATTTTTCAAAAAAATTAGATTTCAACTTACTAAGAATTCTTTGTTTACGTTTTCTTAAATTGGCATAACTCAACCCAAGCTCTTCAGCCAAACTTGACATATCTCTACCTGATTGATAAATGTTTTCAAGAAGTTTTTTTTGATCTGGTTTTAGATTATTCATTGCTGAAGTCAAAACTGTGAAAAACTGATCTGAGTCCGATTTTGATATGTCTGACATATAACTGAAGACATTTACAGCTTCTTGAATTCGCAGTCTTTTCTTTTCAGAATCTAAATAATTATTGACGGCCATTCTTGTAAACAAATACCTTAAGTTCCCATAGTTAATTTTATCATTAATTAACTTCTCTCTAAATTCGATCATAGTATCCATACATACGTCGTGAGCGATTTCTCGAGAAATTCCAAATTTATTTTTTAGATATATAATACTAGAAGGTAATTGAACAGAAAACAATTGTAAAAAGATGGATTCATCTCCCTTTGTTACATTTTCTTTGAAAAGAATAAATTCTTGTTTACTAAGATTGAAATTGTCTTTAATATTAGTAATTCGAACTATTTTGCTATTGTGTGTCATTGTATCTAACTCAGACATAATAGAATATTAATTATCAAAAATCACTCCTATAACTGAGAACAAAACAATTTGTGACTTTTTAACTTAAAAAAAATCATTAATGTCGTATAAACGCATAACCATACTTAAATGATCATTCAGACAATTTCAAGGAAAGCGAATGCTGGAAAAGATTGAGATGTCTAATAAATTAGGGAAGACCCTTGTCTTCCCTAAACTGATTTGATAATTAATAATAGTTAGACTATACTAATAATATTTATAAAACTTTAATATTTGGATTTTGTGACAATAATTTTTAATCATTAATTATTTAGCTCATTTTTTAAGCATTCGAATATCTTTTTTTGTTCATCGTTTAAACGATTAATGTATTCGACTGTCATTTCTAATGAGTTTTTAGAGGTAGATTTTGTCTTAGAGAAAATGGGCTCATTCAAAAATAATCCATGAAGCAGCACTCGTAGTTTATCATTTCCCCATCGCGTTGAGGCATTGTGGTTCATTGTAGTAATCATCTTTCTCAGTTTTATACTACTAAATACCTTCATTTGAAGAATTGTAACCAAGAGAAGTAAAAACATGTAATAGACAAATCCTTTAAGTAAAAAAGCCTCCCGCGATGGAAGGCTTTTTAGAATATCGATATTAATCTTTTTTCTTCTTCAGGACTCGATTCCCTTCGGATGCGGCTTCATCCAATTCGTCGGCCTTTTTCTCAGCGCGATCAATTTTGTCCATTCGTTCGTCATATTCCTTTTTGGATATTTTTTTATCCTTATATTCTTTATTCGTCTTTTCTTTCTTTTCTTTCAAAACCGATCTTGCATCTTTAGATTTCTTTTTACCCTTTTCGACAGACTTTTCAACTTCCTTCATTTTTTTGTCTCTCTTCTCTCTAGCCTCTTTCGCTCTCTGTTGACCAAAATCTTTTCCTTTAAGATCTCCTTTGTTCTTACCGTAAGCATTTCCTTTTCCATTGTTCTTGCCTTTAGCTTTGTTCTTGCCTTTAGCTTTGACTTCATCCATCTCATCTTCGGCATCTTCAATTCCTTTCTTTCCTTTTTCTTTCATTTCCTCGGCTTTCGATTTTCCTTTCTCTTTCATTTCGTCTGCCTTCGATTTTCCTTTCTCCTT
>JAHDBI010000096.1 GCA_020630475.1 Saprospiraceae bacterium
CAGTTTCCAAATCATAGTTGGCTCGTTGATACTTTTGAGATTTCTTAAGTTTATTCACATCTACTGCAGCCCCTTTTTCTTGAGCAGATTCTAAAGCGCTATTCGCCAATGACGATTGCAGTACTCCTGCCCAGGTACCTCCTCGCAGGCTGCCGTTGTTGTTTTGCGCCAATTGAATTTTATCAACACACATATTTAATTTTTGATCAACCTCTAATTTCAATGGATCGTCTTCCTTCAAATAATCAAGGAGATTAGATAAAAACTGTGTGGTCAAGACGAGATCAATATTTTGCCCTAGCTTTCGCTGAATCTGAGTACCCGTTAAATTGGTAATATTTGATCCATCCGGAACCGACTTATCGATGACGTCAAGAAGATACTTTGTAGCTTTTTGTAATTCTTTTGAATAAGGTCCTTCCTCTAAGGTACTTCCAGAACGCAATAATGTCATGGCCACCATAGCTGTTGTTGCAGGATCCACTTCAACGGCATGTGGGTTCCTTACATTTTGACGCCGATGCGATCCACAACCCCAAGCACCATTATCCCGTTGGGCCTCCTTTAGCCAATCTAATCCTTCATTGATCGAAGTATTGATGGCAGATGTAGGAACAAAAACCGGATTTCTATCTACAGGGTCTTCATTCATGACCGATCGAAATACACATGGTTTTGATTTTGAATGCTGAAGATTAAATTTGACTAGACCACCTACAAGGGTGCATAAAGTAGCGAGAATTAAAATGTACTTGTTCATTTTACAAAATTTTAGGTTAAGAAAACATCTAGATGATGTAAGCTCGTCAAGGATTACATAAAATGAACTGAAGAAATATTTACCGTAAAGGAAAAAAGAGTATTCGTAGAAGAATTAAGCTCTAATTGGTTTATCTTGAAATAAATTAGTTTCCATGAAATTCACATGTTCGGTAGACATAAATGCACCACGAGAAAAGGTAGTCGAACTTTGGCAAGACCCCAACAATTTACAATACTGGCAAGATGGTTTTGATAGAATGGAACACGTCAGCGGTGTTCCAGGTGAAGCCGGAGCCATATCAAATATGTATTATCAAATGCGAGGAAAATCCATGCAATTGATCGAAACCATCGTTCACAATAATTTACCCGATAGTTTTGAAGGACAATACGATCATGAATCTATGTCCAACACAATGCGAGTCCATTTTGAAGCTCTTGATGAACGGACAACTCGATACATTACCGAAATACACTACACTCAGTTCAATGGTTTTATGGTAAAGATGATGGCCAAATTATTTCCCGGAATGTTTAAGAAACAATCGCAAAAGTGGTTTGACCAGTTTAAGGATTTTGTGGAGGGGTACGAGTAAATAATATCGAGTATTTAGTACTGAGTACTGTGCACTAAAATTAATGCTGTTCAATGTGTGGCTACTAAAATGTTTCCTAAGTCTTGCTTACCAATAATGGCCATAATCAACACCTCACTTTTATCGATTTTAAAATAATTACTATCAGGGCCATGAACACATCTACGATACCCTTCGCGAATATAATCCACGGACTCAAAAGAATATGGTCTTAGTGCTATTTCTTCAAAATTTTTGAATAAAGAATGGTAGTATTTGTCCGCTTGATGAACACCAAACTTTTCACAACCATAAAGATAGATTCTAATTAAATCGGCCTTCGCTTCATTTGAAATTCTGTAATTTCTCATACAAACTTTCCTGTGCTAATTGCAGTATTTCGTCCTTTGAGAAATTTGTAAATCCACTTTTTTCGGCTTTCGCCAATTTAGTCTGAATCCAATCGATTTGTATTTGCTTTTTTCTCACTTGACGAATCAAATCATTGACTAATTCACTCTTACTCGAATATTCTTTTTTAGCAACTTGTTCTTTCAGCCAATTGTCATTAGGCTCCGTGAACGAAATACTCTGTCTAGGCATATCCAATTATTTGGTGTAATATTACACCATTATTACACCAATTGCAAAACATCAGTATATTCAATTTTAGTGTCTTGTAAAAGTGTCTCAACAATAAATACCAATAATATCGAGAATCTAACTATTACCTCATCCTCTAAATCTAATTTTGATTGGTTCAGTAATTTTAATGAATAATGATGGAATATGATTAGCTTGATCATTAACATCTCATTGACAGTTTTCTCATGGACAGAATGACAATAACTTTGTTTAATCAATAGGATGTAATTATAAAAATGCGTCAACACCCATTATTACAAGATCATTTTTTACCGCAACCAGCTTGGGACGGGGTTCGTCATATCTATAAAAAATTGAGTGCAGAATTTCACGTTTTGACCAATGCATTCGATTTAAAGATTCAACCTCAAACCAAAATCTACTTAGATCACCTCATTATTGCGATTGATGAAGTAGATGATTGTATTGATTCGATACCCGAAAAATCAAAACGTGATGCTATCTGTGATTCATTACTCAACTTCCTAGTTAACGATAGTGTTGAATGGAGTCATTCCGAAGCAAGCCCTAGCCTAGCCAAAAAGGTCAAGCATTTAAAAATGAGCATTCAGCAAAGCAATGCTTCAACTTTGTTTCATGAATCCGCAAGGTGGATATTTCATTTCACTGAAGAGAAACGGCATACATTGAAACAAGAGGAGCTCTTAGATTTTGTCATTAAAGAAGGCGAAGCCACAGCTCAGTTACCACTTTCGATTTTAGGTATAACTGCTGATCAAAATTTTGGACTCTTTTTTACTAACCTATGTAAAATCATGGGTGTCGCTGATTTAATTTTTGATGCACGAAAGGATTATAAACAAGGACTTATCGCCTTTCGGCCAAATATTAGTCTTTACCTCAATTTACTCCAGCATCTGATTAAAGGAGGATGGAATTTATTTATAAGTATACCACACAAGTTCAGATTCCTCCATTATTGCTTAAAATTTTCAATAGCCTTGATGAAAGATTAATTCAAACGAATCGGCTTCTTCAATATGTAATAAAGCATTAAAAAATTACCTTTACGGGCAGAATTCAACCCACAATATATGTCAGATCAAAAGGTCATTTTTGCTATGGAAGGTGTAAGTAAAATCTACCCTCCTCAAAAACAAGTCTTAAAAAATATATGGTTATCCTTTTATTATGGAGCCAAGATTGGTGTACTCGGTCTCAACGGATCTGGAAAGTCCAGTTTGTTAAAAATCATTGCTGGCTTAGACACCAACTTTCAAGGGAAAGTCACCTTTGACAAAGAATATAAAATTGGATATTTGGCCCAAGAGCCAGAATTAGACCCGTCCAAAACAGTGAAAGAAGTCGTACAAGAAGGGGTCCAACATATCGTTGATGTTGTTCAGGCTTATGAAGCAGTTAATGCCAAGTTTGCTGAACCGATGTCGGATGACGAAATGAATAAACTCTTAGAGGAACAAGGAAACCTCATGGAGAAAATGGATCTCTATAATGCCTGGGAGTTGGATCATACATTAGAATTGGCGATGGATTCTTTACGTTGTCCTCCAGATGATGCCAAAGTCGATGTACTCTCTGGTGGTGAAAGGAGAAGAGTCGCTCTTTGTAGATTATTATTGAGCAAGCCAGACATCCTGCTTTTAGATGAGCCTACCAACCACCTCGATGCTGAGTCAGTGCATTGGTTGGAGCAATTCCTAAAAAGCTTTCCCGGAACGGTCATCGCCGTGACGCACGATAGATACTTTTTGGATAATGTGGCCGGTTGGATTCTAGAATTAGACCGAGGAGAGGGCATTCCATGGGAAGGAAATTATAGCTCTTGGCTCGAACAAAAATCAAACAGATTAGCCCAAGAAGAAAAAGAAGAAAGCAAAAGGCAAAAAACTTTAAAACGAGAATTAGAGTGGTCTCGAATGGCTCCTAAAGCAAGACAAGCCAAAGGAAAGGCTCGTTTAAGTGCTTACGAAACCATGAATAACGCCGAGGTCAAAGAAAAAGAAGCCAAACTTGAAATCTTTATACCCGCTGGACCACGATTAGGTGATGTTGTCATAGAAACGAAGGGACTAAATAAAGCCTACGATGGTCGAGTATTGATTGAAGATTTAAATCTAAACATTCCTAAAAATGCGATCGTAGGAATCATCGGACCCAATGGTGTAGGTAAGTCTACCCTCTTTAGAATGTTGATGGGACAGGAACAACCAGATAGTGGCGAGATCAATATTGGTGATACCGTAAAGATGGCCTATGTAGATCAAAGTCATGAAGACTTGATACCAGAGAAAACGATTTATGAAGTCGTGAGTCAAGGCAACGAATTCATTCAGATAGGAAACAAAGAAGTCAATGCACGAGCTTACTTGAGCAAATTCAATTTTGCGGGTGGAGACCAGCAAAAGAAAGTGGGCGTATTATCTGGTGGAGAAAGAAATAGATTACACTTGGCGATCACCCTAAAAGAAGGTGGCAATGTTTTACTACTCGATGAGCCTACAAACGATATAGATGTTAATACTTTAAGAGCATTGGAAGAAGCCATTGAAAACTTCGCCGGTTGCGTTATCATCATTTCTCACGATAGATGGTTCATTGATCGTTTAGCAACACATATCTTATCTTACGAAGACGACGGAAAACAAGTTTTCTTTGAAGGTAACTTTAGTGATTTTGAAGCAGCGAAGAAAGAAAGGTTAGGAGAGGTGAAATTGAAGAGACCTCGATTTAAGAGTTTGTTGTAACAAATAAGGTTCTTCATTTTTTCACTCGATAAAAAACGAAGCAAGCCCACTCTGCTGACGGGCATACACTTCTTTTATATTTCTTCCGTCTAATTGCCAGCAATAATGAACGATGAGTGGAAGTGCGTTTTGTCGTAGACAAAAAAGAGCATGAAACGAAGGAGAGAATGATCCGAACAAAGTGAGGAATTGCCTTCAATTAGACTAGATTTTTGGTTCTTTTCATCAATGGAAAAGAACGTTGAAATTATCTAATAGAATAAATGAAGAATCATATACAATATGATAATATTGCAAACGAAAAAAGCCCGTTTCCCAAAACGAAACCAAGAACGTTTTCTTGACTGCACTCGTCAGGGTTACGGGCTACCTTCTCTGTGATGAACAGAGGTTGTTTTGTATTTTTTAATCTCTTATTAAAAGTATGACATCTCTATATACCCTATTGATGTAAAACATACACGCATGATATCATTTTTTACAAATGATAAACAATGTATCTTTTATCCGATATCAACTTTTATAACATTAAGGATGTATCCGTTGATTTTTGTCAAAGCGTATAGGGTAAAACGTGAAAAGACCAAAAAACACTTTGACTTATATATATACGCTAGAATAAGGAAGAAATTATGCCAATCGTGTCTCTAAGAAACGAACGAGTACAAATTTCTCATAAACGTGACTTAGAAAATAGAGAAATGTCGGATATGGGCATAAGTGAGGGGGAAGAATTATCGAATTTCAATATTATTCGAGATGATCGTTTAAGCTTTTAGCTTAAAACTTAAAATACTACAAATCAATATATCCAATATCAAAGCCCAAATCAATAGGTTCAATTTCTAATTTCCCTGCTTTTCCAATATAGTTCATTGCACTACTAAAAAGATAATCTTCAGGATTTGCAACGATCTCTACTCTTAATGGATTTAAATGAATATAATTGAGTTTTTGATTTATCCATTTTGGACTTGATAACTCTATAGGTCGATTATGTTGTTTCCAGAATTGATATGTTTTGTTATTAGAATTTTTCCTTGCATAATACTTAAACAAAGGAACCATCCATTCTCTTCTACTTTCTTTATGGTTTTGAATTATGGCTTTTACAATCCTTTTACTTGTATATGTTTTAAAGTCTCTGATAATATTAGACAAGCCACCTGGGCTGCTTGTTCTAGCTATAAGATGTAGGTGATTACTCATAATAACATATGCGCAAATAATCAGTCCTTTTTTCTGTTGACAATATTTTAAACTTTCAATAATGATCTCGCAGTAATCTTTGCGCGTAAAAACATCAACCCATCCAACTACCGTGAATGTTAGAAAATGAAGCGCATTTTGATTATGTATTTTGTGTCCACCCATGGTGTTTTAGTATAAATACCGCACTTTAAGCTGAACTTACATTTTATGCAAATGTATTTTGGATGATAGGTGGACGATCGATTAAGCCTTTGGCTTAATTTAAAGCATCCATTTATCAAAAAAGGCAGATGATTATTTCACCTGCCTTATATATATATCAAAACGATTAGCTTAGGTCATTGTGAATTTTAAGCAAAATACTTAAAGGATCGACGATACTTAAACTATCATCTATTACATTCTTAAATCGATTGATTAAGCTTTCAGCTTAATTTCTATATGACTACTTAAGTAATTTAAGCTACAAGCTTAAATGATCGGGATGCAAAACTTATCTTAAACGAATGACATCATTTACTTATCCACTCTGTGATCTATAAATTCATATGCTTCATTTTCAAAATCCATGCCTAGTGATATGGCCTTAAACTTGATTTGATTTTTATCAAGAACTTCGTAGTTATACTTATCTGTTTTACCTGAGTCATTATGGAATTCATGGAATACGCCATTTTCTATCCACCAATTTCCTTCTTCTGTAAATTCTCGTGTCTTTCCATGCATGGATACTTTAAAATGTAAGGTAAATTTACCTTGATCCGTCCTGATCATCTTCCATTCTTTAGTGACACCATCGATTTGATTTCCGACTTCACTACCCTCCCAGTCGCCTACTAATCGCGTATCTATTTGTTGTTGATTTGAAAGGCTTTTAAAATAATTGGAGGATTTGCATGAAATCAACAGAGATATCAAGACAATAGCAAAAAGAGGGAGTATATAGTTTTTCATTTTTATTATGGATTTATTTATAAAAGAAGGCAAGTGGAATATTAAACTACTTGCCTTCTCATAATTTTAATCAATTCTTAGGAATTTAAGCTGGAAGCTTAAAACATCATTGTTATCCGCAACTTAAGCTATAAGCTTAAAACATCTTTACTTAATATTAATCATAATTTTCTTTAATGTATTAGAAAGTGCTATAGTGCCTTGCTTAATGTTCTTCCTGTATTAGGGTCGAATGCTTGTCCATAAGAGTTATAAAAAACTGAATAAACTTGAGCCATCTAGGGATAATCATCTACTTGCCTTCTCATAATTTTAATCAATTCTTAAAAATTTAAGCTGGAAGCTTAAAATATCTAGGTTTCATTGTGATTGGCCATTCTCGTAATGAAAATGTTCTAATGAAGGTGAGAATTTCTGTATTGTATTTGCTTCATAGTGATGTGGTTTAGTTGGTATGAATAAATCATTTTCAATGGCAAAATCATAACAAAGTTTATCTAAAGGATATTCAGACAAAATACCCGATAAACCATATTTAAATATTAGTTCTTCAGCCTTTTTCTTGGACTTAAAAACACCAGTTGAAAAAAGTGCTCCCTTACCATGAAAAATCCAAATTGTATCTATCAAAGTTTCTTGTACCATTTCATTATTTTTTTCAACGATTTTCGAATTTTTTTTCTGTTTGTTTTATCCATAAACTCTTTTCTCTATCATCGATACTTTTGTCCGTGATGCTAAAGCCAGAGTAGCTTATCAATAAAAACACTACAATAAAAAAAATGGACTACCCCAGTACTCACAATCAATAACTTCTTATCAATCGTCAGTACCGCATTCGGGTAATCCTTACCTCCCTATTTCTTGATGAACTGAAATAGGTGTTTATTCTCCTCAACTTAAGCTAAAAGCTTAAAACATCGTGGCTTAAAACATCGAGCAAAATGCTTAAACAATCGACGGTAATCCATACCTTTCCAGTTTCTGATGATTACAGAAAATGGACTTTTTTCTTATTCTATAAATACATTCGTGCTATCTGGTTTTGGACTGAAGGCCTTGAACCTGTATAACTCGTCTCTAGCCTCCGGATCTGAACCATCTGGATTCGAAAAAGAAGTAATCCTAAACGAGGTGTCATTTATTATTTCTCCTGTATTTAAAAATACCTTTAATGGTGGATCTCCTGGATACCATCGCTCAATATCTATCTCATTTCCTACCACTTTGAAAACTCCCCAATTATCTTTTGAGCTTTTAATCAAATCATAATACTCTCCAGATTCATATTGCTGTTCTCTCTCACTAATTTGTGAAACAGCTGGACTTCCTCCATCAATGACAATACCATTTTTATACAAAAAGTAAATAGCAACTCTAGGAACATCACTTTCAAATTCATAATAATAATATCCATCTACCCTCAACTCATTACCCACATAATCCATTCGTGTTAATGTCAATTCTTCATCATCACAATTACAAGATGATAGTATTAATAATAAGCTGATTAATAATCTAAAATTTACCATGTCGTATAAGGATTTGATGAATAATTTCCAATATAGCTGTTCCAGTTATTATTTAATTTTCTAAAAAACGGAGAACCTGTTACTTGCTTGTGAATCATTTGATTCTGAACAAAATCTCTGATACTTTCTGAGTTAAAACCAATCCTAGAACCTTTGTAACCTAAGTAAAATGCTCCCAATCTATATTTATCTGGATTGTTACCGTTGTAAGGAATATAGGTACCATCTGGATCACCGCCAAAATAATCTTCATCTCTTGACCTTAACCCAGGATCGCCAGTAAACATAAGCAACCCAATTTCCCAATTATCCCAAAGTTTCAGTCGATTACCAGCAGACCTAAATCTATCTCCATTATCTCCTAAAGGGATCGGTCCAAGTTTACCTACATCATTATCGAAAGTATATAGCCATTTATCCTTATTATAACCAGCACTTATAAAACCTGTCCTCTGTGAAGTTTCTCCACTGAAAAACTGATTTCCACCCCAGGCATAGTATCCTCCCTTAGTCCAGGCTAAAGAATATCCCAAACGCCCTTCGTAAAATGTTGATCCATCATGCATACCTCCTGGATTTAGAGATCCCCCTACATTTAACCCTACGTTAAAACTACCATAAGACCAACCAAAATTTGCATTAAATCCAACTCCAATTCCATTCGAGCCAATTCCTATTTGTGGAGATAACGTTAGCCCAAATCCCTTCCCAAAATCCCATACCTTATTTCCTAAACCAGATGTCCACTTTGAAATCCCTCCATTTATTGCTCCTTGTATTGCTCCACTTGCAAATCAGGTAAATTTTCGAGATAGTCAGGGTTCTTTTCTAAAATGTATCTTCCAAGCCAACCAGATTTATCTTCATTGGATTCAATACTTTGATCAGCAGAATTCCAAATATCACCGCTTGTGAAATGCGACAAATTGTGATTGTCATATCCGACAGTATTGATGACTTTCATTTGTCCTTGATCCCACATAGGATATAAATTTTGCATGGTATTAGGCATGGCAAATTTATCTGTCAAACCAATCAATTGATTTTCCGGAATTCGAATTGTTGGTCGTACCGATTGATAAGTACTATAATCAAATACTGGAACAATCATGTTTAATCCATCGTTTCCAACTTTCAATCTTATTAAAACCAAAATCCTGTCTTGTATTCCTGAATTTAGAAAAGGCATAAAATTGCCAGATGCCATGGCACTCACTGAAAAACTCCCCATGGCCATACTTGCTCCACCAGCTAATCCTAAGGTCTGTATAAAATTACGACGACTCCATTTCTTATGATCTGAAGCATGTTCTTCCCTATTTTTTAGGCTTATCGTTCTTTTTTCTTTTTGATTTTCCATGGCGTTTACTTTAATTGATATTCAGGAATATTTGCAATGTGACTTATCAAAAGGAATACTTGTGCAGGTGCATATTCCCATTGTAAATTCCATAAACCATCGGTAAAATAATTCTCTGGTACTTCCGCCTTAAAGACTACTAATGCTTCATCATATTCGTATTGAAACTGGAGTCCTTTGGGAGTCAAATAATTGATGATTCGATCGACGACTACTTTAGGATCATTCTCAGTGGAGCCCGCCAAATTTATAGCTAATTGCCTTAAGGGTTCGAGGGTTTGATTTTGAAGTTCATAGTAATAGCCCATGATATTCTGAATTCCTTGCCACCGATATGGTAATGTTGCTGAATTCACCCAATCTCTATTTCCAGCCCAACCTGAAACGTCAGTCGGATTAAACATGCGTTGGTTATATTCGGTGCCAGAAAAAACGACAGCAAATATTAACTCATCCCAGTCTTCGTAGCCCAACTCGTTAAGGAACATTAAAAAATATTCTATATGCCCTGGAATGACAGTACCTATGTGTGCTTCATCAAAAAAATGTTCGCTTTTAAATAATGTACGTAAGACAGGTTCTATTTCCCAATTACTATTTCTGAATATCTCTGCAAGATCTACGATGATTTGTTCATCCTCTTGCGGATTAACAAAATGACGATACAATTTACCGCATACATATTCAGAGATCTCGACAGATCTTTCTTCAAATAAAATATTCACAACATCTTGATAATTCCAGTTGCCTGTTTGACCAAAAATGGTTTTTTCACCAGCATCCCAAAAAGCTGGAACAAACTCGACCACGCCACATAGATTGTTTACATCTATCCCACTCCATCCGGTAATCGCGCGAGCAGTTTCGACAATATCCATTTGCGTATATCCGTTGTCCACGCCAAGCGTAAAAATCTCATACAATTCTCTTGCGTAATTTTCATTGATATCAAATTGCGTGTTTTGAATATTATTCAGAAATACTAACATGGCCGGATTGATCCCCATCTCGTAAACAAAATCTTTAAAATTACCTAAGGCATATTCTTGTAGCAATTTGTGATATTGATACATCCAAGAAGGGCATTGGTATGTATCTAATTGAGTTACAAAATGATTATGCCAAAACCAGGACATTCGATCCCTTAAGCCATTATTTTTTATATCCTTTGCCCACTGTAGACCCCATTCATTATACTGTGCAATGATTTGTTCATTTCTTACATTAGGGTCTGGATCATAATCCGATATTTGCCAGTACCCCCATTCTGGCTCGGGGGCCAATGGTAAATTTATAGCTTGGTCGACAAGAGCGTCCACGACATCAGCGGGTGAACCATTTAAGGCAATTGAAACATTTTCATAACTCGCACCCATGGCCATTCTTCGGGCGAGATGTAGGGCTCTTTGTTCATTCCATGGAGCGTCTGAACTTGGATTATATACGGCCAATGTTCCATTGGCACAATTTACAAAAGGCATAGAAGGAAGATTTGTCTATTTGAAAATAATAAGTCCTTAGAACATATTTATAGTACGATATATTTAGTTTTTTGTTAAGCTGCGATGGCTGGCACACGCACCCTAATTTTTCGCTTGTCTGGGTTTAAAACCCAGACGAACGCTCAATAGAACAGAACGAAGAATAAATTTAATTAATTAGACAAAACAGTAATATCACCATGCCGCCTTACCACCTCTCCATTCCTTAAAACAAACTCTACATAATAAACGTAAACTCCTTGGACAACACTCTGTCCTTTAAACTTACCATCCCAATATGCAGCATCATCTGCTGGGTCAATATTGGATGCATTGAACACTTGATTCCCCCATCGATCAAAAATAGAAAAGTCCACAATCTGAGATATGTTTTCTATTGGCGCTAAGCCAAACAAATCATTCCCAGCGATACTTTTAGGATTAAAAACATTGGGGATATACACAGAGCTCGGCAGGACAGTAATGAATAAATTATCAAAACTAAAACATCCGTTTTCATCTTCGATTTCTATACTGATCTGATTATCATTTAAAAAGCTTTGGATTAGAATTAAATCGTCTTCATTTAAGGCACCCTCTAAATCAGACCAATTAATGGAGGCAACATCAGCATTTAGATTATCAATAATCGCTTGAATCTCTATCTCTTCTCCTAGGGTAACTTCTCGATCCTCCCCTAGATAGACGGTCGTAGGCGCAGGTTCGCTAATGATGAGATCGGAGACTTGTGTACTACAACCATTGACATCTACCACGTTCACATTATAATCTCCTGGTGGTAAATTATCAATGAGCTTACCATCGTCTTGAACAACTTCATTTAAAAAGCAAGTGTACGGACCAAAATTCTCATTACTTATTTCGATACTCAACATTCCATTATCGTCACCAAAACAAATCACATCTTCATGATTTACTGAGACAATAGGATTTTCATTGATCATAATTGTCACCTCTGTTGAAGAACTTGGGCAAATCATATTTTCATGGGAATAAGAATAAGTCGTTAACCCCTCATTTAATAATGCGACGTCAATCATTGGATTGATTGCAAGGCCATTCTGTGTCCACATACCGCCTGGGTCATTAGCATCTAAAAGCTCATTCAAATCAACCAGATTACTTTCACCAAAACAGTAAATAGGAAATTCGATTTGGTCTCCGCTACTTAAAAAGTTTTCTACAAATACTTCGAAACTAAAGTTGGTTTCACATTCTGGTAAAACTGCATCGTTGACTTGAAAGGATATAAGATAATTACCCTCGGATTTTTCAAAAACATCCAATTGATTCCCATTGATCACAATTGGATTGACGAATTCATTGGCATTTTCCACCGTCCATATACCATTCCATCCTTGAAGATCAAACACGGAAAGATCGAAGCTTGTCTCCGAGTTACACAAAGGCATCGGATCATTAAAGTCAAGCAATGGACAATCACAATCTTCTACTATAATTTCAGTTGTATACACCGCACCTGGACAAGTCCCTTCAAAGCCAATCGTACTAAAACTAAGCGTATAGGTATTGGCATCAACATCACTAAAGAATATCGAGTCATTCACTATCTCTAATCCTGGAGTGGTCCAAATACCATCTGGAATATCACTGACAAATAAATCTACCAAGGCAATTTCTGGGTGGACCAATGGATTATTACAAAAGGTATTTAAATCATCTAACTCTACCACTAATGGGATATCTGCCAATATGGTCGCTTCACCAAATGATTCGTAACAATTCAAATCAACATTGATAATCGACCAATTTTCTTCTTCTTGAGTAATATCAATGGAAACATTTTCATTGGGTCCAGTCAATGTAATGTCCATTTCGTCTCCAAATTCATTTCCGATTTGAAGGCTTATTGGAAATGGTCCATCACTTATAATTTGAATATTGATAGATTCATTCAAACAAATCTGAGCATCTCCATCTATAGAAATTTCAATAGGTGTACCCCACACTACAAATGTTCCAATCGTATAATCCAAACAAGGATCACTAAGATCGATCCCTCCATTTAAAGAATCTGCAACAGCCACCACTAAATGATACACTTGATCCAAATTAAAAATCCCTGGATCATAAAGTATATCTTCTCCACCCGAACTAGCCACTACATTACCCAATTGCATATCCGTACCATCATGAAGTAAATACATTAATGTATCATTTTCCCCAAGGGTAAAATCCATATTAGAGATTCCCACTGACAATGCTTCCCCTTCACATAATATGATTGGAGCTGGATTTGATGTTCCTACCTCTGAAGTACAAATACAATTAATCGGGCCAATCTCCATGGTATACGAACAACCATTAGCATCTGTAACTAAAATGTCATGAGCTAATGAAGAAGAAAGGTCTATTATACTAAATTCCGTACCCGTTAATGACATTCCATTCACCAAATAAGGACCTAATCCTCCGGATACCATGCCCGTCAAATCGAAAGTCAGTAAATCGTCACTACATTCTGTTTGGGTTGAAACGATAGTTGGGCTATCCAAATAACTTACGACAAGGGAATCAACATTAATACAAACACCATTCTCAGTATTCCAATAAAGTGTGTAATCCCCAACAGACGGTACCGTTACTACAGTGGACGAATCAGAACTATTGGCAAAAGAGACATCATTATCTACTGAAGTCCAATAGCCTGGAGAGGGTTCGGCAGAAATGGCAAATGTATCCGCACAAGACATTTGATCCATGCCTGTCATAGCATTTGGAATAGAATACCAAATGACTGCTTGTCCAGCCGTAATATCCAAACAAGGGTCATTAAAATCAATCGTATCCATTTGTTCATTACCAGCCACCAATGATATATAATACGTAGAGTCTAAATCCATTCCAGATTGAAAAAAGAACTTTCCAGAGTCATTATAATCAATGACGTCTCCTAATGTATTATTACTGGATGTAT
>JAHDBI010000097.1 GCA_020630475.1 Saprospiraceae bacterium
TTTTACCTGGCAGATATCCCATCATTGGTGTTTGGTTGTCGACTGAATCAGGGAATACGGCTAAGTTGTAACCTTTGTATAGAAACTCCTTATTATCTAGAGTGGTCGAAAGGAAAGCTCCGGGTCCGTGACATAAACTTATCGTGAATAGGTCATTTTCATGTGCCCATGCAAGTATTTTGGCTACGTTTCTATCTTCTGGAATACCAATCATAGCCCCATGTCCTCCCGGAACAAACACTGCTGCATAGTCTTCCGGTTGGTCAAAGGATTTGTTTATAAAATCTGAAAGCTTCAGAGGTTTTTCAAAACTTGTTTTATGCTCATGGTATATGTTGTCAACTTGCTCATCTTTCTTTGGGAAGGCCCACATTTCAAATACTGTTGGTTTTCCAGAGGGAGTAGCAATTTCGAATTCAAAGCCGGCATTTCTTAAATGTAACATGGGAAGTAAGGTTTCCACTGGATGGTTTCCAGTAGAAAATAACTTACCATTCTTCATTTTTAGATTCTTCTGCTCAGTACAGATCACTAAGATCTTATTCTTATTTCCACTGTACTTTTGATAAGATATGTTCTCATAATCTGTTTTGTCTGAAACTCCGATTTTAAGAGCCAATTTTGACGGACTGTAAGATCCATCTGATTCTAGTTTAGGTGCAATACCAAATAGTTTTTTTAACATGACTTTTGTTTTTTCTTTAAATATGGGTTACTAATTCTTTCATTGGTTTTCTCACCTTTACAAGGTTAACTAACCAATCCTTGTCTGCATCTCTGTATCCGATAGGTAGAAGTAAAGTACTTCTAAGACCTTTTGCTTCCAAATTCAAGATTCCGTCTAATGCGGAAGAATCAAATCCTTCCATTGGTGTGCTATCTAAACCTTCTGCTGCTGCTTGCGTAATTGCTGACATGAAAGCAATGTATGTTTGACGAGCTGCATGTTCGAAATTTTGCTGAGGATCTTTTTTAGGATATGTAGATAATAACTGTTGGCGATAATTTTCCCAACCTTCATTTTCAAATCCTCTGATTTCATTGGTTAGGTCAAACATGTGATTTATCCTATCTGCAGTATAGTGATCCCATGCAGCAAAAACCAAGAGATGTGAGCAATCAGTTACCTGTGATTGATTCCATGCAATCTCTTTTATTTTAGATTTCACCTCATTGTCTGTAATGACAAAAACTTCAAAAGGCTGCAAACCACTTGAGGTGGGAGCTAATCTTATCGCTTCCAAAATGTTATCAATTTTCTCTTGAGCAACCATTTTACCATTCATGGCTTTCGTGGCATATCTCTTATTTAGTAGGTTTAGATAATCCATCGTACTGATTTTGGTACAAAGCTCAGTATTCAGATTGTATTAAAAATTGATCTATGGTAAGAAATTAAGAATTGGAGATTTCCTTTCTGACTCGGCTTAAACTTTCAGGAGTAATTCCTAAAAAGGAAGCGATTTGATAATTTGGGATTACTTTTTCAAATACTTCATAGTCCTGGACAAATTTCTCATATTTTTCTTTAGCGTTCATTGTAAGTAACCCAAAGATTCTTTTTTGTAGGGCAGCAATGCGATTTTGAAGATTCAAACGATGTTTTAATCCAAATTCAGGAAATTTTGAATATAGTTTTTCAAGTTGTGCTTGTTCTATGATCATAATCTTTGAATGCGAAAGACTTTCAATACTGAGTAAGGTTTTTTCCGAATTAAATAAGGTCATGTAATCGCCAATCCACCAATTTTTAGTGGCAAATTGCAAGGTGTGATCTTTACCTTTTTCAGTTTTATAAAATGCTCTGAGGCATCCACTTGCAACAAATATTTGAATCTTCCTTCCAGATTTTTCTTGAAGAATTATTTCCCCTTTCTCTACATTTTTTTCAATGGTAATAGCTTTCAAATCATTCACAATTTCATCTGATAGAGCAATGCTATTTCCTATATATTCGATTAATTCTTTCATTTCAGTTAATAACCATTATCGGATACTTATAGCCATTTTTTTAACCGCAAGGGAGAAAAAATGAGCGACATAGTGTCACATGCAACACGTCTTATTACGCAGCTTGTTCTCTTTCTTTTAATTTGTATTCTCTACTAAAGGCAATTGGTTGCATTTTAAAACGGTCACAAAGTTTCGAAATCATCTTTTTACTGATATTTCGTTTGTAATTCAATATTTCAGTAACGAGCTGTCGTGATACTTTTAATTGACGCGCAAGTTCGGCTTTAGTTAATTTGTTTTCATTCATTAAATAATGAAGTATTTCCACTGGATTCATATCCTGACTTGTTCCGAGAGATTCGATTGTTCGGTTGTCAAAATCTTCGATTAGCAATTCCAAGAGATCTAATTCTTCAGCATATTTGTCCGAGTCTTTAGTAATTAGTTTCTCATAAAGGTTACAATATTCATTATACTGTTCGAGACTATGTATTCTTTTGTATTTCATTATAAACTATTTAAACATGTTAACATTACAAGCATCTATTTTATCATATTCCTTATGAGTTCCTACGAACTTAATAAATAAAATGCATGCATTTGTTTTGAATAGATAACCACAAATCATTCTGTACTTGTTGTTTCCAATATTAAAGACTATTCGGCCTTGCTTAGATTTCTTACATGTAATTAGATCACTATGCGAAAAAGAGCTGATTAATCCTTGTGGATTGGTTATACTTTGTGCAAATTTTAACCGTCGTCTAAAATCTTCAAAGGCGTTAAGCATTGTTTGATCATTTTTACATCTAACAAGAACATTCGACCATTTAATTAATCTGACTTTCACAACTCAAAGATATGAAATCCTGCCCTGACTGTCAACAAAACGTGAACAATATTTGAATGTTGAATATAACTAGTGGCTAATAAAATAATCAACTAAAATATAAAAAGACCTATTCGAAAGAAATGGACCTTTTATTCTTTAGGCAAAATTTAGATGCTGGTATTTGGACTTGATTTCGGATTCTAGTTTATGAGGAAAAACATAAAGACAGGCATATATGATGATCCCGTATACGGTTAAAAGAATTGCAGTAACTAAACTTAGTTTAAACCCCATTTCATTGCCAAATTTGATCGTTCCCGGTACCACTATTGGCAAATAGACCACAAAATAAATCAAGGAGCCAACCTGTTGATAATAAGTAGACAAAAAGAGAAAGTTTTTTTGATCTTGGATCTTGTACCGATGCTTTCCCCAGGAAAGAAATCCCTTAAAAAATAAAAATGCTATTAAACTGAGATATAAAATTGAAAATGCACTAGTTCCTTGTAAACGGAATAAGTAATAAAAACAGGTGACTAGTAATATGCTGATCACAATCTTAGGCAAACTCAAAAATTCTAAAAAGTAGGAAAAGAAATGTCGTCGCCAAAATTTAGAAAAGGCTTCTGATTTTTGCATGACGAACTGCGCAAATCCAGTAATAGGAAATTTTGAATATGCGTTTTGTAAAGCACTTTCAAAACTTAACGAATGATCTACACTCATTTGTTCTTCGATATCACTGGCTAGATGATCTACTATTTCAAATTGTACATCTCGGTATCTGACTCGCTTTTGGAGAGTAAATTCAAAAAGTTTTTCGATCTCTAATTTGCTAAGTTGTTTACTCATACTTAAGCAACTTTTAAGTTTAGATGACCATATTTCAATTCAATATCGCTCTTCAGATATTTTGGAAATTCAAACCAAATGCCATATAAAATAACTAATTCGATACCGAGGAATAGGGCAAAAACTAGGCTTGCAGACAAACTCATTGTCTCACCAAAACTTGTAACATCCGAGATGTAAAAAGGTATCATCCCAAAACCAAGAAACACATTTGCGCATGCTTCATAATATTTTCTGATGAACAGAAATGACTTTCGATGATAGTTGTTATTCAATCCAAAGAAAAACTCTTTTAGTGCGTAGATTAGCCATGTTCCTAAAACAATAAAGAAAGTAAGATTTCGAGCTGATGTTCCACCCCATGAAAAAATTTGAAATAGAAGAGCAGTTATAGCTAGAAAACTTATGATTTTAGGCAATTTGAAATATTGATATATGTATGATTTAAACTTCTTCTCCCAATATTCTCTTAGGGTCTTTTTAGCCACATTTTCAAAATGATAAAATCCAGTATGAGGAAAATCCAACATAACTTGATACAATGCTTGATCAAAGTCGAGGTCCGGGAATTTAGATATCTTACCTTCTATGGCTGTGGCCAAATGATCTACCAATTCAATTTGAATATCAGTATAGCTTATTCCTCGTTCAAGTGTATAGGATTTTAAAAACTCAATTTCTTGAGCGGACAAATCATATTTAGTCTCTGGAAGATTCATTAGCTTGGTTTCAATTTTAAGAATGAATTCATCTGTTGCAAGAATTCTTGCATTTCGCTAATTTGTGTCTTACTTTCTTTATTGCCTTTCGGCGAAAGCCGATAATACTTTCTTATACGATTACCGATAGAACGAGATTCAGTTTCTAGTAATCCTTTGGCTTCCAATCGGTGCAAGGCAGGGTAGAGTGCCCCTTCTTTAATTTCAAAAGCCCCATCGGATAGTTTTTTTACTTCTTGAGAAATCTCATATCCATACATTTCACTATTGTTATTCAACATTTTGAGAATAATGGTATCTAGACTCCCTCGAAACATTTTGTTATTCATACTTTAAATATACATAAAATTCTTAGGTATATAAAGTTCTTAGGTATAAATTGTTTATCTGTCAATTCACAATCGCTACAGCTCGTACTGGTGAACCAGTTCCTCCTCTAATTTTTAGCGGTAAACCGATAAATTGAAATCTCGTTATTTCTAGGAGTAATTCAAGATTGATTAGATTTTCATAATGGGTAAATTGTAACTCACCACAGATTTGATGAACTTCTTTGTTGGAGATTCCGGAGACTCCTGGAGACATCGTTTCTACACCGAAAGCAGCTATTTTTTGATGACCCAACCAGCGTGTCGCTTCAGCCGTTAAGCCAGGTCCTTTGGACCAATTATCAGTGCCAAAATGCTTTTTATAATGTCCCGTACAAAATAGGACTGTATCATTTTCTTTAATTTCCGAGGGATGCTGTTTCAACGCCTTTACAATATCTTTTTGAGTAATTAGTTCTCTTAAATCCTTATGTCTAAAGTCTAAACATATTCCTTCCGTATAAAATTTATTCAGGTCCATGGTGTCAATGGATTGACCTTTGTATTTTTTATCCATATGATTTAACGCATCAACATGGGTGCCTGTATGTTCACCCATTTCCATTTTATGAACACTTACTGTTGGATTTTTGGGATTTAAGATTCCTTCCCATTCCTCATGCGAATTGTGAAGTGTGATTTTTACTTGAGGAAGATCCTTATAGACAGGCATGCCCTCATAAATTTCTTGACTCAAATCGATAATTTGCGACATGGAACGAACGAATAATTGTTTAAAAGAAGCAACGGTAGTTTGATAATTCTTTTCATTTCATGTTCCGAATTGATTTTTCAAACTAAAGTTTAACAATTCGAACAAATTGATGTTCATCTTCGATGCCGTTAATCCTTAGGATATATACCCCAGATGCCAACTCACGATTTGTATGATCGAGGGTAAAACGAGAACTATCATTTGTTTGTTGAATGACCAATTGACCACTCACATCATAAATCAATACTTCTGATATTTTTTGATTGGCTTGAATCCTGAAAATATTACTAAAAGGATTAGGTCCAAGCAGAATTTCTAGACTTGGATTTTCTAAAATTATGTCATCACAATCAATTCCTTCTCCACGGAGGAACGAATCAAATTTGTCTACATCACAGGCTTGAATTAACTCAGAGTCGTTAATGTTTCCGAGTACTTTATTGTTTTGTATGACTAAGAAATGCTGTCCACAAAAACTCAATTCATAATCTTCAGACTGTTCAAGTTGGTGGAATGAATTTTCACCAATTTTAATTAAATTAAAATAATAAACTTCACCATCTTTAAATCCACTTACATATTCTCGACACAACCAACCCAAATCACCCCATACCATGATCTTTTCCTGTTCAAATTGTTTACTATAAGATTCAAGGATTTGAATTTCCATTCCATGCTCTACTGTACGAATCTTTAGACCTTTGATAATATATTTATCTGAAAAACCTGAACCCGAAAAGTTTTCACCTGTAATCACATCGCAAAAATTTTGCGGTCCCCAGCAGCTACAAGAATTTGCTAAGAACGAAGACAGAAGAAAGACCAATGTAATAACATACTTCATATCAACAATTTTCTGGAAGAAAAAAAGATTACAATTTAAAATACAAGTCTTTAGTTGTAATTCCTATTCTTATGAATAGACTTCTATAAGTCTAGAATGGTTTGTCAATGATGAGACTTATTTGACTACATTTTCAAAACGGTGGTTCCAAAGTCTTTGGCCAGCTCGTTTCTATGCTGCTGGAGTTTGTTTAGAACTTTCAACTCCAAAATATATTCTTCACCATTTAGTTGAGAGTCCATCGATTTGATCAAATCTTCTTGATGTTTAATTTTCTGATTCAGTTTTTTTAATAAAAATCGCAGCAAACTACGCATAGTATCCTTCCTTTGATTCTCTTCTGGTGGAAGACTAGTTTGTAGAGAAACCTTGCGTTCCTCCCATTTGGCGTAGGTATACGGACTAGAGACAAGGTCAATCGCCAATTGACTAATCTCTTCATCTGAATGACTGATAAAATAGCTCTCTGGAATAGCGTTATTCTTTTCAAATTCTACTTTGGCAATGTTGATTAACTTTAAGTAAAGAGGGTTTTCTAAGCTATCAATTACATCCTCAATGTTTTGATAGAGAAATTCAAAGACTTTGATGTTTTCTTTTTCATCATACCACTTATCTCCAGCACTTACAATTATTCTGGCGATATCTCTTTCTTGAAATTCATCGTTATAGAAATCTACTCGTTTTTGATGGTGATCAATTTTTTTAGGAGATTCTATTGGGAATCCTGTATCATCAGTTTGCGCTTGATTTTGTTGTATTCTTTGATTACGGTACGCTTCGCGATCTTGTTCAAGACGTTTTTGTTTTATTAATCCATTAATTGCCTTATTAGTTTCTGACACCAAAATGTCCTCTTTAATATCTAGAAGCGAACTACATTGTTTAATGTACAGAGATCGTTTAATCGTGTCGGGTATTCGTGCAATACTTTGGATTATATCTCGTAGTAGAGAGGCTTTCTGAATAGGATCTTTTTCTGCTTCCTTACTGATTAAAGACGTTTTAAATAATATAAAGTCTTTTTTGTTCTCTTCTATAAATTCCAAGAATCCGGTTGATCCTTTCAATTTGATAAAGGAATCAGGATCGTGATTGTCAGGTAATAAAACTATGTTGACATTCATTTCTTGTTCTAAGACCAGATCTAAGCCTTTACTGGCTGCCTTGATTCCAGCAGCATCTCCGTCATAGAGTAATGTAATGTTTTCAGTATACCTTTTAATGAGTCTTATTTGTGACTCCGTCAAGGCAGTTCCCGATGAGGCCACTACATTTTCGACTCCATTTTGATGTAGAGAAAGAACATCCGTGTATCCTTCAACTATGAAGCAATTCTTTAGTTTACGTATTGCTGTTTTGGCCTGATACAAACCGTAAAGTACCTTTCGCTTATTGTAGATTTCTGATTCTGCAGAATTTAGGTACTTCGGTGATTTTTTATTTTCACTTAAAATTCTACCACCGAAGCCGATTACTTTTCCACTGAGGTTATGGATGGCAAACATTACACGACTTCTAAAAAAATCAAGATCTTTTTCAGTCGTCAAGCGTAGCGTGCGTAAGTGTTCAATATTATATTGCTGATCTATCGCTTTTTTAGTGAAATCATCATAACTAGCTGAGGCATAACCTAGGTCAAATTTTTTAATGGTTGACTCAATAAACCCTCTTTCTTTAAAGTAGCCAAGTCCAATAGATCTCCCTTCGTCTGTATTGAACAATTGTTCTTGATAGTATTTCGAGGCAAATTGATTTACCAAAAACAAGGCATCAACTAGTTTTCTTTCTTCCTTGTATTCGTCGCTGGTTTCTGTCTCTTCAATTTCAATGTTGTATTTCTTTGCTAGATATCTCAGCGCTTCTGGGAACGTAAGACTTTCATGTTCCATGACAAATTGGACTGTATTTCCTCCTTTGCCGCAGCCAAAACATTTATAGATATTTTTGGCCGGTGAAACCGTGAATGAGGGTGTTTTCTCGTTATGAAAAGGGCACAAACCGAGCATATTCGCCCCTCTTCGTTTAAGGCCTACAAATTCCTCAACAACCTCTTCAATTTGAGCTCGTTCAATTATTTGTTGTACGGTATGTTGATTTATCATTACTGCAAATTAATAAAAACCGACTAGTTAGCTGAAGTGACTATCTAACATATCCTGCATTCCAAAGACACCTTTTCTTTCTTTTAGCCATTCAGCTGCTTTTATGGCCCCTAAGACAAACCCATCTCGCGATTTGGCCTCGTGACAAAGTTCAATCTTATCAATATTTGATTCATAACGAACATAGTGTGTTCCAGGGACCTTGTCGATGCGTTTTGATACAATAGGGAGGATGTTGGGATTATCAGAATAATCGTTGATCCAATCATTGTATTTTCGATTTATTAAAATGGGCTTACCCAATGAAATAGCAGTACCGCTTGGACTATCTTTTTTTTCTGTGTGATGAATCTCTTCGATTGAGGCTTGGTATTCTTCCGGTACAATTTGAGCCAAAAGCTTATTAATTTTAAAAGCGATGTTCATTCCAATACTAAAATTAGAAGCATAAAAGAAACTCCCATTCGTCGAAAGACAAAAAGCACTTAACTGATCAAATTGATCCAGCCATCCTGTTGTTCCACTGACTACTGGAATTCCTTTTTCGAGACAATATCTCAAATTATTGTATGCACTTTCTGGATGAGTAAATTCAATGGCAACGTCAATATTTTCAAGTTTGGAGAGTTCGTCCTCGTGATGAACAATCACCTCAATGGTATGACCCATTGATCGAGCCATTTCTTCAATTTTTTTACCCATTTTTCCGTATCCTATAATCGCCAAGCGCATATTGAATTTCTTTGAAATGTTAGTCTAATGTCAAATATTGAGACAAATATCGGAAATTCAATTCAAGGCAATTCATTTATTTAACTTTGAGATCGAAATAGCAAAAAGATGGCGATATTAAACGATTTACTATTAAGAACTATAGCTGGGCAATCCGTAGAAAGGCCACCCATTTGGCTAATGAGACAGGCAGGAAGAATTCTCCCACAATATCGTGAAGTGAGAGCATCTGTAAACGGGTTCAAAGCACTTGTAAAAGATACAGAATTATCAGCAGTGGTCACTGTTCAACCCGTTGATGAATTGGGTGTTGATGCAGCGATTTTCTTTTCAGATATTTTGGTCATTCCAGAATGTATGGGATTGGATTATGAATTGGTAGAGAAAAAAGGACCTTTATTTCCAAAAGTGATTGAAAATCGAAAAGATATTGATCAATTGATCTCTGGTGAAGAAGCAGCAAGTAAATTAGATTATGTATTTGGTGGTGTTGCTAATACTCTTGAATTATTGAATGAACGTGTTCCTCTAATAGGTTTTTCTGGTGCTCCGTGGACTTTATTTTGTTATATGTTGGAAGGGCAGGGAAGTAAAACTTTTTCTAAAGCCAAGGCTTTTTTATATCAACATCCTGAAGATGCAGAGGTTTTATTGGATAAGTTGACCGATACCATTATTGCTTATTTACAACTAAAGATTAAAGCTGGCGTCGCAGTGGTTCAATTGTTTGACTCTTGGGCAGGAGTCTTGGATCAGCAATTGTATCGCAAATTTATGCTTCCACGCATCCAAAGAATCAAGGATGCGATTACCGAAGTACCGATGATTATTTTCTGTAAAGGAGCATGGTTTGCTTTGGAAGAAATTGGACAGGTCGGCTCCGAAGTTATTGGTATTGATTGGAACATTGCACCGAATTATGCCAGAAAAATTCTAGGAAATGATCGGATCGTTCAAGGAAATTTGGATCCTTGTGTATTGTATGCAAATCCAAAGGAAATTGAAAATCATACACGTCAAATGATTGAAAAATGGGGAAAATCTCATATTGTCAATCTAGGACATGGTGTCTATCCTGATACACCATTGGACAATGTTAAGCATTTTGTAAATACAGTTAAGAGTTATCGCTATTAGGATTTTATGCCTTTCGGCGAATGAATAAAATGCATAATTGATAGATATTTATCAGCAATGAGATTTTTCTTCATTGAAAATCATTTATTTGTATAAATTAGAGGACTTTAATTCCAATGCAATAGTTATGGCAAAAGAAGATTCGATGGGATGGTTTAAAAGATTAAAGGACAACGTCCAAACATCCACAAAATTTAAAAAGGAAGCGCCAGACGGGTTCTGGCAAAAATGTCGTAAATGCGGTGCTACCAATACCGCAAAGGAATTAAAAGAAAACCTTTTCATCTGCCCAACTTGTGATCATCATGTGAGAATCGGATCTCATGACTACTTTGATTTACTTTTTGATGGTAAATACGAAGAATTGTTTTCTGATCTTATTTCCAAGGATTTTCTAGAATTTACAGATCTCAAACCTTATATTGATCGCCTTAAAGCAGCTCACAAAAAAACGGAATTGAACGACGCCATTTCTGTAGCAGAAGGAAAAATTCACCGTAAAAGGATTGTAATTGCTGCGATGGATTTTAGTTTTATTGGAGGTTCAATGGGAAGTGTTGTGGGAGAAAAGATCGCCATGGCTATCGATCGAAGCTTGGAAACCAGAACTCCTTTAATGATTATTTCAAAATCAGGCGGAGCGAGGATGATGGAGTCCGCTTTTTCACTGATGCAAATGGCTAAAACTTCAGCTAAACTAGCTCAGCTGGGTAGGGCAGGAATACCTTATTTTTCATTCCTTACTGATCCCACGACAGGAGGGGTGACTGCCTCCTATGCAATGTTAGGAGATCTTAATTTTGCCGAACCTGAAGCTCTTATCGGTTTTGCAGGGCCAAGAGTAATTAAAGAAACCATCAAGCGTGACCTACCCGAAGGCTTTCAAACATCAGAATTTTTGTTGGAAAGTGGATTTTTAGATTTTATAGTTCATCGTAAAGACTTAAAAGATAAACTAGGCGAACTATTGAATATTCTGGAAGTTCAAGAAGCCGCTTCTTAAATTCTAGTGAAACTTCTTGTAATAACTTTTTGATCGTTTTTTCTTTTTGATGCTACTCATTTTCTTAGCTAGCTCATTGACAATTTCTTCTTTTGAAGGATGATTATCTTCAAAACAATTCTGCTCATTAGAATCAAAAACAATGAATGAGCTGAAGAAGTTTGTCTTGGTCTCAGTCCCATCAGTAACCACGGCAAAAACGCGATCATCTCCGAGTAGGTGCACTTCATACCAAATGAGTTGCTTGATGTTTTCTTGATACTTGCTATTGACTTTTTGATCAAATTCGCCATAGAAATCATACATCATCGCATGCGCATCAAATGCCGATCTTATATCGAAAAAACGCAATTCTTGTAGTGATGAAGTGTCAGTTTCCTGAAGCATTTTCACTTCTTGGATTTCAAATGTTATGCTCTTTGAATTGACATCTTCCTCTAAATATCTATGATCAGTCCAATTACAGGCTGAAATTATACAAGTAATCAATACAATGACCCATAAATATCTCCCTTTCATTTTCTCTGTTAAATTAGTAAATCAATACTTTAAAGTTTGTATCGAATGGATTGAGTTGCTCTATCAGTTCTTCAATAAAACTAGGTCCCATCTTCAAGTAGAAGGGAATGAAATTTTCTTTGCGTTCTTGCAAGGACTGTCCTGGAAAGAAGCGTTCTTTTATACTAGAAAGTTTTCTGAGATGTTGTTCTTCTCTTTGTTTAACTATCTTTCTCAAACGGTTTTCTATATTGTCCAGTGCTTTCATTTGTCGTGTTCCTTCAGCTAAAATGGACTTGGCGTAACCCTGATCTAGAACTGTTGCCTGTTCTGCAATATCATCAAAGATTTGCTTTAATTTTCTGCGTTGATCCTCAACGGAGATGTGCTCCGCAAGATCAGATTGTCCAACAAATCGCTTGATCAAATCATCAGGGCTCAAAAATATATTTTCAAGTTCAAATCCTAGATTTTCGAATTGATTTTTAGTTTTTTGATCCAAGAGCATTACGCTGTCTCTTCTGGTCAAAATGGGAAATGCGATATTGTGCTTTTCAAAAACACTCTTTCGTTCAAGCCAGTAGGCAATTTCTCCACCACCACCGATATAGGTGAGATTTGGCAAGATCAGTTCTTGAAACAGCGGTCTTAGAATTACATTTGGACTGAAGTGCTCTGGATGTTTGCGAAGAAGAATTAAAATCTCTTCTTGACTCCATTGATTCTTTTCATCAATCGTAGAATAATTGCCGTTTTGTTCCAATATTCGGCTACGACCGCCATCTCCCAAATAAAATAAATTAATAGGTCGTGCGAATGCTTGTGCGGAAAAGCCTAATTCTTCAAGTTGATTTTGTGCTTGTTCTACCAATTCAATCGATGATTGGTTGACAAGCTCTTCTTCCATGATAGGAATGAATAATTTTTTGAATGAGGGCTTGTCCATTTGTACCTGAACTAGGCCAGTATTTCCAAAAAGATGATGCACAAATCGAAACATAAACTCACCGTAGGTTTTACTTTCATCCAAAGAGGACTGAATAAACGATCTCAGCAGTTTGTCATATTCACCTTCACCCAATATATCAGAGAGTTGATCAATGACATTTTGTAGTCCTTTTAATTTCATTCTTCCTGTCGGTCCCTCTTGATCAGAATACCATTCAAGCTTTTTATTAAAGAGGTGCAGATGGTTTATTTCTTCGAAATCATGATCTTCAGAACCATGGACAAAGACTGGGACAAACTGATATTCCGGGTGCTTTTGCGACAAAATTCTAGAAGCTTTGATCGCCGAACAGATTTTAATGATATAATAAAGTGGCCCCGTAAATAAAGAAGGTTGATGAGCGGTACAGATTGAGAAACATTGATCACGCTTTAATCGGTCAATGTTTTGCAAAACCATTTCGGTGTTCTCAAGGATACTGTAGTCATTTTTCAATTCACTTACAAGAACTGTTCTGTCAATATCTTGCTTGCTTTTGTTGGCAATTGCCTCAGAAAATGATTCTAAGTCAGAAGGCAGAAAAAAGAAATCTCTGAAGAGATCAGGATTGTTTTGATATGCAATATCTCTTTTGCTTAATTGAGGGATTCTTTCGAAAGGGAATTTTAGTTGTTCCATGGATTTTTCTGTTCTTCTAAATCAACAAAAGATTCTGATGCTTGTTGCGACGCTAAAATATTTATATTTATGTAATATATGATATAATTAGAATGCTCAGTTTTGTTTTCAAGCGTATTATTTGGGGAGTAGTTGTTTTATTAATGGTGGTACTGTTGGTGAGTTCGATCATCTATCTTGCTCCAGTAGACCCCACAAGATTAACTTTTGGTCAGCGGTCAGATGTACAAACCATTGAGAATAAACGGAAAGAACTCGGATTAGATCAAAGTTTGTCTGTTCAATTGCGCTATTATCTAAGAGATTTATCTCCGATAGCATTACATAAAACTGAACAACTAGAAGAAAATGAGCGTATTAAGCACATTTCTATATTCGAACTAGAGGACTCTAAACTTGTGCTTAAATGGCCTTATTTAAGGGAATCCTATCAATCTGGAGCAGACGTTTGGCAATTATTATCAGTCGCCATACCAAAGACTTTCATACTTGCTTTGATCGCATTTATTCTATCTACTTTTTTTGGAATTTTATTCGGCATAGTGGCTGCCATAAACAAAGATCGATTTGTCGATAGATTTCTACTTTTGACTTCTTCATTAGGATACTCAGTACCGAGTTATGTTAGCGCTATGATGTTGGCTTTGATATTTGGTTATTGGTTAAAGGATTGGACGGGACTCAATG
>JAHDBI010000098.1 GCA_020630475.1 Saprospiraceae bacterium
CCTGCCTGTCACGCAGGGGGTCGCGAGTTCGAGTCTCGTCCAGACCGCTAGAAAAGCATCATTAATACTCAAATTTCAGCTAAAGTGCTGAAAATCAGATGCAAAGTTTAAAAGAGTTGTTTAGGTTCGTCCTTTTCAACTCTTTTTTTATGCGACCTATACGCGACCTTTTGGTTTTGCTAAATTAGAGATCGCATTTATTTCTTCTTTTAAGGAAGGTATCGACAAGGTTATTTGATTCACATTTTTAACCTATCAATTATTCTTAAATGTCAAATTTATTTATCTCCACTCGCTTTGTTATTCGAAAGAATAAGGCCAAAGATGGCTATGCTCCTATTAGACTAGTATACACAATCAATAGTCAAAGAGCTGAGGTCAATACTAAACTCAAATGCAAAGTTAGACTATGGGAACCGTCTGCCCAAAAGGTCAAAGGGCACTCTATTGAGGCGAAGACTTTGAATGCTCAATTAGAAAAATTTAAGCTAACTTTTTTTGAGATGCTTGCAACAATTCAGTCATCAGGTGATATTCTTACAATCAATGATGTAAAGAATTATCTCAACAAAAAACCTGAACCTAGTGAGACTCTTTTGAATCTTTGCGACCAATTTATAGAAGAGAAAAGATTACTCATTGGAAAATCCTATGCAAAAGCCACAGTAAAAAAGTACGAATATCTTAGAGCCAAGGTTGTCTCTTTCTTAGAAGAAAAGAAAAAGTCATCCGATCTTAAAATGAGCACAATAACTCGTGGGTTTGCTTTTCAATTTGAATCCTACTTGAAAGGAAAACAACAACTTGGCCATAACGCTACAACAAAGTATATCCAATGCTTAAAATCCATCCTGAATCATGCAGTAGAACTTGAATTAATTGAAAAGAATCCAATTTCAACATACAAGTGCAGCTATGAGAAAACAGAAATTGAAGTGTTGAGTCAAGATCAGATCGATAAATTAGTTCTAAAGAAGTTTGGTAATCAGAGACTAGAAGAAGTCAAAGATGTCTTCCTTTTTTGCTGTTATTCTGGATATGCATATGTTGATGTTTCTCAACTAAGACCTGAAAACATCATTAAGGGTATAGATGGTAAACAATGGATTCAAACCAGAAGAGCGAAAAGTAATGTCATTGCTAATGTACCATTACTACCTCCGGCAATTCATATAATCGATAAATACAAAGATCACCCATACTGCTTAAACAAAGGTGTATTACTACCTGTGAAGAGTAACCAGAAAATGAATGAGTATTTGAAAGAAATCGGTAACATCTGTGGAATAAATGTAAAACTAACAACTCATGTTGCCAGGCATACTTTTGCTACGACAATATTGCTTAACAATGGTGTTGCTTTAGAAACTGTATCAAAGTTACTAGGTCATTCGAAATTGAGTACTACACAAATCTATGCAAAATTGAGAGATAGAAAAGTAGCCGATGATATGGCAAGTCTATCTGAAAAGCTTTTTGAAAAGAAATCATCAGTCAACCAAAAGAAGATTGTCTGAGGTATTTAAAGATAAATGGATATGTGAATCATAAAGTATAACCTTTATAGGTTTGTCCAACTTATGAGAAAGTGATATACATTGACTTAAGAGATCATATCTGTAGGATGAGTCAATAGCTTTAAGGTCTACAGCTTTTCCTATGGAATGGTCACTTTGTGAAGCACCACCAATTATTTTATTATAGTTCTTAGATCTTACACCAGAGGTTACTACTATTGGTTGACTAAGTTTGTGTCTAACTTCATCAAGAAAAAGCACTAAGTCAGGGTCAATTTTGTGGACCTCTCCATTGACATAGAATTCCTCAGGAGAAAAGTATCTTATTTGTGACCAGTAATTCGTTTGGCTGATTATTGGACTTATGATAACTAAGAATGAAAATAGAAAAGCAATGAGGGTTTCAAGTTTGATACCCAAATATCTGGCAGCTTCATCTGGAGTAATTATTTGATGTCTCTTTTTATTGTAATGTTCTTTCATGTCTTTGAGAATTTCGCGAGCTCTTCTTGAGCTGCAGTTCTTGATTTGTTGTATATCGTTTGAATAGATTTCTAATCTTGGAGGTTTGGTCATATCGTCGTATTAAATGAATGACACATTAAAAATATACTTTATATCTAATCAAATGTTAATCAATATGTCATTTGAGCCAGAGTCAACCACTATTGCCAAAATCTGGGCTTGAAAACTACAACTGTCTTCTAGATAATATTTAGTCATGCAAAAATGGCGAAAAGGACATAAATATGCCGAATCGAGCGGAGCTTGAACGGAGGATGGGCGGAGTCAGCCTATACTTGCATCAGTATTTTATTCTTAACTTTTAAATATTCTTCTGATGATTTTTATGGTAATCATAGGTATGGTCTGTCTAATACTCGGCTATGCTTATTCAACAAGAAATGACCTTACTCCGCAGATGGTTGGAATTCCAACACATAGGAAGTCTAAAAACAGTTCCTATCGAGCAAAGGCAACGAGAGCATTTGGTAATTTTCTCAAATGGTGTAACTATCATGCTTTTCTTCAACCGGATCCCACCGTAGAGACTCAAGCTATTATGCGAGGGATGAACTTTCTTAGAGGTAGGCTTGGTAATACTGGTTTCCGTCAGCAGTATGTCAATGATGGTCGTGGTGGTTATTCGAGACAAACTGTGGCATTTACTATGCCGACTGGAAACTCGAGTAATACTGTTTTGCAGTCTGCTCAAAGGTCTAGATTCAGACTCTTGACGATACTTGGATCGGCTTTGTCTCGATGTGGGATACTGAGACAGTGGTATTACTCAGGAATTGGGATATCTGGGTATAATGCCTTTATGCGGGATAACCTTAGAAATGAGGCTGTTGTTACTCATAGTAATGGAGAACAGTTCATTGACTGGACAAAAGTTATCGTTGCAATTGGTAGTGGATTCCAAAAAATTCTACCCTTTAAGTCAGGACTGACACCAAGCATTGATTATGATCCAAGTTGTGAATCAGTGGTCCAGCTAAGATGGGGAACGCAATGTGTCTGCAAATCCCCAGAAGACAGGGACAACTATGCATTAATACTAGTTGGCGTAAAGGTGAATGTAGATGGTACACTCGAGGATGTATGCTACAAACAGCCTGGGGCAACTCTTGCCAATTGCAGTATTGAAGTGAAGCTGCCAATTTGCGATTGTTGTAAGACATATTGGTTTGCATTCTTTGCAAATCCATATAATGGTGACAATACTCACTCAGTATATCTAGGACCAGATACCAACTTTGGAAATCTACCGATGCATGACCCTGAAACATGTTGCTTTAAATGTGAGGAGACCGCTGACTCAGAGGAATTAATCACTGCTCCGGATGAGATTCCAGTATTTTGTGGATGTGGTCATGATGATCATGAAGCAGTAGATAGGGAGGCTATCATCTTTAATGGAGAAAGAAATTTTGGCGTTGGTTATGGTATTACACCTGTGAACTTGCTAGATGCTGGAACAAATGATGGTAGTGGCGTAGAGCCTGATTCTGATCCAGGAATTATTGTCTATACAATTAATGGAGCTACATGTCCAATTGATTTTGCAAATACAAAATTTGATTTATCTCTCTTTGGTCTCAGCAATACTGAAATGTATGCTGATGGTGATTCACTTGCAGCTGCAATTGAAACTGCGTTGGGTGATGGATCATGGACATATAATAATACAAATTGTACACTTGAAGTTACTGGTGGAAGTCAAAGTGGTGGAGATATTGCTGCTGTAGTCGATGATGACACAACAGGAGGTGGCGGAACGTCTTCGATGAATTGTAATTATTCAAGTGGGAAGACAAATATGGATGGCTCCCTTGAAGTAATTGTAGGCGGGTTTTCTATTGACGGAAATCAAAGTCCAACAAGTGCTTCTCATGCAATTTATACAGGAGGTATTTGGGATCAAATTGCTGCAGATGCTGTAATGGCAGAGCTAACAACAGCTTTAGAAAATGAAGGGTTTACAGTTAATAGTCTGACTTTAACAGACGTAGATGGATCAGCTCAATATGACCTATCTATAACAGGAGATAGATGTCCTGATATTATTATAAGAACTATGGAAGACAATGATGACTCAAACGTCACATTATCAATAAGTTAGTTGGTCTAGTTTGTATGAAGTGTCTGGCAGTGGATAGCTGCCAGGCACTTTTATTATTCTCAAAATCATTAAAACATGAAGAAACTCTTATATACTTATGGTCTCGTCTACATCAGCTTCTTAACAGCTTGTATTTACCCAGCTGAATATTCCACTGATAAGGATAAAAGGTTAAATAACTCTGCCCAATCAAGATCATTTACAATACAGATCATCCACGATACTGAACTCATCGAAGATAACTTGACCACTCTGTGCAATGCTGATAAAGTAGCTATGCAGATGCAATCAAGATTACTTGATGTCACTATAATCGTAGATACAACATCTTGCCTATTTATTGACAACTATATAGAAGGTCCACGAGAAAAAGGAAGTCGAAACCAAAATGGTATTGATTATATCTATGATAAAGAAATAGTGCTTTGTAACAATGCCATGCAGGTTAAGTCTATTGATACTGTAAGTGTTCACACATTTAAGCTAAGCAAAAGTCTTTTGTCAATGTTGAGAGGTACACCGACTACTAGCATTGATGAAAGAAAACAACTTCTTGACAGCCTTATATTAAGCACTTCTCAAAATGGAGGTACTGTAAGAGAAGAAGATAACTTGATTTTTCTCTCAGACACATTGTCAAATTCTATTAATGTAATTCAAGTATTTAGTCTTGATACATACTTCATGCTCCAAGCCACTATTCGCTGGCCTGATGGAGGTTTGAACGATCAGTTCTACACATATGCTTGTGACAATAATGGCAAGCAATATCTCTCTCAAGTTTTACTTGTTGAAAAAGGAGTGACACCAATCTGCAAAGAGCCTATTTATGCTAAAACTTATTATCTGATTTCAGAACCACAAATACTATAGCCATGAGAAATTCAATATTATTCATTCTAATCATTTTTGTAACTCAGTTAAAGTCTCAATCGCAAATCCATTGTATTCATGGACTAGGTGGTGAGGGAAGCAAGTTTGATGAAATTCTTGATGTTTTAGAAGAACATTGTTTGGATTTTCATTCAACTCAAGAGGATTATACCTCTGAAGAAGGAATCTTGGTCCAAGGGAGTGAGGTTATGGAGGTATTAGTAACGCAAGACTTGCCAGGGAAGTCCATTGCTATTGGAGCTAGTTTTGGTGGTGTTGTCCTTCGCCATTTGGCGAGTGGAAATAATCCCTATTTTGATGGAATGATCACAATAGGTTCGCAGCATCTAGGTGCAAAACTTGCAAACTCAACATTAAATGGTGATATGGAAAGATATTTAGAAGGAGGCTGTGATGCTCTTTTAGCCAAGCCTGCAAGAGCATATTACCTTGTTGAATTGTTGGATGGCGATTTTGCATTGGGCCAAACAACATTTGCTGCTGCCCAAGCTATTGGATATAGTGTACTCTGTGATGGATTGTTTGAGATAGTGTTAGTATTGAATAGAATACTTGGTGGAATAACAGGAAGTGACCTTCTTACCATAAAGGATATCGTACTCGATGGTAGAGCTGCTAATCTTCCACTACCAACTATGCCAAATGTCTCAATCAGTACACATGTAGAGTCACCCATTCATTGGAATCTGATTGGTGACGAAACTGGAAATGATATTGCACAGCAGATGGCAGATATGCAATATGATTATTCAACTTTAGCTGATGCTAATGCCGCTCTGGCGGCTAGTCTTGTTGCTCAATGGTGGAATCCTTATTCATGGAATGTTCCTCTTTATAGAGCTTCATTACTTCATTACTCGAGAACTTTGTCCGACGGAGCACTATGGATAGAAGAAAGTGAGGATACTTGGAATGTATTGATAGGCGCTGACACTGGTGGACATTGGGTCTCAAACAATGTGCAAGTGACTGTACCAATGGGAGAGCCTTGTTTTTCTGATGGAGAATGTGAACCTGGTCAATCTTGCATCAATCAATGGTGTACTGATAATGCAAACGATCTGTGTAGTTCCGGATCGACAATAGAAACTATCACTCTTAAAAAATGGGAATCAAATGCTCCAATTCCGAGTGATGGACTAGTAATTGTACCAAGTCAGACCTTAGAAACTGCGGATGCTCATTATCATGTATCAGGGGTGTCTCATTGGCAACAGTCTAGAGATCCTAAAGTCCATGATTTGGTCAAAATCATACTGTCAAATGAGACAATACATTCAGTGTTTGATTTTGGGTGTCAAGACTAGATATGTACACTTATAGGGCACTTGTTAAGAAAATCTATGACGGTGATACTATTACTGTTGATATAGATTTGGGTCTGAGAGTCTGGTTACGAGGTCAGAAAATTAGACTTCTTGGTATCGATGCTCCTGAGATACGAGGTGCCCAAAGACAACTTGGACTTATCTCAAAGAGGCATCTTTCTGATTTGATCCTTGGGAAGACGATTGTCATCAAAACATATAAGGATAAGAAAGGGAAGTATGGTCGATGGCTAGGTATTGTTTGCTACAACAACATCAATGTGAATGGGTGGATGGTTAGTAAAGGGTATGCTGAGAGGATAGAATAATGAATCATGAAAAGTCATCCACGATTTAGAAGATCTGTGATCTTATTTAATGTCATGAGTTACATTAAATCTGATTCTAATTTCAGACTTGTAATTTTCATCAGTGTAACTTTTTTACATTCCATTAATTCTTGATTAAAAATTACTATGTTCTTTCCTTCAGGATGCAAAGAACTTGTGAAACGAATACCTTCCGCTCCTGTGATAACTTTTATATATTCACAAATGAATTGAGTGGGAATGTATTCAAGCTCAGTGTCATACCTTCTCATTGGTTTCGACAAATCTTTACTTATTCTATCTCTCAGAAGCCTTGACTTAATTGTTTCGTTAACATGTGAAGGCTTGAAAAGAAAAGTATCTTCAGTGAAATCAACTATTTTTATCTCATCAATTCCATCCTTTAGTGTAAACTCTCCAATTGAAAGTTCGTCCAAATAGGATGCTCTAACTTCATATAATACTGTTTTGTCATTATCACTAAGATATAGAAAAGGAATGCCAATGGGATTGGCTCTACCTCCTCCAGCTTTTTTTGAAGGTGGGCAACCCATTCTGTTAAGCTCATATGCATTCATTCCGCTTTCATGATGAACTCGAGCTCTATACAATGTGGTGTTTGACTTTAATTGAAATTGTGTATTAAAAAAACCATCCCAACCAATTTCTTCTAAAAATTGAATGTTCGTAAGAAATCTATTCTCTTCTTTAATCTCTGTTTTTAAGGTATCCCAATACTCATAATTTTGTATTATTTCCTCTGAGTATTCCACCTCATCTAGAGCACTATTAATATTTCCCTTTATTCGAGGTAAAACATGATTCAAGATCTGAGAGCCTATATCATGTGAAGAAAAAAAACTCCAATCACCTTGAATTTTGTTCTTTATCGAAATCCCAGAATGACTCAACTCATAGTTAGCAAGTAGCTCTTGAAAGAAATCTAATAACTCCTCAATATTAAGTATTTGAATTGCTGTTGAATCACAAACACTACAATTCCCGTTATTCTTAGAAGCTTTTATGAAAGCTTGAAGCTCTTTGTCTGAAAAACAATTATAGCATACGTACATCATTATGAATTAGAATCAAGGTAGTTTGAAATTACCAAGATGTGATTTTTAATGGCAATTTTTTTAACAGTCCCTAAGCCTGGATAATGTTGATTGTCATAAAAGTTTTCTAGATCACTTATTGCACTGTTTGTCAAATTATTAGCTCTGCAAAATGAAACAGCTTTATGTGCAGCCTCTGCAAACTTACCTTGTACATTCGCAATTGTTTCATTAGAATTAGATGTAAAATGTCTTATCCAAATCTGATTATTCTCTTTCAGAAAGGTCAAATGGATTACAACAGCGAGAGGTGTACTTCCACCTGTAACAAATTCACTAGGTACTACTGTATAGTCTGAGAAACCATAATAACCTTCTTCTGAAAAGTATATATGTTCTTCTGAATATCGATGTTCTTGAATTTCAAGAAAATTACTATTCCTGGGTTGTTTTTCAAAAAAATCATCGAATCGAACAACTTCTTTTGCTTGGTCAAAAAGAAATCTTTTCAGAGATCTATTTCCATCTGGATTTTCGATACTAACTGTATTAAAATAGTCAGTTTTCATTAATGCTCTAAAATCAACATCCTCTGAGCTGGTTTCTGACTCACAAATCATGAGACAATTTTCTAAGTTGTTACTTTCTACACAGTCGAGTATTTCAGTAGAATTATTCCGATAATGGAAAGCTGGAATAAATGAGTTATTTTCTAAATCATTAAAGAAAGTAACAATTTGTTCTGTTTTGTCTTTCAATTCGCCTACAAGTGGGTTAAATATCAAGTAAGCACTTTGGGAATGTTCAGCAAAAATTTTATTAGCTAACCTTAAATTATTGCTAGAGTCTTTTACCGGTTCAAATATAGGAAGCACATGATTTTGTGATAACCCTTCTATGGCAAGTTCACGTATTGCAATTAACTCAAATTGTCTTGCTCTTAGATAAGGATAGTACATGTTTATAATTTTATAGTTTCTTTGAGATTGGTAACAACTTTGTTATGTTCATATCGATTAAAATTCAATGCTAAACTTAATTGGTTAAATTCTTTATGAATTCGTTTAGATAGAAAAGTGTTCTCCTTCCTTTTCTTCATTAAAGCCAGAAACATTCTACTAAGTTCTACAGTTGGGATCTTAGATATTAATTCTTTGCAAATCTCAAATTGAGTAAAGCTTGTCATAGGCGGTAGTGATCCATAAAATGTATTCACTAGTTCTTTATATTCATTTGTTCTTAAAATGTTCATTATTTCATTGAAGTCTAATTGGTTTACCGTTTTAGGCTTTCTTATTAATTCAAACTTATCTTTTTCTGTTGAATTTGATTGAAATGCAATCACTCCTGAAGTATCATCAAAATTTAGATAAAGATCTATTTTTATCTTGGGTACAATAATGTATACTTCATTAAAGATTTTCTTATAGTCTTTTAACTGACCTTCTAATCTATTCGGAGTATCAAATTCTGATTTGATTTCAAATGCTTTCGAGATGCCATTAAACATTGCTAAATCCACCACGGATTTGCCAACTCTAAACTCACTATAAACAACAGAATTCAATTCCTTTATTTCATTGATTAAGGAATGATTAATGAATGAGTTTTTTATTACATACTCATTAGGATATTTAGTTTCAATTGTTTTATAAACTTTTTTTAAGTAGTCTAGATATGTAATATTAGAAATATTAACAATATGTGGATCGTACAACTTAATTCTTGCTTTAACTGAGTTAAAATCCTTTTTCAGCCATGAAACACCATGTTTTCTACTAAAAAGAGAAGAATAGTCTCTTAATTTTTCAAGATTAGATGTCATACCACAAATTTAAAATTTTAGAGCATAAGGCAATCGATTTTTCTTTGATTATAACGGTGAATTGCATCCTGTGCAGGCGATAGCCTGTGATGCGACACATAATGTTAGTCGTATTCTTTTTCCATTTTTTGCCATTCATCGTGAAGGACAAAGGCATTCTTTTCTTTCGATATAAAAGTTTCCTTTTTAAAGCTCAACATATTAATGTCAGTAAATTTAGTTCCATCTCCCACACATATCACATCATTGAGATAATCATAGATTTTCATGCCAGGATTAGATGGACCTGGCAATATAATTCCAAAGTTTTTATTATATGTTTTATTCGCAAGTTTAAACACTACAAGAATAGATCTAAGTTGTTTAGGTTCATAAATTAAGTGAATTCCTAAATCGGAGTCATTAAACTTGTGTTTTATCCAAAATGTATTTCTAAGGACAGATTTAGTTGGATTTCTTATTTGTTGTCTTATTTGCAATAAATTTGGATTAATTAAAAAGCTATATCCAAAAACTTCAAAGCCTTTTAAATAAGCTATTCTTAATAAATCTATTTCTCCTTTTCTATAGTTTGCTTTACTCGTGAATTTTAGATTAAAACTTTTTTCTTCTATGTCAAAATTTGAGAGTGATTCTATATCATGGCTGTTACCGGGAACGTTATTTATTGATCTTATAATTTCTTTTGTATGCTTTGGATTTGAACGATTTGGGTCGAGGTCGATTGTCCATTTTCCACTTTTATCTATTTGTGTTATACCGTTCATTTTGAAACCATCCTTTTCTAACACGGTCGGAATACAAGAATTTGGCTCTAGGGAATAGAATGAAGTTTCATGTATCATATTTATGAGATGTATATCTAAATCATGACCTGCAAATGAATTACATTTTTTGCAGGTGAGAATAGTAGGCTTTCCCCCAAGTTTCTTAGGTGGTACGTCTTCTGCAGTTAAATAATTATTTTCATCTACATTAAGATTTTGTTTTTCAAATCCTTCAAAACAAATCGGACACATGTAGCTGTTGGGTATATCTGGATTTATTCTAATTTGTTTATGATTTTTTACAAATTGAAAGTTTTTAGAGTATACGTCATAGATTTTTTCTTTTCTTTTCTTTGAACTTGACATTCTCTTTTTTAGTTTGATAAATTACGACTACCTTCTTGTTCTAATAACATGTAAGATTCAACATTCTGGTTTATCAGCAATAATACATAAACAAAGCGCAATTCTTTACTAAAATAGAGCTACGCTTTGTTATGTACTTGATCAACTAATAATCAGAAGGAAAAAGTACTGTTGTAACACTCCGGTCCCACTCTGTGATGATCCAGATCCTGGACTGACCTACTAAGTTGATGTGCTTTGGCAGATTGTAGGAGCTTAGGACTCTTTCTTTGTGCTTTACTGCATAGTCATTCATTTCGGAATCGTGGTGGTTTGTGTCTCCCCAGTCGCATGATTTGTGTCGCTTTATTGACTGGATTACGAATTGGTGTAGGTGCTTAGTGTTGTTGAACTCTGATGCTAGGGCTCTGGTCATTACGATTTGACCAAGTGGAAATGTTTGGGTTGTTGTTTTCATGGCATAACGTTTTTTGTGTTAAAGAATGTGATTTGACCCACCCTAAATCCCTCACTTAAAATGGAGGGACTTGTAAGTCTGCAAAAGCAGACCTGCAGGTGGTGAAAACCTTATGCCCCAGATTGAGATAAGGAGGCCATAGAAAAAGGTGGAACTACAGATAGGGATGCTTGAGAGTCTAGCTACCTTTTTCTATGGGTGACGCAGCCTACCTTGCATCAGGGCTATACAACACCTTTTTAATCTGCAATGAATGACATTACATATTATACACCTAAACAGTATTGAGAGGTGCTTATATCCACTTATTTATGGAGTAAGTAGCATACAGGTTGTAATACCTAGTAGATGATATTTGTACTCCTCATGATGTCAGTCAAACACATATGAAATATTTTAATATGTTTTGGGTCTAACTTACCACCTCATAAAGTAAGTGGCTCATTTTGGAAGATGTTAAGATGGTACTAGATTGGTCGGATATTCAACAATTGAAGTCTGATATTAATACCATTCTGACCTTTATTCTTAACAAACCCAGTGATGCTGACATCATCAGAAGTTATTATGGTATAAACTGCCAGATATTAGATGTCAAAACTATTGGAAAGTTGGTTGGGAAGTCACATAGTGGTATAGGCTATGTTCTTACTCACTTTAGGAAGATAATCCGTCAATGGTATTTCGATGAGTATGGAGGTCAAGATACTCAACTACGGTATAAGCTAAACTACCATAAAAGTCGGTGGGCCAATCATTATATAGTACGAGCATGTAATGCTCGTACTTATTTACTTAATAATGTAGCTGATGAAAATAGTCCACTAAAGCTTCTGGCAGAAATTCTGGGATACTCAATCTGTAAACCACTGTATCTTGGAGGTGGGACATTTCCATATTTAATTCAAGAGGATATACCTAAAGGTGATTTCTTTCGAGAAATGAAGACTCTTGTCAAATCCATGAAAGGTAGAAATTCTTGGGAATCCGTGTATGGTCAAATTCAACTCAACGATAACGATCTTACCGCTACTCAAAGAAAAAATATCCTCGATGAAATTGATGTTATTGAGTCGAAGTCCAACGCTGAGGGGCAAGTAGTACATAGGCTAAGGTACCAAGGAATAAAGCGCTGGTCACAGAAGATAGAACGGATACTTACTGATGAAGGGAGACCAATGACACGGGAAGAAATATTATATACCATGAATAGTAGAGCTCAAAACGGCAAACTCTATTCTATGGAGAATTTTATAGGTCAGGTTTATGCTGAGAATGTGATACCCGTAGGAAAAAAGGGAATACTAACACTAAAGTCATGGGGAAGAAATACTGATACAGTTGAAGCATTGGTGGTGAAGGTTCTTAGCTCAAATCTATTCACAATAGCAGAAATCAGGGAAGTCCTAAGAAATACATATGGGAGAAATGATATCAACCGTCGTACTCTTCTTACTATATTAAGCAAAGTTGCAATTGGAGAGTCTGATGATAAAACTCAAAACATCATTTATCGACTTAAAAATGATAAAGAAAAAAATGTACAACAACCACTCTACAACAGAGTAGGTAAAGAAAGAGAGATTTATTCAATAATAAGAAGGTACCTTACAGAATGCCCAGAGGCAACAATTAAAAGCACTATTCAGTATGTAAAATCACATCTTTCTGTGAGCGATCGCACAATCTATAAAGTGATAAACGATAAGTCAAATCAAATCATTAAAACCCCTCAAAAAATAGATAAGTCTTATAGGCTAATGCTGAATCATGTAAGGTCAGAAAGTACCATGAAAATGGACTAACAATCATTTAGAAACACTTCAACAATAGGTACCATCTAGACCAATTACATGTAGCTTTTTCAATCGCTATAGAACAATGTAAAAATAAGCGAATACCAGTATGGATAGGGTGGCTAAGTATTCGATGGTATTATAAAACATCAATTTGGGTCTATGTGACGAATAGATGTCTTACTAATATTCTCAAAACTCCAATCAACTTGTAATAATGCATTTGTGGCCATCTGGTGAGTGAAGATTTTATCAGGATCAGATGTAAAGAGTAGCAGTGGTTGCCTTGTGAATTTATTACAAACAAGGGTATCTATGGATGAAATATACTCGTAGAAATGAATTATGTGGGCTACATCTGGAAGAATTGCATTCGAGAGCATAACATCATGGACTGAAGCCTCCTTAAATGATGCGGGAAGAATTGTATAGGATGTATCTGTGTATCTAAAAATCATACTCTAAAGGGTTTGATTGGTTGTACAATATTAGATTTGAGATAAATGATAAGGCGGTATTATTCTATGAATGGATCTCTTTCAGCTGGAATTGGTAGGTTATTTTCTATTAAATGGCAGCTTCTAAACAAACTTCAACAGAAGAATACATGATGTGAATCATAACTTGTGAAATAGCCATAATAATAAAATGTAAATGAGATGAACTTCAGCAGTGATTTATCCAAAGCATAACATCGAGGTTGCCAGTCGGGTAATCGTGGCGGATGCAGAGGTCGAAGGAGGAATCGACTGCAAGGAGTACCGGACAAGACCGAGCCAGCGCCATACGAGCCTCCGTCAGGCATGTGATGAAATTCACGGTGGCTGAGTAGGCTGTCGGAGACTGCCGTCGAAGTATGGCAGCGATGGCTGGCACAACAACTGGTGGTGACCTGGTGTAGCTGTATGGAGAACTGGCTATGAGGCTGTGCTGGTCCAGATGTATGGTGCAATGGAACGGAGGTGGAATGTAGGCATTCAGATGCGGGCAGCTCTGTCGAGGGAGGCAGCTACAGAAGAAGGTCATGTGAATCGGAACGTCATAGGATGACAGCTCACT
>JAHDBI010000008.1:0-13344 GCA_020630475.1 Saprospiraceae bacterium
GCTGCGGATGCAGGATTTATTGAGATTTCAAATGATGGAGGCTTTTCTTGGTTCTTACAAAATGATGCCTTCATTAGAAATGGATATCCAAATGATGTTCTTTACGGAACCTTCGCGATCCCTTCATTAAGAGGATTCTCTGGATCTAGTAATGATCAATTCATTGACTCATACGTTGACTTAAGTGCTTATGCTGGTCAAGAAATTCAAGTGAGATTTAGATTTGGCTCGGATGCAGATGGGGTAATTTCTACGAATCCAGGACCAGGATGGTATGTGGATGATTATGAAATCATGGATGTAAAATCCTACAGTGCTACGGCATGCGTTTATAACGGTAGTGATGAACTTCAGAATTGTACTGATGTGATTTCAACAATTGTTAACTCGGACGGTCTTTCTGGAGTTGTTGAAGGTGATTTAGATCAATTCACTTTAAATATCTTCCCGAACCCAGCAAATGAGCTTTTAAATATTGCTTTGACGAGTAAGACTTTTGAATCCGCTGCAATATCAATGATTTCTGTAGATGGAAAGACTGTACTTAGCAAGCAAGCTAACATCGGTCCTGATTCTAAAGTCATCAGACTTGAAACGAATCATTTACCAACTGGATTTTACGTAGTTCAAATCCAAACAGCTTCAGGAATTATAACTGAAAAAATAACGATCGAATAAATAACTTCGGAGTGAAAATAAAAAAGGGACTGTATCCATGGATACAGTCCCTTTTTATATAGATTAATCTTTTTCTCTATTCTTCTTCTTTCAAAGATTCTAAAGTCTCTTCAATTCTATCCTCTACCACTTCGGCGACAGCCTTAACGGTATCTACAACGTTTTCAAGAGCATCACCCACAGTAGCCGAAATCGCTTCAATCAAGTTATCACCTTTCGGTGCCTTTGACTCTTTAATCTCTGCAGCAGCTTTTTCAATTTTATCAGAATCCAATCCCAAGTTGGCGTTCTTCTCTTCAATATCTTTGGCAATCTTCGCTTTAATCTCTTCTTTCTTCTTTTCTACTTTTTGAACTTCGATTTTACGCGCATCTTTCTTTTCCTCCTTAGCCATTTTCTTTTCTAAATCCTTCCTTGTCAAATGCATATCCTTAAGCTTCTCCTCTTTAGATCGAATACGCTCTTCAATCATTTTCAATTTCGCTTGTCGAATTTGCATTTCTAATTGACCATTCGTAGCCGCCATTCTTCTATTTTCAAACTCCTTGTCTTTAAGATCTCTTTTAATGGATTGCTCCATTTTGTTGATCGCATTCAACAAGCCATCCATTCTTCTTTTAATTCTACTTACACCACCTTGATGATTACCTCCGCCTTTAACACCTCTTTTTTCTTTAACCACTTTAAAGGCAGCATCTATTTTATCCCAAATCTTTGATCTATCATTTCGAGTCATCCTTGCTTCTTTGGACTCTTGGTGCAATTGTTTGAGTTCCTCAAAGATTGGCTTTAAGCCCAAACCTTTTTCAACCTTCTCTTCTATCACTACTAGCTTGCTTACAAGTTTCTCTAACTCTGACTTAGAAGCTTTTTTAAATTCAGCATCTAATGACTTTCGCATTTTTTTCAAATCATCAAAAAGAACATTCGTTTTTTCTTTAAGATTACGTCCATGCTCTCTGAATAAATTCTTATCAATTAATTGCTTCTGTACCTTATCCCAAAAGGTGACTAATTCATCCCATAACGATTTATCAAAAGAGGTCACTTCTTTTACCTTACCCTCAAACTCTTCCAATTCACTCTTAAACATTTGATACATCTTAGAAGATAGTACCATAAAATGCCATTCTGTTTTTGCTCTTAAAATAACATCGTGTTTTTCCACACGAATTCCTTCCGGCAACAAATCTTCAGCAACTGCCAAATCTTTTTCACTCGATTGATGTTCTGGAAAAGTAAGCTCTTTTCCCTCCCGCCACTCAGACATCATTTGTTTATAAAATGCCTCCGTAGCCACGTTTTCATTAAAAATATAGGTGTTCACTTTATTCTCTGCAGTCACTAAATCCATCGCCAACAAAATCTTGCTTTCATTGGCGTCAGACCCCCACATTACAATTCGATTTCTCATTTTCGTCTTTTCTTTTTGTACTTCTTAATTCGTTACTAATTCCTTTTCGTGTATGTATTTTGCTATCTGAACCGCGTTCGTCGCAGCTCCCTTTCTTAAGTTATCGGAAACAATCCAAAGATTCAATCCATTTTCAATAGACTGATCTCTTCGTATTCTACCGACATAAACTTCGTCCTTATGACGCGCCATTAAAGGCATTGGGTACTTATTTTTCATTGGATCATCCAGAACAACCACCCCAGGCATATCTTCCAACAGTTTATAAACGTCTTTAAGTTCAAAACTGCGTTTAAATTCAATATTCACCGATTCAGAATGACCACCACTTACTGGAACCCTCACCGCCGTAGCAGTCACTTGTATTTGATCATCGCCTAATATCTTTCTAGTTTCCTTCACTAATTTCACTTCTTCCGTCGTGTAATTGTCTTCGTTAAAGTCTCCGCAATGTGGTATACAATTGGCAAAAATTGGATGATGATATGCTGTCGTTGAATAATCCAATATCTCACCCTCTCGTTCTTGATTGTATTGACGAACGGCATTTGAGCCTGTCCCCGTATAAGATTGATACGTGGAGATTACTAGGCGTTTTATACCTATTTGTTGATGCAAAGGGGCCAGGACCATAACCATTTGAATGGTCGAACAATTTGGGTTAGCAATAATTTTATCCTTAGCCTCAAGAACTTGTCCATTCACTTCTGGCACCACCAAACATTTATCTTTGTCCATTCTCCAAGCAGAAGAATTATCCACTACGAAAGTTCCTTTTTCCGCAAATCTAGGGGCCCATTCTAAGGAAGGACCTGAACCTGCTGAAAAAATAGCAATATCCGGTTGCTCATTCAAAGCATTACCGATAGAGACTACCTCTAATTCTTCACCTTTAAAATGAAGTTTTTTACCTACAGATCTTTCCGACGCCGCTGCAATTAATTTGGTTAAAGGAATCTCTTGTTCCTCTAAAACTTTTAACATTTCGGTTCCTACCAGACCAGTTGCTCCAATGACTGCTATTTTCATAAAGCAAAATTAATCTATTATTAAAATCAAAGTTACATCACTAGAACTTTATTGTTTAATTTTAGGTATGTACAGAGTCCTAATTTTTTTGATACCCTTTACTCTATTCTGCCTTTCGGCGAATGGTCAACTGTTTGATAATTTTAGTGACGGTGACTTAAATAACAACCCCAGTTGGTTAGGTCAACCAGAAAACTTTATTGTCAACACAGACGGGCAACTTCAATTAATGGCTCCCGAAGGTGGAACCTCTTATTTATATTCTTCATATAATGGCTTTGATAGCCTAGAATGGAACTTTGATTTTATCATGGAATTCAGTCCATCGGCGAGCAATCAACTGAAAGTGTATTTTGCTATAGATCAATCAAATCCTTCTATGGCTAATGGGTACTATTTAGACATTGGAGAGAATGGATCTGAAGATGCCATACACGTGTATAGATTGGATGCAGGAGTTGAAACACTTATTGCTTCAGCTACTTTAGGAGCTATTGCTACTGATCCGGCTCAAGCCAATGTACAACTCATAAGAAATGAAGATGGTTTATGGACATTAAATACTGATTATAATTTAAACGGTGTTCTATTGAATGAATTAGAATTCATGGATGATACCTATGATTTGGCAGGCACTTTATATTTTGGAATGTTTTGTACTTATACTTCTACAAGAGTTGATAAGTTCTTTTTTGACAATATCAATCTGAAAGAACTCAAGCCTGACACTACACCGCCCTCTGTAATCAGTGCAACACTAATCGATCCAAATACCATTGAAGTTTTATTTTCTGAATTAATAACAGAAGATGACATATTAGACCTGAATGTCTATAGTGTCAATAATGGTGTAGGTAATCCAACGAATATTTTTCAAGATGCTCAGAACCCAGCTTTAGTTACCATTGAATTTGATCAAGATTTGCCTGGTGGAGTAGATAATATTTTGAGTATTAGTCCAGTCTCTGATTTATCAGGAAATCTATCGGAAACTAGTACGTTCACTTTATTCATTTTTGAATCGGCCGGACCAGGCGATATCATCGTTAATGAAATTCTTTTTGATCCATACTCTGGCGGCGCGGATTTTGTAGAGATCTATAATAATTCAAACAAGCTAATTGAAATCTCAGATTTAGTCATCGCCAATTTAGCTAAAGATGAATCCGATGATATTTTAACCGAATTGATTCTAGAACCTGGTGAATATTTAGCATTCACAGATGACAGACAACACATCCTTGACAATTATCAAATACAAGATGCATCAAGAATCATCGAAAACCCTATACCCTCTTTCAATAATGAGGATGGAAATGTGAGTATACAAAGTGTGGTAAATGGTAGTTTGATGACTTTAGATTCTTTTGATTATGAAGAAGATTTTCATTACATTCTTCTAGACGATACAGAAGGTGTAAGTTTAGAAAGACTAAGATTTGATACAGAAACAAATGACCAAAACAATTGGCATTCTGCAGCATCCGTCATCGGATATTCAACTCCTGGATACTTGAATTCTAATTTCTTAGGTAACGCCATCATTGAATCTCAATTCCAATTTGAAAATAAAGTATTCTCACCTGACAATGACGGAACAGATGATTTACTGATTATTAATTACGAATTAGAAGAACTAGGAAATATCACAAACATCAAAATATTTGATGCAAAAGGAAGATTAGAAAGGGATTTATATCGAAATGAGTTACTATCTACCAATGGATTCGTCAAATGGGATGGAACGAACGAACTAGGGGAAATAGCTCCAATGGGAGTCTATATAGTGTGGATAGAAATATTTAACCCAAATGGTGATGTTTCTCACTGCACAAAAGCATGTGTACTAGCTGAACGTTTCAATGAGTAAAACATATTAAAAATATTTGATATATTAACGTTGTGAATCAGATTTTGAACAAGTCATGGATACAAATGAGTATCAGCGGATTACTAATCGCTGGGACCCTTTTTTCCATTTTCATACCTGATTGGGAATTCGCTCACAAGACCTCAGAATTTACCGTGCACATCATGGTTGGCCTTTTAGGTCTTGGACTACTTTTCTTGAGCCTAGATCAACGACGCTTACTTTTTGTGAGTTTTGCGTGTTGCGCCGCCTTATGCATTTTTTTAAAAAATGCATCCAATGAAAATCTTTTGTTACCCGACATTAATTTGGAGCCAAAAATTTCCATTGCTCACTTTAACGTGTCTAATTTTGAAAGAGGGTTCGAACAATTAGATGAGTTTATAGAAACTTATAAACCAGACCTGATCTCTTTACAAGAAGTCACTCCAGACTGGGGAATGTATATCAAACAATCTTTGAATGAAGCTTATCCTCATCAAAATATACAAGTAAGGATTGATCCTTATGGGATGGCGATTCTTTCTAAGCATAACTTAGTCAAGAAGGACACCTTCCAATACAATAAGATCCCTAATCTACTAACTGAACTGCAACTAGGGAATCGAAAAATCTTAGTTTTATCTTCCTATTTATTACCACCTCTTGGTGAAAAATCTGATATAAGAAGTAAAGAGCACCTACAATTGATTAGTAAAAAAATCAAGAAAACTCGTAAACCAGTCATCTCACTCGGAGATTTCAATATGGTCTATTGGAGGAATGAGATTAGAGAATTTAGAAAGGAAAGCGATCTATTCAATAGTCGAAGAGATTTCACGCCATTAGGATTTAGAATTCCTCATGATCACATATTCTACTCTTCAAAATTGGAGTGTACTAACTTTAAAGAACATCGAGATGATGCTTCCAATCATTTGGGAATATTTGGAACGTATCAATTCAAATCAAGTGATACTCAAAATGCGGTCAATGCGGTTATAGGTTTAAATGAAGACGAACTTCTACCACAACATTTCTAATTAATTTCAACCTCACAATTTGAAATTAACGTATCAACTCAGGACATTTTCCGAATTAAGTTTGAACGAACTATACGATATCTTAAGACTTCGACAAGAAGTTTTTATTGTCGAACAAAATTGTCCATATCTGGATGCCGACGGAAAGGACCAAGAAGCACATCATGTGCTCGGTTTTGACGAATCGAGAATACTACAGGCTTACACTCGAATCCTAGCTAAAGGGGCTTCCTATGAGCACTATTGCAGTATTGGGAGGGTCATTACCAGCGAGCAAGCACGTGGAAAGCGTTTGGGGTATCCATTAATGGAAGCTTCGATTAACTTTTGTCAAAAATTGTATCCAGAAACATCCATTAAAATCTCCGCACAAGCACATCTGGAAAACTTCTATTCAAAATTAGGTTTTATCCCTACAGGTGAAAAGTATTTAGAAGATGACATTCCGCACATAGGCATGACACTCGCTTATTCAAGGCTTTAAATCAAGTCAACACATATTACGATTTATTTTAATATATTTGTACAAATTACTACTGTGCAAGATAGCTATCGACATAAAGGTTTAAGACAAAATCTAGTCAACGTTTTGAAGCAAAAAGGAATAACAGATCCTAATGTTTTACAAGCCATATTGAATATTCCTAGACATTTCTTTCTAGACAAAGCATTTGAAGAATGGGCCTATAGAGATGTGGCATTTCCTATTGACGCTGATCAGACCATTTCTCAACCCTATACGGTCGCTAGACAAACAGAATTACTTAGGATTCACAAAAACGAAAAAGTTCTAGAAATCGGAACAGGATCCGGATACCAAGCTTGTGTACTGAGTTATTTAGGGGCTAAAGTTTATACCATTGAGCGCCAAGAAAAACTGTTTACAAAAACATACTCCCGTCTTCGTCAAATTGGTTTTTCAAATATCCGAACCTTATTTGGTGATGGATATAAAGGATTGCCAAGATTTGCTCCTTTCGACAAAATAATTGTGACAGCAGGAGCTACTGAAATGCCAAAGACCCTGATGTCACAACTACGAATTGGTGGATTAATGGTTATACCTGTAGGTACCTCTGAGAGCAAAAAGATGCTACGTATTAAAAGGCTTTCTGAAGAAAAGTATTCTAAAGAAACATTCGGAGACTTTAAATTTGTTCCCTTTTTAAAAGGTACTAATCAAGTTTAAATCCTCCTACCCTCCGCTTCTTTACTTTTATACTTAGTCGATCTCGCTAATTTGATATCTACCAATAAATTGGCGTAAGCCGAATTGGAAGAAGTATTATATACCTTTCCATCGTAGGTGACCTTACCTCGATTTTTTGTCCAATCCTTAGCTAATAACACATACCTTCCTTTTGCCTTTTTACTAGGACCAAAGATTAAATACTTATCATCGGAAGATTCAAAACTCACCGCGTATTTATTCCCTTTGGGAGAAAAGATGATAACGCCAGGAGTATTCTTTTTAAAACGAACCTCCTCTACTTCTCTTCCATTGACTACTCTCACCTTCCCATTAGTTATTCTCGATTCTTCTCTTCCCAAATCCCTTGTAAGAACAATATCATTGGATAAATAAAATTGAACTCTCTTCAAATCTGTTTCCGTCCAATCAAACTCTTCCACCATCCCTTGCGTCAGAGGAGTTAACTTTTTACTACAACTGCTTAAACCAATCAGCAATAGCATTCCGAATAAAATATAATTCACTTTTTTCATAATGATGTTTTTAACATTGACTGTGAAAATAGACTATGGATTAAATAGAAGTAGGAATTTAAAATATCCTTAACGCTGATGGGCCATTTTTAATATTTCCTTGACAGGAATGGAATTGATCATCGCTTTTCTTTGAAGAAATTCTTCATTACAGCGGCACATTCATCATGCATGATCCCAAATTCAACTTTTGACTTAGGGTGAAGTAACTCTTTACCATATCGCATAAATCCACCTTTGTCATCACTAGCTCCATACACGATCCTCCCTATCTGAGACCATCTTAATGCACCTGCACACATAACACAAGGCTCAAGGGTAACAAATAGCTCACAATGATGGAGATATTTACTACCCAAGTATGAACTTGCAGCCGTAAGTGCCAGCATCTCAGCATGAGCCGTCACATCTCGAAGTAATTCTGTTTGATTATACGCTCTTGCGATAATTTGCTTTTTACACACCACTACAGCACCGACAGGTACCTCGCCGGCCTCCTCTGCCTTGGCCGCTTCTTTCAAAGCTTGCTGCATAAAATATTGATCCGAATGTACACTAAGCATCTGCGCTAAAGTATAAAAATGAAAATCAGATTTAAAAGATTCCTTAAAAATTCGCCGAAAGGCAAATAAAAAAACAACGAACGTATTTGTAAATATAATTTCTGCCTTATCTTTGCATATGGAAAAAAGCAGCTCACCAAATCATTTCTTACTCGAAGAGGCATTTACTTTTGACGATGTATTATTAGTCCCCGCTTACTCAGAAGTTCTTCCCAGAGAAGTTGATATCAGTACACAGTTCACACGTAACATTCGACTTAATGTACCCATTGTATCCGCAGCAATGGATACGGTAACGGAGTCAAATTTAGCTATTGCTATAGCTCGTGAGGGTGGTATAGGAATTCTTCATAAAAACATGAGCATTGAAGCCCAAGCGGCTCAGGTAAGAAAAGTAAAGAGATCAGAAAGTGGTATGATCCAAGATCCTGTGACTTTAAGTTCGACTGCAGTAGTCGGAGAAGCGTTGTCCTTAATGAGTCAACATAAAATTGGAGGGATACCCATTGTTAATGATCAAAAAATACTTGAAGGTATTTTAACCAATCGAGATTTGCGTTTTGAAACAAACATGAACAGGTCCGTGGCAGAGCTTATGACGAAGGATAATCTTGTCACTGCACCAAAAGGGACAACCCTCGAACAAGGCAGGCAAATCCTTCAACAACATAAAATTGAAAAACTTCTTGTCGTTGATGACCATCAAAAATTAATTGGGCTCATCACCTATAAGGATATCATGAAGTTAGAGAGTCATCCAAATTCCTCGAAAGACAAACATGGTAGGTTGGTTGCTGGTGCGGCCGTGGGAGTGACTCGCGATATGATGGAACGAGTCGAAGCTCTAGTCAACGTTAGTGTAGACGCTATATGTCTGGACACGGCTCATGGGCATTCAAAAGGAGTATTAGAGGCTATACGGGAAGTCAAAAAGAACTATCCGAATCTTGATGTCATCGGTGGGAATGTGGCCACAGGTGATGGAGCCAAGGCTTTGGTAGATGCAGGTGCAGATGGTATAAAGGTTGGTGTAGGTCCTGGAAGTATTTGTACGACAAGAATTGTAGCTGGTGTAGGTGTTCCGCAACTGTCTGCGATCATGAGAGCTGCAAAAGCCATTGAAGGATCTGGGGTACCTATTATTGGAGATGGTGGTATACGTTATACGGGTGATATTGCTAAGGCGATGGTGGCTGGTGCCAATACTATTATGGCGGGTTCATTATTTGCTGGAACTGAAGAATCTCCAGGAGAAACGGTGATTTTCCAAGGTAGAAAATTTAAGATCTATAGAGGAATGGGTTCCTTAGGTGCTATGGAAATTGGATCTAAAGATCGATACTTTCAGGATACGGAAGACGATATTAAAAAACTGGTTCCTGAAGGGATCGAAGGAAGAGTTCCATTTAAAGGCACGGTATCTGAGGTCATGGTTCAATATATTGGTGGTTTAAGGGCTGGAATGGGTTATTGTGGTGCTTCAAAGATTCCAGAATTAAGAAATGCCAAAATGGTCAGAATCACCAACGCCGGCGTGAATGAAAGTCATCCGCATAATATCATGATCACAAAAGAAGCCCCTAACTATTCTAGAAAAGGATAAGTTAAATGGCGAAGATATTAAAGGCCGCTACATTTGCTTCAGAAGATGTTCTAATGCTTTCTAAATACCTTTTAGGGAAGTTAATCGTCAGTCAAGTCGATGGTCAATATACCTCAGGTATGATTGTGGAAACAGAAGCATATCGAGCACCTGATGATAAGGCTTGTCATGCATATCAAAACAAAAGAACGCCAAGAACAGAGACCATGTTTGCTCAAGCAGGTACCGCCTATGTTTATATCTGTTACGGAATGCATCATCTTTTTAATGTCGTCACGGCCCCCAAGGATATTGCACATGCTATTTTAATACGAGCCATTGAACCTATAGACGGATTAGACATTATGAGTCAACGTCGCCAAATGGATTCTTCCAAAAAAGAAATGGTGAATGGACCTGGAAAATTTACTCGAGCCATGGGTATTTCGAAAAATTTTAACGAGATCAATCTTTGTGACCAGAGGAGTCCGATATATTTAGAGGATCGAGGTATTCGAATAAAAGAAAGTGAAATAGTGGAAGGACCACGTGTAGGAATGAGTACAGCAGGGCATTCATCCAACTGGCCATGGCGGTATAGGATTAAAGGAAATCAATATACGAGTAAACCTGATCAGGTATTTTACAAACGATATTGGTAAGTTGTATCGTTAAAATTATACTAAGAGCCTATTTATATGGATGTTCTCGTTCTATTTTATGTTTTATTAAAGAACAAAACCGTAGAATTACTTTAGATATATCAAGATGTACTTAAGATTATTACTATTCATTTCAGTTTCTTTATTTGCCTTTCGGCCAATGTTTTCGCAAGTCAATAAGAAAACAGTGATTTATGACCATGTTTATGTTGATAATATCAAATCGGTTGAATTAAAAAAACGTGGTACTCCTTTTAGTTTGCCTATTATCGATTTGAATAGTCGTGCACAACTTACCCTAAGTTTTGATGATTTGAATTTGGAAGACAAGCATTATATCTATGAAGTATATCGTTGCAACAAGGATTGGCAAGCATCTGAATTAGATGAAATTGAATATTTAGAAGGATTTAATGGGGAAGAACTTCGTGATTTTTGGTATTCGAATGGCACGGTAACACCCTTCACTCATTACCGGTTAGATATTCCGAATGATGATATAAGATGGACTAAATCTGGCAATTACGTAGTGATCATTTATGAGGAATTTGATGACGGCAAAGAACCAGTTTTGACACGCAGATTTATGGTCACCGAAGATCAATTGACGGTCAAAGCTGATTTTGTCACTCCCATAGGTGTTTCTTTTTTTAAGTCACATCACTCGATAAACATTAATGTGTTGCATAAAAATTTCAACATCACCAATCCGATGAATGAAATTAACCTAACAGTATTGCAAAATGGAAGATGGGATAATGCCAAGAAAAATGAGATACCACGATTTACCAAGCTTGATGAACTGGTCTTCAATAATATTGATGCATTTGTTTTTCCAGCTTTTAAGGAATTCAGAAGTTTTGACATTAGATCCTTACGTTCAGCTGGGGACAATGTACACTCTATAGATTTACATGATGATGGCACTGATGTTCTTCTCGATTTAAGTTTTCCTCGTTTTGGTGACAACCACCTCACTTATCTTGATATCAATGGACAGTTTTATATTAGTAATGACGATAACAATCGAACGGGCATTGGAGGAAGCAACGGTCGATCAGCTAGAGAAAACATGAGTATCAACTCTAGCACTTCTGCAGATTATGCCAACGTCATCTTCACATTAAAATCAAAACGGCTTGAGGATGATGTTTATATCATCGGTAAATTCACCAACTGGGAAGCGCAACCAGAATTTAAAATGGAATACGACGAGCAACGAAAAATTTACATTTGTGAAACTCCATTGAAACAAGGGCGATATGAATACCTATATGGAGTCCTCACCCAAGACGGACTTGATTTTGATTATACAGAAGGGAATAGATTTGAAACTGAAAACGAATACACGATTCTCGTATATTACAGTGAATTTGGTTCTCGTCATGATCGTCTCATCAAGGTCCGAAGTATCAATTCAAATTTCCTCAATAGATAACGCTCATCAAGCCAGATTAGAGTTTTATCCCATTTAAACAGAGCTTAATATATTTAATGTGGCTATTTTGGTATTATTAAATATACTTGTTGACTGAAATAAGCTATATATGAAGAACATATGTGTTTCTGCTTTATTCTTACTTGTTACATTTTTGACTAGTGATGCTCAAGAATCTTGGGACCTTAGAAAATGTATCGATCATGCTTTTAAGAATAATATAAATATTCAACAATCAAATATGAATGTTGATCTTTCTGAATTGGAACTCAATCAGTCCAGGCACAATAGATATCCTAGTTTAAATGCCTCCACTGGTGCCAATTGGAATTTTGGTCGAACAGTCGACCCTACAAGTAATTCATTCAACACGGAGACATTTTTTTCCAATAATATTTCATTATCCAGTGGTGTCGTACTTTACAATGGGGGTCAAATCCGAAATACGATTAAGAGAAATAAGCTAGAAGTAGAAGCAGCTAAATTAGATGCTCAACAGATGTCTAATGACATTGCACTACAAGTATCTAACACCTACCTTAATGTTCTTTTCGCTCAAGAAAACCGTCAAATCGCAAAGAATCAATTAGCCCTTACGCTAGAGCAATTAGAACAACTGGATAAGTTGATAAATGCAGGAGCGCGACCCTCCAATGAGCGATTAGATATTGAAGCACAAGCTGCATTACAGGAACAAAATATTGTCCAAACGGAAAACACCTACGAAATTGCACTTTTAGGTTTAAAACAACTGTTACGTCTTGACCCTAATACGGAAATGGATGTTGTAATACCATCAGAAAACTTGGTAGTCACATTAGATCCTGATGTATTAACTTTCGATGAAATTTACCAAAGTTCACTTAGAACTCAAGCTAATATTGCTAGTCAAGCCTTGAAAAATGAAAGTTCGGAAATAGCTATTGATATTGCCAAGGCAAGTTTATATCCAAGTCTCACATTGGGCGGAAGCCTAGGAACAAACTACTCTAATCGTGGGCTGAGAATTGATGGTTTTGATCAGCAAATTGTGGAGCAACAGGTTTTTATTAATGGTACTGAATCGACCATAGGGATTCCACAATCCTCCGCTATTTTATCGGACAATCCATATCTGGATCAATTGGATGAAAACCTATCCTATGGTTTTGGTCTTTCATTAAGAGTGCCGATTTATAATAATCTAGTCAATAAAACGAACGTCGAAAGATCTAAGTTGAATGCGATTAGTTCGCAACTAGCGGATGAACAATTAAGGAATAATTTAAAAACAAATGTGCAACAAGCTCTGGCTAATGCAAAAGCGGCCAAGAAGCAATTTGAAGCCTCTGAAAAAAGTGTTGCAGCTCAAAGAGCGTCAT
>JAHDBI010000008.1:13444-62221 GCA_020630475.1 Saprospiraceae bacterium
GCCAAGAAGCAATTTGAAGCCTCTGAAAAAAGTGTTGCAGCTCAAAGAGCGTCATATGCCAACGCACAGAAAAGATTTGATTTGGGTGCCATTAATACCTTTGATTTTATCAATGCTAAAAATCAATTGGATAATGCCGAACTGAATTTAGTGATATCGAAATACGATTATATATTCAAAACAAAAGTGCTGGACTTTTATTTAGGAAACCCTTTGACACTTAATTAACCAACGAAGGACAACAACATGACTAAAAAGAAGAAGAAATCAAGAAATTGGATCATCATAAGTTTATTGTTGATTATAGGAATACTCGCCGCGATTGCATTCTTTAAAGCCAAGAACAAGCCTAAAGGAATAGAAGTCACTGTTGAAAAAGTAGAAAAAAGATCTATTCTCGAAACCGTATCTGCTAGTGGAAGGGTTTTTCCAGAAAAAGAGATTAAGATTAGTTCGGATGTTTCAGGTGAAATCGTAGAACTCTTTGTGAAGGAAGGAGATAGCGTTCGTGTTGGTCAAGTATTGGCGAAAATAGATCCAGAATCTTATGTTTCTGCTGTAGACAGAGGAATTGCTGCATTAAATAGTTCGAAGTCTCAAAGCGCCATGTCTCGTTCGCAAATTGAAAGTGCAAAAGCTCAAAAAGAACAAATTAATGCTCAGCTGGAAAATGCTAGATCTGTGCACAAAAGAAATGAGCAATTGCTGAAAGATGGGGTAATCTCTCAATTAGATTTTGAACAATCTGAATCTAACTTGAATGCTTTAATCGCCAATTACAAAGCATCAGAAGCTAGTTTAAAATCGGCAGAGGAATCTACCAAAGGATCAGAATTTGCCATTAAAAGTGCAGAGGCCAACTTAAAAGAATTACGAACCAATCTAAACAGAACAACCATCAAAGCCCCTGCAAGTGGAATAGTCTCAAGCTTAAGTGTAGAACAAGGTGAACGTGTAGTAGGTACCATTCAAATGGCAGGAACTGAAATGATGAGAATCGCTAATTTAAACTCTATGGAAGTGCAGGTTGATGTCAGTGAGAATGATATTTTAAGAGTTAGCATGACGGATAATGTAAGTGTTGAAGTCGATGCTTATTTGGACAGAAAATTCAAAGGCACCGTCACTGAAATTGCAAATTCAGCTTCAAACATCTCAGGAGCAGCAGCAACATTGAATACTGACCAGGTAACAAATTTTGTAGTGAAGGTTCGTTTAGATCCTGATTCTTATAAGGATTTAACCAGTGATATTAATCCGTACCCATTTAGGCCAGGAATGTCTGCTACTGTAGATATTGAGACTGAAAAAACAGATGATATCATCAGTGTCCCAATTCAATGTGTAACGACAAGGGAAAGAAAATCGGAGGACGGTAAGAAAAAGAAATCTTCCATCGACGAATTGGATGAAGTTGTATTTCTCCAAGAAGCTGATACGGTAAGAATGGTGGTTGTTTCTACGGGGATTCAGGATGACGACTTTATCCAGATTAATGCGGGCTTAGAGGAAGGTCAAACGGTAGTCAGTGGACCTTATTCTGCTGTGTCAAAAAAGCTTAAAGAAGGTGAACAAATTAGGATAAAAGAGGAAGATAACGAAGACGAAGAAAAGGATTAATCTGTCCCATATTTTACCCAATCTTGGTAATAATCGATATCACTCAGTTTAGGCAATTGATCATATTTCAATCCTAAACCATTCACAATTTTGATGGTTTCTGCAAAAACTGTTGATGAGCTCCATTGTATGTTTTGAAATAACTGAGGGTACAAAGTTTTCATACCCAGAAGATAGTAGCCGCCATCAAATGTAGGACCAGTAACAATATCAGATTCATCCAGTTTTTGAAATGCGGATTCAATAATATCCTCATTGATTTGAATACAATCACTACCAATGATAACGACCTTATCGTTTTCTTTAAGGGCTGCTTGAAATGCCACTGACATTCGCTCCCCTAGTCCTCCATCAAATTGTAATTTCTTTTTGAATAATGCATTAGACCATTCATCATTGTCATGAATTTTTTGACTGTAAAACAACAGACGATTCGCTGGTACATTTTGTGCTACTTCGCGAGTATGAAGCATTAACTTCTTATAGATGTCCAAAGCTCTTTCATCACCAACATCTTTGGCAATTCTCGTTTTGACATGGCCTAAGACTGGATTTTTTACAAAAATGATTAGAGCTCTATTCTGCACGTTTTTCGATGTAAGCCCTTAAATCTTCAACCATTTGGTCGGACATCTTTTCTTTTGTGTATTGAGGCATATAAGATTTCTTACCTGATTTTGTAGGCACTCCCCAACGGATAACTTGATACAATGAATGCGGAGCATAACCATTTGCCTTCCCTTTTAAATATTTAAACGAGAGTTTTGAATTATCTAAATCGAAATAAGAGTATCGTTGGCGTTTGTGACAATGCAAACAACTATTGTCATAAATCATCTTTCCATTTTCAGGATTACCTACGTAATCATAACCTTTTTTACGATCTTCTGGCGGGTAAACAAAGTGTGCCTCTGCTCCTTTAGCAAATTTACTTTCTACGATAGCAAGAGCATCTTCTTGATCTTCTCCTGTATTCAGGGCAGATTCAACCAAGTCAAATTCTTCCCCATTAAGCAATAAGTCTCCCATTTTTAAATCGATCGTCCATAAATAAGCCAATATAGACTCTAACTCCCAATCATCTAATTCTCTTCCTTGAGCGCATTCAACAGCACATAACTTGATCGCCTCACGAATATCATTTCTAGCTGGTTCAACTAATGCTCCATATTTTTTTTCGTAATCGCCATTGTAAAAAGTTTCTCTATTTACAGCTCCGTATAAAGTAGTTCCTTGCAAAAATGGAATCCCTTGCTCTTCAGAATATATCAATCTTTCTTGTGGATCTGGAGAAGCTAAGTCTATATCTTCCTTTACAATATTGTGACAAGAGGTACAAACAAAATGTTTGCTTTGCTTTTTCGTTTTCCCTCCTTTCTCTTTCGGTGCAAAACCTTCTTGAATAAGCAATCTTCCTGCTTCTGCACTGACTCCACCTTTTACGTTTTTATTGGGGTATTTGGAATCATCACTTTTGCCCAATTTTCTCATTACATCGGCTACAGAATCTTTTTCATCGATGATTATTTCAGTTTTAATGGTGGTACTAATTCCTACCAATAAAATCAATAATAAACCAACTAAACTATACAATGCTTTCATAAGCTATTAGACTTTAAATCTTCTAGATATAGTGAATCCTAAACGAAACTGACCTTCCGCCCAATTTGAAGTCGTATTAGGAATATAATCCGTTTCTATAATGCCTGTAGAGTTCGTTAAGTTCAATTGAAATACATGACCACCACCAGTATCCCATTCAAATCCAACTCCAAGTATAGGATAATAGCCATTTTCTGCAGTTCTATATTCTGATATCGGAAGCGTACCATCGACAATTAGTCCAATAGATTTTGTCCATTGGTATTTCGCTGCAAATCCTACACTTACGAGATCATTTTTGTCTCCAGCAAACACTATGTTTCGGTAAGTCCAAGCTCCATTAAATTGAGCTGAAAAATATGGAGAGAATTTTCGTGAAATAATGAATGACAAGTGGTAGGACATTCTATGCGCTCTATTTTCAAAAAAATTGATTGTGCCTTCGTTTCTACTTTTTTCCATTGTAGAATAAGTCATTGCCGCTAACAAGGCTAAATTGAATGGTTGACTTCCCTCTACTTCTTGGGTGATTAATCTGATTTTTGAAAATCCTTGCACATTTTGTTTCAGTGGTCCTGCTCCTTTAGTTCGATTAATACCGAGCATTAAATTATCACTTAATCCTAATTCGACTCCAGTCAAAATATCGCTTGCATTTTCTAGTCCATAGAAATTTTTCCATCCCCCTTGTGCCCCTGCAAAATCCCCAAATCTATGTCCTATACGGATATCCATCTGTCCAGATCTAAGCATTTCTGTGGAATGCGTATTGATCACTCTTGTATCCTTGAAAGTGAGGTGTATTGTTTCTTGTGCTTGTACTGTTATTCCAATAAGGAAAAGAAAAACAACACACAGCTGTCTTATACTAAAATTCATTTTTCGCTCTTTTTTAATTCTCTAAATAACCTTGCTCAATCCAACATTCAATGGTTTCAAATTCCTCTGGGGATAATTCAGTAAGTCCCGGTGAAGCCGATAAAGGGGGCATATCTAAAGATATAATTTCTTGTTCGAATTTCTCAGGTGTCAACCAAGGAAGCATCGCGTCATAGGATGTAAAATCTTCGGGTCGAAACCCACCGTCGTGACATCCTGAATAGGCACAATAGGTATTCAAAATTAAACGGACATCTGCATCATAAGTAATTGGATCAGATGGACAGTCTGGCGCATTTTCACTCACTTTATCATCTGTGCAACTAAAACAAAGCAATGCAACAAATACTAATATTGATATTCTTGTTAACATATTAAAGAAATTTGTATTACAAAAATGCACAAATGACTGCGGATTTTCGATGGATTTAAGCTAAAATCCTCCTTTTAAATACGGATTAGAATAGAATTTGTGATAAGATTAAACTTTTTAGTGATAATTTTGATTCTTATAGTAAAATAGATAAAATGTATCCACCAGAATTAACGGCTCCAATGGCCAAAGATTTAACAGATTTTGGATTTAGAGGAATTACCAGTCCAGAGGAAGTTGAACAGATTATAAAGAATCCAGAAGGTAGTGTTTTGGTTGTAGTGAACTCTGTTTGTGGGTGTGCTGCTGCGAATGCAAGACCGGGTGCAAAGATAGCCGCTCAGAATGCCAAAAGACCAGATCAATTAGTAACGGTATTTGCGGGTGTTGATTTTGAAGCTACGGATAAAGCGAGATCATTGATGTTACCGTATCCACCTTCTTCTCCTTCTATAGCCCTATTTAAGGAAGGAAAATTGGTGCATATGTTAGAGCGACATCATATTGAAGGTCGTTCAGCCCAAATGATTGCGGACAACCTTATTCAGGCTTTCGATCATTTCTGTTAAAAGCTGTTTAGCCTTTCGGCGAATAGGATTAGCGAATACTTCATTTTTTGAATTTCGTCATGCTAAAAATGTGTGATCAGCAACTAGCACGGTTTGGTTTAGGGTCATTCAAGTGATGAGGTGTATCAACATTCCGCGAAAGCGAAAAAAAGCCGGAACTCGCTACAAGAACCGGCTTTTAAAACCCTACTTAATAATTGAAATCTGATTGACTATTAATTCATTTTTCAATTTTACTTTTATATAGTACTGACCAGATTTTAAATCTGTCAAATCAAAATCTAAATAATGATCTCCTTTGGATAAGGTTTGAGATATTTTACCTGCCCTCGTTATTTCACCCATATTTGAAACTATTGACCATTCCACCGTACTTTCTTGACCTAGACTTAATTTCAATTTCAGATTGTTTTGAATTGGATTTGGAAAAGAAGTCATTTCACTTTGAATTGCGACATTCCTATAAATCGTTACCCAATCACTATAAATAACAGAGGCATCCGATAAAACAAGCTTCAATCGATAAGTATAATTTTCACTTAAATCAATATCTAAATCATCATAAGCGAATTCATACATATCTTCACCTGACACTTCTTTTAGGTCTTCAAAAATTTCATCCTCATTCATTCGCTGTAAGAAAATACTTCTGTAACCAAAGTCTTCTGACAACTGCCAAGAAAGCTCGTTATAATCTGTTTGAGCATATCCCTTGAATTCCAAAATATAGTCATCTACAATATTTACATTAGGTAGTTCAGTTAAACCTGCATCAATATTCATGATATAAGATGAACCCGTTATACTAAACATTGAAGTCTCCCCTACCGAATTAAAATCGTTGTCCATATCGTCATTACTTCCCATATCCATTTGAGTAAATTCGTAACCTTCTGGTTTTACAACAGAGACATAGTAGTTGCCTGGAAGAATATTTTCAAATACATATTTACCTGCAAAGTTTGTGGTTGTTTGTTGAATCAAAACATTACTGGAATTCATCAAACGTACTTTAACCTCTTCCATACCTAAATCTTCCGCATCCTGAATTCCATCATTATCCATATCCAACCAAACTCTAGAACCAATCATATTCGTTCCACCAATTAAACCGGCATCTAAATCCTTAAATAAAACCCCATGTGCTAGAGATACAAGATTTGAAGTACCCGTAGGATCTACATCCGAATCTAAAGAATCGTTCGTCCCTTGATCTACATCTGTAAACATCAGTCCTGTAGGTGGAACCACAGATATAAAATAAACCCCTTGAGTCAATCCTGTGAAACAATATTCTCCATTAGCATTTGTGGTCGTAGAATTAATAACCGTTCCGTTGAATAGATGAAGATTTACTGTGACATTACTAACTCCATCCTCACCAGGATCCTGAATACCATTTTCATTATCATCCAGCCAAACAAAATTGCCCAATTCTCCTGGCTGATAAAATCCTGCATCAATATCCTTGTCATTTTCACCAGCACTAAGATTAAAGATATTGGTCGATCCAGGTTCCATGCCATTGGTAATATCAGAATCTTTAGTGTCATTTCCACCTTGATCAGTTAAGGTAATCACATGACCAGCTGGTGTTTCAAATACGATATAATATGATCCAGGTTGGACATTTAGAAATTCGTAATATCCATCATCCAAGGTAGCATTGGTCATTGTAATATCCGTAGCAATAACGTCTCCAGTAACGTTTTTCAACGTCACCGTCACCCCATTAATCCCTGGCTCATCATCGTCTTGAATACCGTCAGAATTTAAATCTAACCAAACTCGATCTCCTATGGTTCCTGGTTCTTGTATTAAACCAATGTCAATACTATTATTTGTTTCACCTGAAATCAAGGCTATTGTTCCAGTAGTACCAAATCCATTCGCAGAATTGATATCAGAATCAATCTCGTCATTTGAACCTACATTTGGATTTGTAAACAACATACCACCGGTAGGCGTATGGCTTACATAATAGAATCCTGCTGGTACATTAGTGAATTGATAAAAGCCATCTGGGTTTGCCCCAACACCAGTGAATTGTGTGCTGATTAAATTTCCATCTAGATCAAACAATCTGACCATTATACTATTAATTCCTGCTTCACCTGCATCTTGTATTCCGTTGGCGTTATCATCCGACCAAACGAAATTTCCAATGGTTCCAAAGAAGTAGTAACCACCATCTAATTGTTGCGTTGAACCCGTAATCAACTCGGAAGTATTTACACCGTTTCCTCCAGTAATATCAGAATCAATTAAATCGTTTGTTCCCACATTGGCCATTGTTGCTTCCGTTCCATTTGGAAAATTCATTTGAACATAATACGTACCTAAGGGAAATCCCGTAAAACTATACGCCCCATTAGCATCCGTTGTGGTCGTTCCTTGGGACATATTTTGATCATCAAATAATTCAACTATCAAACCTTCTGTGCCCATTTCTGTGACTAAATCTCTGATACCATCACCGTTGATGTCTTCCCATAATGTTCCAGTGATATTGATAAAACTTACTTCTTTAAATCCAGCATCAATATGGAGAAGTTGGTCTTCAAAATCTAAAAAGAAAACATCTGTGGTTCCTTCTATTCCCAGGATATTGATCACATCAGAATCAATGGTATTATCTACACCTTGTAAAGCCAAAGTAAATTCGTAACCCGGTGTCAATGTAAATTGAATTTGGTAGTTACCGGTATCTTGCACTATAAAAGCGTACTCCCCTTCCATGTCTGTTACCGTACTTAAAATTGAAGCACCGGTATCATCCAATACATTAACCGTAACTGCAGGCATGTTTGGTTCGCCTGGATCTCTTAACCCATTGCAGTTTTCATCATTCCAAATAGTTCCAAAGATTTGAATCGGATCTAATTCTTTGATACCTGCGTATATATTTGTGATGGTTTCTTCTTCATCCAGTGTGAAAATGTCTGTTGCACCACCTAAAGGAGTTACATTAACTACATCAGAGTCATTCTCATCAGAAGCTAAGTCAGCTGTTGTAAATTTGTAACCATCTGGAAGTTCGAATACTACAGAGTAATCACCTGGATCAACATTTAAAAACTCGTACGAACCATCTGAATCTGTTGTGCTTTGATCCATGAGCATTCCCATCGTGTTCACCAACAGAACGTTGATGCCTTCAAAGAGTTCGTCTTCATTATTATAAGATCCGTCACATGCTTCATCAATCCAAACTAAGCCTTGAATATTACTAGGCTGTATGATTTTAGCCCCTACATTAAAGTCATCTATGTTTTGGTTTATACCAATAGAAACAATATCTGAAGTCCCAATAGAGCCATTAAATGTCACTGCTTCAGAATCCAAGGCATCATCAGAACCAACATTAGCATCAGTGAATTTAAAACCAGAAGGAAGTGTGAATTCGAAAGTATAATCTCCATTAAACATTCCGAAAAGGAAATAATTACCTGCAGAAGTTGTCACTGCATTACCCACAACTTGACCAGAATCGTCCAACAATCTCACTTGTACTTGACCCAATGGTAGTTCATCATTATTTAAAATACCATCACAGTTTTCATCAATCCAAGCCTGACCTAAAATGATATTATTCATGATGGTTTTCAATCCTGCATCGACATTTACTGCCTGATCTCCAGACAACAATTGAATACTATCTGTATCTCCATTATCTCCGTCGACAGAGATCACGTCAGAATCGATTTCATCGTTATTCCCAACATCCCCATCTGTAAATAAATATTGATCGTTGATTTTAAATCTCAGGACATATGAACCCGGAAGTAATTGGTTAAATATATAACCACCAAATTCATCACTCATTAGTGTTTGTAAAACTGTTCCAGACTCATCAAGCAAGCAAACTTCGATTCCAGAAACAGGTGCTTCGTCACCATCCTGAATACCATCACAATTATCGTCTGACCATACCTGACCAGATATTAAACCTGTTTGATAATAACCAGCAAAAACATGATCAATCTTTTGGAAATCGTCTAAGGTGAAAATTTCAGTTTGTCCATTACTATTAACATCAGAATCACTGTTGTCGGAAGCTACATCTTGAAGCGTGAAGAAATAACCATTGATCGATTCAAAAACAAGGTAATAGTTTCCAGGTTCAACACCTGCAAAAACATAAGCACCGTCATTTCCAGAATTTGTGGAAGCGACCAATTCATCATTTGAATTAAATAGATTGACTTCAACATTATTTAATCCAGATTCGTTGTTATCCTTATCTCCATCAAAATTGATGTCCTCCCATACAAAGCCACATATACCACCTTGATTGGCAAGGAAAAGTCCTGCATCTAGGTCAAGATAATGTTCACCCGAAATTAGTGTAACGGACTCACTATTTGCCACACCATTTATCACACTAATCAAATCCGAATCCAAAGTTTCATCGTTACCTTGATTTGACGGAGCCAATTCGTAAGATGGTGGTAGAACGACAGAAACACTATATGTTCCCGGTGCCAAATTGATAAAAAGATATTCACCATCACCATTAGTCTCTTGAGTCTGAATAATGAAACCATTGGCGTCAAGCAAATTCACTACTACACCTTCAATTAAGGATTCTGAAGATTCAAAAATACCATCATTATCATCCTGCCAAACCACTCCTTTGATAGATGCATCTTGATAAAATCCAGCATCTATAAAATCAACTTCCGTTGAAAAAGGAAGAATGATCATGTCTGTTGTTCCTGGTCCATTGATGTCGTTGACATCACTATCTGTAATTGAAGGTCCAATTTGGTAAAGCGTAAATTCATCCTCAATTTCAAACATCACATAATACCCACCAGCATTCAAAGTATTGAATTCATATGCTCCCTGATCATCTGTACTTGTGGATGCAATGAAATTATTATTTAAATCAAAAAGATTGACCGCTACGTTAGCAACTAAAGGTTCGCTATTATCTCGAATACCATCGAAGTTGACGTCTTCCCAAACCTTTCCACGAATTGTAGAGGAAATATCAACGAGTCCAGCATTGATTCCTGGCATATTGAATTCCACTAAATTAACGGTTGAGGTGGTATTAGGACCGTTGAGATTTGTGATGTCAGAATCAATTAGATCGTTTCCAAAATTTGGAATTGTAGGAAGGTAATAATCGGGTAATTCAAATTCGATATAATATTGACCGGAAGGTAAATTTTCAAAAATATAAAATCCGTTTTCATCTGTTACCGTTGTTCCACTTAGAACACCATCGCTATACATATTTACGACTATTCCCTCCACAAGAGTTTCCGACATTTCTATTAATCCACTTGAGTTTTCGTCCATAAAGACAACTCCAGATAGTGTTAGGATTCCAACCAAGCCAATATCTAAATCTACATTAAGGTCACCAGAATTTAATTCGAATGCATTGGAACAAAACGACGTTCCACAATCCATAATGTCAGAATCTAATGCTGAATTATTGGACACATTGATCGTTGGCTCAAAGCCATTATTTAAAAACGCTGTCAGCATATACGTTCCTGGCGCAATTCCAGTTATCGTGTATAGGCCCTTATCATCCGTTTCAGTTTGAGCGATAATATTCCCATCCGCGTTGATTAGATTGACCATTACATTTTCTAATCCATCTTCGTCTTCATCTTGGATACCATTCATATTTAAATCTAACCAAGCATAGTTTCCAATAGTCGCTCCAACATAAAATCCGGCGTCCAGGTTAGAAAGTGGTTCGTTACCTGAAAGTAAGAATAGACCAGTACTGAAATCATCATCAATATCACTATCTATGGTTTCCATTCCTATGTTTTGGAGTGTGGGAAACAAATTTGCCTCTTCTGGTACAAATACAACTTCATAGTAGCCTGGGAAAACCATACTAAACGTATAGCTACCATCACTTTCGACGGAAGTCGTAGCGACCAAATCTTGATTGGCATCAAATAATTGTACTTGAAATTTATCGACAACAGGCTCACTCGCTTGTTGCATACCATCGTAATTTTGATCCTCCCAAAGCATTCCTGAAATCGATGCATATTTTGTAAGGCCAATATCTATATAGTCTATATTTTGGCCAGGAGCCAAATCAAAAGCACCTGTTGTCCATGGACCAAATGTTTCTTCTAAGTCATTATCCAATGCCTCGTCCGAACCTTGATTTACCAAAGAGTTTATAGAACTAGGCAACGGTACCACCGAGATATAATAACTCCCACCAGCAACATTCTCAAATAAATAGTAGCCCGTATCATCTGTAAAGGTTGTTTCTAAAACATCACCATTGAGTGCATGCAAGTTCACTTCGATTTCTGGTTTACCTTGATCGGCATCTTCAGGGTCTTGAATTCCATTACCATTAAAATCAAACCATACATAATCACCGATACTACCTAGTGCATAAAAGCCGGCATCAACATTCGTAATATTTTGCCCTGCACAAAGTTCTATAGCCTCTGTTCGACCATCTTCATTTAAATCACTATCTGTAGATTCGTCTCCTACTCCATTTAAAGTAATCGCGTAACCGTCCGGTGTAACGATTTGAATAATATAAAATCCAGGATATAAATCATCGAAAAAGAAAATTCCGTTTTCGATGGTTATTTGAGCATCCATTACGTTAAAATCTTCATCAACTATACTTACAACTGTATTTCCAAGTGATGGCTCATCCAATTGTCGGATACCATCTAAATTTAAATCAGACCATGTCAATCCTGTGATGCTTCCTAATTGGGTTAAACCCAAATCAAGATCCATATCATCTACTCCAGGCATCAACCAAAAAACCGAGGTAGTAAAATCTCCATTGGCATTCGTTAAATCGCTATCCTCGTCATCTGAACCAGCATCTTCTTGAGTAATGATGTAATCTGAATTGGCATTTAGATTCAACTGAACATAATATTCACCTGTGACTAAATTGTCAAATACATAAAATCCAGAATCATCCGATGACGTGGAGCTTAACAATGTTCCATCAGGTGCAAATAAATCAATTGGAATATTAGCCAATCCTGATTCATTGGATTCTTGAATTCCATTTCCATTTTTATCTAACCAAACGTAGTCTCCTATGGAGCCCAATTCGTAAAAACCTGCATCTAAATTTTGCAAGTGTTGGTCAGCACATATTTCTATGACATCTGAAAATCCATTTTCATCAATATCGCTATCCTCATCATCTAAACCTTGATTCTTTTCCGAAACCACAAATTGATCTTTGATATCAAACACTACATAATATTCACCTGGATAAACATTAGAGAAAATATAATTACCGTCAAGGTCACTGGAAGTAGACGCGATTAAATTGTTCACTGAATCAAATAAATCTATCGAAACTTCGGGTAGGACTTCATCATCTGCTTGTCTAATCCCGTCAACATTTTTATCGTTCCAAGTCAACCCTTCAATACTACCGTATTGAGTTAAAGCCAAGTCGATCGTGTTTAAGTTTTCTCCTGGATTTACAAAAATATCCGCCGTTGTAGCTGGTCCATTTATCGATCCAAGATCGTTTCCAAATTGACCGACTTCGTCTAAAGTGCTTAAAATATATCCATTCGGAATTTCAACAGACAGGTAATAATTTCCTGTTACTATACCTTCAAAAATATATGAACCGTCATCGTTTGAATTTTCTGTTTGAATGATGGCTCCATCTTCTTGATGAAGATTTACTTGAATATTGGCCAAACCAATTTCATCATTATCCTGAGTCCCGTTTCCATTTTTGTCTAACCAAACATAGTCTCCAATAGACCCTAATTCATACAAGCCTGCATCTAAATTTTGGAGATGCACTGCTCCTTCTAATAAGAATGGATCTGATTTTCCATCTTCCCCGACATCGCTATCCGTTTCGTCATCACCAACATCTTGAAGTGTATATGACCAATTATCTTCTGCCTCGACTTGGATTGAATATATCCCTGGGAATACATCTAAGAATGAGTACGCTCCATCCGATTGAGTTTCTGCAATACCAATCATTATACCTGACTCATCCAATAGAAAAACTCGAATTCCAGCGATTGGTAATTCATTGGATTCTCGAATACCGTTTATATTGACATCATCCCATACCATTCCCCAAATGGTAGATAATTGGGTTAAACCCAAATCGATACTCAATTGGTCTTCTCCGGGTGGTAGAAAGAACGTATTTGTGGTCAATGACCCATTAGTTTCATCAAGATTGCTATCTAATAAAGCATTGGTATCAAAAGATCTAGTAGCAATAAATAGATCACTTATTTCAACAATTCGTATGAAGTAGTTACCCGTGACTATATCATCAAAAAGATAAAATCCATTCTCATCACTTATAGTTGTAGCTATTGTATTACCATCTGAATCCACCAATTCTATGTTGATATTAGCCAAACCGGATTCATTGGCATCTTGACTACCATCTCCATCTAAGTCAAACCAAATGTAGTTACCTATACTTCCTAGTTCGTAAAATCCTGCATCGATATTTTCTAATAAAACGCCTCCGATTAATTCGATTAAAGGAGATAATCCGTTATCATCAAAATCATTATCAAAATTATCATTACCCTCATTGAGCAAGGTGGGTACATAATCACCAAAAGCTTGAATTGAAATCTGATAGGTATCTGGATATAAATCTTCGAAAAGATAAAACCCATTAGTGGTTTCAGTCGATGCAAGTACATTTCCCGAAGCATCGAGCAAATCCACCGCTACATTAGATAATAAAACTTCATTGCCTTGTCTGCTACCATCTAGGTTGACATCATCCCACACTAATCCAGAGATAACAGAGAGTTGCGTTAATCCAAAGTCTATATTATCCATATCCTCTCCCGGTGAAAGGTAAAAGACACTTGTTGTAAAAGGACCATTTTCTTCGGACAAATCGTTATCAAATTCATCTCCACCTATATTAAATAGTGAAACGATATAATCATTTGCCCCTTCAATACTCAAGAAATAAAATCCTTTTTGAATATCTAAAAAACTGTAATGTCCTGATTCATCAGTTAATGTTGATTGTAAAATTTCACCGTTCATATCGTGGAGATTTACAATGACATTTTCAATCCCAGCCTCTCCGGTTTCTTGAATTCCATTTCCATTAACGTCAAACCAAACAAAGTCTCCAATAGATGAAGGCCTACAATCATCAAAAAGAAAATCACGGCAACATTCATCAGAAGTTCCAGCTGGTGAAACAGTCTGAACACAAATAGTGTGAATTCCAGGAGCAGCATCTGTCACCCCGATGTTTATAATATCTTCATTCGGTTGACCTGTTATGATTTGAAATCCATCAGGTACAATCCATTCATAATAATCAGCACCGGGAGCGTCATCGACATAAAAAGCTACACAGTCGTGATCGCATAATGTATATAATTGGTCATAATAGACTCTTAAAGAAATTCTATCTATTCTAGCAATTATTAGTTCATCAGAATTATTTTTTAGTTGAATTCTTAGCCCAAAATTTTCATGATTAATCTCATCCATATTCCATGATGAGTTCCAATGATACCATGGAGCACCATACACCCAGTGTTGATCATCACCTTCGTCGCCGCTCTCCCATTCTTGACCATAGGTGGCATTATTAGCCAAATTAATTCCTTCTGGGTTACCGTTCCTTAGCAATTGAACTATGGCATCCTCCATAAGCTCACCACCCGCGCTATGACCTTCAACTGCCACTTCAATTCCTTTAATCGTCGTTCCAATAGGAAGATTAAAATTGAAATTATCAAAGAGTAACATGGCTGATAGTTCTCCGGCCTCTAAGCTAACTTCAGCATATTGATCATCACTGAACTTAGCAAAATATTTATTCTCCCACGAGATAGCATCTTGTGGTACATTCGTTTCAACAAACTCGAAATTATTATCCTTAGTGAGTGTGCCCTGTTCTACTGGAACGAGAATGGGACAAGCCTGTACTTGGGCCCTTGAAATACTTGGAAATAGCATTAAGCACAGGTATACGTATAGGGGCATACCTATGGCTGTGTAGTTTCTTAAATTGTAGCTCATAGTCGTGTAAGTAAGGTTAAAATATCAAATTACACTTAGTCGACAAGTGTTATTCGCTATTATAGATACAAATATACATAATAATAATCTTAATATGATAAATTATTATATATGAATATTTGTCCGGAAAGGACATTTACGGGGAAACCACTAGGATCAAAAACTTTATTTAAGCAGTATACGACTTGAAGACTTGGCTCGTGACGTGTTTAGGATGAAAGGTTTTTACTGCATAATTTCTTCCTTGCTCACCTAATTTAGTCGCTCTTTCTGGGTCATCATTGAGTTGCTTTAAGGCTTTCGCCAAAGCTTGAACATCTAAAGGATCAATTAAAATACTGCCCTCTCCTGCTGCCTCAGGTAAGGAACTCACATTGGACGTAATCACAGGTGTATTTGAAAGTAATGATTCGATGGCTGGGATTCCAAATCCTTCATATATAGATGGAAAAACAAGGGCTCTTGCATTTTGGTAGTATGCAGGCAAAACATCATTGTCTACTTGATGTATAAAGTGAAATTTATTTCCTAGTTGATATTGATCAATGCTTTCTTTAACCTCCTCAAAATATTGTTTACCATTTCCAATAACAACTATTGGAATCATTGAATCATCGCCAATTACACTATAAGCTTCTACTATTTTTTTTAATCCTTTTCTCGGAATGATTGAACCCACGTATAGAAAGTAATTTTGAAAAGGGCTTGGGTTCTTCAGTGTGCCTTCATTAAAAAACACATCATGACAAGTTTGATAAATCACTTGGATCTTATCTTTTTTAATCTTATATAATTCCAACAAATCCTTCTCTGTGCTTTTACTGATAGATACTACTACATCTGCCAATTGGGCACTTCGTTTATATTTACGTTGATATCCTAATCGATCAAAATAAGGAAATTGCTCTGGGTACTTTTCATAGATCAGATCGTGAAAACTTAATATCGTTTTACAATTTTCAACAGTATCAATCTTATTGGGCAATTCGTGGCTTAATCCATGAAATACATCCAAACGATGTTGCTTAATCAATCCAGTCAATTGAAATTGTCTCCAATACCAATTAAACTTATGCGGGCAGGTATGAATGGAAAATTTTGCTTGATCAAAAAAATACGCAGTCTCTCTATTTTTGATCAGTTTAGGCGTGTATAGATGGAACTCGTTTTCTGGAAAATACTTTTGAAGATTTCGGACAAGCGTTCGGCTATAATTACCTAAGCCGGTAAAATTATTAAATAGCCTTTTTGCATCAAATCCAATTTTCATAAGGTCAAATGTAATATTATGGACGAGGCAAAAAAAATGGTTTGCCATTTACTGCAAACCATTTCGCTTTTTCATACTTATACTTCTTGAAGTTCGGATTGAAAATTCCGAACCAGATTTTTCTGTATATCAGGAGTCACTTGGGTAAACTCAGAAAATTTCCGCTTGAACTTGGCTCTACCTTGAGTGATCGAACGCAGAGTAGAAGAATACTTATACAACTCCGACAATGGAACTTTGGCCGTGATTTTTTGATAATGTCCATCTGCATCCATACCTTGAATCATAGCTCTTCTGCCTTGTAAGTCACCCATAACATCTCCCATGACACTATCTGAACAAAGAATTTCCATTTCATAAATAGGTTCTAAAACTTGAGGTCCTGCCTGTTCGAAGGCATTTTTAAACACCTGTGCCGAAGCAATCATAAACGCCATGTCATTAGAATCTACAGGGTGCATTTTACCATCATAAATACATACGCGAATATCTTGGCAATAGGAACCCGTCAATGGGCCATTTTCCATTTTTTGCATAATTCCCTTTTTGATCGCATTGATGTACTTTGAATCAATAGACCCTCCAACAATACACCAATAAAATGCCAATTTGCCGCCCCATTCCAAATCCTCAATCATCGTCTTACGCACTGTCAATCCATTTGGATCAGGCATTCCTTCATAATACGGTTCAATCCGCATATGGACTTCTGCAAATTGACCAGAACCTCCAGATTGCTTTTTATGTCTGTAAGAATCATCGGCTTGCCGAGTAATGGTTTCGCGATAAGGAATACGTGGTTTTTCAAATCCAAGTTGGATATTATTTACTTTTTCAATTCGATACTTGACTAAATCCAAGTGCAGTTGTCCTTGACCATGTAAGATTGTTTGTTTTAATTGGGGCGATTGTTCTACTATCAAAGTTGGGTCTTCCGTTTCGATTTGATGCAGAGCTTTCATGAGCTTTTCCATTTCAGCTTTACTAGGCGGGACAACTGCAGATCGGATTCTTGGATCAGGAAAAGTTATTTTTTCAATTTGATGTGATTTTCCTTTTTCTGTTAATGTATCGTTTGTTGTGGCAAACTTCAATTTCACTGTAGCTCCCAAATCACCGGCGACCAATTGATTGACATTGGTTCTTTGCTTTCCATTGGATTCGTATACCTGTGTAATCCTTTCTATATTTCTATCACATACTAATTCGGCTCCTGACTTAACATCTCCAGCATAAACCTTAAAATAAGAAACTTGTCCTACCTGAGGCTCGGATAAGGTCTTGTATATAAACATGGTAGGTGGACCATCCACATCACACTTCAATGTAGATCCATCCTCCAACTTGGCTTCTGGGCGATCTGCAGGGCTAGGCGCAATATCTTTTAAGAAACCCATGATTCGTCCACTTCCTTTATTCTCTAATCCTGAAGCACAGAATACAGGATAAATGAGTTCTTGCGCTAATGCCATGGTTAATCCAGAGGCCAGCTCATCCTCATTCAATGTACCTTCTTCAAAAAACTTCTCCATTAAGCTTTCGTCATTTTCTGCGGCAGCTTCTACAAGGGCATTATGCATCGCTTGAGCACGACCCATTTCCGTTTCCGGAATGGCTACCTTTTCTGGTTTACCACCATCTTCATTAAAGACATACATGGTCATCCTTAAGGCATCAACAATAGTGGTAAAACCTTTTCCTTGGTCTAATGGATATTGGACAGGTAAAACTTTAGATCCAAATCTTTGCTTGGCCTGTTCAAGTGTGGCTTCGAAGTCAGATTTTTCATGATCAATTTGATTGATTACGAAAATCGCAGGAGTATTAAAATTTTGTACGTACTCCCAAACCAATTCGGTTCCAACCTCTACGCCATTTGCACTATTCAATAACATCAACGCCGTATCAGCGACTTTCATCGAAGAAACAACTTCACCGACAAAATCATCAGATCCTGGTGTATCCAATATATTTATTTTACAATTTCTCCATTTAGCGTGAAGCAACGCACTAAAAAGTGACGTGCCTTTATCTTGTTCAATATTGGTATAATCAGAAACTGTGGATCCAGATTCTACATTACCTCTTCGACCTATGGCCTTTGATTCGAATAACATTGTTTCAGCAAAACTCGTCTTGCCACTTCCAGAATGACCGAGTAAAACAATGTTCCTAATATCTTTAGTTTGAACACTCATATAGCTGTTTTTGAGAATGAAAAATTGAATACACCGTCGAGAACAGTATATTATCACTTTTAAAAGATATATATTATAATTTAATTCTCAAAATAAGCTTAATTGAAAAATTATATACTGTTTTACTTGTAATTCAAAGTATAATATTCTTTAATATTTAACCCATTGACAATGTGGAATTAGACATTTTTGAGTAGGCCGAAAGCTTTTTGATTTTCCTTTGACTTTAGAAAAGCTTGGCAGGAATCCTTTATGGTTTCGTCATATGGTCTATAAGTTAGGTTAAGATCTTTAATGGATTTTTCATTTTTATAAATCCAAACCTTTGAGGTGGATGCCACAGATTCTTTTGTGATTAATGGAAAAGAGTTCTTAAAAAATGAACGAATGTATTCTACTCTCCACGAAAGCCAACGAACTAAACCTTTGAGTTCTTTTTCAGGCTTCGGAACCTGGAGTCCTTGTGCGATGTCTTGGACTAAATCCTTTAATAAAACATTATGTCCATTAATAATAAAACGTTCGTCTTGAATACCAGTCTCTAATAATATGATTAAAGCATCTACTACATCCCGCACATCGACTACACCATTTCCGCCTGACGGATAATAAGCTACCCCCCTAAACAATGTATCATAAATAGAGAGTGAACTACGTTTCCAATATCCTGCACCTAATATAACCGACGGATTTACTATGGCTGTTTTTAAACCTTCTGCCTGACCACGCCAAACTTCCATTTCGGACAAGTATTTACTCTGAGCATATTTAGAGTTATACTTACTACTTACCCAGGGTGTGCCCTCATGAATGGCTTTACCATTTGTCGATCTCCCTAGAGCTGCAATCGAACTGACATGAATTAAGCTTTTGACATTTCGATATAAACATACGTTTACAATATTGGCCGTACCGTTAATATTGACATCCATCATTTTGTCGTGATCCTTTTTACTGAGACTAACCATTGCTGCTGTATGAAAAACGACATCTACGTTTTCAAAAGCATCTTCTAAAAAAGGAACATCTAGTACGTCTCCATTGACCCATTCGACTTTATCCTGAATGGATTCGACCAAACCCATTCGACTATTTTCACGTTTCATACCGATGAGTTGATGATAACCCTGGGCATGAAGAGCATTAATTAAGTATGACCCAACTAGTCCTGTTGCGCCTGTGACCAATATTCTTTTAGATTTGTCCATTGACTAATTTTCCGTAAACATCATATATGGCGCCCCCAATATTGTTTGACTTTGCACCTGTGACACTTGATAATACATTGGGTACACCCAAGAACCTTAAATATCCTAGAAAAGACATCAAAATAGCCTCTTTATAATCGATAAGTTGCTCATCCGGCACAACTACCTCAATGTTTAATCCATCTAAAGCATTCGCTAGTAACTCCATTAAAAATTTATTCTTTGCACCTCCGCCTGTAACTAAAACTTTTCCATGTTTTGCACCCTGACTATTCAAAAATGAAACAATTTGCATGACAATACATTCACAAGTAGTTCTTAATTGATCCTCAATATTATCCTTGAGGTCAAACTTGGTTAAGAAGTTTTTCTTGATCCATTGATTGTCTAATGACTTTGGTTCGATTTGATGAAAGTATTCACAACTATTTAAATCATTAAGCAACTGCTTATTTACTTTTCCCTTTCGGGAATATTGACCATCCTGATCGAAAGCTAAACCTAAATTATTAGCCAAATGATTCAAGGCTTGGTTGCAAGGACAAATATCTAAGGCTCTGAACGATGGGTCTTGATAAGTCAAATTTGCAATCCCACCCAGATTTAAATAAAAATCATATCCTGAAAATAAATGCATTTCCGCAATCGGAACTAAAGGCGTGCCTTGACCAAGTAAAGCGACATCTTGAATTCTAAAATCCGAAATAACAGGAAGCTTGGTCAAAGCAGATAAGTAGCCCCCATTCCCAATTTGTTTAGACACTCCCTTTTCAGGAATATGAATAATCGTATGACCATGAGACGATATAAAATCAACCTTTTCTTTAGAATTTTTTAAAAAATCAAGTATTGCTTCGCCCCAAGCTAAGCATAAATCTTTATCCAAAATGGCTATTTCTTCAAATGAATTTTCTGCAACTCTACTTAATCGACTGACCAATTCTTGACCGTATTCTACCGTAATAGCGCGAATTAATGAATAATTAAAACCTCCATCTTCTTCACCAGTTACTTCGCAGAGTGCTATGTCTAATCCATCTAACGAACTTCCAGACATCAAACCTAAAACCTTATATGATTGTCTCATCAATACGAAAGTAATCAGTAATGACTTTTTATCGACAAAATTTGACAGTTCATATAAAAAACATGGAAACTTTAAACGCAATTAAAGTTTCCCACGTTTAAATGGCGTAATTTTACAATATGCAGCGCACGAAAATATTGGCAGTTAGTTTTGAATTATTCCTCAAGTATGGAATCAAGAGCGTAAGCATTGATGACATCAGCAGATCTCTAGGAATATCCAAAAAAACATTTTATGAGTATTATACGAATAAGAAAGAATTAGTCAAAACTGTCATCGAGTACTTTGTGGAACAAGAGACGGAAGATTTAAATGAAATTGCAAAGACCACAGATAATGCCATTGAAGAAATGCTAGGTGTAGCAAAATACATTTTGAATTTTCTAAAAGACATGTCTCCGTCCTTGGTGTATGATCTTAAGAAATATTATGGTGAAAGTTGGAAGATCATTGAACACAAACATATGACTAATGTTCAAGAACAAATTAAAACTAATTTAATAAGAGGTAAAAAGGATGGACTCTATAAAGAATCCATAGACGATGATATCATTTCTAGGCTATATGTAGCACAGGCTATGACCATCACCAATGAAGACATTTTTCCAACAAAAGATTTTGTACGCACTAAATTATTCGAAGAACTCGTCGTATACCACTTATACGGTATAGTTTCTGACAAAGGAAGAAAATACATTAAGAAAAGTCAATTAAACGCTTAATACATGAGAGCAATTTCAATACTTCTATTTTTCGTTTTGCTTGTTCAATTGAATATGCATGCACAACAAAGCATGTCTCTAAACGAAGCCATTCAATATGGACTAGAAAACCACAACAGATTAAAATTAGATGCACTAGATGAGCAAAAAGCAGAATGGAGTATAACAGAATTTAAGTCTATTGGAATGCCAAAACTCAACGCTGGTATTAACTATCAATATTACTTTGTTACTCCAGCACAACCGGTCGAAGATTTTATTTCTCCATCGGTTTATGGTGTTCTTTTTACTGAACAAGTCATTCCTCAAAAGGAACTACCAACGCCTGAGACATTTGAATTTTCGTTTTTTCTTAAAAATAACTTAAGCGGTAACATTGAATTAAGCTCCCTGGTTTTTGATGCTTCCTATTTATATGGATTGAAAGCAGCAAGGCTTTATCGCGAATTAGTAGGACAACAAAAAAACACCACAGCATTCGAAATTAAATCCAATATCATCAAAGCCTACTTAAGTATTTTGATTGCAGAAGAAAACATGAAAATCGTTGACGATAATATTAAGACATTAAACACATCGTTGAAAGAAATTACTGAGATATACAAAAGTGGATTTATTGAATCTTTAGACGTTGATCGAATAAGTTTATCTCTAGAAAACACCTTGGCAGAAAAGGAAAATTTAACACAACTCATTCAAATTGGATACAATGTTTTGAAATTTCAAATGAGCTATCCTTTAAATGAAGATCTTTCCTTAAGTGAAGATTTGAAAATGATTGCATCAAAAATATCCATGGATGAAGTGGCCTTTGATGCTGAAATTGACTTTTATAAACGCCCCGATTACCAAGCGATTGAAACTGGTCAAAAACTGAATGAGTTAAATTATAAAAGCACAAAATCAACTTTCCTTCCAAGTGCTCGAGCCTTTGTAAGCCTTTCAGAAAGTCTTCAACGAAACAGCCTTTTTGATAATAATGAAGCTGGGTTTCTTCCGTCTGCATCTGCTGGGCTCGCCATTAATATTCCGATTTATGATGGTCGAGAAAGAAAAAGCAAAATGGCTCAGATTAAATTGGAAATGGAAAAAACAGAGATTCAAAAGCTTGAATTTGAAAACGCCATCCGATTAGAAGTCGAGAATGCAAAACTCAATTTTAAGAATGCAAAAAACACTTTAAATCAACGAAACAAAGTAGTTGAACTGAATCAAAATATTTATAACAAAAGTCTCATAAAATTCAAAGAAGGCGTTGGTTCTAGCTTTGAAGTTACAGAAGCAGAAGCTTCTCTTTATCAGGCACAAGCCTCATATATCAATGCCATGTATGAATTAGTAAATGCTAAAATGAACTTAGACATTGCTTACGGCAACATTTAATTAGAACTATGAAAATTTCCAATATGCGTTACCTATTTATCCTCTCGATTAGCTTAATCCTTTTCGCTACTTCTTGCGGGCCAAAAGAAGATTCAAATAGTATTGATTCTTTAAAGAAAAACCTCTCTGAGAAGAAAAAAGAAATGAGTAATCTCCAGAAAGAAATAGATGAAATTGAATCCAAAATTATAGCGATTAACCCTCCGAAGAAAAAGTACAAGCCGGTGATGATTGATACGATTAAAAAATCAAACTTTAAAAGGTTTGTTGAAGTACAATCAAGTGTTCAATCAAGTGACCTTGTAAATGTTAGTAGTTCAACTGGTGGTCGAATCTTAAGCGTAAATGCTAAAGAAGGTCAGTCGGTGAGAAAAGGTCAATTAATCGCTACTCTTGACTTAGAGTCTGTCGAAAAGCAGATTCAAGAATTAACCATATCCAAAGATTTAGCAAACACTGTTTTTGAAAGGCAAAAGAGGCTTTGGGACCAAAACATTGGTTCGGAAATTCAATATCTCGAAGCGAAAAACAACAAAGAACGATTAGAGAAATCAATAGAGTCTTTAAACTTACAACTAAGTAAAAAGAATGTATACGCGCCAATAAGCGGCGTAGTAGATATGGAATTTCTGAAACAAGGAGAAATGGCTTCACCTGGAATGCCCATAATTCAAATCCTGAATACACGGCAAGTGAAAATTGTTGCAGACGTTCCAGAAAAGTATCTCCCTAATATTAAACGAGGAGATAATGTTGACATTCACATTCCAGCTCTTGGGTTAGATATGTCAAAAAGGATATCTCTAATTGGCCGAAGTATCGATCCTTCAAATAGAACATTCAAATTAGAAATAGAGACGGGCAATGAAAAGAATGTACTCAAACCAAACTTACTTGCTCTTTTAAAATTTGTTGACTTGGAGGTTGAGGATGCCATAGTTGTTCCGCTGAATATCGTACAAGAGGAAGTAAACGGCCAACAGTTTGTTTATGTAGCTATCAAAAAAGATGGAGATCTCGTAGCTCAAAAAAATTACATCAGCATTGGCGAAAGCTATGAAGGCAACGTCATTGTAAATGAAGGGGTTCAATCCAATGAGCTCATAGTAACAGAAGGATCCAGGAGCATTAATGCAGGTGATTTATTAAATATCCAGTAATCTAAGATCATGGAAAACAAGACAATCAAAAGAAAAGAATTTAGTCTTAGTTCACTTGCCGTAGATAACGCAACGAGTGTGTTTCTAGTCGCACTTATGATCCTTCTTTTTGGTATTCAATCTTACGATGCGATGCCAAAGGAACAATATCCAGACTCGAGTTTACCGACTATATATATTAATACCCCTTATTTTGGAAATTCAGGTGAGGAGATTGAAAATTTAATTTCTCGGCCATTAGAAAAGGAACTAGAATCTATTGCCGAGTTGAAAAAATTGACCTCAACTTCTATTCAAGATTTCTCCGTAATCATCGTTGAATTAAGTGCAGACATTCCAATTGATTTGGCGGTACGAAAAGTCAAAGATGCCGTTGACAAAGCAAAAGCAGAATTACCTACCGATCTTGATCAAGACCCATTGGTTGAAGAAATTAAGTTTGCAGAATTTCCAATAGTTACGGTCAATGTTTCTGGAAATTATGGTGCGGATGATCTCAGAAAATACGCCGAATTTTTAAAGGACAAAATTGAAGAGATTCGACAGATCTCTCGAGTTGACATGAAGGGTGATCGAGAAAGAGAGGTTCAAATTAATGCGGATATATCAAAAATGCAGGCAGTTCAAGTCTCATTTCAGGATATTGAAAATGCGATAGCATCTGAGAACTTGACCATGTCCGGTGGAGAGATTCAACAAGGTGGCTTCAAACGAGCGGTTAGAATTGTTGGACAATATGACAATATAGAAAGCATTAGAAATACCATTGTTAAAGCTGAAAACCAAAGACCCATTTTCTTAAAGGAGATTGCCGATATTCAATATACATTTGAAGATCAAACTTCATACGCACGTTCAGATGGTTTTCCGGTAATTGCACTTGAAGTAGTAAAAGGATCCGGTGAAAATTTACTTTCGGCCTCAGATGAATTAAAAATTGTCCTTGAAAAGGCTAAAACCCAATTACCTGAAGACTTAAAAGTTAGTTTATTCAATGATCAATCTGTTTATACGAGGAATGAAGTTTCTAATCTAGAGAATAGCATTATTTCTGGTGTCATACTTGTAATTTTAGTCCTTCTATTTTTCCTAGGTTTAAGAAATGCAAGTTTTGTTGGACTAGCCATTCCTCTTTCGATGTTGACAGGGATCATGTTTCTACATGTGTCGGGGACTACTATGAATATCGTCGTATTGTTTTCTCTTATTTTGGCGCTGGGTCTTTTGGTTGACAATGCCATTGTGGTAGTTGAGAATGTTTATCGATACATGCAAAATGGCTTCAATGGAAAAGATGCTGCAAAGTATGGTGCAGGTGAAGTGGCTTGGCCTATTATTGCTTCCACAGCCACTACCCTAGCCGCATTTATTCCCTTAGCCTTTTGGCCTGGAATCATGGGAGAATTCATGAAGTACATGCCCATCACTTTAATCATTGTATTGAGTTCATCTCTTTTTGTGGCACTCGTCATCAATCCTGTGTTTACTTCCCGTTTCATGAAAGTGGATGAGAAGCATGAAGAAGAAAAATTAAGAATACGAAAGCGTAATAACATATTGCGTGGAGCTTTAATCATGTTAGTTTTGGGTATTGCAGCTCATTTTATGGGCGTAGAATGGTTAAGAAATCTTATGGGTTTTGCGATCATTATCTCCCTAACGAATTATTTCATCTTACGTCCTGGTGCATTCTATTTTCAGAATAAAATCCTTCCAATGCTGGAGAGAGGATATGACCGATTTATTCGGTTTGTCCTCAATAAAAAAACGCCATACTTTGTTTTTGGCGGTACCTTTGTTCTATTGTTTGTTGCATTTGCATTGATGATTTTTCAACCACCTCCAATTCAATTTTTCCCGGAAGCAGATCCAATGTATGTGAATGTGTTTGTAGAATTACCAGATGGAACAGACATTAAAAAAACCAATGAAGTTGTCAAAGACATTGAGTCGAAAATCGAAAAAGTAGTTGAAGGAAGAATGGAAGTTGTCGATGCTATTTTAACTCAAATTGGCGAAGACACTTCAGATCCCAATAGTCCACCTGAACCTGGCTTAACGCCACATAAGGCAAGAATCACGCTTTCTTTTGTTCCTACACAAGAAAGAAATAACATATCAACCCAAGATATTTTAAATGACATCCGAGCAGAAGTTAAAACCTTTGCAGGAGTCGAAATTATATCTGCACCTAATGCCAATGGGCCACCTGCAGGTAAGCCTATTCAAATTGAAATTGTCGGTGATGAAATAGATAGCTTAATTGTCATCTCAGATGAAGTGATTCGACATATCAACGGCAAAAATATTGATGGAATAGAAGAATTAAATTCTAATGTCTATTTGGGTAAACCCGAATTACTTGTCAATATTGATAGAGAGGCAGCTAGAAGATATGAACTATCGACTTATTCTATCGCAATGGCCATTCGTACTTCCATTTTTGGTAAAGAGGTCTCTAAGTATAAAGACGGTGAAGATGATTATCCTATCATGTTGAGATTGGATGAAAAATACAGAGAGGAAATGCAAGATGTAATGAATCAAAAAATTACATTTAGAAATCCAGCCAATGGCCGTATCGTTCAAGTCCCAATATCTTCAGTGGCGAGCGTAAGTTATACTTCAACATATAATGCCGTTCGACGAAATAAAAATGGTCGGGTGGCCTCCATCACTTCTAACGTTTTAGATGGCTTTAATGCTAACGAAATAAACGCTCAACTAAAAATGATCATGGACGAATATCCATTACCAGAAGGTTACACCTTCGAATTTGGAGGAGAGCAACAACAGCAAGCCGAGGACATGGAATTCTTGGGCGGTGCTTTTGCATTAGCCTTATTTATGATCTTTATCATTATTGTCGCACAATTCAATTCCATTATATCTCCTTTCATCATTCTGTTATCCATCCTTTTCAGTACCATTGGCGTATTGCTGGGATACATCATAACGGGAATGACGTTTAGTGTTATTTTCTCGAGTGTCGGGGTGATATCCCTAGCCGGGGTGGTTGTTAATAATGCTATAGTACTTATAGATTACATCAATTTATTAATCAAGAGAAAACGAGAATCCATGAATGTGGAATCTATGGATAGTTTGTCTGCAGATGATATTCGCTTAGCAATTATTGAAGGAGGTGCAACCAGACTTCGTCCAGTTCTATTAACTGCCATCACTACTATCCTGGGTTTAATTCCTTTGGCTCTGGGTATCAACTTTAATTTCTTTACTTTGATTTCGAGTTTAGATCCTCAATATTTCGCTGGTGGAGACAATACTGCTATGTGGGGACCGATGGCTTGGACCATTATATACGGATTAAGTTTTGCAACATTCTTAACTTTAGTGGTTGTTCCAGTGATGTACTGGATTGCCTATAGAATGAAAGCAAACACAAAAAAATTATTCAATCGTAATGTCTAGTAAATTAGAAAATCTCAGAAACCATTACACTAAAAGTGTTTTGACTAAGGACGATATGCCGAAAGTTCCTTTGTCCTTATTCAAGACATGGATGGACCATGCTATGAATGGAGACATTGATGAACCAAATGCTTTTACATTGGCTACAGCCAACAAAGAATCGGTACCATCTGCAAGAATTGTTTTACTCAAAGGATTAACAGAAAAAGGATTTATTTTTTATTCCAATTACGAAAGCCGCAAGGCCAAAGAAATGGATGAAAATCCTTATGTCGCCGCCGTATTTCTGTGGAAGGAACAAGAGAGACAGGTTAGGATTGAGGGGAAAGTTCAAAAGATTTCAAAAGAAGATTCGCAAAAGTATTTTAGTTCGAGACCAAAGGGAAGTCAAATATCGGCAGTCGCATCGCCTCAAAGTAAAGTGATCGAGGATTATCAAGAACTATTGGATCGAAGAGATCAACTTACCAAAGAATTTGAAGGGACCGATCATATACCAGTACCAGATTATTGGGGAGGATATTTAATCCTACCTCATGCTATTGAATTCTGGCAAGGGAGACCAAATCGTTTTCATGATAGGTTTAGGTATTCAAAATCGGATGACTCTTGGAATTTAGATCGACTATCTCCTTAATATGGAAAATCGTCTGCCAAATCCCAAACATCGTATTGTTGTAAATCGAATCTAAAGCTGATTCTTTTAAAGAGACTAATGTCTTCTGAATCATAGTTTCCTTGGATGTCGCTAGACACCAATATTGGAAGATAAATCTGAACTAACTTGTAATCCAAATATACACCTCCATCATACATGAAAGTGCCCGTCATGGCATCTTCTGTGTTAGAATATTGGGTAAAATAACCAAAGTCCGCAAATAGTCGCAATGGAAGAATTTTGGGTAGTTTGGTTACAAACGCACTTGTCAAATTCACAGAAACCATCATGTCATTACTAGCTCCAATCGAACTGTATTGACTTCCGAGAGGTGTTTTGAAACCTCCATCAGCCATGGTGATCTGATTTGAGAAACTCGCATTTTGATTGGCTCTATTTAGAAAATAGGCATCGTATCTATAATCATTAAACCCTTGATGCATTAGGCTAAAGCTACCTCGAGTAAAGGCATTACTATAGCTCGTTGAATTTCTCTGTGTGTTAGTAAGGAATTTACCACCAAAAATTCTGATTCCTAAATCAAAGTTTTCAGAAAAAGCAAAGGAACCATCATAAGTCATCGATAACTTTAAATACGATTCGGAATCGAATGCATCATAAGATTGCTGTTCCAATGCGATATTAATTTGAAATGGGTTAAGAACAGAAGTGTTCTTCATTTGATAAGACAGTTCATATATATTTTCAGAGATTGGAGGGTTTTCTCCCCTACCAAATTGAAGTCCGTCAAAAATGGCCCCTTCTGACCCACTGATAAAGTTGGCAATTTGATTATATAAGATGATATTTCTAAATCCAATTTTAGATTGTGTTTTGCCTTTCGGCGAATGTCTAAAGTGTATTATAAATGAAGGATCAATTTTAATATATCGCCTTTGGTATCCAAACAACTCGTTGTCCTCAAAATGAAAAGACTTCAGACCTAACTTCAATTCCCATTTACTGATCAATCCACTATAATAAGGATGATCATAATTGAGTCGAATATTACCTACTGGCTCTTTTGTTTTAAGACTATATCCACCTCCGACGTAATATTTGAAGCGACTAAATGGAGTAAAAGAATTATTTAAACTAGGTCCAATATAAAATCCGTCACTTGTGTTATATCCAGTAAAAAGGTTATAAAAGATATCTTTCTTTTCAGCCTTATCCAGTCCGATAATCGGTCGAAACTCTAATTGCCTTAAACCTAAGAAACTGTTGTTTTGTTTGTAATTATTTGACCTTTTAGAATCAGGTGAAATAACCATGTGGTCCAAAACAAATTTATCATAATCAGCTTTTTCAAAGGATACGGAGTTTTCATTTACTTCAAGCCAAGTCGTTTTTACCACATGTCCATCCTTATAAGCTGAAACACTCATGGGGGTTTTATAAGGACCCTGATGTTTTATTTCCAGTTGAATTTTGTCTTCCAACTCTTTTACTTCTCCAAAACTATAATCTGGTGTCGCTGTGGTATGGATAAAATCATCAAAAAACCAAGACAAATCTTTCTTTGAAGTTTCTTCCAGAATTTTTCTTAAATCGGAAGGCCTGGGATGTTTAAATTTCCAAGTTTCAAAAAACCTAGTCATGGCCTTATCGAAAACAGCTCTTCCTAAATACCCTTCTAAGTGAGCAAAAGCATTTGCTCCTCTTTCATAAGAATTGATTCCGTAATTCAATGCTGAAATTTCCTCGACATTGGTGGACAAACTTTGATTCTTGTATTGACAGATTTGATCATCGCATATCAATCTCAAAAATGGACCATCACCATTCATGAAATTAGGAAGAGTACTTGAGTAATAATCGTTTCCATATTTTTCTTTGGTCAAACGATGTTCGTAATATGTAGTTAATCCTTCATCTAACCACGGATGAGCTCTTTCGTTAAAACCAAGAATTCCATAAAACCATTGATGACCTACCTCATGGGCAATGATATAATCTGTACCTCTGGTAGTCTTTTTATTACCAGCAGTAACTATTTGAGGGTATTCCATTCCAGATTCTTCCTCAATCCCAATAACCGTCAACTGATCATATGGGTATGGACCAATAATCTTGGATAAGTCTTGAACTGCAGATTCTAATGAACTTATGGCATCTTCCCAAATATCATTGTTTTCTTTTGGAAGGGCAATTTCCAATCTTACATCTCTTCCTTGAATACTCGTTTCTTGAATGACTGTTTTTCGATCTAATAAAGCAAACCACGCAAAATCGATAACGTTTTTCGCCACGAATCTCAGCTTTTGTTGAGGAGACATCAACTTTGATTCTTCCATTTTCGCTCCCGTCGCAAATATTTGATATTGATTTGGGCTTTCAATAGTAACATCATAATTTCCATAGTCACTGTATACTTCACCCATGGCTAAGTAATTTAGAGTGTGCCATCCATCTTTATCATAAACAGCCATCTTTGGATACCAAAATGTCATATGATATTCATCATTGTTTTTACCACTTCGAACAAATAAATCAGGAATCTGACTCTCACTCATACATTGAATAATAATGCGTTCACCAGTGTTTAAGGGTCGCTTTAGTCTTATTCTAACAAATTCCTTATTCGGTAAAAGATATTCCCATTCGGCCTCCGAGCCGTCTACTTTAAAGTTTAACTCGCTATAAAAACCTCTTTGATCGTCCTTTGCAAAGTAAAATTTCTTATCCCTCAATTGTAACAGTTGATCTGCTAATGGAGTACTATTATTTTCAAAGGCATTAGTGAAAACATTGAGATATAGTTCATCCAAAACATCCGGGCTATTATTGACGTATTCAATAGTCATTTGATTCTTAAGTAGGTCTAAAGAATCGACCAGTTTGACATCCATTGTATAATTAACTTCTTGTTGGAAATATTTATCCTGAGCCATTACTAAAACGGAAAGCAGAATACAAAAACAACAAATGGAAAAGCGATAAACTATATTTTGATTTTTTATCATATTTACAAAAATGATCATTAACATGTTAAACAACAAATCTAGAGTTTACTTATCCGTTCTAACGATTTTAACATTAGTCCTCATATCCTGTTCAAAAAAAGATTTAATCAACATTGAACCACAGTTTGAAACAGAGGAAACATCAAAAGTTTTTCCAGATGACTGGCTCGGGTATTGGACGGGAGAATTAGAAATTCATGATGTCAATGGCTTAAAACAAAAGTTACCTATGGCACTTGACCATCAAAAAACAGATACCAAAGGTGAGTACATTTGGGCGATAATTTATGGTGAAGATACCGTCAAAGGCAGAAGAGATTATCTTTTAAAGGAAGTGGATAAAAGTCAAGGACATTTTCAAGTGGACGAGAAAAACTCCATCCTTCTTGACTGTTTTTTAATCAATAATCATTTAATCAGTGAATTTGAAGTTACGGGGAATAGAATCAGCTCGGATTATTATTTTGAAGGGGAGGATTTAATTTTTCAAATAGTCATGAGTCAACATGAAGCCATCAATATAACTGGAGATTCATTGATTAATGAGGAGCAGATTCCGGCTGTGCAGTCTTTTCAAACCAAGGTTATACAAAGGGCACGATTGAAACAGAAAAAAACCTTGTCGAAATGACGATTCGACAAGGCAACGAAATTACAGACACCCTATGACTGTTATTCCAAATATAACGAAATTTTATTTTGATAATGAATACTGTTATCCATAAATGATCAAATTATGACCATTGTTGTGGATATAAACCCAAAATGTCGCATATTGTTGCGCTGAACGCTTTCATTAACCTAAATTATTCGAAAAGTCTATAGAGCATGTTGGAATTGAAGCAAATTGAACAGATGATCGAAAAGGTGAAATTGATTTCAATCGAAGCAGGAAAGGAGATCATGCGAATATATGAATCAGAAGACTTTGGTGTTGAAGCCAAATCCGATGATTCTCCTTTGACAAAAGCAGATAAAAATGCCAATGATTATATCGTAAAAGGGTTAGAGTCTCTAGAAACTCAAATCCCAATTATTTCTGAGGAGAATAAAGAAATTGAGTATTCAGAAAGGTCAAATTACACCGACTATTGGTTGGTTGATCCTCTAGATGGCACAAAAGAATTCATCAAAAGAAATGGTGAGTTTACAGTAAATATCGCTTTAATTTCCAATGGTATTCCGTTTGCAGGTGTTGTCTACGCTCCTGCTTTAGAAGAACTTTACTGGGCCATTAAGGGACATGGGGCATTTTTAAAGAAAAATGGTGAGACCACTCATCTTCGCTCAAAATCGTTTAAAAAGACTGATCCAAATTTAAAAATAGTTTGTTCACGATCACACTTGAATGAGCGCACAGCCAATTTTATGGCGGCTTTTGATCGCCCTGAAAAAGTCGCAACCGGTAGTTCATTAAAATTTTTAATCATGGCCAAAGGTGAGGCGCACATTTACCCTCGTCTAGCTCCTACAATGGAATGGGATACTGGTGCTGCTCAAATCATTTTAGAAGAATCAGGAGGAAAAGTTTTAAGTGTCGAAAATGATTTACCCCTCGGATATAATAAAGAATCACTTGTCAATCCTCATTTTGTAGCTTACGCTAATGAAATAAGCTAAATCTATTTTGATGTCAGGCATTTCTGGAGCTATAATTTGCTTAAATGAAGCACATAATATTGCCAGATGTATCCTGTCCATTAAAGACGTTGTAGACGAAATAATCGTCATCGATTCAGGATCAAAGGATGAAACCGTAAAGATTGCAGAAGGTCTAGGGGCGATTGTCATTCAAAACGAATTTCTTGGCCATATCGAACAAAAGAATTTCGCCATAGAACAATGTAATCATAAGTTCATTTTATCTCTAGATGCGGATGAATGTCTAAGTAAAGAACTGACTCAATCTATTTTAAAAATTAAAGCGGATTTACGATTCGACGCGTATTATCTTAATCGGCTAAATAATTATTGTGGAAAATGGATCAAACATTCTGACTGGTACCCTGATCAAAAAATTCGATTATGGAATAAACACAAAGGACAATGGGGTGGTATAAATCCACATGACGAAGTGTTACTCAAAGAAAATTCCACGAAAAAATTTTTACATGGTGATTTACTACACTACACCTATTCAACAGAGGAAGAACATGACCGACAAATAGAGTTATTCACTGAAATCGCCGCTAAGGCTCTATTTAAAAAAGGTAAGTCTTTCAGTCCTATAAGGCCATATGCCAGTGCCATACTGAAATGGCTAAAACTATATATTTGGAAAAAAGGGTTTTTGGATGGCAAGGCCGGATTAAAAATTGCTCAAAAATCCGCAAAGGCTTCGTATCTTAAGTATCACAAACTTCAAATCTTGAATGCCCAAAATGCCTAAGATTTTACATATGAGTTCTACTTCCGAATGGAGAGGAGGTGAACAGCAAATAGCTTACCTCATGAGTGAATTGGCTCATATGGGTTGTGAAAACTTAGTCTTTTGTCCTGAAGAGTCAGCTTTGCATCAATGGAGTATTTCTAATGGTTTTAAATGCATCCCTTATAAAAAAGGGAGTAGTATAAGTCTCCCAACTTCTCGACTTTTTAAACGAACGTGCAACACTGAAAACATTGATTTGGTCCACATTCATGACTCACACTCACATAATTATGCCTGGCTTTCTTCAAGTATATTTGGAAATCCAGTTCCAATGGTTCTAAGTCGCCGAGTGAATTTTTCTGTAAAGTATAGTTCGACTAGAAAATATAACCTCAAGAATATTCAAAAAATTATTTGCGTATCGGACTTTGTGAAAGGTGTAGTAGCTAGTCGAGTGAAGGATAAATCAAAATTATTAACTATTCGAGACGGGGTTGAATTGATTCAGTCTGATGAACGATTCATTAGAAAGCAGTTTAATATCTCGAAGGATGAAATAATAATAGGCTGCGTAGCCGCATTGTCAGAAGAAAAGGACCACACTACACTCGTTAACGCGGCACGGATTATCATAAAAGATTTTAAATTACCAGTCAAGTTTTTATTAATTGGTCAAGACGGCGGGTTAAAGGAAAAGATTCAAGAGCAGATCATCGCATTAGAATTGTCGGAGCACTTTATCATTTGTGGGTTCATAGAAGACGTAAGAAAATATATTCATGAATTAGATTATTTTTTATTAACTAGTAAAGAAGAAGGATTGGGTTCATCCATCCTTGACGCCTACAATGCTAAGATTCCCGTAGTTTGCACCAATGCCGGAGGTATTCCAGAAATCGTGACCCATAAACTTACTGGAATGATGGCTCAAGTGGGTGATCCAGAAAAAATTGCAGAATATTTAAAGTACTTATACAATAACGAGTCGTTCAAAGATCGTTTACTTCAAAATGCATTTCAATACGTTCAAGGTCTAAGTAAAACTGCAATGGCAAAAAGAACTTTAAAAATATACCAGAACATATTGGATGACAAAGAACAACATATTAAATAATAATTTAATATATTTATCCTATGAAACCGATATTCTATTTACTCATCATGGTAGTAGGACTTGTCTCCGTGCAATCATGTAATTCTAAAAAGGGTCTATCTTCCCATGATTCTAGCCCTTACAAATTTGATTTTGAACAAAGCAATTTACTCTCCACTGTTTTAGAAAAAGCTGAAACTGAAAACAAGTTGGTTTTTGTAGATATCTATGCTGACTGGTGTTTACCTTGTAAGCTCATGGATGAAGATGTTTTCACACATCAAGAAACCGCTGATTTCATGAACGATAATTTTGTTAACTATAAGGTGGATGGAGAAAAAGGCGAAGGTCCAGATCTCTTGGTAATTTATGCGGTACAAGCCTACCCTACTTTACTATTTTTGGATCATCGAGGTAGAGTCTTGGTTAAAAAGGCAGGTGCAGCCTATCATTCTGAATTATTGGATCTAGCAGAGGAAGCCTTATCAAAAAATGATATTGGTTCTAATGACTAAAGTAATCTGTCACTTTTTTGGCGGCTGATTTTCCGATAATCAATTCTATTTCTTCTGGCTTGGCAGTCTTAATACGTTTTACAGATTTAAAGTGGCTTAATAACTTCTCTGCTGTAAGTTTTCCAATCCCTTTAATATCCGTTAATTCTGTTCCGAAAGCATTCTTTGATCTCAGATTTCTATGGAAGTTAATAGCAAATCTATGGGCTTCATTTCGTGCATTTTGGATAACCCTTAACGACTCTGATTTCTTATTGATATAAAGAGGAATGGAGTCATCAGGAAAAAATATTTCTTCCAATTTTTTAGCAATTCCGATTACGGTGATCTTTTGGCGTAAGCCCAATAAATCTATGCTCTTCATAGCTGAACTTAACTGACCTTTACCCCCATCAATTATCACTAATTGAGGCAATGATTCTTCTTCTTCTAAGAGTCGTTTATATCGTCTGTAGACTACTTCTTCCATAGACGCAAAATCATCCGGTCCTACAACAGTTTTAATTTTAAAATGCCGGTAATCTCTTTTACTTGGTTTAGCATTTTTAAAAACGACACAACTCGCTACAGGATTTGTTCCTTGAATATTAGAGTTGTCAAAACATTCAATATGAAATGGCATTTCATCCATTTGCAAATCTTCTTTTATCGTTTTTAAAATGCGTTCTACACTGGTTTGCTTTTTTGCTTTGGTCACATCTTCTTTTCGTTTTTGCAAAAGGAAGTAATGCATATTTTTTTGAGCAAGGTCAAGCAGATTCTTTTTATCACCTTTCTGCGGAATAGTAATATTGATATTTTTATCCAAATATGTAAAACCAAAAGGAGCGACAATTTCCGGAGCAATAGAATCAAATTTGTCTCTTAAAAACTGAATCGCAAAAACCATTAATTCATCCTTATCATCATTTAAATTCTTTCTTAATTCGATAGTATCTGTATTAATCAGTGCACCATTTACAATCTTCAAATAATTAACAAAGGCGGATTCATCTTCGTCTTGAAAATAAAATACATCTAAGTCTTTGATCGTATTAGACACCACCATTGATTTAGATTGATAATCTTCAAATACTTCTAGTTTTTCTTTAAAGGCTTGCGCCAATTCAAACTGCATGATAGATGCATTGTGTTCCATTTCTTCCACAATGAATTTCTTTACAGGAGCAAAATTTCCTTTGAGAATATTCTTGATTTGATCAATTTTCTTAACATAATCAGCTTCTGATTCCAAACCTGTGCAGGGTCCTTTACAATTCTTGATATGATACTCTAAGCATAGCTTAAATTTTCCTTTTTTAATATTATCGTCAGAAAGATTATAGTTACAATTTCGGAGCGTGAAAATATTTCTTATCAAGTCATAAATGACTCTTGCTCGATATTTAGAAGTGTATGGCCCAAAGTAAGTACTACCATCTTTAAAAACCCTTCTAGTAAAAAAAACTCTAGGAAATCTTTCATTTTTAACACAGATGTAAGAATAGGTTTTGCCATCTTTCAACATCACATTATAACGTGGTTGAAATTTCTTAATCAGCGTAGCCTCTAATAGTAATGCATCATTTTCGGTTTCTACCACGGTATAATCAATCCTTACCGCGGTCTTAACCATTACTCTGGTTTTGTATAACTGATTTTTCTTTTCTCCAAAATAAGAAGATAAACGATGTCTCAGCTTTTTGGCTTTACCGACATAGATTACGGTATCTTTTTTATCTATGAAGCGGTATACACCTGGTTCAAACGGGATACTTTTTGATATTTCCTTAAAGTCCTCCGTTTTCATTATTCAGAAAGTGCTGTAGTTATTCCCTTGAGTAAATAATAAGCAGCTTTAGGATTTGTGGCAAGTGGTATATTGTGTACATCGCATTGTCGCATCAACATTTGAACATCCGGTTCATGTGGATGTTTGTCCAATGGATCTCTAAAGAAAATCACCAAATCTACCTTACCTGTAGCAACCATTGTGGCAATCTGAGCATCACCGCCCAAAGGACCACTCAAAAGACTCTCTACTTCAAATCCTTCCTTAGAAATATGAGAACCGGTTGTTCCAGTAGCAAATATTTTTGTGGTTTTTAAAAAGTTCTGGTTGGATAAAATAAACGAGACCATTTCTGCTTTTTTTCCATCATGGGCTATTAATGCAATGTTTATCATAATTATATTTTATGCTGCGTAAAGCTATTAATTAAAACAGCAATATTTACCATGAGTTGCATTGCTCTAAAAAAAACAACAATTAGATAACAAATGAAATAGATGTAGACTTATTCTAAGATTCGAAGCTGAGAATTTTAATCTCTACTCTTTGGTTCTTCTTTCTTCCATTCTTAGTTTGATTCGAGGCAATAGGTTTACGTTTGCCATAACCCTTATATTGAACTCTATTGGACGAAAGTCCCTTTCGAATTAAATAGCTTGCCACTTCCTTTGCTCTGGCTTCTGAAAGTCGATCACAATAACTATGCTTTGGTAAACCATTGGTATGTCCTCCTATTTCTATGACAATATCTCCATTGTCTTTCATGAACTCGTAGACTTCATTCAATACTGGATAGGACTCAGGCTGCACATTGGTTGTATCTGCCGCAAAAAATAATTTATCGATTCGGATAGTTTGACCTTTAGTCAATTTCTTTCGATCGAGTTCTGCGAGTATTTTCTTTTTCTTTTTAGGTTCCTCCGTAGCAACCTTCGCTGGAGCATCTACAACAATTTCTTTTTTAGGTTCTTTCTTTGGCTTTCTTTTATGAGGTGGTTTTTTCTTCACCTTGGGTTTCTCCTCCACTGCAGCGATTAGTTCCTCACCTGGACATGCTATTTGAATAATATCAGACATATTATCTATCAACAAATTACCATTATACGGAATGAGTACAGGAGTTTTATAGTAAGCTTCAAAGGTAATATACCTCAAATTTCGATTTGGTCTAAACTCAAAATTGTAAGATTGCCATGTGGTATTTTTTACGGCAACGGACTCATCCAAAATTAACCCTTGATGACACAAACCAGAACCTCCATATATTCTTAAAACAATTGGAGTCGTGATGAGTTCGTTTGTATTCGTTCCTTTTACGTAATCATTTGACTTACATAAATCAACACTAAAAATGTAACATTTTCCCTTTTCTAAAGGGCTTGTCAATCTTTGAGAAATCGATTCTTGCGAATCGTCATCTCTTACCACCATCCCTAGGTATGAAATACCTTCACTTGGTTGGGTTTTTACATTGAAATAATTATTGGGATGAATATCAGGAGGTGTCTGACCAGGGAATCTAAGAGGGCCACAATCCGTCCAATTTCTTGGAACTGAAGACATTCTACCATATTGGTCGATGATTCCCATTCTAGGTTCATCCTCCAATGATGGATTGCTTATACGGATGGTATCCTGAGAAAACACAGGACTCCATAAAAAACTTAAAGTAATTAATGTTAAAAATTGCTTCATTCCTTTTGAATGATTTGTTATTGATTAAACGAAGATTAACACAAATATTGTTTTATAACTGTGCTAACAAACATTTAATGGACAAAAGTTCTTTAATCTTGGATGAAGTTTAGCCAAAGGCATTCAATCCCGTTACGTCAAGCCCAGTAATCAATAAATGTATATCATGCGTACCTTCATAGGTTAAAACAGTTTCAAGGTTCATCATATGTCTCATACAAGGATATTCATTTGTTATACCCATTCCCCCATGAATCTGTCTTGCTTCTCTGGCAATCTCCAAAGCCATATGAACATTGTTCCTTTTTGCCATTGAAATTTGAGCAGGTGAAGCCTCTCCTTTGTTGGCCAATGTTCCTAATCTCCATGCTAATAATTGTGCCTTAGTGATTTCGGTAATCATTTCAGCCAATTTCTTTTGCGTTAATTGGAATTGACCAATTGGCTTTCCAAACTGAATTCTTTCTTTTGAATATCTTAATGCAGAATCATAACAATCCAATGCAGCACCAATGGCCCCCCAAGCAATACCATATCGCGCTTTTGACAAGCAAGACAAGGGTCCTTTTAATCCAGCTACATTCGGTAATATATTTTCCTTTGGTACTCTTACATCTTCAAACACAAGTTCACCCGTAATAGATGCCCTTAAAGACCACTTACCGTGAATTTCAGGAGCTGAAAATCCTGGCATTCCTTTTTCTACAATCACTCCTCTTACTATCCCCTCTTCATCTTTTGCCCAAACCACAGCAACATCAGCCACAGGTGAATTTGTAATCCACATTTTAGCCCCATTAAGGATATATGAATCACCATCCTCTTTAATATTGGTGATCATACCATTTGGATTAGAACCATGATCAGGCTCCGTCAATCCAAAACATCCAATGTATTCACCCGATCCTAATTTTGGCAGGTATTTTCTCTTTTGCTCTTCTGAACCAAATCTATATATAGGATACATCACTAATGATCCTTGAACAGATGCCATGGATCTTACACCAGAATCTCCTCTTTCTAATTCTTGCATAATCACACCATAGGCGATTTCATCCATTCCTCCTCCACCATATTCTACAGGTAAACTAGGGCCAAAAGCACCAATTTCAGCTAATCCTTTGAAAAGATGATGCGGGCACTCGGATCTATTCGAATAATCTTCTATGATCGGAGAAACTTCCTTTTTTACCCAAGCTTGTACGGCCTCTCTGGCTAATTTATGGTCATCAGAAAGTAATTCGTCTATACCATAATAATCGTGATGTTCATATCTGTCTGTTCGTGCCATTTCTAAGAATTTAATTATTGGCAAAAGTAAGTATTAAAACTCCATCCATTAGAACGAAATAGCTAAAATCCACTTTCATCAAGCTTAACTATATTTACAAAATAATTAGCTGACATGACAACACAAATTAAGCTCAATGATCTGGAATTCTATGCTTATCATGGATATTACGAGGTAGAACGAAAAACAGGAAATCAGTTCATTATCAATGTTGATCTTCAGATAAAATCATTTGATGAAGTTTCAGATGACATCAATGACACCATTGATTATCAAGACATTTATAATATATGTAAGGATGTGATGTCTACCCCCGAAAAATTATTAGAAACGGTCTTATTTAAAATTATTCAACGCTTCAAAGCTGATTTCCAGTCAATGGAAAAAGGAAGTATATCTATCAAAAAAATACAGGCTCAACTAGGTGGACCTTTAGATAGTGCTGAGATTGTGATGAATTTCTAATTTTAAATTAATCTTAAAGTTTTCAGAAATCAGCCAAAAAGAAATACTATTACGTTATTAATATTGAATCATATAATCTAAACAGATGAAAAAAATATTGTTTTTACTTATTCCGCTTTTCATGATTTCGTGTGACCCAGCCGATCTTCAAAGGGCGATGGATACCATTAATTCCGCAGGAGCTCTCTCTAATCTGGACGTTTCCAATGGACTTAAAGAAGCTTTAAATAAAGGTGTAGGAAATAGTGTATCATACTTATCAAAAACAGATGGATACTATAAGACGGCATATAAGATTTTATTGCCTGACGAGGCTAATACTGTCATTAGTAAACTCAAAGTAATTCCTGGTTTTACCAATCTTGAGAATGAGTTGATTAAAAAAATCAATAGAGGTGCAGAAGATGCTGCAAAAAGTGCAGGTCCAATATTCCTAGACGCTATTAAAAAAATGACATTTGATGATGCCATGAATATTTTAATGGGAGATAAAAACGCTGCCACTCAGTATTTGCACACAAATACATATAATGCGCTATATGGTAAATTCCGACCCGAAATAGTTTCATCACTCAATAAAGTTGCTGCGCAAGATTTGTGGGCCAGCGCGGTGAATAAATATAATTCTCTTCCTTTTGTTGATGATGTCAATCCGGATTTAGCGGACCATGTTTCTTCAAAGGCATTAGTAGGATTATTTAGTTTAGTTGAAAAGAAAGAACTAGGTATCAGATCAGATGTTGGACAACGAAGTTCTGATTTACTGAAAAGAGTCTTCGCGAAGCAGGATTAATTTTCTGACTTTCGTCGAATGAAGCCCGATATTTTAAAAAATATCGGGCTTTTTATTTGTTATGATTTAAGTAGTTGAGGTATAAAGGAATAAAATGACATGATCATATCCAATGACATTCTGATCAGCAAAATATATTTCATTCGTGGATACAAAGTGATGCTTGATCGTGATCTTGCGTTGCTATATGATGTAGAAACAAAAAATTTAAAGCGACAAGTCAAAAGAAATTTAGATCGTTTTCCGAGCGATTTTATGTTCGAATTAAATGATGATGAATTGAACAACTTGAGGTGCCAAATTGGCACCTCAAGTTGGGGTGGTTCCAGATATAAGCCAATGGCCTTCACCGAACAAGGTGTTGCACAGCTCTCCAGTGTACTAAGTAGCCATAAAGCTATTCAGGTTAACATTCAGATAATTAGTTTATTTACAAAAATGAGAAATCTTCTCTTGACGCATAAAAATCTTATCCTAAAAATGGAAAAGCTAGAACAAAACATGTTCAAACAACAAGCAGATATCAAACTACTATTTGATTACATCAAGCGAATCCATTCCGCGAAAGCGAAAGAAATAAAACAATCTAAAAGAAGAAACATTGGATTTAAATCCTAATCAATATCATCCATGCCCTGCGTAATTCTCTGCACAATCTTAAACTCGCTCAAGAAAACCCTAGCGACCACCCTGAGCACGGTGTAAGATGGAATAGCCGCAACCATACCTATGATTCCTCCAATCTTCGCACCCATTAGAACAACTATAAATATTTCGAGCGGATGGGCCTTGACACTTTTTCCAAAAATAAAAGGCTGGGCCAAAAAGTTATCGACTAATTGCATGATGGCAAAAACCAATAGCACCTTTGAAAGTAAAGGCAACAATTCCGAATAAAAGGACAAATCAAGATTTGATGATAAGGTAATAATTACCGCAAAAGCAGCACCTAACAAAGGACCAATGTAAGGGATGACATTCATTAAAGCGGCAAAGAATCCAATCAACAACGCATTCTTTATTCCTAAAAGCGATAGAGGTATAGAGACAATCATTGTTATAAAACTAATTTGCAGTGCGACTCCAACAAAATACCTTACCAATAATTTACTCGCTTGATTTAGTGCAGTGACCGATTGGTTGTCATAACCCGTCGGAACAATAGCTGAAATCATATTGGCAAATAATCCTTGTTCGCGTAAGAAGAAAAATGAAATGAAAAACACCGACATCAGCGCAATTAATAAATTTCCAAAGAAACCTACAATCGAACCAAATACTTTAGGAATTTGAGATGGATCTAAAAATGAATAAACATTAGATTTTACGTTATCAAAGAAGCTATGAGACTGCTCATCCTCTTCTTTTTGATTTAAAGGCTCCTCGTCTGCCTGTTCGATATTAATAACCAAGGCTAAATTGGTACCTGTACGGGTAACGGTATCTCCACTGGCATACAATAACGAATCAAGCGAAACGACTTGAGTAATTACATTCTCCTCCGGCTCCTTTTCTTCAACAACTACTTCTTGAATAGTCGTATCTACTTCAACAGCTTCTATTAAACCTTTATCTTTTAACCAATCTTCCCAATCACCAATTGGTTCCTCTAAGCTTGAAATCAATTCGTTATAATCTACTTTAGATAAATTTCTAGCCTGCTGGATTAGTGGCGGAATAAAGACCCAAACAAGACTCATCAACGCTAAAGAGAAAATGACAAGAGTAGAAGCGGCTGCCAAGTTTTTACCCATGAATCGACGGAAAAATTTCACCAAAGGGGCGCCAATCATAGATACAACCCAGGCAAAAATCACATAAGTAACGATATCACCAAAATAATAGAACACGCCGAAAAGTACGACGAGCGGTATTAGTCCTAATAAATATCGTGTTTGAAACTTCATATTCTAAAATAAGCACAATAACCTTGCCTTAGGCCTTGTTATTGCGCAAAAATTGAATATTTCTCTTTAATCCTTCAAATTTTGTACGCTTAACAGCTGATCCTTCAAAAAGTAAATCAAAGCTTTCTTCATTCAAATCATTCCAATCTTCAGCACTCATTCCCATTAATTTTTCAGATGGATTAAACTGGACTTCCTCATGAGGAGTTGAAAATCGATTCCATGGACAAACATCTTGACAAATATCACAACCAAACATCCACCCTTCCATTTTATCCTCAAATTCAGTAGGTATCTTTTCTTTCAATTCAATTGTCAAATACGAAATACACTTTCCAGCATCTAGTAGATAACCGTTTTCGTCGATGGCATCTGTTGGACAAGCATCGATGCATTTAGTACATGTACCACAATGATCAGAGGAAACAGAATCATACTCAAAGGGAATATCTACAATCATTTCAGCTAGAAAAAAATAAGAGCCTTTAGCTTTATTTAGTAAGAGTGTATTCTTTCCTATCCATCCCAATCCCGATCGCTTTGCCCAATCTCTTTCTAAAACTGGTGCAGAATCCACAAAGTAACGACCATTAATAGCTCCAATCTCGGCGGTCATCTTTTGAAATAGTATTTTCAATTTCTTCTTGACCACTTTGTGATAATCTCTTCCGTAAGCATACATCGCCAATTTCGGCGCATGATCATCCTCTTGCTTTAAAGGTGTATAGTAGTTATATAAAAAAGAAATGACTGATTTGGATCCTGGAACTAATTTGGTGGGATCCACTCGTTTATCAAAGTGATTTTCTAGGTAAGACATTTTTGCCTGTCTACCTTGATTTAACCAAGCCTCCAATCGCTTGGCTTCTTCAGACATGAATTCAGCCTTAGAAAAACCGACTTGAAAAAAACCTAGTTTTTCAGCTTCTTGTCTTACGAATCTAGTATTTGCTTGAGTGGTCATGCATCGTCCTCGATGATCTGCAATTTAGCATATTGTAGCATAATTCGCTTTTCAGGAGTATCTCGGACACCTGAAAAATATATGGTCGCAACATTCCGATTGTCGACACTCTTGACAACTCCCTTTCCAAATTTAAGGTGTAATACATTCATACCCTCTTTGATGCTTGACGCTGGACTGACTTTAAAATCCTTAGGGTCCATTTGTAAAGCCAAATTGGTTTTAGTAGGAGCTAATCTTTTAAAATTACCTAGGAGTTTCGGTTCTCCAAACCCAGATCTACCAGACGAACTTTTACCAGGGCCACTCGATTTCATGATCGAAATATTATCAATATTGTCTTCTGATATTTCCTCTAAAAATCTACTTGGATCATTGAACCTCATCTGACCAAATTGATATCTACTATTGGCATAAGATAGTGTCAGATGTTCTTCCGCTCTAGTTAATGCGACATAAAACAAGCGTCTTTCCTCTTCTATTTGATTAGGGTTTGAAAGTGCCATAAAGGATGGAAAGAGATTTTCCTCGAGACCAACCACAAAAACTGATTTAAACTCAAGACCCTTGGCAGCATGTGTGGACATCAAGGTTACATTATCATTCCCCTCTTCTTCATTATCTTGATCGGTCATCAAAGTAATGGTCTGTAAAAACTGAGAAAGGCTTTTGTCCGTAGCTTCTTCACCTGCTTCTAATTCGTCATTTTCCACAAACTCTTTTATACTATCTAATAAGGCATTTAAATTTTCTAGTCTACCCTGTCCTTCTACACTTGTATCAGATTTCAAAAGATCGATTATTCCGGATTTTCTTGCAGCATAAACCGCTACATCATAGGCGTTTGATTGTTCCGCTTTTTGGCGAAGACTCTGAATCAGTTTTACAAAACCTAGAATTTTAGTTTTGGCTCTAGCCTGAATATCTACGCTCATGACCACCTCCATCAAACTCATCTCATGTTCTTCACCTATTTGAAGTAATTTAGACACAGTCGTATTTCCAATTCCTCTTTTAGGATAATTGATAACCCGTTTAAATGCCTCGTTATCTTTTGGATTGGCGGTTAACCTAAGATAAGCCAATAGATCTTTAATCTCTTTTCTTTGGTAAAAAGACAGGCCTCCATAAATCCTATACGCAATATTAAATCTTCGTAAATGCTCTTCAAAAACTCTTGATTGCGCATTCGTTCTGTAAAGGATGGCGATCTCTTTGTTTTGAAGGTTATAGCGATTTTTTTGTTCAATAATGGTATCAGCCACTCGTTTCCCCTCCTCATTATCCGTCATGGTACGGATCAACTTTATCTTCTGACCTTCGAGTCTTTCCGTCCAGATTTTCTTTTCTATCTGTTTCTTATTGTAGTTGATCACTTCGTTCGCTGCATTGACGATATAAGAAGTAGATCGATAGTTTTGCTCTAATTTAAACGTATTAACACTCGGAAAATCTCTTTCAAACTGAAGGATATTTTCAATGGTCGCTCCTCTAAACGAATAGATACTCTGAGCATCATCACCTACAATACATACGTTTTTATCGCTCCCCTCGTAAAACACTAATTGCTTGATGATTTCATATTGGAGGTAATTGGTATCCTGAAACTCATCCACCAATAGATACCTAAATTGAGATTGGTACTTCTGTTTTACATTATCTGGATTCTGATAAAGTAACCTAAACATTTGTAACAATAAGTCATCAAAATCCATTGCTCCAGCTCGTAGACATTTGTTAACGTACTTTTCATAAATCACATGAGTCATTGGTCTACGATTCATCTTGTCGTAGTTCATGAGCTCTTCATTCTTCACATAATTCTTAGGTGTAATGAGATTACTCTTTGCAGAAGAAATTCTGCTTCTGATGGCATTGTTATTATACACCTTGGGATCGAGATTCATCGACTTGATGATTTCTTTGATCACACTCTTAGAATCATCTGTATCATAAATAGTAAAATCATTCGGGTAACCGATACGATGAGCTTCTACCCTCAAAATTCTCGCAAAAATAGAGTGAAAAGTTCCGGCCCATACTTTATTAGCACTGGACCCAACTACCTTTTCAATCCTGGATTTCATTTCTTTCGCTGCCTTATTGGTAAAGGTCAAAGTCAAAATATTCCAAGGAGCTACTCCATTGTTGATCAAATGCGCCACACGATAGGTCAAGACACGAGTTTTACCTGATCCTGGGCCTGCAATCACCATGACTGGACCTTCTAAACAGGAGACTGCTTGTCGCTGGATATCGTTTAATTCGTCTAAATATGAAAAGGATACTTCTTGCATAATTTATATGAGGGAGTGCAAAATATGACAAATAAGGATATATAAAAAATTATCAACTATCTCGATCGAGATATGTTTTTGTTAAAGCGAGAAATTAACTCCAAAGTAGATTTATCTGAGTCATAAATAGAATACCATCCTTGTGGTTCGTGAGGAGGATCACCCGTATAGGAATCGCCTTTTTTCCAAAACTTTCCTGCTTCACGTGGTCGACCTTCTCCTGCCCAAGCCCATAAATTGAGTCCTACCCATGGAGTATTTCTCGTTTGATAATATTCAAACAATTCGAAGATCGCTGCGAAGTATTGGTCTCGACATTTCAATTTTGCACGTTCTTCACAACTTCCTTGATCACGCGCCAATCCAAATTCTTCTAGGACCAAGGGCTTGTTTAATTTATAGGCTGTCGCCAAATGGGTGTGCAGATAGTCTTTTGTTTTATTGATGGCATTTTGGAGTTCAGTTTCGGCATTTTTGGGATCGTACCAATTCCAATTTTCTGGCCAAGTATGTATCGTGATATAATCGATATCATCAAATTCAAAATCTTTGTACACGTCGTTCTTGGTATACTTAGGATAATTGGTCATTCCTTCACTACCCACAGTCACTAAATGATTAGAGTCGATTGATTTTATCAAAGCACTCGTCTCCTTAATCCATTGGACATATTGTTTTCTATGAAAGGCATAGGGCTCATTAGCAAGTTCCCATGACATGATGGTAGGATCATCTTTATAGGCTTTCGCCGAAAGGCTATTGACTCTAGAAACCATAAAACGAACAAACTCAAGATACCATTGTCTTGTTTTTTTGTCTTTATAAAACTGAGCAGTGAATTTCATAAAATCATCATAGTCATCCTCTTTTAAGGGATATGGGATGTCTTTACCTTTTGACCAGGCAACATATTGAGCAAATCCTCCTGACCACTGCCACGAATTTCCTAAACATAACACAGCGTACATCTTACGCTTTGACATTTCAAGTAACAAAAAGTCCAATGCTTCTAAAAGATCAGGATTGTATTTTCCTGGGCTTAATTGCAGTGCGGGGGTCATTCGATATGATGCACTATCCGGCCCTTCACTAGCCACCATAATCCTCAGATTGGTTATACCTAAACTTTGTAATTGATCTAACTCTCTGATTAGTCTTTTTCGGTCTCCCGTTTTGGCGCAAGCCAAATGCATAGCAGACCAAAAGTTGAAACCTATATATTGATAAGAAGATCCCTCAAGTGTAAACTGTGTACTATCTACTCGAACAAATGAGGATTGTGCATTAAGAGAAAAACACATGAATACAAGGGCAATCACTTTAATTCCCCGTCGGAATAAACGCTTAATCGAAAAAGTCCTACGAATACTTGTTTGGCACTTCATCACGTAAGTTTTGCCCTCATCTTGCAAGTGTAAACAGTTTTAAAAATTTTGAAGCGAGTTAATAATTAAACTTAATGTCTACAAACAATTCATTGAAATCCTGAAACTTCTCCATTTTTTATTCCCATAGCTATGGCTATGAAAAGAAAAAAGTGAATCGTTCAGAATCTCAAGCAATCATTTTCGACAATTAGCCTAATGATTAACTCACTTCATAAAACACAAGTTATGAAGAGGTCCAATGATTTTGTATACGCCATCGCATTTTTTTGTCTTCTGAGTCTCTTTGTATAACCAACATTATTTCACCTATAAACTTATTACCATGAAAAATTTAATGATGCTTATTTTCTGCTGCCTTATTGGCCTTCAATTAAACGCAAACCACATTTCTGAACAACCAATGCACAATGTTGTCGCTAATTCTGGATTAACCTTGAGAATGTTTCCTGGAACTCATGGCGCAGCTATTAAAGTCATTCCGTTTGGCGAACAAGTCACTGTAATTGATAATACAGACGAACATCCAGATAGAGTAGATTGGGTAGATGGTCACTGGGTGATGGTCACTCATGATGGGGACACTGGATATGTGTTCAATGGATTCCTAAGCGAATTAGCCATTCCTGAATATGATTTTGAGGTGAGTCAGTTTGAACTCGATTTAATATATCCTCTAGAATCTTACGCAGAATACAGATTTAATGCAGACGGAGAAGCGGACACCATTCACAGCACAAAGCGAACAAAAGTCATCCAGAAATTTGAACACGGAGAAAAGATGATTAAAACCAGTAACGGTGATTATTACAAAACTCAATTGTTTTTAAACGATATACGAATTATGGATGCGTACCACCTAGTACTACAAATGGTTCAAGAAAAAAGCAATCAAGAAGTTTTCAAAAACGAATCTGTCTTTATCCAAGGAAGGTCAGGAGAAATTGAAACGATCAAAGTGAAATTGGATAATCCTATCGACATCAGAAAATTGTCTAATGGACAAATTCGCATAAGTATTCTAACGTCCGAAAGCGGATGTGAACTATAAACAAATAGAGAATGATCTGGGTTAGT
>JAHDBI010000099.1 GCA_020630475.1 Saprospiraceae bacterium
TGGTCTACATCTGCACTATGGTCAAAAAACAAATCAATTCCCGCGCATATGAATACTGGAGGAAATTGCTTGAATTGAGGACTACTATTACAAGTCATTTGAGATTCGGGACTGACCTCAACACTGTAAGCTACGCCAGTTGAACCAGGATCCTGAATGTTAAAAATGGATCCATTTCTACAACATCGTTGATATACGAATTGATAGCTCTGGTTGATTACTGGAAACCATTCGACCAATGTATAAGACGCCTTTTCTACGGCAATGTTTGAGGGAGTATCAATACAAGGGTCATCAATGATAGGAACATCCTCGTCGGTGGTAAAAGGTAAACTTCTTGTATCTAAATACGTCCAGTTAGAACCAGAACCTCTAAATATCCCTAAACGAGCATTGTTATCGAATCCAGCTCCAGTAGTAAACTTATCTCTATAAATCGTTAGAGTTACTTTGAGTTGGATCTGTGTACTATCTACATTCATCCCAAGGCATTCATAAACAACTTCACCCCCTACGATATGCGCAGCATTGGAATCATTTAAGAAGCTCAATGAAAAGAAACAAAAAAGAAGAATTCTAAACTTGAAATTTGACACTTGCTAATATTTATATTTCTTTGATATACTCAAAACTATGATTTGCTCGTTTTGTTGTCTTTTGACGGTATTAAGAGCTAAAAACTAACTAAAGATATAATTCTACATGCGATTTCCTGACAATCTCGACGACATTAGCGATGTTCTTAGCAATGATGGTGTCATCCTTTACCCTACAGATACTATTTGGGGATTAGGATGTAATCCATTTTCAATAAAAGCGATCAATAAGCTTTTTGAATTGAAAAAAAGAGATAAATCAAAAGGCTTACTTCTTCTCGTCGACAGTATCGAAATGCTTAAAGAACACGTATATGAGATACATCCAAGGGTAGAAACGCTGCTTGTTTACCACAACAAACCGCTTACAATTATCTATCCAGAGCCCAAAAACTTACCAAATGAATTAATGGGTTCATTCAAAAGTATCGGAATTCGATTAGTCAATGATCCTTTTTGTCAAGCGCTAATAAAACACCTAGGACACCCTATCACATCAACATCCGCTAATTTTGCTGGAGATCCGTTTCCGAAGATTTTTAAAGACATTGATCCATCATTAATCAATGAATGTGATTATGTGGTCAATCATAGGCAATCAGATGTAAAAGAAGGCACCCCGTCAGTCATTGTGACCTACGACACCAAAGGTCAAATAAATTTCCTTAGAAATTAGTTGGTAAATCAGCAAAGACATCCTTGCTTTTAATCGCTTTCAAGGCTTCAAGGATAAATGGATCTGTTTGCAAAAGAAATCTCTGTTGTATAATTCTATCAAAACAGATTTTGGCGAAAGCCGATTTTATCTCAAATTTAAGCTCATCCTCATACAAATCAAGCTCATTACTGTTGATCAAACCACCACGACCAAATACGTAATTCTTAAAATCACTCATCAGTTCATCGCTAACAGTATAGTTGGATAAAAATAAACTATCTGACTTCACATTCGAAATGACCTCATCCGATTTTAAAAAACTAAAGCCCTCAGCATATTGAACAAGATTTAAAAAGGATTCTGATTTATATACACTGTCTAAAGGAATAAAAATATCTGGATAGATACCACCTTCACCTAAAATCTTTCTTTGCAATAACTTTGTTTCGAATGTTGGTGACGATTCAAACATACTAGAATCAATACCGTTGTACTGTTCGCCTGTTAGTTCTCTATTGCCAACTTCAGCATAGTAGTCATCTTTCTGAACATAAGAACGTTGAATAGACCGCCCAGAAGGGGTGTAGTACTTTGCAATAGTCAATCTAATCGCCCCTCCATTATTTAGTTCATATTGCTCTTGGACTAATCCTTTTCCAAAGGAGCGTCGACCAATAATCACCCCTCTATCCCAATCCTGGATCGCCCCGGCTAAAATTTCGGATCCAGAGGCTGATCCTTCATCAATTAGAACCACCACTTTACCAATATCAAAAAACGCCTTTCCAGTAGTTTTATACTCTGACACCTTCTCTTTTCTTCCTTCTGTATAAACCAACATCTTCCCTTTCTCTTTGAAGAGCTGACTTAAAATATTGGTGGCCTCTGGTAGGTATCCACCAGGGTTATTTCTAACATCAATAATTAAATGCTTTAAACCTTGTCGATCATATAAATCCTCCAAGGCCATGGCAAATTCCTTGTACGTTTTAGATGTGAATTTAGTTATGCGTAGATAACCTATTTCGTCAGTGATCATTTGCGAAATATCGACGGATTTAACAGGAACTTCACCAAACTGAATTTCCAAATCTAGCTTTTTATCCCTTCTTTGAATTTGAAGATCGACATGTTGATTTTCTTCTCTCCTTAGAAGACTCCTGACTTCGGAAAATGTTAAACCATTATTGACAACCAATGAATCATCAATAGAAATAATCGCATCTCTTTTCTTTAACCCAGCCTTCTCAGCAGGGCTATCAGGTAAGACATTAAGGATCCGAACTGTATCGTGAATAAACGACGTTTCTATGCCCAAACCAACATAAGCGCCACCCATCTCGGTGTTAATGTCTTTTAATTTTTCTGGAGCTATATAAATAGAATGAGGATCCAATTTATTGATCACATTTTCAATGAGCTCTTCAACTAGAGCATCATCATCTATTTCCTCTACATATTTATTATCGATAAATCGGATAATCTCCTCTACCCTCCCAATACCGATCCCTGAAGAATCGTCGGATAATTTTTCAATTAAAGAAATCTGATGGTCGGAATCATGTAATTGATAACCCAATAACATCCCTACAATTAACATTAGAGATAGCAACAAAGGTTGCCAAACATTATAGACTTTAACAGGCTTATCGTTTCCTTTCATTTCAGACATATGTAATAATAATCACATATCTTGCCAATTCTGTTAAAAGAAGACTGGTCTTCGGACATGAGCGATATGTTTTGCAAGTCTCGCCACTTGGCATGAATACCCATATTCATTGTCATACCAGGCATACACCGTCACTGTTCTACCATCCTCTGAAACTATTGTCGAAGGAGAATCAATGACACACGTACTTGTTGATCCCACTGCATTATTTGAAACAAATTCTGTATCCTCAGAAAACATGACTTGTTCTACTAAATCTCCCTTTCGGGAAATTTCCTTTAAATATGCGTTAACTTCGTTTTTGACTGTTGCCTTTCTTACATCCAATTGAATGATCGCCAAGGAAACATCCGGAGTAGGAACCCGTACAGCATTACCTGTCAATTTACCGGCAAGGTGTGGAAGAACAACTGAAACGGCTTTTGCAGCTCCGGTAGTTGTCAGCACCATATTGATGGCAGCCGCTCTGCCCCTTCGTGGTTTTTTATGGAAATTATCTAATAAATTTTGATCGCTCGTATAGGCGTGGATTGTTTCTATATGTCCCTTATTGACTCCGAATGTATTATCCAAAGATTGAATAACTGGAACTATAGCATTAGTCGTACAAGAAGCAGCAGAAAATATTTGATTCCCGGATAAATCTAATTCTTGATGATTTGCACCATATACGATATTCGGAATACCCTTTCCAGGTGCCGTTAATAAAACATCAGAAACTCCTGGTCTTAAATGCACGGACAACTCTTCTTTATTTCTCCAAACTCCCGTATTATCGATCACCAATGAATTTTCAATTCCGTACTCCGTATAATCTATATCCGATGGATTTCCGGCAAAAATGAATTTGACCCTATTTCCATTGATTATGGCAGTGGCATTTTCGGCATCAATTTCTATGGTACCTGTAAATGATCCATGTACTGAATCTTCCTTAAAGAGAGCGAGTCTTTTTTTCAACTCTTGCTCAACATCTTTCATTTTTTGGCGTAACACGATCGCCTTTAATCTCAATTGGTTTCCGCGACCAGTGGATTCTAAAATAATTCGAGCTACTAATCTCCCAATCCTACCGAATCCGTATAAAACAACATCCTTTGGCTCAATCTCTTCAGATCCGCTTAGGACGTATTTACTCAGCTTATCGCTTATAAAATCTGTGATATTATTGTAGTCACCCCTTTGCTGTATCCAAGCAACACCTAAAGCACCAATATCTATTTTTGATGGACTAATTCCAGAAAGATTACTAATGGCACTTGTCAAAGACAAAGTCAAATCTAAGTCAAAAGGATGATTCGTATAGAACTTAGAATCACTGTGAAATTCTATCACTTCACTTGGACGGACATCATATAGTCTGTTTCTAAAAAGGACGAGGTCTATTCCTTTATCAAATCTTAGTTGTCCTACAAGTTTTAAAATATCAAGGGCTTTCTTTTCTAACTCTCGCCATTTTTCGAGAGATTTTTCGGAGGCAATTTGTGTAAGGTCAGAGTTCATTGTTCAGTATGTGTTTGAGACAAAATTAACACAAAAAAAAAGCATCCAAAGAGGATGCTTTAATTTTTAAATTTTAAATTTTAAGCGCCAAGATAATGTTTCAGCAGCTTACTTCTTGAGGCAGATCTCAGTTTGTTGATCGCTTTGTCTTTAATTTGTCGGACTCTCTCTCGAGTTAGTCCAAACTTTTCACCAATATCTTCTAAAGACATCGGATGCTCTACACCGATACCAAAATACAATTTGATCACATCGCACTGTCTTTCGGTCAAAGTATTTAGAGACCTTTCTATTTCTCTTCTTAGAGACTCCATGTATTCTAAGGCAGAATCTGTTTTCGGTGTATTCCCATTTTCAAGGACGTCCAATAAAGAATTATCCTCTCCGTCAACAAAAGGAGCATCCATAGAAACGTGTCTTGCCGCAACTCCTAAGGTTGTTTCCACTTCCTCTGTAGGTATTTCTAATAAGTTAGCTAATTCTTCTGGAGAAGGCTCTCTTTCGAATTCTTGCTCAAGTTCTGAAAATGCTCTATTAATCTTATTCAGAGAACCTACTTTATTTAATGGTAGTCTTACAATTCTTGATTGTTCAGCTAATGCCTGCAGGATTGATTGTCTAATCCACCATACAGCATATGAGATAAACTTAAAACCTCTTGTTTCATCAAAACGCTGAGCTGCTTTAATCAATCCAAGGTTCCCTTCATTAATTAAATCACTTAAAGAAAGGCCTTGATTTTGATATTGTTTTGCTACTGAAACAACGAAACGCAAATTCGCTTTAGTTAATTTCTCTAAGGATTCTTGATCTCCTAGTTTTATGTTTTGCGCTAAGGTTACTTCTTCTTCGGGAGTAAGTAAATCCACCTTTCCAATTTCCTGGAGGTATTTTTCTAAAGATTGACTTTCACGGTTAGTTATCGATTTGGTAATCTTCAGTTGCCTCATAGCTGTGTTTTAGTTATACTTAAAGTACTTTATATAAAAGCCCACAAAAATAGTGGAATAATCAATAGATTGCAAAATTTATACCTGCTTCCTCACAATAGTAGATAGAATATTATATAAATCACTTTTTAATAAAAAAAGTTCAATTCTTTTGAAAAATCAAAAAAATATTTTTAATTGCAGCCGTTCTGTAAACACAGGTTTATTGCTTTAATAATCAAAAACTTACAGAAGTTACTTTTTTATAATGTCAAGAATAGCTGTAGAATTAGAATTCATTACAAAAGCTTCACCAGGAATCGTGTATAAATTCCTGACCGCGCCGGACTGTTTGGTCAGATGGTTCTCTGATGAAGTTGATATAACCGGTGATACCTATACTTTTGGTTGGGATGGTGCATACGAAGTAGCCGAGATGGTAGACGACATTGAAGAGGAGCGAATTCGCTTTAAATGGGAAGATGCGGACGATGACGAATACTTAGAATTCAGAATGTACAAATCTGATGTCACAAATGAAACCATTATCGAGATCACGGATTTTTGCGACGACGATGAAGTCGATGCACATAGAGATTTATGGGAAACTCAGATTACCAAGATGAAACAGTATAGCGGAGGGTAAAAGACTTTTGACAAGCATGTACTGTATAGATACATTTACAGTTAAAATAAAATATAAGAGGCGTGTTCCATTTGGAGCACGCCTCTAAAATTAAACAACAATTATATTATTGTTGGGTGTTTAATGCTTAATAAGTTTCGTTACCTTTTTTACGCCACCTGCATTAGTTTCAAGAATATTCACACCAGCATCAAGATTGAGGTTATCTATCCTACTTTTTTTGACTTCCTGCTTTAAATTTCATTGCTCGATCGAATATTAGTAATATTATATAGTGTATCTCACAAAACCGACATAAATCATCGCTGGAAAAGGATTTAAACTTTATTTGCTTTTTAGAATAAAATTTAAATCTATGTTGCTTCTAATCCATTTGATGTTTCTTAATTTGATCCCAATGTTTGACAATTATTTTAGAAATTTTTTCGGTCATTAACAAAGGATTATTATGACTCCATGAGAATCCTTCAACATTATTGATCTTTCTTAAATTAAATACTTCAAACACTATTTTATTCCAGTTGGAAACGTAAGTTTTTCCGTCAGTACTTTTAATATTTTTATGAGGGTATCTGTTCAATAAATCAAAAAACTCCGCAGATTCCTTGAAACATTTGTGGTCTGGAATAAAAAGCGTTAAAAGATTAAACCTCTCCGTGTATTTTCAAACATAATCATATCTCTCTTTCTTAAATCTAATTGTAAGTCCTTTTAGATTTCGAGATTCTAATTTAGTTTTAAAATGATCATAAAACATAAAATACCAAGTATTCTGTTGCCTTAGTTTTTCTAAAATACCTTGATCAATTTCCGAAATTTTTGGTCTATTTAAGGTAACTCTTTTAACATCAATTTCTTCCGGCCAATTAACATCTAAAACAGTACTTAAATATGACATACTTTCTTCATACATTTCAAAAATACCTGTATGGATGTTCAGTTCTTTAAATGTCTCGAAAATTTGTGAATATTGCTTTTCGGTAATTTTTATTGAAGAATAAATCCTGTAACCTGGTAAAAACTTGATCATATAATTAGAGGTCTGAGGATTTGATATATATGCATCAAAAGAATCAAATGGATTATTTAAAAGGCTGGTAAACTCCTCTCGATCTTTTAAGAAATAATATTCAGAAACCAGACGATGAGCTGGATGACGTAAAATCGTAAAAGGTCAAATTCTTTAAGTCTTTTCCAATTCCTTTTCTTAAAAATGTCTCCGGAAATAGACTTTTTAGTTTTGTATATAATATGCATAGAATTAAAATCTGGCGTACTCTGCCATTCGGAACCTTGAATGGCACAATTCAAAGTCGTTCCTCCAGTTTTAGGAATATGTATAAATATGGTATTCATAAAAAAAAAGGCCCCATGAAGGGGCCTATATTTTTAAATAGAATTTGGATTTTAATGTTTCACTACTCTGAATGATTTCATCGTAACACCTGTGTCATATTGAACAATATAAATTCCGCTTTCTAATTCACTAAAATCTAAATCATAATTATTAACACCAGCTTGGATATCCAGTCTAACAGACTTCATCAAAGACCCTTTGATATCGTAAACATTTATTGTTCTATTTGGCGCATCAATATCACTTGTGATAGTCATCACTGTTGAATGATCGAATGGGTTCGGTGCGATAGTTACACCAGTTAAGTCATCTCTCTTTAAAACAATTACATCCGAGAATTCTTCATAACCATCAATATCGATAGAATGAATTCGATACATTGATTCCAACGTAGGTGTTCTATCCATCATTTCATAGAACTTTTCTTCTGTCGAATTAATCTCACCATTCACTCTTCCAACTTCTATCCATTGATTCGTTTTCTCATTAAATCTTTCAACAATCTGCTGATCGTTGTTTATTTCTGCCAAAGTAGACCAATAAATCATGTTATAATCACTCATTACTTCACCTCTCAACTCACCAATTTTAACTGGAAGTGGAGCTTGTGTTACAGTCAATGTGAAATCTCCTGTATTGGTACTAAAGCCAGCGACATAAACATAAGCCACCTTTGAAGCTACTGGGCTTCTACTTTCTGTGTCCTTAGGAGCATTAAAAAAAGAGCCTTGCAGATCCGCCGCCGTAATAGTGACCTCACTTTGCAGGCTACAAGCATCATCATTTCCGTCATGGCAAACTAAAGAACCACATACTCCTCCACTGTATACAAAAATCTTAGTATCATATGTACTACCGCACAAGCTAAAAACAGCATCTAATTGATCATCTACCGTTACAGCATACCATACACCACCTGCTGCTGTAGCGGTAGTTCCACATTCTAAAGGTTGGTCAGTAGTTGTGGCATTTGTTGTTGTGCCTGCAATAGAAGTTGTTCCACCACTACCACCAGAACTTCCCGTATTAAGGGCAATCGCATCTCCACATAAATCGTTTGCTGGAGGAGGAGGAGGAACACAACTTGTACACTGATTAGTAGTTGTTCTACAAATAGAACCATCATCTGTACAGGCCGCATCTGCGTGAACATGTAAGTAGATATCCGCCCCACTTGTAGCAGTCCATGAAATTGGGGTAACCCCTGATGCCAATACTGCTGAACTAGCATCAATTCCATCCCTTAATGTCAGAAAATCCGTTGCTGTTAAACTCGTAAATTCGTAAGTTTCTCCACTTGTAACACCAGTTAGATGAGAATATTCATCTGCATAATTACAAGTTGTAATGTTATTAACATTTCCAGCTGCATCAAGGGTCACGGTACCCGACGGCCACTGACCTGAACCAGCGACACATTGAGCATTACTCAGTTGAACATTCACAATAAAACACGCGATTAAACATAGGGCTTGAGTAAAAATTCTTCTCATAATTGTTGGTTTAAATTTAAATAAATATCCATCCCGCCTTTACTATTAGGTAAAGCCCGAAATGGAAATTAATGTCTATAATATTTGATCACTTATAAGAAAGTGAAATCGTCTTTCATGAGCAATGTAGAAAAAAATATGCCAGAATCATAGGGGTTCACATATATTTTTTAAACATATGCGTTAAAGTTATATGTTTTGAATAGACAATATACCAGCCAAATCTAATTTGGGTACATAAGATTTTACTTACCAATAAAATTGGCTTTGCGCTTTTCCAAGAATGCTAGACTTCCTTCTCGACCATCGGCGGAGACCATAAGTCGTGCAAATTGTTCAGATTCGTATTGATCTCCATCACTATCAGCATCAAAAAATGCATTCACACATTTTATCGTTTCTTCAATAGCCAGTGGTCCATTTTTAATGATCTTCTTTACAAGTAATACGGTTTCTTCTAAGAGGGTCTCTTTTGAACAAACTAAATTGCTTAAACCAAAAGATTGACTTTCATCTGCATTGATCATCTTTCCAGTCAACATCATATGAAGCGCTCTACCCTTTCCTACAAGTTGTATTAATCGTTGAGTCCCAGTGTAACCTGGAATTAATCCTAAACTTAATTCGGGCAAACCGAAACGAGCATTATCTGAGGCAGTCCTTAAATGACAAGACATGGCCAACTCTAATCCACCACCTAAAGCATAACCATTAATAGCAGCGATCACTGGCAAATGAAAATTTTCAATCGAATCAAAAACCTTTTTACCATCTAAAGACAACTGGAGTGCAGTGGCTTCGTTTAAGTTTTTAAAACCAGATATGTCTGCACCTGCAACAAAAGCCTTTTCACCCGAGCCCGTTATGATGACCGCTCTTAAGGATTCGTATTGCTTATAGCTTCGCGCAAAAAAATCATCTAACTCATCTATCACTTCGGTATTTAGGGCATTCAATGCCTTAGGTCGATTTATAGTCATAATGAGAACCTGTGGATCCTCTATTTCAAGAGTCAAATGCTTATACATCACTTTTTAGCTTTATTTGAATTAAGAAATTGTTAGTTACAGATTTTAGATCAGGTGCTAAATTGAAAAAATAAATACCCCCTGCCAAAAGAATAGCAACTAAGCCACTTTTAACCATAGAAAGGAAAAATATATTGATATCAAAATGAATCCAATAAGCTGCAGCAAAACATATTGCTGACCATAGTAGCATTTTGAACATATTCATACTTAACGGATTCATTTCGTATTTCAAATAAATAAAGACTAATTTGATCAGATTGAATATTACAAATGATGCGCAGGTAGCCATTGCAGCGCCAATAACATTGAATTCACCTATTAAATAGTAATTGAAAAACAAATTGCAAATCCCCAAGATTAGGATAAAAATCAAGTTAAACTTATATGCTTTACTAAAGCTAATAATACCATTACTTACACTAGATATCAAATCTGCTATTTTGGCGAAAGCCAAATAAATCAAAATTGTTTTTGCATTTTGAAACGACTCTGGTTTTGCACTAATATGAATTAATCCATCTAAGGCAAAATATAGGATAATGAATAAGGATATTCCGATAACAAATAAGTTCAATGAGCTTCTTTGATACAAGGATTTAATTTTGGGGCGATCATCAAATTCCCACGATTCGGAAACTATCGGATTGACTATCGATTGTAAGGCATCCCTAGGAAGACTGATGACATTAGAGATGAATAAAATTTTGGCATACAAACCTGCACTGGCGGGACTCAACATCACCGCTAACATAATAGCGTCTATCCTAAAAGCCAAAGTGCTACCTATACTGTTTAGACCACCAAACAAAAAATATTGAAGCATAGATCTTTTATTCTCATTAGAGATAAAGCTTGGTCTCGACAATTTAAGGGCATTGATTCGATATAGATAAGCAAACAAAACACATGCAGCAACGAAATAAAAAGCCACGATCATGAAAGCAAAACTACTTCTCCCGATATACGAGAAATAATAGCATAAAACGATGCTGGGTAAATACAGTTTGTACGCAAAGCTTGAAACCAAAGAAGGAATCACCACCTTGTGATAATTGCTAGCAAAAGCAGTACACAAATTCACCAAAAGCATCATTAGAGTAAGTGCTAATAGTACGTTAATATTTGCGCGAACTAATTCAGAATCGAGTTTCAACCAGTCAATAAATTGGTAAAAATTCTCTTGAAAAAATACAACCATTGCGCTAAAGCCAATAAATCCTAAAAAGGTCACCATCAACATTAATGATAGAAGAGACGAGGTACCCTTTTTACTTTCCTTATACTTAGCAAAATATCTAATAGACGATGGCACTGCACCGATAGAAGCAAAAGGAACTAGTAAGACAGCCGAGGATGTTAAAAATTGAGCGTAACCATATATATCGTCATCTAATGAATAAATAAACAAAACACTGATCATACCGATAAATACACCAGATAGATTGACGACGAGTCTTTTAAAGCTTTGTTCTTTGATTACACCCATTAAATGGAATGATTTCTTAAAGTAAGTATCCTAAATAAAACTAGATATAGCACCCTAAAATTATTATTAATATTTATAATATTTGTTAGATGAAGAATGCACAGCTGAGAAAACATTTAAGTTTTGGAATTAAAGAACGTTGGAGATACAATGAGGCGAAAGAAATATTGGGTTCATTAGGTTCAGAAGTTTTCATAGAGAAGAATGTGGATTTCATGAGGTATCCAAAAAACATCTCTATTGGCGACAACGTGGTCATTAAGGAAGGAGCAAAGATATGCCCTTGCAATCAAGCGTCTTCTATATCTATAGGCAACAATACTACCGTGGGGTATCATAGTTTCTTTTTTGCATCAGCGGGTATTGAAATTGGAAATGATTGTCTATTAGCACCATTTGTATACTTCGTTGATAGTGATCATGGTATAGATAAAGGAATGAAAATCAACGAACAAGGGAACATTAGTTTACCGATAAAAATTGGTAATGACGTCTGGATCGGAACAGGTGCTAAAATATTAAAGGGAGTCACCATTCATGACGGAGCCGTTATCGCTGCTGGGTCCATTGTGAAAGATGATGTTCCGGCTTATGAAATTCATGGTGGTATCCCTGCCAAAAAGATAAGTGAACGAAAGTGAATATAGGAGCCATCATACTATGCCGATACAATTCTTCAAGGCTTCCAGGTAAAATACTAAAGGAAATTAGAGGTAAAACCATACTTCAACACATTGTTGATCGACTAGGATTGGTGAATGGATTGAAAATCATAGTAGCTACCTCTGAAGAATCCACTGATGATATCATAGAAGACTATTGTGACAAAAACAACATACCATGTTATAGAGGTTCTTTACAAAATGTTGCCGAGAGATTCTTAAATGCAGGACAATCCCAAGACCTAGATTATGCCATCAGAATCAATGGAGATAATTTATTCATCAATCTGGAAAATCTTGAGGATATGATCGCGAAAGTACGATCTAATCCTATTGATTTTTATAGCAATGTCAGAGGCAGGACTTTCCCTTACGGAATGAGTATAGAAATCCTCAACTTGAAATTCTACCAAGATTTGATGGTAAAAATCAACAACGAATATTACCGAGAACATGTCACGATTTACCTCTATGAAAATGAAGATATCGGCAAGAGAAAATATTTCTACAACAATGCCCATCCTGAAGTACAAGGGAAGAGACTAGCGATAGATGAAAAAGAAGATTTACAACAAGCAGAAAAGATTTTGAGCCTACTTGGTGATCGCTATAATAACTATACCTTTGAGGAGCTAATCATGGCTATAGCCAAATCAACGATATGAGCATCTGGAAAGGAAAACACGGACCATTATTAATTGCGGAAATTGGTGGAAACCATGAAGGGGATTTTGAATACGCCAAAAAGTTAACGGAATTAGCGATCGAATCTGATGTCGATTATATCAAATATCAGATATACACAGGTGATTCATTGGTCAATCCAATAGAGAATCCACAACGGAATAAGCACTTTAAAAAATTTGAATTATCAAGAGAAAAATATCGCCAACTAGCAGAAATGTGCCAGTCAAGCGGCATTGGATTTATGGCTTCTATTTGGCATCCGGCTTTCGCCGAATGGGTAGATGACTACCCCAAAATATACAAAATAGGATCGGGAGATTTTACTGCTCTACCCGTGATTAAAGCATTCATGGAATTCAAAAAACCATTGTTGCTATCCTGTGGATTAAGCAGCATGGAAGAAGTAGAAGAAATTGTAGCCTTTGTACAACAGGATCCCTTTTATCAAAACCCAGATCATCTGGCTCTATTGCAGTGTACATC
>JAHDBI010000100.1 GCA_020630475.1 Saprospiraceae bacterium
CGATCTTCACCTTTCATTTTTAATAACTTTTCAGCGATTAAAGGATGATTTGTATTGACTACAATATTGTGCATCTCGCCCATAGTATCCATTTTCATTCCTTGTAATGCTTGCATTTCACTCATACGTCTCATGAACTCAGGTTTCGTGATGAGTACGGGGTGATCTTCTGGTGAAAGCGCTTTTAGATTGACTGTACCTCCTTTATTTCCTTCTAATGCACCGCTAAAAATGTCTTTGACTTTGTCTTGTTCTTTTTCAGTAAGTACGGACACCTTTTCTTCATCCTTCTGAACGAGGTTATCTGCTGTTTCCGAATCCACTCTCACAAAAGTAACCTTATCCATTTTGTATTCTAAGTGCTGAATAAAGTGGTTGTCGATAACATTATCCAATTGCAATATGTCGTATCCATATGCTTTAGCTGCATTGATATAACTAAAGTGCTCTTCAGCATTATTGGTATATAACATGACCACTTTGTCATGCTTGTCTGTTTGATTGGCAGCTACCTTTTCTTTGTATTCCTCTAGTGTGAAATGTTCGTTATCTAGGTTTTTAAGCAGTGCAAATTTATTGGCCTTTTCATTAAACTTCTCGTCCGACATCATTCCATATTTTACGAAAGTGCCTATCTCAGACCATTTTTCTTGAAAGTCTTCTCTGTCCTTTTTGAAGAGCTTGGCTAATTTCTCTGTTACTTTTTTAGTGATGTAACCTGTAATCTTTCTAACGTTGGAGTCACTCTGCAAATAACTTCTAGATACATTTAAAGGGATGTCAGGAGAATCAATAACACCATGCAATAAAGTCATGAATTCAGGAACGATCTCTTTAACATCATCAGTAATGTAGACCTGATTGCTGTACAGTTGAATTTTATTTTTTTGAACCTCTAGATTATTATTCAATCTAGGGAAGTATAAGATTCCTGTGAGGTTAAATGGAAAATCAATATTTAAATGAATCCAAAATAGGGGAGGCTGACTCATTGGATACAGCTCATTATAGAATGATTTATAATCTTCATCCTTTAAAGACGCTGGTCTTTTTTTCCAAGCAGGTTGAGTGTTGTTGATAATATTATCAACTTCTGTTTTTACTTCTTTCTTTTCCTCTCCTTCACCTTCATACGTTGATTCAGTTTTAGTTCCGAAACGAATTTGTACAGGTAAGAACTTACAGTACTTATTTAATAAACCACCAATTCTAGCTTCATCCAAAAACTCTTCACTATCCTCACTAATATGTAATACGATGTCCGTTCCTCTGTTGGCTTTTTTCGTCGCTTCCAAATTGTATGATGGACTACCATCACAAGACCAATGCATCGCCTTCGGAGACTTTTTATAGGATTTAGTCAATACATCTACTTTATCAGCCACCATAAAGGCTGAATAGAACCCTAAACCAAAATGACCAATAATGTTAGCATCATCTTTATACTTTTTAAGAAAGTCCTCTGCAGAAGAGAAGGCTACTTGATTCAAGTATTTTTTCACTTCCGACTCAGTCATACCTATACCCATATCTGATACGGTTAAGGTTTTTGCTTCCTTATCTATTTTGATATCAATAAATAACTCCCCTAAGTCTCCTGTAAATTCGCCTTTGGATGCAAGGGTCTTTAATTTAGAAGTGGCATCAACAGCATTAGAAATTAATTCTCTTAGAAAGATCTCTTGATCGGAGTACAAGAACTTCTTAATGATTGGGAATATATTTTCCGATTGAACTGAAATTTGTCCTTTTTCCATTTTTATAATAAGTTGAATAGATTAAAACTAATAGGACTAGAATGTCAAATGCTGTGCCATGCCATTAATTATGACATAATGACAAAATACCCAGTAAATTTGGGCATTACGGCTGCCAAAAGAGCTTGTGCCAGAAAATCCTCCTTTCACCGGTTTTTGAACTAAAAAGAATGTCTTTGGCATGAATAATCGGATAAAAACACATTGTTAAATGACGTATACGACTGATTGTAGTGGGTAACGTCAAGATAGTCAATATGTTTAAATATGCTCCGTTTTGGATATGTGAAAAATACCCAATGAAAACTACCCAAAACGGCTGTTTTGGTATGGAATTGGACCTTAGGTGTGTAGTGTTCAGATTTTTTAAGGAGAATACTTAAGCTTGATGGTCGGACGATCGGGGGGTCTGTTCGGCCATTTTTTTATCCCTTCCTATTTACAATTCCTTTTTTGGTTTTCATTTAAACGTTTCCTCAACCGTATTTATACGATATTCAAATAGAGCTCAAAAATGTACTACACATTTTTGAACAAGCGTTTTGAAAGTATATTTATTTGACTTAGGCTTGGTCTTTTTCTTCAGGATCCGGTGAGTCTGGGCCCATCAAGAATAGCGCTGCACCCACCACGACTAAACCACCTCTTATGATCCATCCAGTAGTTTCGCCCCAATTGTCAATCCACATGAGTAATGTCAGTTGCATATTCATAAAATAAAGGACGATGGAGGCTAATCCAGCAATAGCCATATACATTCCAAGAGTTTTCATAATTGATAGTTTAAAGCCATAGAATGGCTAGGTTAAAAATTGATCTAACCTTAAAATACGGAATTCTGTTAAAATGAGACTTGGGTACAGTGCCTTATTGCTCCCACTTACTGGTGTTCGGGCAATAATCGTATTTACTACTGATTTGAATCAATGTATTGGCGTAGCGTTCTTCGATCCATTCTGCCAAATATTCATTCTTCTTATTTTCTTTAGCAAACTGCTGGATCTTATTATAATCCTCATCAAGATTCACCTTGTGAGGTCTAGTACTTGAGTCTAATCGAATGATTCTAAACATCACATCACCACGAAAATCTTTGTATTCGATAGGTTCTGATAATAAACCAACCTCTAAATTTTCAATAGCAAAATAAATATCAGATGGAAGGTCACTTGTTTGAAAAATGGTTGTTCCGTTATTTGGATTTCGGATTCGACCGCCATAGTGATAACTTTGAGCAGATTCTTCTGAATGCTTAGCGTGGGCATATTCAAAAGACATAGAATCTAATTCTATCAATGTTCTAATGGAGTCCATGGCATTTTTTGTCAATTCAATATCCTCATAAGTGATTTCAGGTCTTATTAATATGTGTCTAGAGTGAATTCGATTTCCTCTTCGCTCAATCAATTGAATTAAATGTAGGCCAAATTCAGTTTCTACAATATCCGAGATTTCACCTGCTTTTAATCCATAAGCAACAGCCTCAAATTCTTGGACCATATTACCTCTGTTACTAAAACCTAAATCACCACCACCCGCTGCAGATCCATCCATAGAATACTTCTTAGCCATCTCTTCGAATGAAGCACCTTCTTCCACTATTTGTCTTCTTATATCCGTCAACTTAGTCAAGGACTTCTCCATTTCTACTGGATTAATCTTAGGCTTCATAACAATCTCACTCACTTCTACTTCAGCACTTAAGTAAGGCAAACTATCCGTAGGAAAACTATTATAGAACTCTTTGACTTCTGAAGGAGTAATCACAACTTCATTGATCAATCGACGTTGCATTTTTTCACTTAAAATTTGCTCTCGTTGATCTGCTCTATAACGCTCTTTCATTTCAGCAACAGTCGCTCCGTACGTCTCTTCAAAAAGATTTTCATCACCATTCATTTGTGATAAAATTGAATTTAAACGCAGTTCTAATTGTTGATCTACCTCCGCAGTAGTGATATCAACACTATCTACCTTAGCTTGATGAATGATTAGTTTTTGAGCTATTACACTTTCTAGAATATCACATTTAGCATCTTCAGTTAAGTTTGGATCTTGGGTCTTGAAGTAAGAGTATTGCTCTTCAACATCTGATAAGAGGATAATTTCAGCTCCTACATTACCAATAATCTCGTCAACGATTAAATTTTGGCTCAAAGCCTCGCTCTGAATCAATAAAAATGAAAATAAAAAGATGAGGTATCTCATAAGTTTATGCTTCTATTGCTGATGTAACTTAAATTGTTTTTTGTCTAGTACCTTTTGGTATAGATTTTCTTTATAACGTTTTAGAAATGCTTTTTCTTTCTTGTGCGCGATAACTTTAATAATATTTTCACGAACAAATGAAAGGGGAGCACTTTCTCCTTTGTCTTTGCGGGCAAAAATACGTATAAAATACTCATGGTCTTTAAAGTTCTCTTGGTAGGTCTTTTTGGCTTTAAATTCAGAGGATTTAAACGCTTTTTGCGGAACAACTAAAAAGAGGTCACTTAGATTCTTCCAATTGTCTTTTTCATTAAAATGCAATACAGCGTTTTTTTCAATGTATTCATCAATTTTCTCTTCTTCGTTTTTTTGCCAACTTTTCCAAAAGCTTTCCATGCCTTGTGCGCTTTCAGGAATTTTTACCATTACCGCTTTTACAACTGCCTCGTCTAAGGTAAAATCATCCTTGTGTTGAGCATAATATTCTTCAATCTCAGCATCCGAAACATTCTTGTCTGAAAAGTCTCTTAATATAGATTCTTCATACCTTAACCGAACTAGGGATTGTTTATAATCAATCGTTAGCTTTTCAATGTCATTCTTATCTTCCGCCGTTAGACGCTTATTAGCCTCATCAAAAAAAGCCCTATCTCTGACCCATTTTTCTATATAACTGTTCACGAGTAGACTGCTGTCTCCCTCCTTAAACTCGATTTGTTTATCAATTTCTGATTGGTATAAACGATGATCATTGATACTGGCGACAACATGATCATTTGGATCATGGACTACCTTGTCATTCGCGCATTGAATGAACAATCCAACACAAAAAATATAGAATAGAGCTCTCAATTCTATTTGATCATAGAATTAAACACCTTATCGTTAATCTTGACTTCGTAATCTTCCTTAAGAACAGATATCCATTTTCTCTCTAAATCATCTTGATAGTCAGCGATAACATATCCTTTGGCTTCCGCCAATGTTTTTTGAGACTCCGGCATTACTTTTCTAATTACTGAAAACTTATATGTTTTAGCTCTCTTATCAAACTCCAAATCAGTTTGTTCGCCTTCCTTCCATTTTAATTTTGATAACTGCTTGCTTCCTTCTTCAAATAGATCGGTTTGGTAACTCACGATAGTCTCGTCCTTATTAAATTTCTCCAATACCTCAGAGGTGGTTTTCTTTTTAGCCTCTTTACGAACTTTCTTAGCTAATTTTTCGTCGTCCGTTTTGACCTGATATCTTTCTAATCGAGCTCTTGGTTTCCATAAATAATTTAATCTATGACCATCATAAAATTTCTTTAAACCAACAGTATCCAAAGATGCTTTATCCCAAACTTCCATTTTGGTTACCTCAAAAAGAAGTATCCCTTCAGAATACTCCCGCATTAGAGCTTTAAAGTCTGGATATTTCTTTTCTAAATTGGATTCTTCATACGCCAAAGTTTGTTCTCTGATGTAGTCTTCAAACATGGCTCTACCAGCTTCTGAAGCTGGTTTCTTTTTGTCAAATCTTAACCTTTTTCTACTGTTTTTCTGACAGTATTGAGCAAAGTCCAAATTGCTGCTTTCCATGCCATCAAAGCTTAGAATAGTTTCTGCTTTGACCATCGGTGCCTTCCACTTATAACCGTAAAATTCTTTATCAAGCTGATTGACAAAGGCATCCAAAACTTTAGCATTCGTTTTGAAATTCCCATCTTTTTGGATTTTCTCAATTAAAACGTCTTTTCCAATTTTCGCACGAGGAGATTTTTGAATCTTAGATTGCAATCTTCTTTTTACTTCAGCTTTGTTAGACAGATCACGTTTATTGATTCTTTTAATAACATGATATCCTATTTTTGTTTCTATCGGCTCTGTGATATCTCCATTTTTTTCCAAAGCAAAAGCCGCATCCTCAAAACTTTTATCATATTGATTGATGCCAAAGTAACCTAGGTTTCCACCTTTTTTCAAAGTGTTTTTATCCTGTGAATATTGTTGGACTAAACTTTCCCAGTTGCCACCGTTTGCAATCACTTTATACAAGCTATCCGCCTTGGGCTTTGCATTTTTTACTTCAACTCCTTTTACCTTATTTCTAATAAGCAAGTGAGCTACTTCCATCTCGCCACGAGCAGGTCGGCGATCATGAACTTTTAAAATATGAAACCCAAGATTTGATTTAACTACTTCTGAGACTTCACCTACCTTGGTATTATACATAGCACTTTCAAACTCATAAAATCCAGAAGGAAGCATCGCCGTAAAATATCCAAGCATTCCGTTATTTGAGGCGGAAGACTTATCGTCTGACATTGACTTGGCCATTTCTTCAAAACTGGCGCCTTTAGATATTTGCTCTTTTATGGAATTGGCTTTTCTTTTCGCCGCCTCTTCAGTATTCGCCGCCGAGTTTTGGCTCACCTTAACAAGAATATGACTGACTTTAACGTCTGTTTGCATTCGCTCATAAGCTTCATCAAACAGTTTTTCAGATACTTCTTTGTCAGATAAATAAGAGTCCGCCAATTTTTTACGATAACCGGCGAGTTCTTTTTGAAGCCTAGGAACAGTATCAAGGCCCATGTCCTTAGCTTTAGCCACTTTCAACTTAAATTTGACATATAGATCTAGGTATTCTTCAAGGCTTTCCTTACTATAATTGGCTTTGTCGTTGTTGTTTTTGTTGTAGATATATTCAAATTCAGAAAGATGTACATCTTCATCTGCAACTGAAAATAACACAGGATCATTTTGAGCTCCCAAATAGCTACTAAAACATAGAAAAAAACAAAACAATGATATTCGTATGAGACTATTCATAATCACTTTTTTTTAGTGAGACAAAAATATAAATTTTAAGTTCAACACAATGATTCTAAGCACTATAAGAACGACAACTATTGTTATTTAGTCCTGAATAAATATTCTTTTTACACGATCAGATATTCGACTTAAAATTTCATAAGGTATTGTGTGATTGGCTTTCGCCAATAATTCAATCGGGTAGCCCTTGTTAAATATGATCACCTCATCCCCAACTTGAGCATTTGGTACGTTGGAGATATCAATCGAACAAAGGTCCATACTCACATTACCAATAATAGAAACGGCACATTCATTGATAACGAATGCATGCGCCTCGTTACCGCTTGTTCTTAATAGTCCGTCAGCATATCCAATAGGCACCGTAGCAATCGTCATTTTTTTACGGGCAATAGTGTTTCTTGAATATCCAATGGATTCACCCGCATTAATTTCTTTTATTTGCACAATTCGACTTTTCAAAGCATGTACCTTAATTAGACGGTCTTGAATTTTTTGAGTACTGTCAATCCCGTAAAGTCCAAGGCCAAGACGCACCATATCAAATTGAGCTTCAGGAAAATGAACAATTCCTGCGCTATTTAGAATATGCCGATCTACTGGATAAGTCAAATGAGTGGTTAATTTCTCAGAGACGCGGTCAAAATCATCGATTTGCTTTCGAGAAAAGCTTGCTTGATTTAAATCTTCACTACATGCCAAATGACTAAAAACACTCTTTACTTTGACATTGGGATGGAGTTTCAAGACTGCTAGGAATTCAGATATTTGATCCTTTGATAAGCCTAATCGATTCATACCCGTATCAATGTTGATATGGATATTGATGTCCATACTTTGACTGTAATCAAGGATCGAATTTAATTGCTCAATGGAATATATCTCAGGTTCAAGTTGGTATTCAAATAAATGAGGAATCGAAATGTTTTCTGGGTTTAATACGACAATCGGAACGTTAATTCCAGCATTTCTCAAGGCTATTCCTTCACCCGTTTTGGCAACAGCCAAATATGAGATATTTTTAGAGGCTAATAATTTTGCTATTTCATTGGCTCCGGATCCGTAAGCACCTGCCTTGATCACGGCCATGATTTTGGTCTCTGGATTCAATAAATTACTAAAAACAGATAAATTATGTTCCAGTGCCGATAAATCGATTTCTAGCACTGTTTGATGGGCTTGCGCCGAAAGTTGATTAAACTGCTTTTCCAATGCATATTTTCGAGCACCTTTAAACAGTATCGCCTTATCCTTTGGTGGTTTTTCAGCTAAAAATTTAGACAATTCTTTCGTGTCGCTGAAGACGGTTATTTGGATGGAATCATGAGCCAAATGATGCCCATTGTTATTTCCATCAACCCAATATAAATGATGAATTCCAAAGTCTTCAAGTCTAATATATATTTCCTTGATGAGTTCATTTTTCTCCATACCCGTTTGTTCGAATGAAGATAAAATGACAACACTTTCCCGATTTGCTCTGTGCTCATTTAAGAAGGATAGGCCAATTTCTAAAGCATCTAAATCTGCAGAATAAGCATCATTAACTAGGATGCAGTTATGGTTTCCTTTTTCTAATTCTAATCGCATTTTCAAGGGTTCGATGCGATTTATTTTAGATTGAATGTCTTTCCTTTCAAAGCCTAATGTTTGTGCAATATGAACACATAACTTAAGATTATCCACAAAGATTTTATTCTGAGATTTTATTTGAAAGCCGTCTAATATGTTCACTGGACAAGCGGACAATTTAGATTCATCAAATTCTTGTTCAAGTTGTTTTTTTAAGTTCTGATCACTATGATGAAAAACAATTTTTTCTGCGTTTTTCCCCAATTTTAGTTTTTCTTGGATTTTTTCATTTCTATGATTAAATCCTTCATCGTGTGCACTGCCAATGTGTGAGACTATCACAATATCCGGTTGGATCATTTGCTCTAAGGCCTCCATTTCTCCTTTTCTGGAAATGCCAGCTTCAATAATGGCTAGATCATTTTTATCGGTCATCCTTAATAAAGAAAAGGCCACCCCCAGCTGGGAATTATAACTTTTAGGACTTTTTACGATGTTGAAATCCAAAGAAAGCATTTGAGCCAACCATTCTTTAATGATTGTTTTTCCATTACTCCCTGTAATGGCTATGACTGGGTATTTAAAACGTGCCCTATGAAAACCAGCGAATTGTTGAAGTGCCTTTAGGACATTATCGACTTTTATATAATTGGCATTTTGCAGGTAATTCGGGGGAGTTTTAGATACGCAAAAGTTTCTGACACCTTTATTATAGGCATCTTGAATATATTGATGACCATCATTATTTTGTCCAGCTAGGGCAAAAAATATTCCTGAAGATGCTTTGACGACTTTTCTTGTATCAAATATGACATGATTTACTTGAACATCAGGCTCATGCTTTTGCGCCCAAACTCCATTGCAGATTTCTAATATTTTTTGAATGCTGTATTGCACTATAAATCAAATCCTATATCTGTTCTATAATATTTTCTTTCGAATTGAATTTTCTCCGCAGCCGATCGAGATAAATTGACTGCTTCTTGGTGGTTTTCACCAAAAGCTGTTAAGGCAATTACCCTTCCACCATTGGTTAATAACTGTTCGTTTTCGATTTTAGTACCGGCATGAAAAACAATAACGTCTTTTAGTTCATCTATTCCTGTTATCGTTTTTAATTTTTCATAGGACTCAGGATAACCACCTGAAACTAACATAATCGTACTCGCTGTCTCTTGCTTAAAATCAATTTTTGTCTCGTCTATAGTTCCATTAAAAAGAGAATCGAATAAAGAGATGAGATCATTTTTAACGCGTGGTATGACAACTTCTGTTTCAGGGTCACCCATTCTACAGTTATATTCTATCACATAGGGTTCATTATGAACATTAATTAAACCTATAAAGACGAATCCTTTATAATTCATCCCTCTTTTTTTAATTCCTTCGATTGTAGGTTTGACAATTCTTTCTTCCACTTTGTTCATCATCGTTTTATCCACAAAAGGAACTGGTGAAATGGCTCCCATACCACCAGTGTTTAAACCAGTATCTCCCTCACCAATACGCTTGTAATCTTTGGCTACGGGCAATATTTTGTAACCTTCTCCATCTGTTAAAACAAATACTGAAAATTCAATACCCTTCAAAAATTCTTCTATGACTACGGTAGAAGATGCTTCACCAAATTGCCCATGGAGCATTTTTTCTAAAGATTCTATAGCTTCTTCCTTTTCTTCTATGATCAATACCCCTTTTCCCGCAGCAAGTCCGTCAGCTTTTAAAACATAAGGGCCTTCATGTGTTTCAATGTATTTTCTGCCGTCATCAATATTTTGGAGAGTGAATTCTTTATAAGACGCCGTAGGTATGCTGAATTCAGCCATAAATTCTTTGGCGAAAGCCTTACTCCCCTCTAACTGCGCACCATTTTTATCCGGACCTACAATTTTTATTCCTTTGGTTTGCTCATCATTTTCGAAAAAATCTACAATGCCTTCCACCAATGGTAATTCAGGTCCAACGATGATCATTTCAACGTTTTCATTTATCGAAAACTCTCGAATAGAAGCAAAATCTGTTACAGATAAATCTACATTCGTTCCACATGATTGTGTTCCACCATTTCCTGGGGCAATAAACAGCTGATTGCACTGCGTAGATTGCTTTATTTTCCATGCAAATGCATGTTCACGACCACCGCTTCCAAGGATTAGAATGTTCATAGCTTTTGGCAATTTTTCCGCATAATAGTACAATTTTGACTTCAATTCTATTCCAAAGAAAACAAAGATTTGAACAAGCTAATAATCAACCACAAACATATTATAGATAATTGTAATATAATACTACTTTTTTTTGTTAACTTCGCTTGTTTTTTAACAAAGAAATAGCAGGTTTTGATTGCATTTTTAAGAGGTTCTATACGTTATAAAAATCCGGCTTTCGTCTATATCGAAACCAATGGAGTGGGTTATCATGTGAATATTAGTCTAAACACATATTCCAAGATAGAATCATTGGAAGAGGCTTTTTTGTATACTCATTTGCATGTGAAAGAGGATTCGCATACGCTTTATGGTTTTTTTGATGAAGATGAAAAAGCAGTATTTACCCTGTTAATTTCTGTTTCTGGAATAGGTCCTAATACGGCGAGAGTGGTTTTAAGCTATATGAGTGCATCAGAAGTTAAAAATGCGATTCTGAAAGATGACGTATCGCGATTTAATAGTGTAAAAGGAATAGGTCCAAAAACAGCAAAAAGGATCATTTTGGACTTAAAAGATAAGGTATTGAAGACGATGAAAGGGGTTGAAATTGAAGTGGATTCACCGATAAATTCGTCTAAAGATGAAGCTTTAGCTGCTTTGACAGCCTTAGGTTTTCAAAAACAGTTGATTGAAAAAAATCTTCCTTTGGCTATATCCGAACTAGGTACAGATTGTCAGGCGGAAGATTTGATAAAATATATACTTAAGAAATTGTCTTAGATTTTAACATTTGGAATGGCTATAAACATAATCTACGACCTGATTTTTCGTTATTAACAGGTATTTAGAAAATCATAGCCAACCATTTACGAGATTAAGAAGAATTGCTAGCAGTAGAATTATGAAGTATTTGAATGTGTTCTTGTTTGTTGGGTGTTTGGTTTTTTCCATTGATTCATTGGCTTTCAATGGTGGAAATTTGTTGCCAGACCCACATCAAGAGCAAGTACATATGTCTGTACTGGACACTATTCCTCTCAAAGACAGGACATCAGATTTTATAACGGACGATTATTATAATCCATTCGATATAACACCTAATACCGTTGAACAGAAGGTAGAATACGATCCAGAATCAGGTAATTATCTCATTTTCGAGAAAATCGGAGATGAATATTATCGTACTCCTAGTTATATGACCTTTGAAGAGTACATGGAGTACCGATCAAAGGAGCAAGAACGAAATTACTTTTCAAAACTTGCAGGAATTAATACCGGTATAAAAAGTGGGTCTGGAAAAGTAGACCCCATGGCCAAGATAGATGTTAAGAAGAATTTAGTAGATAGATTATTTGGAGGTACAGAAGTCGATATTCAACCACAAGGAAATATTGATTTGACCTTCGGTGGTGATTATCAGTACATAAATAACCGTGCAATACCAGTTAGGCAAAGAAGAACTGGTGGATTTGATTTTGACATGGGCATTCAGATGAATGTAGACGGTCAGATAGGTGAAAAGCTGAAACTTGGTTTTAACTATGATACCCAAGCTACCTTTGATTTTGATAGGAAAATTAAGATTGGTTATGATACAGAGGCTTTTTCAGAAGATGACATCATCAAGAAGATAGAAGCAGGTAATGTAAATCTGCCTTTAAGAAGCCAATTAATTCAGGGTAGTCAATCTTTATTTGGTATCAAAACAGAATTGCAGTTTGGTCATTTAAGATTAACGGGTTTGGTTTCTCAGCAAAGATCTCAGCAAGAAGATTTGGTGATAGAAGGTGGAGCGAGAATACAGGAATTTGAAGTTAGACCAGATGAGTATGATGAAAATCGTCACTTTTTCCTTTCACATTATCATAGAGAGAATTTTGAACAGGCGATGGATTCCCTTCCATACTTGAATAGCCAATTTAGGATTAATAGGATCCAGGTTTGGGTTACGAATGATAGAGACGACAATAACCTTCAAAGTAAAATGATTTGTGCGATTACAGATATTGCCGAATCAAATCCTGCGAAATATACCAGTGATCCTGCGAATTTTCCTCCTTCGACGGTGAATAGCGTTAAGTGGCTTGATGTTAACGATCAAACACTTCCACAAAATGAAGTCAATGGTCTTTATGACGCTTTGGTCAATGACGTTGATACAAGAAGTCAAATCAACGCATCATCTAACTTAAAGTCATTTCCATATCAAATGGAACAAACTACTGATTTTGAAATTTTTAGAGGTCGGTTGTTAAGTGAAAACGAATATACATACCATCCTCAATTAGGTTTTCTTTCATTGAACGTTAGACTTAGACCGAATCAAGTTTTAGCCGTAGCATATGAATATAATTACACCTACAGAGGTGATGATGTCTATAAGGTGGGTGAATTAACTGAAGATGCCAATTATAGCAATACGACAGCCCAAGATTCCGTACAGCCAGAAAATGTCGTTTATACGAAGATGTTGAAGAGTTCAAATCAAAGAGTTTCTTTACCGACTTGGGATTTGATGATGAAAAACGTATACCCTTTAGGTACGGCTCAAGT
>JAHDBI010000009.1:0-59087 GCA_020630475.1 Saprospiraceae bacterium
TCACTTATGATGTACGACCATCAGTAGGTGCAGAAGTCAATCGAGCATGGAGAAATCTTATAGAAAATAACATCAATAGCAAAGTCGATTTTACTTATAAGTTTAATGTAGGAGAAAGGGATTCAAAATTAAAATTTGGTGCCTTAGCGAACTTTAAGGAAAGAGATTTTGAAGTATTGAACTATCTATTTAGAGTAAGACAACAATCTCAATACGACTTTAATAATAATGGTGATGCCAACGGTTTATTCGAAGGTGCAAACTTGTGGACACCAGAAAGTAATTCTGGTACCTATATCAGAGGTAATTTTGAACCAGCAAACACTTTTAATGCTCGTCAAGAATTGTTCTCTGGTTACGTCATGAACGAAATGCCGATTACCGCTAAACTTAAAGCTATTTACGGAGTTAGGTTGGAACAATCAACTAACTTCTATACTGGTCAATCAAACGATGGTCAGACGATATACAATAACACCAAAGTACTGGATGAATTAAATCTATTACCTAGTGTTAATATCATTTACAATTTAGTTGAGAATATGAACGTAAGAGTTTCGGGCTCTCAAACTGTGGCTCGTCCTACGTTTAAAGAAAAATCTTTAGCACAAATTCAAGATAGAATTTCTGGTAGAACCTTCTTAGGTAATATTGACTTGGAACAAACCAATATCACGAATCTTGATCTAAGATGGGAATACTTCTTTAGCCCTGGAGAAATGATTTCTGTGAGTAGTTTCTATAAGCACTTTGTAAATCCTATTGAGTTGGTAGCATTTGATGCAGTAGCACCAAACAACTTCCAACCTAAAAATGGAAATGATACGGACTTATACGGTGTTGAATTAGAAGTAAGAAAGAAACTCGGATTTATGAGTGAAGCATTAAATAAAATGAACATCGGATTTAATGCTACTTTGGTGAAATCCGAAATTGCAGTAGATGGTCAAGAATCCAGATCATTGGTTGGACAGTCTCCATTCATTATAAACACTATCCTCGGATACACAGATAGTGATATGGGATTAGATGCCAATTTAAGCTACAATGTTCAAGGAGAGCGTTTATCTATAGTCGGCATTGGAGGAGTTCCAAGTGTCTATGAGCAACCATTTAATGCTCTAAACTTCAAAGTTTCTAAGAAATTTGGAGAAGATAGAAAATATGGATTAAGCTTAGCCGCAGCTAATATACTAGGTCAAACCAACAGACTAGAATATAAAAACGCTGGAGAGGAAAATCAAAGTTTCCAAGTATTAAACCCAGGTCGATCTTATTCTATATCGTTATCCTGGTCATTATAAAAAGTACTTCGTCAAAAAGTTTTCATTTATGCCCTAAGCTTCCCAAGAGCTTAGGGCTTTTTTATATTGTCGATATTTTCAAAAGCAATTCTGCCAAGCAATTTTATTGAAAAACAGTTAAAAAGACTACCAATGTTAACCCAATGTTAACTAATTGTTGCTTAAATGTGACCAGATAGTTATTTTAGAGGAGTAATGATGTGGAAAGTCATGTTATACTTTGTTCAAACAAATATCATAAAACGATTAGCACTAAGTATTTATGTGCTCTTTTCTTGCCTTTCGGCGAATGGCGAAGCGATTTCGCATTCTATCACTATTCCATTTGATTTAGAAAACGGTTTAATCATTATAGAGGCCTCTATTAATGAAGAAAAAGGTTCTTTTATTTTAGACACCGGTTCGGATGCACTTGTCATTAATGGATCTAGTTCGAGTGAAAGCAATATTGCATTGAGTACTGTTCATGGCGAGGTAAATGTGGGAGAGATAGAAGTATCCAGTTTAGAAATAGGAAGTATACGTCATAACAACGTCAAGGCATTTTTGAGTAATTTAAGCTCATTAGAGTCATTTACTAGCACCAAGCTAAAAGGAATCATTGGTGGTAAATTCTTCGTTCCTAATACCATCCATATCAATTACAACACTAAGAATATAGTCATATCCTCAGACGGCATTGAATCTATTGAACAATCCTTCGATCATCAATTACCTTTCATTATTCAGAGAGATGTCCCTTGCGTAAAGATCAATAAGCATGGTAAAGATTATTGGGTCGCTCTGGATTCAGGAAGCACAAGTCACTTTATAGACAAAGCGTTCATAAATGTATTAGGAAATTCCTTAATCAAATCTAATCAGACTGTTCAAGTTTTAAATGCGGGTAACGACGCTACAGAAAGTCAAAGATTCATTTTAGATGAACTCAACTTTGGTTCTAAAACCTATGCTCAGGTTAATTTTATCAGTCAAGATTTAGGGGTACTCAACAAGGAACTCAAAAAGGATATCGTGGGCATCATCAGTCTAAGCGCATTGGGCGAAAGCCAAATACTGATCGATCTTGAAAACAATCTTATTCTATTTTAAAGGTCATTTTCGTATTTCATAGCCCTAATAACTAAAATATACTACTACTGGAGTAGGACACAAAACTCACCCAAACTTCCAATCAATGCATTATAAGAAACGGTCGCTCCGGAAACACCATCCACTGCAGAATTAGCGGTAGAAAAATCGCATATGGAATACCCTTGATATTTCTTCAAATACCTTTTCGAACTTATTTCATATCCATAATCTGAAAAATAATCGAGCACTTTTATGGATAAGATATTTTTATCCTGATCGAGAGTAACAGCTATATCAAAATATTCAGACTGAATGTTGTCCGTAAGTTTCTCATTCCCCAAACAACCGTTAAGGGTACAAGATTTTACTTGTTTTAAAAACAAATAACCTAAAGCTTGATTGTCAAGAATGATTTGGTAGCCCTCAGTGCTTTTACCATTAGAGGAAATCATATCAAAATTTAAAACCGCCTTTTTATCTAGGTCTAATGACTTGTTGACGAGTTTATGAATCTTCTTTTGATACTGTTTAAAGATGGCTCTTTGAGCATCACCAAAGGCTAAACAAAAAAACAATCCAATGATGAAAATTACGTTTCTTAAAACCATACGCCTATACCAGTATTTATTTGAAATATATTATCCGATAAACTTTGAGTATTCCATTGACCTTCCATCTTGAATACTGCTCCATTCGTTGGGAAGTAATTGAAGCCACCTGTGTAAACCCTGACTAGATTGGAATCCTCAGAAAAGTCATTATCTAACAAACTAAAACGACCAAAAGCCAACCATGACTTTCTGGTGTTTAAAAAATAACCCGCTTCTACGTACATTCCTAGTGCCGAAGAACCTAAATCCGTGCTGACACTTTCGTTGTACTCATCTACCCCACTGTTATGAGCATAAATGACTTGTGCTTTCACAGCACTGCGATCGAAATCGTACTTAAAATGAAGACCCAACATATTCGTGTAAACGGAGGTACTATCCGCAAAATCGGCAACTTCGCTGCCCCGTTGCGCACCGTCGTATGCATCTGAATTTGACGCACCAGAATAAACAGACAATCCCAATTTACCCGACGGGAATCCAAAATATTCTATTTGACCAGAAAACGCAGGTAATCCTGACATAATGGTTTTAGAACCTTTTTGTCGACCAGATCGATAATTATTGATACCATTATATATTCCTTTGCCATCTTTATAACTCAGCAGTCCATTCACTAAAAATGCTTGATACCTTAAATCATAGTCGGGAAACAATCCAGTAATACCAATGCCGATATCCCTCCAAGTGGTAGGAACTAAGTTCTTGTCGATGATTGGTCGATCAACACTGAAAAAATTGTTTGGCTCATGATTTTCATTGATAATTCCCATTGGAATTAAAATCATTCCAGCCTTCAAAGCATTATTGCTGGTCAACTTGTGTTTGATAAAAGCCTGCTCAAGGAAAATTTCATCTGCGTGTTCTAACTCCCATTCTGTCACAAACTGAGTATTTCGATTGAATTGATAACCAAATAGGGCTACAATTCGCTTTGCATCAAATGAACCGTTCTGGTAAGTTTCTGAATTAAAAGGCTGATAATAATGTACTTCTCCATACATTCTAATGTACAGATTTCCTAAAGTGCTCTTTTTATTAAAATCAATATTTTGAGAAGAAAGCGTTCCTATTGCACCTAAAAACAGAGCGAGAGAAAGGAATAATCGTTTATGGTTCATTATTATGTTTGTGGCTGTTTCGATTGAATACAACACAAATATAATCGCCTGTTTTTATTTAGACAAAATCCAAATAAGAAATTTTAAAATAAAAAAGCACCTGTCCAGTAAGACAGGCGCTTCATCAATTTATTAACCTTACAAAGCCTAAGCTTTGTCATCTACTTCTTCAAATTCCACATCTTCTGCAGTATCCTCAGCACCATCATTTTGAGCAGTATCAGATCCTCCAGCTTCTCCTCCACCCGCATTCGCTTGCGCTTCTTGAGTTGCTTGATAAATCTCTTGACTAGCCGCTTGCCATGCCGTATTCAGCTCTTCTACTGCAGGATCAATCTGTGCGATATCCTGAGTTTTTTGCGCTTCTTTCAACTTAGCTAATGCATCTTCAATAGGCGCCTTTTTATCATCAGGTACCTTATCACCAAATTCTTTCAATTGCTTCTCTGTTTGGAACACTAGAGAATCTGCTTGATTTAATTTATCAGCCTTTTCTCTAGCCGCTTTATCCGCATCCGCATTGGCCTCAGCCTCTGCTTTCATTTTAGCAATTTCATCTTTAGATAATCCCGTAGATGCCTCGATTCTAATATTCTGTTCTTTACCTGTACCCTTATCTTTTGCAGATACATTTAATATGCCATTCGCATCCAAGTCAAAACTCACTTCTACTTGAGGTACACCCCTTGGCGCAGGTGGAATACCATCTAATATGAATCTTCCTACTGGTCTATTATCCTTAGCCATAGGTCTCTCCCCTTGCAAGATGTGGATTTCTACACTTGGTTGATTATCTGCGGCAGTTGAATACACCTTTGACTTTTTCGTAGGAATTGTTGAATTCGCTTCAATCACCACATCATATACACCACCCATGACTTCGATACCTAAAGACAATGGCGTTACATCCAATAACAATACATCTTGAACATCACCGCTTAATACTCCACCTTGAATAGATGCACCTACCGCAACTACCTCATCAGGATTTACTCCTTTACTTGGCTTTTTGCCAAAGAATTCTTCTACTGCTTCTTGAATTTTAGGAATTCTTGTTGAACCACCTACTAAAATCACTTCGTCTATTTCATTCTTAGATAAACCTGCATCATTAAGAGCTTCTTGGCATGGCTTTAAAGTTCGCGCTACCAATTCATCTGCTAATTGCTCAAAATTAGCTCTCGTCAATTTCAATACTAAGTGTTTTGGAACTCCATCCACAGCAGTTACATATGGCAGATTGATTTCTGTTTCTGCAGAAGCAGATAATTCAATTTTTGCCTTTTCCGCAGCATCCTTTAATCTCTGCAATGCCATTGGATCTTTTCGAAGATCGATATTCTCTTGGTCTTTAAAGCTATCGGCTAACCAGTCAATAATTACTTGATCAAAATCGTCTCCACCAAGGTGTGTATCACCATTTGTAGACTTAACTTCAAAGACTCCATCTCCTAATTCAAGGATAGAAACATCAAATGTTCCACCACCTAAATCATAGACTGCTATGGTAACATCTTTATTTTTCTTATCCATTCCGTAGGCCAAAGCTGCTGCCGTAGGCTCATTGATGATTCTTTTTACAGAAAGCCCGGCAATCTCACCAGCTTCTTTAGTCGCTTGTCTTTGAGAATCATTAAAGTAAGCAGGTACAGTGACTACTGCCTCTGTCACTTCTTGACCAAGAAAATCTTCTGCTGTCTTCTTCATTTTTTGAAGTACCATAGCAGATAATTCTTGAGCGGTGTACATTCTACCATCTATGTCTACTCGTACCGTGTCATTATCCCCTTTGACTACCTTATAAGGAGATCTATCAATTTCCTTTTTTGCTTCACTATATCGAAGCCCCATATATCTTTTGATCGAAGAAATGGTACGGGTTGGATTCGTAATGGCCTGTCTCTTTGCAGGATCACCAATTTTACGTTCACCATTGTCCATAAAGGCTACTACAGAAGGAGTAGTTCTTCTTCCTTCGTCATTTGGAATAACGACAGGTTCGTTACCTTCCATTACTGCTACACATGAATTTGTAGTTCCTAAATCTATACCAATAATTTTTCCCATTTAACTTTTTTTTGAGTTTGTTTATTTAGAACAGAGATGTATGTTCAATAGATGTGCCAAGCCAAAAAATAGATGAAATTGGTTCAAAATGTCACTATTCGTATGACATTATTCATTCATACAAGCTAGATAATGACAAAAAGTCAGTGACTATTGAAAATTCAAATGGCCTGTTACGCTTCCGTCTAAAAGCGAATCCTTGGTGATACCTGATAATGGCAATGCGGGATTTCGTATAAATCTATGTCGAGAAGAGAATAAACCTCGTCCTTCAGACATATTTGTGTAGATCGGAATATCTTGAGAAGAAGTAATTCCTAAATTGGCTTGTCCAATACTTAAATATTCAGAGATATCATCACTTCCCGAATCTACAATGATATCCACATTTTGAAACACTCGAATCGCATTTTCATCCTCTTCGATGTTTTCCGCTAAGTGGTTAAAGAACTCCTCTCCTTGTATAGGCACAGATACTAATTCCGACTCGCGTATATTTCTAGCATATTTCCAGATTAGATTCTTTTGCTCAAACATCGATCCATTGATACTTTCCACATAATTCAAGCTAAAAGTAAGATCAAAAATGGTCGCTCCACTAAATGATCTCCAACTGACTACAGTCGTAGCATTTGGACGAAAAGTAATGGCTGACGAGCTTTCGGCCGGTGATGCCATTTCAGGTTTACCGATAAGATTCGTTGTAGCAGTGACCAATGGAGAATCCTCGTTTCTTTTGATTTGAATCGTATACTCTTCACCAGTATATAAATCAGGATTTCCTGGAAAGATTTCTTCGGATCTAATCTTGTATAAATAATTAGGAGCAATGGCAAAAACCCCTGTTTCTCGTACATAACCTTCATCGTTTCCATCAACACGTGTCAAATTAAACACTTCCCCTGTTGAAGTTCTCACTATACTTACTTCTGCGTTTTCGTAATACAAAGAATCAGGAATTTGGGCTAGGTCTAACGCGGATGAATTTTCATCTATAAAAGCTTTTTCCACTCTAATGTACTGAGCAGTATCAGCTGTATTCAACAAGCCATAAACTATAGGAATATCCTTCCAATCTTCTGTTAGTTGAAATTCGTTAGAACATGATACTAAAACGAATAAGACAAAAAGGACTGCAGCGATTCTTTTCATGGGCACAAAACTACACATTTCTTGCCGTTATATTGTAGGAAAAAACATTTCCATATCGCCATCAGGACGAAACAATTTTTATCTTGCACATTCAAAACTTAAGACTATGTCCGTCCATAAAAAAGAGGTTAAAAGGGTAACTACACACGTACTCCAAGCAATGAAGCATAATGGGGAAAAAATTTCTATGCTTACGGCATATGATTATAGTATGGCCCGTATCATTGATGAAGCAGGTATTGATGTCATTTTAGTTGGAGATTCAGCCTCTAATGTGATGGCGGGCCACGAGACAACATTACCGATTACACTGGATCAAATGATTTATCATGCTCAAAGTGTAGTAAGAGCCGTTAAAAGGTCCTTGGTCGTCGTAGATTTACCTTTTGGAACCTATCAAGGAGATTCTAAAATGGCCCTAAAGTCGGCGATTAGAATCATGAAAGAATCTGGAGCTCATGCCGTAAAACTGGAAGGTGGAACAGAGATCAAAGATGCGATTAAAAGAATACTTTCTGCGGGTGTACCTGTTATGGGGCACTTAGGTTTAACACCTCAATCTATTTATAAATTTGGCACCTATACCGTTCGTGCGAAAGAAGAAATGGAAGCAAAAAAACTTCAAGAAGATGCAAGCTTCCTCGAAAAATTAGGTTGCTTTGGTATCGTTTTAGAAAAAATCCCAGCTGAGCTTGCTCGAAAGGTTTCGGAAACTGTTACTGTTCCAATCATTGGCATTGGTGCAGGTGGTGGCGTAGATGGTCAGGTTTTAGTGAGTCACGATCTGATGGGACTTACCAAAGATTTTCACCCACGATTCCTAAGACGATATCTTGAATTATTTGACACGATTAAAGGAGCCGTCGGACAATATATTGACGATGTTAAAAGTGGTGATTTCCCCAATGAAAAAGAGCAGTACTAGATGAAATGGTTTCTTCGCTTGTTCATCATTTTAGTCATCTTAGCAGCAATAGCTGGCTATTGGACTTATCAAAATATCTTCTCTGAGAACGTTACTGTGAATGAAAGCAATGCGCTCATTCAAATACCTACAAGCAGTTCCTTTGATGATGTGGTCAAACTCTTAAAAGAGAAAAATATTCTAAAAGAAACGTCAAGCTTTGAAAGAGTTTCTGGATGGATGAAATATGACAAAGCGGAGGTGCCCGCCGGAAATTATCATCTCAAAAATGGATGGAATAATAAAACCTTGATTTCTAAACTGAGATCTGGAGATCAAGAACCAATCCGATTAACACTGAACAACTATCGGCAAATTAATGACATGCTTGGGGGTGTCGCGAAAATTATTGAACCTGACTCCATTGAACTTGTTAATTATCTTTTAAATCCAAAAACCTTGGAAGAAATGGGATACGACGAACAAACCATACTAGGTTTATTCATCCCAAATACCTACGAACTTTGGTGGAATACAAGTCCTGAAAAATTCGTCGAAAGACTAAAAAAAGAAAATGAAAAATTCTGGCAGGCCAAGGATAGAACATCCAAGCTAGAAAAAATTGGGCTCACTAAAAACGAGGTCTATACCCTTGCCTCCATTGTAGAAAAAGAAACACAAGCCAACGTCGAGAAGCCAAGAATTGCAGGTGTATATATGAATCGTCTTCAACGAGGAATGAAGCTCCAAGCTGACCCGACTGTCGTATTTGCCAATAAGAAATTTGATCTTCGACGAGTCTTAAATAAACATTTGGAGATTGACTCACCATATAATACTTATAAATACGAAGGTCTTCCACCAGGCCCCATCTATATGCCAGGTCTAGCTTCCATTGACGCTGTATTGAATTATGAAACTCATAAATACTTATACTTCTGTGCAAAAACAGATAACTCAGGCCAACACGCCTTTGCAAAAACATTGAGAGAACACAACCGAAATGCAAAGAACTACTGGGCGTATTTACGAAAGAATAAAATTCGATAATTAAGCCAACTTAATTAAAGTCACCCCTTCACCACCGTATGCATCTTCAGGATGTCCGACCGATTTAATGGCATTATATTCTTTCAATTTTCGATGCACGGCTTGTCTTAACTTACCCGTGCCTTTTCCATGAATGATCTTTAAATCTATGGCATTATTTATCAAGGCTTCATCCATGAATACTTGAACCGTTGCGACAGCATCAGAAATTTGATATCCTCTAACATCAATTTTTGTCTCAAAATTACCTTTCTCTTTATTGAGTGATGTATTAATAGCTTTCTTAGAATTTTGCTCTATAGGCTCAGCACAAGGAACAACGTCTCGCACCTTTAAGGTCATTGTAAATGCGCCAACAGCAAGATCGATTTTATTTTTTTCTATCCTCAAGATTTTTCCAATAGACCCACCTTCTCGCAACTTTGCATATCCACCGACAACAAGATCCGCCGGGTCCACCTTATCATTGTAGTAAATTTCTTCCTTGATTTCGTTGATCTCTTCAACCAGTGCTTTTTGCTCTTGGGCCCTCTGCTTTACTTCCGACTGCAAAGTTTCACTCGATTCCTTAAGCCTCATTTCTTTGACTAATTTCTCAATCGCTTTTTGTTCATCATGGACCTTGGTCAATTTCCTTTGCTTGTTTTCCATTTTGATTTTTCGACGCTTAAACTCTACATCTTTATACATCGCATCGTATTGATCCATCAGCCTTTGAAGCTGCTTTTCCTTTTGCTTAAGCGTCTCACTTTGCTCCACCAACTTTTGTTGTTGAGATTGCAAATCGACCAAGAGTTGCTCAACAGACTTTTGATTCTTACCCGTTTTGTATTTGGCATATTTCAAAATCCCGTTAGGAATACCACTTTTTTGCGCAATCTCAAAAGCAAATGAACTTCCGGGCTTCCCTACTTTTAATTCATAAGTTGGCACCAAAGAATCCGTATCAAAATTCATACTTCCGTTTAAGATACCTCTTGTCTGGTACGCAAAAAACTTGATGTTGCTATAATGCGTTGTGACTACACCCCAGGTCTTTTTATGATTGACCTCTTTTAAAATCGACTCAGCAATGGCACCTCCAATTTTGGGATCCGTACCACTTCCAAATTCATCAATCAAAACCATAGATTGTTCGTTGGTTTGAGCCAATACCTCTCGCATATTCACAAGCCTAGAACTATAGGTACTTAAATCATCTTCAATGGACTGTTGATCACCAATGTCTGTAAAAAACTGTTTAAATATACCCACTCTACTCTCAGAAGAAGCTGGGATAAGTAATCCACATTGAGTCATTATTTGCAATAAACCTACTGCTTTCATGGTAATGGATTTCCCTCCAGCATTCGGGCCACTTAAAATCAGGATGCGATTTTTACTTTGCAAATGAAGGTTGAAAGGAATGGTCTTTTCATTCAGATCATTGTTCTTAAGCAACAATAAAGGATGGTACGCCTTATAAAATTCAAGATGAGGCTTATTCAATATCATTGGCTTCACACCTCCCATAGATTTCGCAAATTTGGCTTTCGCCAATACTTTATCCAAAGCAAGAATCATTTCATAATCACCATGAATATCAGGCACCATTGGGCGCATTAAATCACAAAATCCTTTTAATATCTTATAGTATTCCTTTTTCTTTTCTCCTTCGAGATTAAAGAGTTCATTGTTAATGGCTAATATTTCATTAGGTTCTATAAATACCGTTTTACCTGTTGCGGATTCATCATGAATGACACCGTTGATACGACGCTTATTTTCCACGAGTACGGATAACACTCTCCTACCATGCCGCATACTTTCCACAGATTCTGCTAAATAACCTGACTTCTTATATCTCGTCACTAAAGACTTGAATGTCTTATTGAGTTCGTTTTCTTTTGAACGAATGCTCTTATAAATCAATGCCAATTCGGGCGAAGCATTCGGTTTAATTTCTCCTTCCGCATCGAATATTCTATCAAACTGTATGAGGGCCTCTTGAGCATTCGGATTAGTACTGATTATTTTTTTGAGCTGAGGAAAGTTCTCAAAACTCTTATCATTAAAGAAGTCTATTATGGCTTTCGCCGAATGAAGTACCATATGAATTCGCAAGAGACTTTCTTGTGTCAATACATATCCTTCCTTTGTAAGAAGGTATAGATCCTCATCTATGTTTTCGTAAACGGAAAAAGGTATGTGCTCAGATCTCAATGATGCTAAACGTACCTCTTCAACTTGTGATAGATCTTGATCAATGGTATTAAAATCTGAAATAGGTTGAAGTTCAAGAATTTGCTGTTTGGCTTTTTCGCTTAAAGCATAAGTTGCTAATAAGCCTAATAACTTATCAAATTCTATTTGAGACCATATGTCCTTGGGATAACAATTCATAGCTCTATAACAATATTACAAAGATACTGTTTCATTTATTCTTAGATATTGGATTCGGCTTAAAGCTTAAAAGATTAATTTTACATGAAGAATATAAATTATGTCGGGAAACGTATTTGGTAAAATATTTTCAATTGTCACATTTGGCGAAAGCCATGGAAAAGGAATCGGTGTCGTCATAGATGGTTGTCCTGCCGGTTTAAATATCGACACCAAGGCGATTCAGAAGGATCTAGATCGAAGAAAGCCGGGACAGTCAAAAATATCAACGGAAAGGAAAGAAGATGAAGATTTTTCCATTCTTTCGGGGACCTACGAAGGACAATCCACTGGTGCCCCCATTTGTATTTTTATCGCCAACAAAGATCAAAGGTCCAAGGACTACGATCATTTAAAAGACGTCTTACGCCCTTCTCATGCAGACTATACATACATGGAAAAGTATGGCATTAGAGATCACCGTGGAGGTGGTCGATCGAGCGCGCGCGAGACAGCCGCAAGAGTGGCGGCAGGTGCTATTGCCAAACTATTTCTTCAAACGCAAGGAATAGATATCAAAGCATTTGTTCAGCAAATAGGAACAATCACTATACCCAAAGATGCGAACTATGATATGAATCAAGACGAAAATATCGTGCGATGTCCTGACGAGTCAACCGCTCAAAAGATGATCGAATCTATTGAACATGCAAAGCAAGAAGGTGATAGTTTAGGCGGTGTTATCCAATGTCAAATCAACGATTGCCCTACTGGTTTAGGCAATCCTGTATTTGATCGACTCGAGGCTGAATTGGCGAAAGCCATGCTAAGCATCAATGCGTCAAAAGGATTTGAGGTTGGATCTGGATTTGAGGGCACGACGATGATGGGATCTGAACACAATGACGAATTTAAAACCATTGACGGAAAGGTAAGAACGAAAACCAATCATAGCGGAGGAGTTCAAGGTGGAATCTCTAATGGTATGCCAATAGTATTTAATGTAGCGTTTAAACCCACCTCGACGATAAGCAAAAAGCAAAGAACTTTAGATAAGAATAAAGAAGCGATTGATTTAAGTGCCACTGGAAGACATGACCCCTGTGTAGTACCTCGAGCGGTGCCGATTGTTGAGGCCATGGCGGCATTGGTAATTGCAGATCATTTATTACTGCAAAGAGCTACAAAAGTTTAACTATTGCGAGGGACCATCCTCTTCTTCTTGCTCCCTTCTTGCTGCTTCCTCGATACCTTTTCTAAATTCGTTTATATTTCCGAATTCGTGCCGCCAACTTAATCCGAGACCGTATCGCTGTTTTCTTTGATTAATCGCGATTTGATCAAAATCATATCGACCATACAATCGGACTTTCAAGCGTCGATCATCTGTGATATAATACTCAATGGCAAAATCTGGTATGATAGAATTTTCAGGGATAGAAATAGAATTCCTGACATAGTTCCCTCCAACTCTAGCTGATAATTTTTCATCAAAGAATTTGAATCTTGGATTAATCGCCAATTGTATTTCGTCTGGATCAAAAACATCCAAAAGGCTTACGTCATTGGTTTGGGCAAACAAGTCGGCATTCTGATTCAATCCAAATTCAAAATCAATACTGGATATAAATTTATTGTCCGCTAATGCTTCGTTAATTAATTCAGAAAGAAGTATGGAGAACTGGTTGGATACAAATTCACTCAAGGTAGATGTACTAGATTGGACTAAAGTGTTCGCATTAAATATATCCCCACCCAAAGGGTTGTTATAAGGAAGGAAAGTCTTCCATACAATTAAGCCTGCCACCTGAGCATTCAATCCATTTTTATCTGTACGTAATGTCCTCAACTTGCTGTCTACATAAGACTTTAATTCTCCTGTTTCCAAATCTGGAAAGTCGAGATCAAATTCAAAAATAGGTTCGTAAAGCGTCCCAGTTAAATTCAAGCTCAGATCAACATTCGTTCGTCTAGAGGCTTCCGCTTGAATCTGATCAGTAGCAGTAAGGAGGTATTCCTCTAAGAACACACTTAAGTTAGTTCTAAGATCTCGATACTCCGCTTCGATATTCAATTGTGCATTTATCGGATCTCCAGTCCAAGTAATTAAGCCACCCTTTCGAACCGTAAATGGCTTTGCCACAATATTTAAGGATGTAAACAAGTACTCTCCTCTTTCTACTTCGTAATCACCGTATACAGAAAACTCTCCAGTCCGTTTCACTTTAACTTGAAGGTCTCCATTTCCTTGACCTCTCACAATGTCTCCTAACTTCTCAATGAATATAATCTCCATGGTGGCATCTTCCGTCACGGTAAGATCCATTTCTACATTAAGTCCTTCGATCTTATAGTGTTCGTCATCTTTTTCACTTTCAAGATCAATTTGGTCAAAATCAGTAAATTGAATAAAGCTCTCCTCATTTTCTACGAAAGAATATTCAGCAGGAATACTAAATTTAGTTCCAGGACCGGTGGTTGCATTTACAAAAATATCCGCCTTGTTAAACGGCCCTCTAAATTGAACATCCATTTGACCTTTTCCAAAACCGTAGTACAGCGGATTATCTGCTTTAGTCGTATTTAAGGCAATGATGTCATTGGAACTCATATCCACTTCCATTTGAAAGTCGGTCAATAACTTATGCCTCAGTCCTCCGTTGACCGTTGCTTCATTCCCAAGAATATCCGTCATGATTTGATTTTCAAAACCGAGATAATCTTCAGAAATGCTCATGACTTGTTGGTCAAAAGCATAATACGTTCCGAGATAATCTATTCGAACGCCACAGTCTTTAAATAAGGCTTGACCATCTAAATTTAAATCATTTATGCTTCCATTGATCTTGACTTCAACATCTGCAGAACCTTGGGTTTGTGAAATCCCTTCAGATATGATGTATTCCATGATATTGAATGGAGTATTTTCTGCGATCAGCTTGGCGTCTAATGAATCTTTCTTGTCAAAATATTTACCTTCCAACCATAGATCAATTTCCTTTTCCTTGATAAAAACAGCGGCATCGTATGGCCCATCTTCTTTTTTAACAACATCAACGAACAAATGACCGAATGGATCTTCATTGAGATATAACATCGGCATATCGAGACTTAGATTGATGTCTCTTTTATCGTACAAATCTGATATCACTAGTCCTAGCTCTCCCCTCCCTCCAAAATCAATATTATCATAATCGATCAATCCATTGACCAACAGAAAATCAAAATTGGTCATATTCAGGGCCAAACCTTTTTCATTCACATCTCTTAAGATAATGGTACTTGATCCATCTGAGATTTCAAAATCTTCAAGATTTAAATAACGGTTTCCGAGCACTAAAGAATTGAAGTGGCTAAACTTCCATTTGTTCCCTAAAATATTGATATCCTTATCCGTGAAGTGAAATTCATAACCCTTTTCATGCGGAATAATCTCTGACCTAAAACTGATCGACTGGACAGAATCAATGATATCTGTTGTAGCAAAATCAACAATCAACCGATCACCTTCGGCTACAAGGTCTAATCTAGTTGGTTTGTATTTCTTCCCGGACACAAAAAGACTGTCCAGTGCTAAGCTTAATTCCCCATTGTTTTTATTCGAATTCAAGGAGATATAGGTTTCGTGAAAACGATCGTTATTATACTCGGCTTTTTTAATAAACCCTTTAGTGGTGATTAAATCCTTGGTTCCATCAAAACTACCTTTTAAATTAAGGCCGGTGACCTTCAGTCCATTCAACTTGGCGAAGTCTAATAAATTTTTTGTCTCTTTCAATTCAATTTGATACTCAAATTGGTTCTTCGAATTTATAGTGGAAGCAGGAGAAATATTTCTAGTGTGATATGGATAATTCTCTTTTAATACTCGTTTAATATCTTGTGGAACATCCTTCAAATTAAAGTTTCCTACGAGCCACATATCCGCAATGTCCGAGACCACTTCTACCCTCCTTTTATTATCAATGGTTAATTCACTTCTCAATGACAATGAATCGAAAATATAGCTGGTATCCCGAGCATTGATTTCTACATTTCTGAATAGTCCATTTCCACTAAAATCCGAGATACTTTTTCCTTGAATATTAATATCAATGTCACCTGATATCGTTAATGCTTTATTCACTATATTTAACTTCTGTAAATCTAGAGTTCTAATTTTTGATTTAAAATCAGCCACTGGCATGGAATCATTTAGGATGATATTTCCATCAAATTCCAGATCAATATTTTCGTCTTGAATCGAAAAGTTACCAGCAAAATTATTCTCTTCCAACTGACCATCCATAATGAAATTTTCGTAGAGGTAGCCCTTATATTCGAAGTGCTTGACTTCCGCATTTAAATCTGCAAATGCTGTTTTAATATCTAATCCTCTACCTTCTTTAATCTCACCGAACGCACTGATTTTTCCAAGATTGTCATCGAGTGTCCATTTTTGAAGATCAAAATCATCCAATCGGATTTCTCCAGAATAATTCGCGAATTCTTTACCATTTTTTAAATCCAATCTCATATCCATTCCTGCAGAACCAATATCCGATCGAAGTGTACCAAAGGCTACGAAATCATCAAAATAACCATCAAACCTTCCATTAAAGCTAATATTGCCAAGGCGATAAAAATTGGATGTTGGATTAAAGTTCGGAATGATACGGCTTAGCTTTTCCATATTGGTCTCCAAAGCATCTACTTTTAAATTCAGCAATGCTTGTTCAGGGCCACTTAAGTTTCTCGTATTAAAACTTCCTTTGAATGCAATTTCATTAGATATCCCAATCGTCATATTTCGTCCTGACAAATTGCTCACTCGACCTCTAAAGCTACCATCGATTTTAGCATGTTTCGCTCTATTCTTTTCGAAAAAAGGATTACCATTCAACTCTGGCACAAAATGAAGAAGATCATTGAAGGACAATTCGGTGCCTTTGAGATCCGCTTTCATGTAAATTTTATTCTGAAAATTCTTAAAGTCACCGAAAGACCGATACTTGAAAGAAAGGTATTCTCTGATATCACTTTGATCAGTTTTGAACCTCAACCCCTCCAGGCTAATCTCACGATCCGTCAGAGAAAAAGTATCCGCTTTAAATGCTTCAACTATAAAATCTTTATTGTCCTTGAAAGACATATTGTCCAGGACCAATTTCAATTTAAAGTCAGAGCTATAATTAATCTCATTGGCATCAAATTGAAAATCAATAATTTCAAAATGATTGTAATCCAATATGGATTCGTTTAAATATCTTTCTTTTTCCTTCAAGTCATTATAAGAAAAGACGCCATCTTTTATTTTCAAACTCTTAATCAAAAGGCTAGAAATTGAATCCTCCGTTGAACTTACTTCTTGAACCTCAACGTCTTCTTCTTTGACATTCATAGTTTCAACTTCAATAGTTGAATTGTCTTTAGTAATTCGAATAATAGGATTCAATAAATACAATTCATCTATGATCGTATGGTAATCATCTGAGTCCCCGAGTTGTATAAATCCTTCATCCGCAAATACTCTATGATTATTACCTGAAGTTTGATCGTCAAATACAAAACGTATTTGTTTGAACTCAAGCCTTTGGAGTCCGGTGCTCCACGATGATCCTTTTTTATTTTCTTTTTTGCCTTCTTGATCATTTAATTTATCGACAATCCTTATCAGATTAGATTTACCATCTTCTGTTGTTTTAGAAATTTTAACGACGGCATTTTCCATGAGAATGGTACTCATGGACAGCTCCTTATTAAAAACAGAAAAAAGATTCTTTGTGAGCCCTACTTTAAAGTTCTCACTAAATATTAAAGTATCACCTGAATGATCTTCAACATAAAATTTTTGTATGTCCAGGCCGTCAAAGATATTAAGACGAACTTGGTCTATTTCTACTTTAGTTTCAAGCTTCTTTTCAAAATAACTAGCGAGACGATCTACAGTCCAATTTTGAACAGCAGGTATTTGAAGTAAAAATGAACATAAAATAGGTATGAGTAGAATGATCAACAAAACCCTAAATAGGCGGCGCCAAAAACCCTTTTTGGGCTTTTTCTTTTTAGCGTTTTCATCAAGGTTTTGTGTTTCCTTCAAATCCATTTATACTATAACAAAGATACTCCTTGATTCTTATAAAAACATAGGGTTTTTAACTAATAATTAAATTTGACTCTTGAAGAAACCGATCAAAAGATAGTCGTGAAAATCAAAAAGACATAAGGCAGACTAAATCATTGTCAAAATACAATTTCATCAAATATTATCAATAAAGGTTTTATTTGTTACTACATTTAACGACCATTAAGCCAAACAACCATTTCTTAAAAAAAACAATCTAAAATGACAACAAAAAAAATCACTATTTATGCTATTGGTTTGATTGCATTAGCATTTACCTGTTCGTGTTCGGATGACTCAGATTCCAATGGCAATCCGACCGTTACTTTTTCAAAGGCACTTGGTGGTCCGAGCGAAGAAGTCGTTAGCTCGAACGTTTCAGTAGATATATCGAACGACGGCAAATACATTGTCTCCAGTGACACCAGAGAACAGGGTGTATTCGATACTGACATGTATGCGGTTTTACTTGATAGCGAAGGAAACGTGGAATGGGAAAAAAGCTATAATGCCCCTAATTTTAGTTCATCTGCCGAATCAGTGATAGCCGATCCTAATGGTGGATATCTGCTTGCAGGTGGATATAACGGTGGCATGGCAAGTTTGACGAAAATTGATGAAAACGGAGTTGAACAATGGTCTCAAACATTAGGTGGTGGAGAAGCTGACAAAGTAGTTTTAGCTCCTGATGGTGGATATATGGTATATCACTCTGGCCAATTTCCTGAATTCACTAAAATCTTATCTGTTGGAGCAATTGATTTCAATGTTCAATTTGATCCGAATAGTGGTTTTTTCGCAGGTTCGGATTTCATAGTTACGAGTGATGATAATTATATGCTCTTAGGCAATTCTACTAGTGCTCATACCGCTATTTTGAAAATGGATGCTCAAGGAAATCAATTATGGTCGAAAAACATTAATAACGATGATATGGTCGCCTCTAATGGTTCAATTTCTGAAAATGCCTCTGGTGGATATACGATATGTACTTGGAAGTACTTGGATGACAACTTTTTTGAAAGTGATATTTATATCATTAATGTGAATTCTCAAGGTGATGTCATCAATGAATTTGCTTTAAATCTTGGAAGTAATGCAATACATACTGTTGGTGAAATCACTCAAGCAACTGACGGATTTTATGTTGTTGGATCTAAAGGTGTTATTTCTGGAGGTACTATCACGGATAGAAACGTATTGGTACTAAAACTAAACAACAATGGTCAAAAGGTATGGGAGAAAACTTATGGCACTGTAGGATCTGATGGTGGTGATGAAATTATGGAAACTGCGGATGGTGGATTCATTGCTGTAGGAAATGCCGAAAGTGACATTTATGTCATTAAGGCGAATTCAAATGGAGACGTAAATTGATAAAAAATGACTTTTAAACATATTTATAGTATTATTCTTTTCGCAACGCTTGTTTTTTTTTATTGTTTCGTGTTCAGATGATAGCAATTCCAATGAAGAATCCATCATCACATTTTCAAAATCCTTAGGTGGGCCTAGTGAGGAGGGTGTCAGCTCAAAAGTTTCAATAGATATAGCTCACAATGGAGGCTATATTATATCTACCGATACGAGGGAGCAAGGTGCTTTTTATACAGATATGTATGTGACTTTATTAAATGAACAAGGAAATATAGAATGGGAGAAAAGATATAACTCGCCAAATTCTAGCTCCTCGGCTGAACATGTTATCATTGATCCAAGTGGAGGGTATTTAGTCACTGGAAGCTATAATGGAGGTCTAGCAAGCTTGACTAAGATTGATAATGAAGGTACTGAGCTTTGGTCGCAAATCTTAAATAGTGGTGAGGGTGAAAAAGTCGTTATTGCGCCTGATGGTGGTTATATGGTTTATCATAATAGTGAATTTACTAAAGTAATGAATGGTGGTGGAATTGATTTTAATATCCAATTTGATACAAATGGATTTTTTCCAGGATCAGATTTTATCGCAACTAGTGATGGTAATTATTTAATTATTGGATTTTCTCCAAGTGCAAATACCGCTGTTTTAAAAATGGACGCCCAAGGAAATCAGTTATGGTCAAAAAACTTAAATAATGACGACTTGGTTGGTTTCAATTCTAAAGTGACTGAAAATGCAACTGGTGGCTTTACTCTTGGTACGGTAAAATACCTAAACAACAATTTTACATCAAGTAATATTTATATTATCAATATAGACTCTCAAGGAGATATAATCAATGAATTTGAAATTAATTTAGAAACAGAAGCATTATATAGCGTCCTTGAAATTTCAAAATCAAATGATGGTTTTTATATTATTGGAACAAAAAGCATACTCTCTGGTGGTTCAGGTTCGCCAATTTCAGAAAGCGATATTTTAGTTGTTAAATTAAACAATAATGGTGAGTTAATTTGGGAAAAAAACTACGGCACCGTAGGATTTGATCTTGGCTATGAAATCTTAGAAACTGATGATGGGGGATTCATAGCAGTCGGACAAGCAGAAAGCGATATTTATGTGGTTAAAGCTGATTCAGATGGAAATGTAAACTAGATATTTTATAAGATAGAATAATGAGCAAGACTAATTTTATTTTTCTTGCTCATTATTTTTTCAACATCTTAAACAATTGAACTGCTTCTTTGGCCTTGGTAGTATCATGCACTCGCAAAATATTTGCTCCTCTATTCAACGCATATAAATGAAGCGCTGTTGTCGCTGATAAAGCATCGTTTTTGTCAATTTCCAAAAACTTGTAGATCATACTTTTTCGCGACAAGCCTACTAAAATAGGACAATCGAAGATTTCAAAACTTGACAGATGCCTGAGTATTGCGTAGTTATTTTCCACAGTTTTACCAAAACCAAAACCTGGATCCAATAAGACATCTTTAATGCCTAGAGATTTTAAAGTATACAACGCATTCTTGAAAAAACTAATGAGTTCTAAATTCACATTATCGTACTTAGGATTTTTCTGCATGTCTTGAGGAGTCCCTTGCATATGCATCAAAACATATGGGATTTTATATTCCGCAACAGCGGGCAGTAAAGTATCATCAAACTTTCCGAAAGATACATCGTTCAATACGTTCACTTTAAACTCCATGGCTTTCGCCAAAACTTCAGATCTGTAAGTATCCAAAGAAACTAATTGATCAGGGTACTTTTCTCTAATATATTCTAGAACAGGTAGGACTCGATTCAATTCTTCCTTTAAGCTCACTTCTGCCGCATTTGGTCGTGTAGATACTCCTCCAACATCTACGATATCGACCCCCTCCTTAACCATTTCGTCAATTTTATTTTTGGCCGATTCTAATACATAAAATTTTCCTCCATCGTAAAATGAATCTGGAGTGACATTCAAAATACCCATAATTAAAGGGCTTTGGGAAACCAAATTTCCGTGGGCATTAAAAATGTTTAGCTTAGTACACATATTAGAAATAATTATACGTAATAAAGGAATATCAACGGCACAATATTTGTCTTCTTCATATTATCTGTTATTTTTGTGCGAGCCGAAATCACAGATTACGAATTTTCCGAAAACTAACCAAGGATTGTGAAGAATGAGCACCCACCCGTAAATGGTAAAAAGTCGATATTACTCGACTCGTTAATTGCTTGTACGCTTTCTCTGTGTGCAATAATGGCCATTGACCACTTCAACCTACTTAGTTACATTAAAGGAAACACCAATACCGTTGCTCAGCAAGAAGTAGCACAAGAAAGCGTATGTAAATTTGGATTTGACGTTAGCGGCTATTTTTTTAATGATTATGAGTTAAAAGCAAATCAGTTTTTAGGAGACATATTGTACTATGAAGGGATCAATTATGAAACGATTTCTGAATTAGAAGAAAAGTCTAAAGACGTTTTTAGTGTAAGGAAATTAAAGGCTGGCAAGAACTTAACTTTTGTACGACCAGATTCATGTGCCGCACCTTGTGGTTTTATCTATCAACCAGATGCTTATGGATATGTGTTGTATGATTTTCAAGATTCTGTTCAGGTAAAGTACATAGAAAAAGATGTGGTGTCTATCGTAGAAACCGCTTCAGGAGAAGTAGAGTCTTCTTTATGGAATGCCATGATTGACAATGACCTTGAACCTGCGGTTATCGATATGATGGAAGATGCCCTTTCAGCAACTGTTGATTTTTACCACGCTCAAAAAGGTGATCGTTTTAAACTGGTATTTGAAAGAAATTACATCGATGGTGAGTCGATCGGTGTTGGTAAATTATTAGGTGCATATTACAATAATGACAACGGTGATCATTATTCGGTAAGATATAAATCAGAAGATTACGAGGGATATTTTGACTTAGATGGAAAAGCAACTAAAAGAGCTTTCTTGAGAGCACCTGTCAAATTTTCTCGGATATCATCGCGATTCAATAGAAACAGATTACACCCTGTTAAGAAAAGAAGAATTCCTCATTTAGGTACTGACTATGCCGCTCCTTATGGGACACCTATTCAGGCTGTTGCCAATGGTGTTGTAGAGATCGTAGGATATGGACGAGGAAATGGAAAATATGTAAAAATCAGACATAACAAGACCTACAAAACACAATACCTCCATATGCAGAAGTTTGCAAAGGGCATGAAAAAAGGTGTACGTGTTTCACAAGGACAAGTCATTGGTTATGTAGGAAGTACTGGTTTGGCTACAGGACCTCATGTTTGTTTTAGATTCTGGAAAAATGGAAAACAAGTTGATCACTTGCGTGAAAACTTCCCACCTGCTAAACCTATGAAAGAATCAGAAAAGCCTGCTTATTTTGAAAAGAGAGATGAGATGAAAGCCATGCTTGACGCCATCCCTTTCAAAAACAGCACGAATATTCCCTTAGTATTCAACGAAGACGAGGCTCAATCTTAGAAACTACTTAACAGTTTTGAGCGTAAAACCGAAAGTTGAACCTACTCCCTCTGTACTTCTAACGTTTACTGTTTCCCCGTGTAGTTCCATTAAATGTTTCACAATAGAAAGTCCAAGCCCTGAACCACCTAACTGTCTAGTTCTACTCGGTTCTGCTCGATAAAAACGATCAAATAAGTGCTTTAAATGTTCTGGGGCAATCCCAATACCATTATCAGACACTTCAATTAATACTTTGTTATTAATTAAGTTATCCGTACTGATGACTGTTTCACCATTTGGATTTCCATACTTTATTGAATTTACAATCAGATTAGTCAACACCTGACTGATGGCATCTTGATCTGCTTCTACTAGAATATTGGGGTTGGTTTTGTTGACGAGTTTCACCATGGAGTCCTCATCATCTACCTGAACGTTCAGATCATCAATGACCTCATCAATTAATGCATATATATTAAATTTCGTCAATTGTAAGGTCAGCTTTTCTTCTTCAACTTTATTAATGACTTCCAAATCCTCCACAATATTTTCTAGCCTATCCACATTAGCTAATGCCCGTTCAAGGTATTTTTTCAACACCTTTTCATCGTACATCGCACCTTCTAGAATGGTATGTAGATAGCCCTGGATAGAAAAAATAGGAGTCTTCAATTCATGTGATACATTCCCTACAAAATCTTTACGATATTTCTCTAGGGATTTAAGATTGGAGAGTTCTTCTTTTGTACCCTCGGCCCATTTCATCACTTCTTCATTAACCTCTTCAATGGATTTATCCTTTAATTCCTTTACTCCAACTTTTTCTGATTTTGTGGTACTAATGAATTTATAAACTGATCTTATTCTACTAAGAACGAATAACTTAATAATCCACCTACAAAGGATATAGGAAATGGCCACATTCAAAACAACGAACCCAATAACATGTATGTTAAATCCTTTTTCTGCACCGAAGATATGTATGGTTAATACAGTGACCAGTCCAATAACTAGCGCGATCAGTACGGCAACAAAATGAATTGAGAATTGCTTAAACAATCTTTAGAATTTAAATTTATATCCAACACCTTTCATAGTTTGAATATACTTACTTCCAATCTTTTCTCTAAGCTTTCGAATATGAACGTCGATAGTCCTGTCTCCTACTATGACCTCGTTTCCCCAAACCTTACTTAGAATTTCAGCCCTTTTAAAAACTTTTCCTGGCTTTGAACTTAAAAGAACTAACAGTTCAAATTCTTTCTTAGCCAATGGATATTCAGCACCATTACTTATAACTTTGTACTCTAAATGATCTATAATAAGGTCACCAAATTCTTGTTTTTCTGTCACCGTAGCCTGAGTAAAGTCAGGATGTCGCCTAAATAAAGCACGGATTCTACTTTTAAGAACATTCGGTTTAATAGGCTTAGTAATGTAATCATCACCACCTGAATCCAGCGCAGAAATTTGAGCAAATGATTCGTTTCGGGCAGTTAAAAAGGCAATCATCAAATTATCCTTGCCCAACTTAGATTCTCTTATTTTGGTGCATACTTCTATGCCATCCATTTCGGGCATCATAACATCCAATATCATCAAATCGGGATTGAACGAAACCAGCTTTTCAAGAGCTTCAGGGCCACTAGAAGCAGTTTCAACGATATAGTCTTCAGAACCTAAATTATAGCTAAGAATCTCTAAGATATCCGGCTCGTCATCGACCAATAAAACTTTTGGTTTTGTAGACATATGGCTTATTGTTGCCTAAAAGTATTTTATTCTTAATTGCAAGCCGCACAAGGCTTATTAATTATATATTAATTATTTCTTATCTATTTTCTTTTCCTTCACAGCTGCTTTGTCTTTGACCTTATCCTTATCCTTTATTTCTTTTATCATCACACCGACTTCATCATATATCTCATTGAACTCAACTGGATATCCTTTCAGATAGTTCATTGTGGAATCGAAGGCTTCTTGACTAATATCATGAATAGTCAATATCTGGTCAGTATAAACGTCATATAGACTATCCTTTCTTTGACCTTTCTCATGTTTCAATGCAGCATCCATGATATGTACATCCATCAATATTTTAACCAAATCATCTTCTGGTATCGGTGGATTAAAGACTTGTTCTTTGCAAGAAAGAAAACAAACAAATAAAATGCATGAAATTATTCTCCCCATGTAAATTGCTTAGGATAAATAAACGATTCAAATATAGTATTTGTTGAATCCACAGCAGACCATTCCGATGCCGTTGATTTCAAAGTAAATATCCCGCATGTTGGAACATTGTCTATATAGTTCTTCGAAAAATCATTTGCTAAATAGGTCAAACCAGGATTATGTCCCACCATCATCACGGAAACAAATTCATCGTTCAATAAGTCTAACTGATTAAAGTATACTCTGGCTTCTGCATGGTACAAGTCTGGACATTTACTGATTGGAATATTGTATTCATTTGAAAAGTACTCCGCAGTTTCTAGTGCTCGTTTTGCAGAACTTGCAACAAGCGCATTAATGTCGGGAAAATTTTTCTTCAATTCTACAGCCATCTTTGGAGCATCTCGTACACCTCGTTTGTTCAGTTTTCGTTCATGATCAGAAACACCTAGTTCCTTCCACGAACTTTTAGCATGTCGCACAAAATGTATTCGTCGTTCCATATAAATATTCTTAATCTAAATTACAATATTGTATAAAATAACAGGGCTCGTCTCCATGAATAAATAATTGTCATTAATGGGCTAAAGTGTTATTTTCACACTAAGTTAAATGTATGGAAATTGAAGGATTTATATTCGATTTAGATGGTGTTATTGTTGATACAGCAAAGTATCATTTTACCGCTTGGAGAAGATTAGCAAATGAACTTGGAATAGATTTTACAGAAAAGGAAAATGAACTTTTGAAAGGCGTTTCTCGAAAGCAGTCTTTGGAAGTAATTCTTGGTTTTGGTGATGTTCAATTGTCTCAAGAAGAAAAGGATAAAAGACTACATCTAAAAAATGAATGGTATTTAGAACTTATATCAAACATCGACGCCTCAGAAATCTTGCCGGGTGCTTCTGACTTACTGGTACATCTTAAAGAAAATTCTTTGAGAATAGCCTTAGGTTCAGCAAGTTCAAATGCTGTCAAGATCCTCAATAAGATCGGTTTGATTGATTACTTTGAAACCATTATTGATGGAACAAAAACGACCAAAAGCAAACCTGACCCTCAGGTATTTCAATTGGCTGCGAACGATCTGGGCTTAGCGCCCAAACAATGTATTGTTTTTGAAGATTCAGTCAAAGGAATTCAAGCAGCGCAGACTGGTGGATTTTTTGATATTGGCATTGGTTCAGCTGAAAACTTACCAGAGGCAAGCTATTGTTATCCATCTTTAGCAGAAATCAATTTTATTGAATTAAATAGACTATTCGAAATCAAAAAATGAAGGCTTATTTAGATATAGATCCTTGGAGGATCATTGAAAGTGGTTTACACAAGAAGGACCAAAAGGTTTCAGAAAGTGTTTTTAGTATAGGAAATGGAAACTTTGGACAAAGAGGAAATTTTGAAGAGAGCTATTCTGGTGAGACTCTTTCAGGAAATTATGTGGCAGGCATTTACTACCCAGATAAAACAAGAGTTGGCTGGTGGAAAAATGGCTACCCTGAATATTTTGCTAAAGTCCTCAATGCATGCAATTGGATTGATTTAAAACTAAGTTTGGGCGATGAAGTCCTCGATTTAAATCACGTAAAATCTTTGGATCAATTTCGAAGATGTCTGGATATGAAAACGGGCATTTTAAGTCGAACTTTTGAAGTGACCCTACACAATGATGCTAAAGTCACAGTTGAATCTGAACGCTTTTGCTCGATGGCAGACAATGAGTTAGCAGCCATGCGTTACAACGTGAGCGTTCAGAATTTTAATGGTCCAATATCATTTCAGACTCAACTAGATAATGATGTTTTAAATGAAGACTCCAATTACGATGAACAATTCTGGCTGGCTTCTCAAGTGCATACTGATAAAGAGTTTTTATTTGTTCAGGCCAAAACCAAAAAAACTAATTTCCATGTAGCTACGGCGTCCAAAGATCAACTTAAAATAAATGAGCAGATGGTTTCACTTGAGGATAAGCAAAATCTCCTAAGTGTAGGACACCACCACACACTTAACTGTGAGGGAACAGCTCAATTAGAATTTAGTAGAACGGTTTGTATTGTTTCAGATTTAAATCACGCTAAGGCGGAGCAATTTGATTATTGCATGGACAAGCTTAGAAAAGCAAAGGCATACCAAGAGTTAAAAAACGATCATGCCGATTATTGGAAGAACAAATGGGAAGAGATGGATATCACCATTGAAGGAGATGATTCGGCCCAGCAGGGAATTAGATTCAACATCTTCCAACTTTACCAAACCTATACTGGTCATGATCATAGATTAAATATCGGCCCTAAAGGTTTTACCGGAGAAAAATATGGTGGAAGTACCTATTGGGACACCGAAGCCTATTGCATCCCATTCTACTTAGGAACGAGTGACAGAAATATTGCAAGAAACCTGCTTATTTACCGTCATTTCCATTTGGCGAAAGCCATAGAAAACGCACAAAAACTTGGCCTAAAGAATGGTGCTGCGCTCTACCCTATGGTGACTATGAATGGCGAAGAATGCCATAACGAATGGGAGATCACCTTTGAAGAAATTCATAGAAATGGTGCCATTGCCTATGCGATTTTTGACTACATACGATATACCAATGATCAGCAATACCTATTGGAATACGGCTTAGAAGTCCTCATTGGAATTGCCCGATTTTGGGCTGAAAGAGTTAATTATTCGAAAGACAAAAACGCCTTTGTCATATTAGGCGTCACGGGTCCAAATGAATATGAAAACAACGTCAACAATAACTGGTACACGAATTACATAGCCCAATGGTGCTTGAAATATTGCAGTGAAAGTATACATTGGGCGAAAGCCAAATCAGAAAAGCGTGCTCAAGAGATCCTCTCTAAATTATCTTTCGATGAAAACAAGGAATTAACATCATGGAAGGAAATCGTGGAGAACATCTATTTGCCAGAAGATAAAGAAAGAGACATATTCCTCCAACAAGATGGTTTTCTCGACAAAGATATTATTCAGGTTGGAAATCTACCAGAGGAAGACAGACCCTTAAATCAGAAATGGTCTTGGGACAAAATTCTTAGGAGCTGTTTTATTAAGCAAGCCGATGTTTTACAAGGGCTTTACTTCTTTGAAGATCAATTTACAGAAAAGCAACTTAGAAATAATTTTGAATTTTATGAGCCATTGACGGTCCATGAATCGTCTCTTTCCCCTTGTATTCACTCCATTCTTGCTTCAAGATTAAATCTAAAGGACAAGGCTTACGAAATGTATTTACGTACATCTAGATTAGACTTAGATGATTACAACAATGATACGGAAGACGGATGTCATATTACAAGTATGGCCGGAACATGGATGTCTATTGTAAAAGGATTTGTCGGCCAACGAATTAAGGATAATAAACTTTGGATAGCACCCAATATTCCTGACGCTTGGAAGTCCATCAAATTCAAGCTTAATTGGCAACAAAGAAAAATAGATTTAAACATTACTTCATCTGAGATTAGCCTTAACTTAATCGAAGGTGAGGATATGGATTGCTATATTTATAACTCATTGATTTCCCTTTCGGGGAATGCACAAGTAACCGTCAAAAATGAGCTGTTACATAAAACATAATTTGTCATGAAAAACTTATTTATTCTACTGTTAATGCTTGCCACCCTAGCTCAATGTAAAAATGAAGCAACAAAAGCAAGTGATGAGCAACAGGTAAGTACGACAAGTGCCAAGGATAAAAGTGAAGCAGGTGATCTTCCTTCTTGGGCAAAAAATGCCAACATCTACGAAGTCAACCTCAGACAGTATACTCTGGAGGGCACTTTTAATTCCTTTAACGGAGAATTAGCAAGGTTAAAAAATATGGGTGTTGATATTCTATGGTTTATGCCAATACATGAAGTGTCAAAAACTAAAAGAAAAGGGACTTTAGGAAGTTATTATGCCGTCACTGATTACAAAGGAGTTAACCCTGAGCACGGAACCATGCAAGATTTTAAAAACATGGTGGATTCTATCCACGCTCATGACATGAGAATCATTATTGATTGGGTTCCAAACCATACGGGCTGGGATAATTCTTGGATTAAAGATCATCCTGAGTGGTACACTCGAGATAAGGATGGCAATGTCATAGATCCTATTGATCCAGGTACCGGAGAATCTTGGGGATGGACGGATGTTGCCGATCTAAATTATGATAACAAGGACATGCGTCGAGCGATGATCGATGCCATGAAATTTTGGGTTAGTGAAAATAAAATTGACGGCTTTAGATGTGACGTAGCCCACAACGTTCCTCAAGACTTTTGGGATGAAGCGAGTAAAGAATTATTTGCTCTTGGAGAAATTTACATGTTAGCTGAGTCTGAGGTAACAAGCCACAGAAATTCGGGAGCTTTTCATACTACCTACGGTTGGAGTTTTCATCATTTAATGAATGAGATTGCGAAAGGAGAAAAAGGACCTTCAGATATTGTTTCTTGGATAAAAGAAGATGGAAGCAAATTCAATCAAGGATTTCACATGCATTTCACTTCTAATCACGATGAAAATAGTTGGAGCGGTACAGAATTTGAAAGAATGGGAGATGCACATAAGGCCTTGGCGGTGCTGTCGTATACCTTTCAAGGAATTCCATTGGTTTATAGTGGGCAAGAAGAACCATTAACAAAGCGTCTAGAATTTTTCGAAAAAGACGTCATCCCTTTTGATAGTTATAAATACCAAAAGTTTTACCAAACCTTGAACAACTTAAAGCACGAAAATGAAGCTCTATGGAATGGCAAGTATGGTGGTGAAATTCAAATCATAGAATCGGACAAAAAGGTATTTGGATTTGAAAGAGAGAAAAATGGCAACCGTGTGGTTTGCTTTATAAACTTAAGTGGAGAAACTCAAGGAGTAGAAATACAAGGGCATTATAGCGGAATTAAAGATGTATTTACCGGGGAATCTTATCATTGGCACGAAGGAGATAAATTAGTGATAGATCCATGGTCATATATTGTATGTTCAAACAACTAATATGAAAAAACCTCGGTTAAGCTTTTGGGAAATTTGGAATATGAGCTTTGGGTTCCTAGGAATCCAGATGGGCTTTGGATTACAAATTGGAAATGTCAGTCGTATTTTTCAAACCCTTGATGCTGATGCCGAAAAACTAGCAATTTATTGGTTAGCTGGCCCTGTAACGGGCTTAATTGTCCAACCCATCATAGGGTACTTATCCGATAGAACGTGGAGTCCAAAATGGGGGCGGCGACGTCCTTATTTCTTTTTAGGATCTGTTCTCGCAGCATTATCATTGTTGATTATGCCTAATTCTCCGCACTTGTGGGTGGCTGTTGGAATGCTATGGATTATGGATTCGAGCTTTAATATTTCTATGGAGCCGTTTCGAGCTTATGTTGGAGATATGCTACCCTCCAGTCAAAGGACAATGGGCTTTGCGATGCAGAGCTTCTTTATTGGAATAGGTGCCGTGATTGCTTCTGCCCTACCGTATGTCTTTCATAATGTGTTTGACATTAGCAATACGGCTGCTGAGGGGGTCATTCCCGACTCGGTAAAATGGTCGTTTTATGTTGGAGCTGGGGCATTTTTCTTTGCCGTTTTATATACCGTTTTAAAATCAAAAGAATATAGTCCTGAGGAATTAGAAGCCTTTGATCAAGATCCTAACGAATCAGAATTTGTTTCAGGAATACAACTAGAAACCATAAAAAAGCAATTCCCTTTGGGATCCGTCGTGAGTCTATTGGGGGCCATTGCGTCTTTCTTAGTTTACTATTACAAAGCAGATAAAGAACTCTATGTAATTACTGTTGGCACAATCATCATTGGCTTCTTGTTTTTGAGTTCTGGAATAATGCAAAAGAATGGAGAGATAAAATCCGGTTTCACCTCCATGATCAATGATTTTCAAACCATGCCGAAAACAATGAAACAATTGGCTCCGGTTCAATTTTTTTCGTGGTTTGCGCTTTTCGCGATGTGGATATACACTACTTCTGCGGTCACGGAATACATCTATGGAAGTACGGATACGCAGTCGCAAGCTTATAATGATGGTGCCGATTGGGTTTCAATATGTTTTGGAATGTACAATTTAATCGCAGCTCTCGTCGCATTTTTACTCCCTATTCTTGCTGCCAAGACAAGTCGAAAATTAACCCACACTTTATGTTTAGTCATGGGGGGATTGGGTCTTGTATCCATTTATTTTATACGTGATCCTAACTTACTGTTGCTTTCCATGGTTGGAGTTGGGGTTGCTTGGGCTTCGATTTTATCCATGCCTTATGCGATTTTGACAGGTAGCCTTCCATCCAAGAAAATGGGATATTATATGGGGATTTTCAACTTTTTTATTGTTATTCCACAAATGGTTGCAGCCTCTGTCCTTGGATTTATACTTTCCAATTTTTTCGAGAAGGCTACATTATCAGCCTTGGTCATTGGAGGTATTTCGTTTTTCATTGCAGCCGCGATGACACTTATGGTTAAAGATGAGGACTCCTTAGACTCCCTAACTGAATAATACTTTTACAGAATCAACTAAATCTGTATCTTTGCATGATGATTTTCTATATGTGATAATCTAAACAATAATAGACATGACGTCGTTTGTTTATTTAAAGAAAAAATAAAGTTTAAATGAAATACACACATTACATATTCTGTTTTTTGATTTTCGGGCTTTTTACTTCTTGTGCTACAAAAAGTAACGGCGTAAATGGAACAATCACTAACGCCAATGAAATGAGCATATACTTTGACAAAACTGCCTTGAATAGCGCATTCGAAGTACTAGAACAATCAAAAACAGATGCTTCCGGAAATTTTAGTTTTAAAATGCCAGAAAACTTGACTCCTGGTTTATATAAGGTCCGAGTCGGGGCTCGAAATATTGAGTTGATTTTAGAGGGGAACGAAACTAACGTTGTCATTACCGGAGACCTAAATAACCTAGCTAAATTTGACTTAGACATTCAAGGTTCGCCCTTAAGCGCACAATATATGGGATACTTAAAGGATTACGCATCCAAAAAGATAAACCCAAATGAAGTTGCCAACATCTTGCAAAACGAAGCAGACCCACGAGTGGCTGCATTAATGGCCACTAGAATGTATGGAGCAAGTGCAAACTTTGCTGCTATGCATAGAGTTGTGTTAGATCGTTTGAAAAAAGAGCAGCCAGGTTCAAGTTTACTTTCGGATTATGAACCCATGGTCGTCTCTATAGAAAAGCAAGTAAAAGCTCGACAAAGTCAACAAAAAATCAAAATCGGCCAGATGGCTCCTGAGATTGCTTTAGAAGATCCAAATGGTAAAGTCAAAAAGCTTTCTGATCTAAAAGGCAAAATCGTCTTAATAGACTTTTGGGCGAGCTGGTGTGGACCGTGTAGAAAAGCTAATCCTAAGGTAGTAGACACTTACCACAAATATAAAGATCAAGGTTTTACTGTTTATAGCGTCTCGTTGGATGGATTAGATTCTAGAACTAAAGCGAGATACAAAACTCCGGAACAAGTGGATGCTCAAATGCAAAGAAGTAAAGAAAGATGGCTTGGAGCAATTGCACAGGATAAGTTAGTTTGGGATACCCACGTGAGTGATTTGAAAAAATGGGAATGTGAACCAGCGAAAGAATATGGTGTGCGTTCGATTCCTCAAACCTTCTTAGTGGATAGAGATGGCAAGATAGCTGCCGTTAATCCAAGATATGACCTAGAGTCTCAAGTCAAGCAATTACTTTAAGACTTGCTCGTGAGCAAATGGCAAACGATTCCGGTTGCCACCGCTACATTTAAAGATTCAGCTACCCGGCCTTTTGCGCCGGGTATTTTTACTTTACGATCAACCATATTTAGTATACTCTTTTTAACACCATTGCCTTCATTGCCCATAATGAGTAAAAAATCTCCCGAGAGATCATGAGGTAAGGCCTCACCATCTAAAGCTGTCGCGATGCTAGGTACTTTCAATTGATCGCTGAATAATTCAAAATCCTGTGTCAACAAATTTAAATTACTGAAACTACCCATGCTAGATTGTAGGGTTTTAGAGTTATAAAAATCAGCTGAATTAGAAGATCTAATCACGTTCTTAATACCGTACCAATCCGCAATACGTAGAATAGCTCCAACATTTCCAGGATCTTGAACCTCATCTAAATAAATAGATTTAGTCCCATTAATTAACATTATATTAAATTCGGTCACCTCCATTTTTAACACTAATATTATTTCTGAAGGCGTTTTAAAAGCACTGAGTTCTTTAATATCTTTGGGCTCAGCAATCAATATCTTATCCCGATGATGCTCCTGAAATTCTGTATGTTTTGACATCCAGGATTCAGTGACAATAATATGCTCTATGTTTGGGTTTTCTTGCTCAAATAAAGCGTATGCAGTTTTTTCGCCTTCAACGAGATAAATATTATACTTTTGTCTATACTTGGCGTATTTGAGTGAAGCGAATAGTTTTTTTTTATTTTTCGATAATGTGAGCATGCCTAAAAGTAAATGGATAGGATTGAAAGGAGTAGGAATTAGTAGTAATATTTTGTTACTACTACAACTTATTTGTTTCGGATTTTTAATCAGTTCATGTTCAACAGGTAAATATTTAGGTGAGGATGAATCTTTATTAAAGAAGAATAAGCTCAAACTAGAAACCCAATTAAATCAGGAAGCAGAAGATGCACTTCGCTTCGAACTCTCCACCTTCTATAGACAAAAACCCAACTCAACCTTCATGTTTTTATTCCCAAGGGAGTGGTACTACTTTGTCAATGAAGGAGATTCATCATGGTATAATAATTGGGCGAGAAACTCACTCGGTGAAAAACCAAGCATCTTTCTAGAGTCCGAATCCTATAAAACTGCGGAGTCGATGCAAAATTATCTGCGCAATAAAAAAGGGTTCTATAATGCTGAAGTGGACTATTCTGTTTCTACTCAAAACAAAAAGACCACTGTCAAATATGAAGTGGATACCAAAGAACAGTATACCATTGCCTCCATTGATTATATCGGTGAGGATGAGCCATTAGTTTCACTGGTAAAATCATTGAGTGGCGATTCTAAACTAAAAGAAGGAACCCCGATAGATGCCCTAGCTTTTGATATTGAAAAAGGTAGAATCACTACTGAGCTTCAAAATTTGGGTTATGCTAATTTTGTTCCCAACTACATCAACATCATTGGAGATAGTACTAATTACGACCATGCCATAGATATTCTCATTGAGATTCGCAATCCGGGTGTGGATCAAAAACATAAGAAATATGTCGTCGGAGATGTAAATGTTTTTACCGACTACTATCAAGGTCAAAATAGAGAGGATTTAATCTCAAAAGAAATGCATGGCCTTATTTTCAAGCGTGCATCAAAGAATTATAGTGTTCGCCCTTCTCGTTTAAACGAACGTATTTTTATTAAATCGGGAGACTTATACAGAAAGGATAAACAAAACAAATCATTTAGGAAGCTCTCTACCCTAGAACCTTTTCGATTCATTAATATTTCTCCAAGTCTAAGCGCAAAGTCGGATTCTATCATTGACATCAATATATTCCTTACTCCCTATAATAAAAGATGGGTTTCTGATACTGGGGTGAATTTATTTTACTCCTCCATCTCTGCCTCAGGTCGACGATTATTTGGATTTTCCTTAGATGCTGCCTTGAAAAACCGAAATATGTTTGGAGGCGCCGAACTCTTTAGTGTGAACGGAGAATTAGGATATGAATTTGACTTTAGTCCAGTTGTCAGAACTTCCGCAATTACTGGAAACTTACAAGCCAATTTAGAAATTCCTAAAGTCATAGATCCTATTCGAGGAATTTTTCTTTTGAACAAACTGGGTATCATTTCAGATAAAAACAACAAACTATTCAGATCTGAAAGTACCACGAAGATGTCTCTTGGTTATAACCAAACCAATATTATTGACTTCTACAATTTAAGATCTGTGAGTGCTTCGTTCGGTTACGACTTTAGACCTAATGCTCGAAATACTTTTGTTTTTAAAACCACGGGAATCAACTTTAATGATTTTCAGCTTAAACAGAACTTCCTAAATAACATTCAAAATAACCCACTTATTCTGAATAGTTTTGAATCTAATCTTTTCACTGGATTCTTATTTAATAGCTTAACTCATTTATACAGTTCCAAAAAGAAACCAAATGGATTTTCTTGGGCTCAAATTTCTAATTTTGAAATTTCGGGCTGGGAGTTGCTTTTAGCGAATGAAATCATAGACCCGAATCAACAGTGGAAATTCAACAATTTTGACTACGCGCAATTCATCAAGTTTGAATTTGACACAAGATTATACAAAGACCTTACAGCAGGCTCGAGTCTTGCTTTTAGATTCAATACGGGATTAGCGATTCCGTTGCGCGAGGATCAAGCTGTACCCTTTAACAGACAATTTTATGTCGGTGGACCAAATAGTATTAGAGCTTGGCAATTACGAGAGTTAGGTCCGGGTTCACATAGTGACTTACTATTAAATCCAATTGACAAACAACTCTTTTATCAGCAAGGTGATATTAAGCTTGAAGCAAATCTTGAATATAGATTTGATATATTTTGGCTCATAGAAGGTGCATTCTTTTTTGATGCAGGAAACGTATGGACAAGGAGATTTGACGATACCCGATTAGGCGCAAAATTCAGCGGAGATTTTTACAAGGAGATTGCAGTAGGTACAGGCTGGGGAATCCGTTGGGACCTCAACTATTTCCTCATAAGATTTGATTTTGGTTATAGACTTAGAAATCCTTTCCCTGATCCAGTCCATGGAAATTATTGGCAACCCTTGAGTAATTTCAAGTTCTTAGGAAACGTCAATGTCGCGATTAACTATCCGTTTTAGGCATTAAGGACTTTCGTCCAAATTTTGAACATATTGGGCATTCTAAGGGATTATGCGAACGAGCAGGACAATATTCCCTACCAAAAAAGATAATCTGTAAGTGCAATTTATTCCATATTCCCTTTGGGAATAATCTCTTCAAATCTTTTTCTGTTTGATCCACATTCTTACCATTACTTAATCCCCAACGATACGCTAATCTGTGTATATGAGTATCGACTGGGAAAGCAGGCACACCAAATGCTTGGGCCATCACCACCGAGGCTGTTTTGTGCCCGACTCCTGGTAAAGCCTCCAAATCTTCAAAAGACGCAGGAACTTCACCATTGTGTTGCTTAATTAAAATCTCACTAAGTCCCCAAATGGCTTTAGATTTTCTCGGAGACAATCCACAGGGTTTTATAATTGCTCTAATATCCTCTACAGATTGCTCCACCATATCATAAGGATTATCTGCAAGTTGAAAAAGACTCGGGGTCACCGTATTGACTCTTGCATCAGTACACTGTGCAGACAAAAGAACTGCGACTAAAAGTGTATAAGGATCTTTGTGATCTAATGGTACAGGAGTCTCCGGATAAAACTCTTCGAGCATTCTAGTGATCTCAATAACTTTTTCCTTTTTGGTCATCATTATAATTGCATTAAGAATTGAATGGTGTCTACCCCATCTGCATAATCATCAATGTTTGGTGATTGTGCCTTTCCAAAACCAAAGTGCTTAAAACCTTCTACCTTTTGATTACTCACCACGCATTGGATTTCTTCTTTTCGATGATTCAATTCTTCTTTCAAAGTGCTTAGACTATCGTAGTGCTCGTAATGAAGTGTGGATATTCTTGAAGGAATTTGTTCATTCTCCACAAGAATTAAGCATCCATTATTATAAAATTTAGATTTATTCAGAAGATTCAATGCCATGCAATAATCAAAATTGTTTTTGTACTTATGATTTAAGGCTAATTCTTTGTATTCGTGTAATACATCTAAAAGTGGTACAAAGTCATAATCTTTTGGGAAATATGCCTTAGATACATTTCGACATCCTAATCCGAAGTAATCGAATATATCCGAAGCAAATGCGTTCATTTGTTCCTTTGTTTCATTTCCGTCAAAGACAGCAATACCATTCCTATTTTTTCTGATGATGTTAGGATTTTTCCCAAAATATTGTTCGAAATATCTGGATGTATTATTACTGCCAGTGGCAATAACGGCATCATAATCTTTTAAACGCTCTACCCTTTGGAAATATGTTTTTGTGGCAGCATCGATTTCGCCAAGTTGACTTAGCAATGCAGGAATAAGTATATCATCTTTTTCAGAATATTTTATCAATGCGTAATGACCTGCGATAAAACAACACAAGACATCATGAAAACCAACCAAAGGAATATTTCCAGCGAGGATCATACCCACTTTCTTTTGACCTTTAAAATTTTCCAGATGATACTTATGTGTCCATTCCGTTAAGATCTTTTTGTCTAAAAAGCTTCGAGCAATACTATGTAGTGCCTTATGTTGACTTTCAATAGTGAACCAAGGATTTTTGGCGGAAGCCCTATACATCAAATCCCTCAATTTTTCTGGCTCCGATTGAATCCACACTCCTAACCTGGCTAAGGCTTCGATTTTATCCACCAAATTCATCAGTCATTCTTAGTTTTCGTTTCAATATAATTTCGCCATTTGTTCAAAGCGTTTTGCATATCCTCCGGCAATTCGGATTCGAAGTACATTTTTTCATTGGTTTTTGGATGAACAAATGCCAATGACTTTGCATGAAGCGCATGTCTTGGAATCATTTTAAAAACGTTTTGCACAAAATGTTTGTATTTAGAGAATACCGTCCCTTTGATGATTTTATCGCCACCGTACTTAACATCACTAAACAATGGATGTCTTAAAGCGCTCATATGAACACGAATCTGGTGTGTCCTTCCTGTTTCCAACTGACATTCAATTAAGGAGATATAATATAGATCTTCTAATACTTTATAGTGTGTGATGCTTCTCTTACCATAATCTCCATCCGGAAAAACATCCTGTTTTGTTCGATCTTTTAAATGGCGACCGATATTCATATCAATAGTTCCAGAAGCATCATCAAAATTACCCCAAACGATCGCTTGATATTTTCTTTCGATACTATGATTGTAAAATTGCTTTCCCAAATGACTGATGGCAAATTCGTTTTTAGCAATAACCATTAATCCCGATGTATCTTTATCAATACGGTGGACTATACCTGGACGGTCTGCCGAATTGCCTTCCATGACTGGTAAGTCGTCTTGTTTAAAATAATAAGCCAGTGCGTTGACTAATGTACCACTTGGATTTCCATGTCCCGGATGAACGACCAAACCATTGGGTTTATATACCACCATTACATCATCATCTTCATATCGAATATCCAAAGGAATATCCTCTGGAATGACTTTAAATTCGCCGGAAGGCTTAGGTAATAAAATCTTTATAGAATCATTGGGCTTAACCTTATAATTGGGCTTTACTTCCTTTTCATTGACCGTAATGGCGCCTGCTCTAATCGCATTTTGAATTCGGTTTCTAGAAACCTTTTCAAGTTTATCAAACACGTACTTATCAATCCTTAATTCGGATTGACCTGGATCTACTTGAATAAAATGATCTTCATATAATGAATCCGTCGTGGACTCTTCCCTATTCTCCATGCCTTAGCTTTAGAATGCTAAGGTAACGCCAATAGCATAGCGCACCAAATCGGTAGTGGTTTTTCGGAGTGTATAAGCCTCCAGAGGGTCTCCGTAGTTGTTGACATCGTTTCTAGCATGATATTCTGATGTATTTCCTGGAGCATATTCTACTTTGGTATTGATATAGCACATACTTGAAACAGCAAATTGCATTCCTACCGTCATACCGTAAGTGAAGGACAACTCTCCTTTTTCGATATTCGTGTTGAATTCATTTTCAAATTCGATATCACGTGTTGAATAGGAAGTGAACCACCAATTATAACCTATTCCACCTTCAATGTATGGCTCGAATATCCAAAGTGAGAAGCTAGGATAATATCGATATTTCAGACTAAAATTTGCGAGATTGGTAGATGCTCGAGAATCAAAGGAATAATAAACCCCATCAATCAAGACATCATGAATGTTTGAGACAGATTGAAATTGTTGGTATCTAAAATCTAAACCATAAAAGTGCGATGTGGTTGGTTTTGACTGCATAAATGCCGCCATGGAAATACCAAAACCAGGGCTCTCAACATTTTCACCAAAAGTACCTACCGGGTCACTTAAATCAAGCATGAATTCGGCAAGAAAAACTCTTCCTGGCTCTTCGTACATGTCACTCTCCACTTCCACTTGGTAATATTCGTCCTCTTCTTGGGCAAATACAAATACATTCGCCGAAAGGCAAAAGCAAATGATCAAGAATATATATCGTCCGTTTTTCATAAAAAGAATACTCATATCCAATTTGAAATCAATTTCATTTTGAATCTTTACACAAGTTATTAACAAAAGAATGGATAAAATAATCTCAGATTACTTTAATAAATTTTAACATCTCATGAAATTTTCAACAATTTGTGTCAAGCAACCGAAGGATCATTTAACAACGAAGCCGCATCAACTGCCTATTTATGCCAGTTCATCCTTTGTTTTTGATAAAATAGAGGATGGCATTGAAATTTTCACGGGAGATAAAAAAGGACATGTATACAGTCGATATGGAAACCCAACCATTGACGCCGTAGGTCAAAAATTAGCTGAACTAGAATCCTTTGGTTTAGAAGGAGAATATTTTGGCCTGATGACATCATCAGGTATGTCTGCCATCAGTACCGTTTTATCCAGTCTATTGAGACCGGGTGCAAAATTGATTACTCAAGGAAATCTGTATGGCGGGACTACAGAATTGATCAAGAAGGTATACGGTAATGCCGGGACTGAATCCTACTTCGTAGATTTAAGCGATCTGAATTTATTGGAAAACTATTTAAAGAAGCACCCTGAAATTTCGGTCATTTACTTTGAAACTCCTTCCAATCCTACACTGGATTGCTTAGATATCCAAGGTATTTGCGCTCTAGCAAAAACCTATGATTGTGTGACCGTAGTAGACAATACTTTTTGTACTCCGTACTTACAAAAACCCTTGAGTTTTGGAGTCGATTATGTCATCCATTCCACCACTAAATACTTAAGTGGACACGGTAACAGTATCGCTGGGGTGATTGTCGGAAAAGAAGAAAACAGAAATGGAGTTTGGCAATATTTAAAACTGAACGGCACCAATTGCAATCCTTTTGATGCCTGGTTGGTGAACAATGGATTAAAAACTTTGGCCTTAAGAATGGATAAGCATAGTTCTAATGCTATGTCCCTTGCGCGTTACCTAAGTCAAAAACCAGAAGTCAGTAAAGTCAATTACAATGGCTTGGAAACTCATCCTTTTCACGAAGTCGCTAAAAAGCAAATGTGTCAGTTTGGTGGAATGTTGAGTTTCGAAATGAAGGAAGGTAAGGAAGCGGCCATTAAGTTCATGAATCAATTAAAGTTGAGCACACTCGCTCCTACTCTTGGAGACGTGGATACCTTGATTTTACACCCAGTGACTTCCTCACATTTAAATGTGCCGAAGGAAATGTGTTTAGCCAATGGAATCACTGATGGACTCATAAGAGTTTCTGTAGGAATAGAGGATTTTGAGGATTTAAAAAACGATTTTGAATCTGGTTTTGCTATTTAAGCCCCAAGTGTTGTAAAGTCTCTATGGTGAAACCACCAATAGCTAATCCGTATTCCTCTTGATATTTCAATAGATTGGATTTTATATACTCTCGTTTCAAAGAAATCTCTTTGGGTATTTCTTCACCAAATTCTAATTGCAATCGTTCAGCAACTTTATTCTCCAGCTGGGCATTAATTTTGTTTTGACATACCACCTCCTTCCAGGTAAAGTTGCCTTCTTTGGGTGCACCTTCAATAATGAATTCAGACATTTGCCAGTCTTCAGCATTCAAATTTGCGGTTTTGGAAAGATATTTTACTTGAACAACTTCTTCCTTTGTTTCGTGTAAACACCAGACATAGCAATCGTCACTATTCCCTCTACAACCATCAACCTTTTTCTTGATCCATTCTGTTCCTTTAGCCGCAACAACAAAACTTGTATCCCTAAAATGATCCATTGATAAATCTTCACTACCCAAGTATTCAGGCAACTCCACTACAATCGAGTTAGGGCTATAATTTTCTTTGCACTTAGCATAGCATTTTCCTGGCTCATTGGGTCTATTCAAGACTTGATCTCTTAAAATAAATCCCGGGGCATTTCGTGGAGAAAATGGAGAAAGGGGTGCACATGAATAAATGCAGCCTAAATAAAATAGAATTACAACGCTAAAATTTTTCATAACTTTTTCTATTCACGTTATTAACGAAATTCAATCAATATTATTCGATTAGACCCATATGCATTAATGTCTCTATAGTATAAGACCCTATCGCCAATTCATTTTTAAGTTGATATTTAGTAAATCCTTCACTTATAAATCCATCAAGTTGATTTGGATCATTTGGGATTTGTTTGTTAAATTCTTTTACAAGAATCTCCGCAATATCTTGTTTCAATAATGAATCAATCTCAGATGAACATAGTACTTCCAAGCGGACGAGCTTTTCAATAAACTCTTTTCCTTCTATCACATAATCCACTAGTTCATATTCACTTCTATTTAATTCATCCGTTTTAGACAAATAACTCATTACCATTACTTCCTCCTCATTTATAACCTCGATAGTCTCCATACAATCCTCTTTTTCTGTTTCTCTGCATCCCTCAATCTTTTTACGGTAAAATGATTTAGATTCTGGTCTAATAACAATGATTGTATCTCTAAAGAAACTAGAATTTAATTTTCTTTTTCCGGTATATTCAGAAAGTGTCACCTCTACTTTATGGACATGCTCTTTGATTTTACCATTTGAATAACAAGGTTTTTCAGAAAAACGTTGTTCTGATCTTAAGACTAAGGGATTAATCCCAAATCTACTACCGACTGTACATGAACAAACTATCGAAATACAAAGAATAAACAGAGTTGATCGTTTTAAACCCATACTTACTTTTTAATTTGCCCTCTCTTTCCTAATTCCACCACCCTTACATTTTTTAATTTCCCTTCATCACAATCAAAGAGGATCATGGTTCTGAATTTATGAAATCCGTGATGACCACAAGCCCCAGGATTCATATGAATCAGATCGTGCTCATGATCAGGCATAATTTTAAGAATATGCGAATGGCCACAGATGTATAAATTGGGTTTATTCTCTTCAATGAGCTTTCTAACACGCTTATAAATTTTAGGTGGATAACCACCGATATGCGTCATAAAAATACTGACTCCTTCACAATCAAAAAAAAGATTTAATGGATATTCGGCTCTAACCTTATCGTCATCTATATTTCCATATACGGCTCTTATGGGTTTCCCCAATGCCTCTAATTGGTGCATTGTATCCATAGGACCAATATCTCCAGCATGCCATATTTCGTCGCAATCTTTGAGATGTTGCGTGTAATCCTCATTGACAAAACCATGTGTGTCCGATATTAACCCTATTGATTTCATTATGGCATAAATCTAAAAAGAAAAAACCGGACACATATGTTATGTGCCCGGCTTCCCAGAATTAATCAAGAACACTTTATTTTAAAACAATCATTTTTCTTGTTGCTGTGAAGGAACCAGCCTCCAACTTATAATACAATACTCCTGATTGATTGATTTGCGTATTATCAAAACTGACCGTGTTTAAACCAGTTTTGAATTCACCTGAAACTCTTGTTAACAACTTACCACTTAAATCAAATACCGAGATAGATGCGTTCATATTCTCTGGTAATTGAAATTGGATATCTGTTGATTTAACAAATGGATTAGGTGTATTTTGTAACAAGACAAAATCTTGTGATTCAAGCACTTCCGTTGTACCGTCTCTAAGAACAACATTATAGGTTGTTAACTCAGCATCGTAAGATTCTGCAGTTGCAATAGCGTCGTTTATTTGTAAATCTGTGAAATCACCTTTCTGAGCGCTTGTCCACTCAATAGTGAATAAAGTCTCCTCCTTAAGGATTTCTAATTCTTCTACAGCATTCCAACTGAAACTAATCAATCCGTTTCCTGCGTCATCGAATCCAAAGTTTTGAGCATTTACATTTAAAGCACCCGCTATGATATTTGTTGGAGTCATCTGACTTTCGTCGAAAGACATTGTAAACTGCATACCGATGGTGTTGATTAAATCAGCAGCTTTTACATCCATAAGTACTTTTTCATTAGCAACAAAAGTTTGCTCATCGATGCTTAAAGAAACTTCTTCAGAAGATCTATTCTCCGCTTGATTATTCAACAAGTTGTTTGTAGCGGTATAATTTACGTCACCGATTTTCACTGCAACGAAATCTACATCTTCGTCACTTAATACTAAATCATCGTATTCGAAGTTTTCAGGAAAACCCCATGGCTCATCCCAAAGTTCAAATTCATGATCTCTTCTTACGAATCTCCAACTGGTATTGTCTGGATAGTTCACATAAACTCCAAGAATCAGTTTTCTCAATTCGATCAAGTCGATAGAAGAAATAGATTGTGAGTTATTGATATCCGCAGCGATCAATTTATAAGAATCATCTAACTGTATTAAGTTTAAGATATGCTTTTGAATTAGTACTAAATCCAAAGTAGATACCCCATTTAATGGATCATCATTTTTATATGGACCAACTTCATAATCATTATAGAATGGAACTCCATTAAAACCATAATCACCTTCAGAATCAGTCATATTCATGGTACCTGTGCTACTTCCAAGGTCCATTAGCTCAACTCCAATATTTTCAAGACCCTCTAACTCATGACTCACTACTCTACCGCTAATTGAAGCCATAGCTCCAGCTTGGTCAGCACATGCATTGGAGTTATTGTCTTGTAATACAAGTGTAACTGTACAGAAGTCAGAATTACCGTCCGAATCAATCACATACATATTTAACATAATTTCTTCTGCAATTCCGTTTGGAATATCACTACAATCAAAAAATAAAACTTGTTGATTCCCAGCCTCGTTGAATGAAAAGATCAATTGATCTTCTGGAGTACAAGTATCTTCACTCTTGATATTAAAATCACTTGCCCAAATCTCAGCATTTCCGTCTGCATCTAAAACCCAAGTCACTGATGCTCTACAGATTGGTGTTGGAGCTTTTCCATCAGATACAAAAAAGTTGTACATGCATATTCCTATATTACCACACTCGTCTTGAGCATAAAACGTAATCTTATAAGTTCCTGAACTGAAAGTCCCTGTGGCATGATTTCCTGTACCCGTAAAATCAACTGGTGCACTTGTCGATAAATCGTCAATATCAAATGAATAAATCAAATCAGCAGTAGACGTACAATCATCTGTTGCAAAAGCCAATAGATCAACATAAGCTTCACAAGTCCCGTCATCAGCGTCAAACTGCATATTTGAACAATCACTAGTGAAGGTTGGATTTTGATTATTGATCACATCAATTTCCTGTGTGTATTCTAAAAACACTGGATTAGATGGGTCAAAAGTACACCAGTCCGCTACTTTCCAATGTCTAAGTATTGTCACACAAGCTGTTCCACTATTATAGAACACTTCATCATCATAGGATGTCGCATCAACAATACATCCATTATTATTAATTACTGGAATAGAGTTTAATTCTTCAGGAGACGTTCCTGATAAATCACATCCAGAAACCGTTCTATCTCCAGGCCAACTTACGTCTCCATAGGATAAAACGTCATTGTTGGTTACGTTAATCGTTTGGATACAAGTTGCCGTTCTACCTTGATCATCCGTTGCAGTCCATGTTCTATAAATAGTTCCTACACCACAATCATTAAATGAACCACTGTCCGTATATGTTACGGTTGTACTAGAACAATTGTCACTTGAAGTCGGAGAACCTGTTATAGATAAATTATCTGCATCTTGGGTACAACTAATTGTTACATTACCAGGACAAGTAATGGTAGGATCGAATTTATCCTGAACATCAACATTGACATAACAGTCGTTATAGTTTCCTGCAGCATCAAATACTCTCAACACCACATCAATATATCCCGCACCAACATCCTCACAGCAGAATGTAATCTTATCTCCGAATACTAAATCTGAAGGATTCCCACAATTTGAAGTAACTCTTCTCACTGCGAAACTATCTACACCACAGTTATCCCAACTATGATCATCAAAAGTTTCTGCGTACACCTCACCCCAACCAGATGGCTCAAGTGAAACGATAGTAAAACCTTCACAAGCAGGAGTAGGAGCTTCGTTGTCTTGAATAAAAACCTCCGTAAAACATTGTGAGCTATATCCACATTCGTCAGTAATTGTATATACCAACCAGGTCGTATCTTGAGGTAAATCAGGAATTGTAAATCCAATAGTAGAATTACCAGTAATACCCGTATAAATAGGATTCAAAAATGGATTCCCACTTTCATCTCTTAATTTATACCCTACGATATAATCCGTTTCAGAGCAATCGAATATTGAAAAAGGAGCAGGAGCTAAAAAGTCACCTACACATTCTCCAGGATTTGTGTAACCTACTAAATTATCATCAACACAACTCACAACTGGAGGCTTGTTATCTATGATCTTGATGATTTGGTTATGATTTAATTGACTTCCTGTACACCAGTCCAAAACAGTCCATTGACGCAATGTTTTGATTCCAGATCCACATAGATCAAAAATCAAGTCTTCGTAGAACCATTGGATATTGTCACAAGATAAGCCAGTTGGATATCCAGATGTTTCAGGGGAAACTGCACCACTCGGTAAAAATATAGTAGTTAGACTTCCACATTCAAGTGATGGTTCATCTACATCGTCATAATTTGGAGGAAAAGTGACTGCAGCTAGAGATCCTTTGATTACCCTAATGATCTGATCACAAGATGCTGTATTTCCAGATGCATCTGTCACCACCCATGTTCGAGTAATAGACTTCACAAAAGGATCAACACAAGCTAATGCAGTTTCTTCATCGCTATACGTATAAGTTAAAACACCACCACACGCATCAACAGCAATTGGACGAGGCACTGTACCACCTTCTGTAGTCGGTGCTAGATTATCGTCACAATCTCTATCCACTGGAGCTCCAGTACAACCTGGAAAAGTAGGCTCTAATTTATCTTGAAGTAAAATGTTACCCCAACAAGTTAAGTCACATGCAATGTGTCTAACCTTAGTGATCAACACTTGATTAATCCATGTTCCATCTAATTGTGTACCAGATGTACCAGGATCTGCATCTACTGGATTTCCTTGACTATCAAAAGCAAGTACTTCATAATCCGCATCTACACCATGCATATCCTCAAGAATTAAATCAGCAGTTAAAGTTAACTGACAGTTAATGTCAAGGGACATATTAATTCCATCATTACAAGCCATTGTGAAATCACATTGGCTAGTAGCCATTTGACTAAATGAAATTAATGTTAGGAAAGCGAACAGCCCAGATCTAAGCATCTTAGAGCAGTTACGCCCGATGTTTAGATTCTTTGTTATAAAATTAGGTTTGTTCATTGTATTTATTTTAGTATCGGTTTTTATCAAATTTATTCTTAGTTCAGTACGGTTAGGATTTAGTCTATATCGGTAAAACCGATATAGACTGGCTCCTAAAAAACCGTTACTTTATTACTATCATTTTTTTACTAGCAGTATGAGTTTCTGTTTCTAGTTGATAATAGAGTACACCCGTTTGAGATAATTGATTTGCATCAAAACTGATCTCGTTATACCCTTTAGAGTATTCGCCACGAATCATTCTAATCACTCTTCCTGTAGTATCATAAACTTTAAGCGTCGCTTTTGAAGCTTCTGGAAGAATAAAACCAATTACGGTTGTCTGGTTAAAGGGGTTAGGTGTATTCTGTAAGAGACTAAATTGTGCAGATTTTTCACCTTCGAATCGCAATTCGATTGGATCAACTGACACATGCCCTGCAGTAGTAGTATAAATTTCCGCCTTTGTCAATTCAGAAGTAATTTGAATATCATTTTGTAGGCTACCGTTAGTCAATGCCGTGAATTCGAAGTCCAATACATCGTCTTCACTTGAAAGTGCATTCACTGTATTCCAACTAATCGTTACAATTCCGTTAGTAGGATCTATTAAAGCAACATTTGATTCATCTAATGATATCACATCAGATGTAGCTCCTTCAAAGCTCAATTTAGTTGCATCGTAATTTAATGTAAACTGGAATCCTTCAACATTATTAAATGCGTCAGAACTTAGAGATAAGTTTACTCTATCTCCTTCCATATAGTCAACAGCTTTTGCATTGAATACCGTAGGTGCATTTCTAACTTCCGAAGAAGTTGATTGCATAGCGTTGTACTCGGCAGAAGCGTTCACATCACCAATTTTCACTGCGATGAAATCCGCATTTTCAGTATCAACATCTAAATCAAGAACATCTATTTTCTCATTGAATGGGAAAGGATCAGTTTCATCATTAAAGGTGAAAGACTCCTCCACAAATCTCCACGAGTTGTTCGCTGGTAATTCAACATAAATACCTAGAATTAACTTTCTCAATTCAATTAAATCTATTGCTGAAATGCTCTCAGAATTGTTGACGTCCGCAGCAATAATTTTATACGGAGAATCCAGAGGTTGAAGCGTTAAAATATGCTTCTGAATCAACAACAAGTCAAGTGTAGAAACACCATTTGTGTAATCGTCATCTCTAGTTGGCTCAACAATATAGTTTTCATGCATTGTCAAGTCATTAAAAGCATATTGACCATCATCAGCAGTCATGTCGTTGTTCAGATCAACAAACTCTTCGTTCATTAAACTTACTTCAACATTGTCAACCATATCATCTAATTCAGAGTAGATTGCTCCACTAACTAAAGCAGTTGAAGATGGAAGAACAACATCTGGACATAAGTCATTATTATCTTGTAGAATCAAATGAGTAATACAGAAATCTTTGTTACCCATATCATCCGTATAGTAAATTTGTAATTCTATCGTATCTGAAACTCCATCTGCTATATTGAAACAATAGAAAGTTCTAGACTTATCTGCTGTATTCGCAGAGAATGAAACCTCAACATCATTATCACAATTATCTGTACCACCGGCATCAAAATCACTTGCCCATATGGTAACACTTGCATTAGGTGCTTCAATAACAGTTACAATTCCGTCTAAACAATAAGGTGTTGGTGGCTTGTTATCTTCGATTGTAATGATTTGACAACAAGATGTTTCATTACCACAATCATCTTCTACAGTCCAACAAATTTCATGTTCGCCGTAAGGCATCACCTGATCTATCTTGTCACCTGTACCAATTATTAATCCAACTCCGTCGTTAAATTCATCTATAGTATATGTCCAAACTAAGTTTGCAGCATCTGTACAATCATCTGTTGCGGCAGCTGTGATCCAAACATCTGCGCCACAATTTCCTACAGGATCACCTGTAATCGTTTGATTTGTACATCCAGCTGTAATCACTGGTGAACCAGAGTTCATTATTTTAATCACCTGTGTGTGATGCCAAATACCATCAGTTGGTGTAAATGGATTGTATTGACACCAATCAACAACAGTCCAGTTTCTCAATATTTTATAACATGCCTCATCCACAAATTGGAAAACAATGTCTTCATAATCGAATGCGACTTCATCACATGGTCCAGAGTTAACCACCGGATATTGTGATGATGACGGTAAATCCTCAGGATCAATTCCGCTATCTAAACATCCATTTTGGCTCGTATAATCATTTGGCCAATTGATATCAAATGCATTCAATGGATCCAAGTTTTGGAATGTGATCACTTGTGTGCAGTAATCAACATTTCCATATCCATCGGTTGCTGTAAAGTTTCTAATAATTGTTCCGTTACCACAATCTGTGAAATTCTCAGTTGAGCTTTCCGTAATGGTCGCTCCACAAACATCACTGACTGTAGGATAACCATAGTTGGCTGATAAATTTGTCGTTGGCGAACTACATCCTACGGTTACATTTGCAGGACAAGTTAAGACTGGAGCAGCATTATCTTGAACGTGTACTTCAACCATACAGAAGTTACTGTTACCAGAATAATCAAATACAGTTAACTGTACCATTTGAACCGTTCCAACATCATTACAACAGAATTTAACTGCTTCATTGCCAGATGGTTGAGAACATCCGTTGTTATTCATTCTTCTTACTTCGAATCTTTCGATAGCACAGTTATCTACACTACCATCATCGAAAGTCTCCCATGTTGCCCAAGCCATTCCTGTTTCATTTAATGCTACATAAGTCACTAAATCACATACAGGGTTGGGTTGCTCGTTATCTTCAAAACCAACTTCGGTAAAGCATTGAGAAACATTTCCACACTCATCGAAGACTGTATATACAATCCATACACTGTCTTGAATGCCTTCTAATCCAGTAATCGTATATCCTGTAGTGGAGTTTCCGATTACTCCATCCGTAGTAGGCGTATCATATGGGTCGCCATTTTCATCTCTTAATTTGTAAGATACACTATAGTCCCAATTAGAACATTCTCCAAAAACAGTTGGTGGATAAACATCTATATCTTGAGAACATTCATGAGCACTTGTACTCAATCCCCACTCTGGTGGAGCAGAACAAGATATTTCTGTATCCATAACTGTAATCAATTGCACAGTTGTATCTATTTCTAAAGTACACCAATCCGTAGCGATCCATCTTCTCAATAATTTGAATGAGTGGTCACCACAAATATCAATTCTGGTATCTTCATAAATTACTTCAACATTAAAACACGTAGCACCTGTAGGTGATCCTGTATGTGTAGGACTAGGATGACCATTAGGTAATTTTGCCCAAGGACCACATGCCACTAATGAAGGATTAGGTCCTGTTGCTGAATCGTAATTAGGTGGATAAACCAAATCAGTTAATCCTGCTCTATTTACAAATATATTTGTTGAACACGTAGACGAACCTGAGTGCTCATCTGTAACCGTCCATGTTCTTACTATTTGTCCGCCAAAAGGTCCAACGCAAAATGTATTAATTAAATCATCTTCCCAAGTCAACCAGGCATCACCACAGTTATCATATCCTGGAAGTAGATAAGTATCATTTCCTAAATCAACTGGCACACCAGTATAAGTGGTAGGCAAAGGTAATCCTGTAGCACCAGGACCCGTTAGATCATCACAATCAACAGTGACATCAGCTCCGCAAGCTAATTGAGGTACTGATTTGTCTTCTACAGTTACGTAACCCCAACAAGAGTTACCCCCACATATTTGACTAATCATTACTCTTAGTTGTTTTCCAATGAAAGCTTCACCGAAAACACCATTAGGATATGTAATTCCAGTTTCCTCATCTAGAAATTCGATAACGTAGGAATCATCATCAAACATCATGTCTTCCAAAACAATATCAGGTGTAACCCTAACTTCACAATCATGATTGACTGAAACATTTACATTATTATTACAAGCTAAAGAGATGATATCTTCAATAGTCACCTCTAAGGTCAAATCGAAAATACAACCATCCATTGTTGTACCCGTAGATTGTAAGGTATGTGTACCTGGCGTTGTACTCCAATCAATTGAAATTGAATTAGCAGGAGGTAATGTCGTACCACCTGATGTAACCACTCCACCACTAGATAAGAACCAAGCTATAGAGGCAATCTCTGTAGTTGGTATAGCTATGGTATAGTTTTGTGATTGACCAGTACAAACAAATTGATCCCCCATAATCGTGTCTGGTGGATATATACATGCTTCAATATTTGAAGCCATACCTGTATTTGTTAATACACCTTCACCAGCAAATATCCCTGAGGTTTCAATAGCTGTGAAAGAATAAGGCTGTCCGTCCAATCTCCAAGCATCTAAAATATAATCTCCCGAACCGGCAGGCGTTTCAGGTATTTTAGTTCCAGCTGGAAATAATGTTAAAGGATCAGAACCTGGTATATATAAACCAGAATTCGCAGCAATTTCCCAGCATTGGCCTACCCTTGGTATACCTGGTGCTGGAACGGTAATAACGACCTGATCCATAAATCTTGTGGAATCTGGTCTTAATGGGTCATTGGAACAATTACATGCCGAAATGCCCATTGCAGATTGTGAAAACATGGAAACAACTCCAAACAACACCAAAAATGCTGTTTGAAGGAATTTCGCTTTTAATCTCAATCCGTCTCTTTGTGTAAGTAACGGTCTCATCATCGATTTTAACTTTTGTAAAATTCGTTTATGCTCAAATAATCTTTTCGATGGCTTTTAAAACAAAAAGAAGTGTGTAAGTTCTTGTTGGTTATATAAGCCAAAATCTCATGTCGGAATAAATCTGATAAACTCCGACAGACCATAAAGACCAATTTCTAAGCCAAAAGGCCAATCAAATGATGACTATATTTAATACGTTTAGATATGGGAATTTTTCTTAATTCATAAAGAATTAGAAATGTGCTAAGAAGAGCAAAGTGGGTCGAGAAAAAAAATGTAAAGTTTTTTACCATAAAATCCAGTAAATCCATCTGGCAGATGGATTTTACTGGTTTCTAAGGGTTTAAGTATTACTTGTTGAGATGTACAAGAGTCTTAGAAATAAGCCCCCTTGAACTCTCAATTTTAACATAATAAACACCGCTATTTCGGAAAGATTCCTCTGGGATTATTAAGCTATTTTTTTGATTAAAATCAAGGTTTTTATAGACGTTTACTGTTTGTCCTAGATGATTCAATATTTCTATTTCAAACACCTGAGTATCATTAGACCAATCGATAGTAACATCACTGACACTAGGATTGGGATAGATATTTATGTCATCTATGTCGATATCAAATGGAGCATCATTCGATTTATACTCTAGGAGTTCAATAGACATGATTTCATTATCAAAATAAAGTTCGGATCGGAAATCATTACCCAATTCTAAAGGAATCCAAGATCCTTCATTTTCGAGTATAATTTCATATATCACTTCTCCTTTAACAACATCTTGAATCGCTTGGCTGTAGAAAACGTGTTTCAATTGATCATTATTAATATTGAAGGAGTAAGTATCCACGTCGTAAAGTGTTGATGAGAAATCCTTCACCATTTGACCATTAAGATCAAAGCTCCATTGACAAGCTTCAAACGAAAATGATTCATTGGCGATAACGCTAACTACCCTATTTTCTCCTTTTTCGAATACTTGAAATGTAAACGGTATTGAATTGATAGTTCGGGCCTCTACATCGTCTTCACCAGTAAAACTATTTAAAGTTGCATTGACGTCTCCGACTTTGACTGCAATAAAATCCGCATCTACTGCATTGGTCACCAAAGGTTCAAACATGATATTTTCATCTGGATTCCAAGGCTCAAGAAAGTCAGTAAATACAAAGTCTTCGTTAACAAATCTCCAGGAATTGTTATTTGGAAATTCTAGTTCCAGTCCTAGGATCACTTTTCTTAAAGAAACAAGATCTAGACTCGAAATAGAATTAGAATGATTGATGTCTGCGGCTAAAATATCATAAGCTGAATCTAGGGTATCAATCTTCAAAATATGTTTCTGAATTAGAAGTAAATCCAAAGTAGAAACACCATCTAATATCCCATCATCTTTAGACGGCGAAAGCTCATAGCTAATATGGGAAGGGATATTGTCAATTTCATATTCTCCAGATCCATCCGTCATAGTAAGACCAGAGTACTCCTCAATTCCAGCATAATAGTTTAGCTCAACATCCTCTACTTCAAAACCGTAATAGTTTCTGGTATTCCCTTTTATACTTCCATCAATAATATTACCAAGGCAAGTTTCATTGTTGTCTTGAACATTAAGTACCACAGTACAAAAATCTTGATTACCTGCTTCATCTGTTACCCATAATTCGATGTAAAATGACTGTGCAATTCCATTAACTAAACTATCACAATTGTAGGTTCTGTTCACATCAGTTACATCTTCAGAAAATGAAAATTGTAAATCCTCATATGCCGTACAATTATCAAAACTATTTAATTCGAAGTCGGTCGCCCAAACACTTATTTCTCCTGCTGAAGGCATAATCACCGTGGTCAAATCTGAATGACAATAAGGTGTTGGCAGTTTACATTCTTTAACTTCGAAACCATACTTACAATCGCTTACATTTCCGCATTTATCTTCAACTATCCAGAGAACATCATAAAATCCTTGATCTAAGGAAACTTCAATTGAATCTCCGAAACCAGTCATTTCATAATTATTATCATCATTAAAGTCAATGAACCATTGCCACTGTAAATCTTCTGCTGGAGTACAGTCATCTATTGCGGATGCATCTAATTTTATGGTACCGCTACATTCAACATCTGGGTCTAGTATACAAAGTAAGGTATCTGTACACGCTGAGGTAAATAAAGGAGCGACTGTATTAAACTGTTTGATTGTTTGAGTATGATGCCAAATGCCAAACAAAGGTTCCTCAGTAAATTGACACCAGTCTATCACTGTCCATTCCCGTACAATCTTAACACAAGCACTATCAACGACATTGAAAATTTGATCGGTATAACTTGCTGCTACATTGCTACAATATTCATTCGTAAAGATAGGCTCACCTGTGATGGTCAAATCCATTTCGATATCACCACATCCATATTCCTCGTAGTTTTGAGGCCAAGTAATATCAGCAATGGTAAAAGGATTATTATTTACAAAGGTGATTGTTTGACTACAAGAATCTTGTTGATTATACTCATCTGTAGCCACAAAGGTTCTTGTTATAGTCCCTACATGACAAGTCAAATCAGTGACCACAGTTTCTTCCACACTGACGAAACAATTGTCAGAAGCAACACCATCATATCCAATAATAACGCCATTGATATAAATTGGATTTTGATTCGCAATATCCGTTACAACTGTTCCAAATTCAGAAAGGTCATTTTGATTATACGCCACATCACAATCTAAAGTTATATCTGGAGGACAGGAAATAGCCGGCTTCAATTTATCTTCTACTGTCACCTCGACCATACATTGATTCGAGTTACCGTGTATGTCCACAACGTTTAAAGCGACCATAACTATCTCATTGACCTCAGAACAGCAAAAGTCTATATATGGTCCAAATGCCAAACCATGCCCACAATCATCCGTCATCTTAGCTGCTTCAAAATAATCTATACCGCAATTATCAAAACTTCCATCATCCAATGAGCTTGCATAAATTCGTCCTATACCGTCTAAACCTAATGAGACTGTGGTTAATTGATCACAAGACACAAATGGTGCTGACTTATCTTCAACAAAAACCATAACATCACAAGTATCTCTACTATTACATTCATCTTCTGCTATAATTCTATAGGTATATTCTCCAATTTCTAATGAGCTTATTAAAACAAAACCGTTATTGACCGTTAGTATTTGGCTGTTGCCGAATGGGTCTATTAATGAAGCTTGATAACTGAAATTGGAACAATTATCCGTAACTGGTGGAACAGCCATTTGATAGTTCAAAACTGAACATTCATAAGGATCTGTTTCAATCGTAAAATCATTCATACAGTCTATCACCGGAGCTTCTAAATCCATGATTTTAATGATTTGATTATGGGTTGTATTAGCCGCTGCACACCAATCGATAACCAACCATGATCGAAATACTTTAAAACCACCTCCGCACTCTTCAAAAACAATATCGTCAAAAGTTGATTCCATATTTTCACAAGCCATTGTCGAAGGGAAACCAGTATACACGGGGTCAGGATTACCGTCCAGCAAACTAGGCCAATTACCTGAACAACTTAAAACCGGCTCATCTATATCGTCATAATTTGGAGGAAAGATGATATCTGCTAAGGTTTGAATCTCTGAATAAATAGATTGTACACAACTAATGTCATTACCTTCTGCATCTTCTGCGAACCAGGTTCGATCTATTCTCCCTTCAAAACCAGTCGAACATAACAAGGAATGATATGTATCTTGATACGAAAGGATCGCATCTGAACAAGCATCAAAATTAGTAACAGTGTATGTATTATTTCCAGTTGAAGTCACCACAGCTGCTGGAGGAATTGGAAATCCTAAATCTTCAGGACTAGAAGGATCCGCACATGAAATAGTCAAATCTTGACAAAACAATGGTGGAGGCAATTTATCTTGAACAAATAATGTACCCCAGCAACTACTCCCACCACAAACATGACCAACGCTAAAAGTGATGGTTTGATTGATATGATTTTCGTTTAATATATTATTCGGTATCAATTGATTGTTTTCATTAAAACTCTCAATGTAGTATTGACTATAGGGAGGAATGGGGTTAGGCATGAGCATCACCACTTCAATCTCCTGCTCACAATCGCTATTTAAAGAAATATTTAAATTAGAATTACAAACCAATGTTGGAGCAGACTGAAAACTTATAACCACTGCATCATTGACTTGAACTTGAGGTCCAGGACCATCAGGGTCATCGGAAACCAAAGTTAACGTCACCCAACCATTGGCGAAGTCGGCACTACTCGGTACATATGTTGTTGTAGTTGAAAACAAACCAGTTGGCATCGATCCTGGAAGAAAATAACCTGATCCAGAAGTAAACCAGTTTCCATCAGGCACACCAGTAATACTTGCATTAAGGTCTCCTATGAGTACATCAGATCCAATACAAAGGGAAGTATCATTCCCTGCAAAAACTGTAACCATCATACCCGGAATTGCATTCATCTTATTGGCTTTAAGGCCAATAGTCATCAGCAAAATAATGGGGATCAGTAGTGTTCTTAAATAAGTCTGCATATTTAAAGAAATTTAAGCTTGGATTCATCTGTCCAAATATGTTCTTTACTGCTAAAAACATATTATAAATTTCTTTAATGCAACTTTTATACCAAATATTTAGATACTACGGTGCCAGTTTGACAAATCTGTCTAGAATTCGTCCTGATTTTGATTTTACAAGATAAAGTCCATTCGTCAAACCTGAAACATCAATTTCCTTTGACGTCTCAGAACCTATATTTTTAATCTCATGCACCAGCAAGCCTTGTGTGTTGTATATAAATAAGGGTCCATGCCATCGATCAGATCCGATTATATTTAGAATATACGTGACAGGATTTGGATATAACTCTACTTGAGCGAATTCTTCTTGATCACTACTTGATCTTATCAATTCAATCGATTTAAAGCTAGAAAGATCATTGTATAATTCGCTTAAGAATCCATTTGGCGAAAGCCTTAGATCTATCGGCGTGCTACTCGTGATCGTGAATAGAATTTCATTGGCCTCAAATTGTTCTTCTTCTGGATAAACCTCAAGAACTCGTAACTCACCATCGATAAAATGGTGATTTAAATCATTCAATGAAAATGCCCCAGAGATTATTGAGCCATCTGCCATTCCATCAAATCCAAGTTGTAGTCCGTAGATACTTTGCCTTTCGGCGAAAGCCAAAGAATAATTCCACAAATCACCTACTTTTGCTTCATTAAGAACAAGCCACTCAGGAGTACCTCTTACTTCAGTTTTATCGGATTGAAGATTCAGTTCAAAACTTTCATTGACGTCTGCTAGTTTAACACCAACAAATTCCAGAAAGCCATCATAATCTGTTAAAGGGATAGTTTTATCAATACTCATAGTGACCTCATCCTCCATTAATTCTTGATTAGGATCTACAAAAAAGAATGAATCATTGTCTGGAAAGTCAACATAAATCCCCAAGAGGGTTTTCCTCAATTCAATAAGATCTAAGGCTGAAATTTGACCATCATTATTGATGTCAGCTGCTAAGTAGTCGTAGGCATCAAGCAGTATTTCTTCTCCCAAAATATGTTTTTGGATCAATACTAAATCGAATGTACTGACTCCTTCTAAAGGAGCCACTGATAGGCTAGGCGAAATAATATAATCATCAAATGCTCCAATGGACGATAGATTGAATGCTCCGTTTTCATCGGACAACTCCATCATCAATTCTTCATTATCTTGGAATAAGCTCACTGCCCCACCAGAGATCTCTATACCCTCAGGAGTTCTAAGTTCACCAAGAACATCTAAATCGACTCCACAAGTCCCATTATCCGCAATAAAAAAGTGAACATCGCAATAGTCTGACTGACCACTTTCATCCGTCACATAAACTTGTAGGTTATTCAATCCAATGTGATCACAATCAAATTGAAATAAGGTATCATTGACATTTTCCGAAAAGGACAAGTTTACATCAGAGCAATTATCAAAAGCTCCTCGATCAAACATGTTTACATTTAATGCAATTGGATCATTTCCGTTTTCAAAATTCGAATGGAGCGTCCTATAGCAATAAGGTGTCGGAGCTTTGTTATCTACCACATGAATAGTTTGATTACAAGCCCTGACATTTCCACAATAATCGTAGACTTTCCAATATATCTTGTGTGTTGAAGGCCCCACTATTTCAGGAATGGTAATAGAAATGGTACCGCCATTAGCAATCGGGTCCGTTTTAAATAAACCCACTTCATCCGGTCCAAAAAAGTAATCTTCATCTCCATTGTACCAAGTATCTACGGATAAGGTCCAAAACAGCTCATCCGATGCACACGCCCCGGAATCCGTTGCTATATTAGTTACCGTTATTTCAGCTTGACAATCGGCGTTCACCTCAATAGTAATATCTTCACAGCTAGAGTATTCTGGCCCGTCAAAATCAATAATCTTAATGGATTGAGTATGTTGCCAAATTCCTTCCCCATTCCATAAAGGATCAGATGGATGATATAAACACCAATTGATCACCGTGTATTCATTCAAAATTTTGTAGCACCCATTGCCATTGGCAGTAACTGTTTGAGTACTTAATGTGTATGCTATTAAATCACAGGGGCCAGCGGTCCATGTAGGTTCGCCAAAGTTTTGCGGATCTGTACAGGAAAGCGTTTGATTCGGTGGGAAGCTCAAATTAAACGGTGCTGAGACTTCTTGCATTTCAATTAATTGAATACAACTCGGTTCATTTCCATCGAAACTTTGATTATTGTTGACATCCACAAACCAAGTCCTAAAGATATCCCCGACGTTACATCCATCTAGATCTTCAATGTCGGTATATGCCGTTGGATAATTGGTGTAAATCCCTGTTCCGACAGCCACATCATCTTCATCAATATCATCCTCGTCGTCACTACACCACAATAAAACATCTTGAGGACAAAGTATTCCTTGAGCCAATAGATTATGACCATAGCTAAATAGACAGAGCACTAAAATTAGGGTACGTCTCATGTTAGGTGAATTTTTCATGAAAATGCAAATTATATATGAAATTATCACATATTATTTTGTCAGATATGTTTTCTTTGTGGCTCAGAGCAGCGAATCCGACAGTACAATCCTCTAAAGGCTAACCAACTCATTTATCATGCGTATTCTAACAACACTTATATTAGGACTATTTTGTGCCATCTCCTATGGTCAAGTTTGTTCTATCACTAATGTATTTCACGAGTTTTACCAATGCGATGAAAACAACCAAACGTATATCGACTTTTCATTTGAAGTAGACAATCCTGGAAGCGGATTTTTTATCGACCTTAATGGCACTAGCATCGGTAGTTTTAATTATGGAGAAGGATTCTACACCATTGGACCTTTTGACGCTGATTGTGGCGAGACCATCTTTATTTTTACGATAATTGACAGTGACGATCCTAATTGCAATGGCGTAATTTGGGATGCAGAAATATGTTGTGAACTCTTTACATGTACTTTAAATAATTTTCTCTCAGAATTTACCGAATGTAATGATGATGGTGCACAGTTTTTGGCCTTTGAATTTTCTTCGGCCAATACGGGCTCAATGGGGTTTTCTGTGATCGGAAATGGAATGGACTACGGTGATTTTGAATACGGCAATGCACCTTACACTGTTGGACCTTTTGAAGGAGATTGTGAGACCGCTTACGAATTAATCATCATTGATAACGAATTACCTAACTGTATATTGGTGGTTTCTTTGGGAGAAGTTTGTTGCGAAAATGATCCATGTCAAATCACTAATGTTTTTGCAGAAGCTCATGAATGCGATGAAAACGGAGACTTTCTTGTAGACGTTGAATTTGACGTAAACAATCCTGAAAGCACTAGCTTTAATATATTAGTTAACGGCGAAAGTTTTGGACCCTATGAATACGGAGAAGATTATTACACCTTCGGTCCGCTGAATGGTGACTGCACTAGTGACAACCTTATTTTAATCGTTGATAACGAAGACCCTACTTGCGTTGGGTTCTTTACCTTAGGTCCTATTTGTTGTGATCAAGGTGAATGCAGCATTTCTAATATCATA
>JAHDBI010000009.1:59187-60356 GCA_020630475.1 Saprospiraceae bacterium
TACCTTAGGTCCTATTTGTTGTGATCAAGGTGAATGCAGCATTTCTAATATCATAGCTACTTCAGGAGTATGCAATGGAGATAGTACTTACTTCCTCAACCTTGACTTTGAGCATCAAAATACTGGAGGTATTGGATACGATATTTTTGTAAACGGAGATTTTTTAGGATTCTTTAGTTACAATGCCATACCGAATAACATTACCAATTTTAACGACTTTGGAAACTTAGAAAACGAAGTCGTCATTTGCGATAATGACAACCTCAATTGTTGTGACACCTTATTAGTTTATTCTCCTTGCTACTGCGGTATGGCTTCAATTACTGCGGATGTCTCCGAATGTGTTAATGACAGCTTTTATGTTGAATTGGATTTTGTAGCAGGTAATAACAGCGACAATTTTACTATTGGAGGTAATGGAAACACTTATGGCTCTTTTGCCTATGAAGACTTGCCCGTCACTCTTGGCCCCCTTCCTGCAGATCAAACAGCGTACGAATTTATATTCATTGATTCTGAAGATCCTTTATGCTTTGAGTTTATCGATGTTGGGGTAATAGACTGTACCATCGAAGGGACTTGCTCAATGAGTGAGCTTAGCATGGATATTGGCCCTTGCAACGATAATGATGAATTCTATGTTTACTTGAACTTCACAGTGGATAATCCTGGAAATGATGGCTTTACAGTACAAGGCAATGGTGTTAACTATGGTAATTTCCCTTACGGGAATGGCCCTTATCCTATAGGACCTCTATATGGTGATTGTGAAACGATTTATGAATTTGTCGTCATTGATATTGCCAATCCTATTTGTCAAATAGATGGTTTTCTTGATGTAGCCATCTGTTGCAATCCTGAAGAATGTGAAATATCAAATATTAACATCACCTTATTAGAATGTGAAGGAGATGGCATATACAGTATGGAGTTAAACTTTGATCATCAAGGGACTACAAATGACTTCTTTGATGTTTACTCACAGGGGGAACTACTTGGATTTTTTGCCTACGAAGATTTACCTGTGGTCATTTTAGAATTCCCTGAAAGAGATGCGGAATACGACATTATTACCATTTGTGACAACGACAATCCCGAATGCTGCATCACTCATGAATTTATGGGCTTAGACTGTATGGAAGGTAACGATTGTGAGATTTGGGATTTAG
>JAHDBI010000101.1 GCA_020630475.1 Saprospiraceae bacterium
TAGTCACCACTATGGTGAGGTGAGAAAACTTAATGAAATGGTATATTTTGCAGGTATTTCAGGTCGGAATAGATTTTCTAATGCATAATCCGGGTTTAATCCAATTCTTTAACTAAGTCTTCTAATTCTTTTAAATATCGTTCTTCAAAAGCGGTCCAAGATTCAAAAATTGGAATCCATGATTTTTTTCTTAGTACACGAAAATTCTCATAATCCTGTTCAGTCAAATCATCTTTTACCGTTCCAATCAGGTAATAAGGTGATAGTATGTTTACTTCAGACATTCTCTCCGAAGCGTTTTGGCCAATCTGAATAATGTATTCATTTAATTGATAACACGTAGCAATTTTTCGATACAGTTCTGGATCCGTGTGACTTCTGAAAATTTGGTTTTTTGCCAATTTCCAAGATATGTTTTGTAAATGAGGTGCATTGAGTACAAGATTGGCTTTCGATGGATTATCTTTTAGCGTTCGTAATAATTCCTTATGGTATGGAACCGCTTTTTTCATCTCTTCAAGATTAAAACTGACTTCGGTTTTTATTCCTTGTAAGTATTTTTGACTTTCTATTTTTTCTTTTCGTTCTTCATTCCAAGAGTTAAGACCAAAAGCGATCAATATTCCTAGTGTAACAATAATGAGCTCTCGAATATTTTCCTTCATTCAATAAATTGTTGTTTATGTAAATTAATAAACTTAGAGAAAGACATTAAAATAAATGAGGTAATTATTTTTATTCAAGACAGCGTTGGCCACAAAGAAGTCTTAGATCATTAAAAGAATAGAAGTATCAAATAAATGCTAATTGGGATTCCTCCGAAAAGAACCAGACTTGCCCATATGATCCCTTTACTTCTTTTGAAAAGTAAACGACCCAACAACCATTTTGGTGTAAAGAATATTCCCCAATAAATAAAAAAAACGATCCAAGCGCCAAATGATTTCATCCATGCAAAACTGTAATACCCTTCATCAATAAAAAATAAAAACTGTACTACGAAAAAGGCGCTTAATAAAGGAAATAGAACACAAGGGTTATTGTATAGGGGTGTGCTGTCATTCATTCTTTATTCTTTTTAGAAAGAACGAGATTTTTTGAATGATATTGAGTGCTCTGTGCCGATTTCAGTATTCCGAATGAATCATATCTTTGAGTGCAGCCATTCTATCTACACTTTCTTGGTCGAACAAATTTCCACCAGTCCAAAATTTTTTCATTTTAGGGAAGCTAGATTTGGAATAGGCAAAGGAGCTAATATTATTATGCATCACGGATAATTCTTTTAACTTTTTTAAACTTACCAACCCTGTTGGGAATTGATCTAAATTGCAACGCTCTAAAGAAAGACCCTCCAGCTTTTGAGGTAGGAATGGAAGATCAATTTCTCTTAATGAAATCCAATCTAGGATAAGGACTTTCATTTTATAATCTATAGGTTCAATACTAAAATCTGTGATAGGATTATTGCCAATGTCGAGGCGTTCAAGTTTTCTGAATCTTCCATCTATCTTAAATGAAGAAATTTTATTTTCATTTAAATTTAACATGATGAGTTTTGGATTTTGAGCTATCATTGGTATTTCAGTTATTTCATTGGCATCCAAATAAAGCCATCTAAGATTTTTTAATTGAATCGTAGAATCTATTTGAGTGATTTTATTATTGCCCAAATCAAGAATATCTATTTGTTGGAATGCTTGCAGCTCGGGATCTATTTTTCTAAGAATGTTTCCTCTCAAATACAGTTCTTCTAAATTACTTGAAGAAGATAAGATTTGTGTCATATCAAAAACAGAAATTCGATTGTTACTAAGATTTAGAATTTGAAGATTTTTTAATTTACTGAGTTCATTTTTTACTTCATAAATTGAATTGTCCGACAAAATTAATGCTCTTAGGTTTTTAAACTTACCTATCACAGAGGGAATAGATTTTAGTCCTTTGTTACTTAAATCTAGTTGGTATACACGATGAGGCTCTTTTGCCGCTTCATTTAAATCAATAAACCATTTTCGTTCGTTTGAATCGTATTGTCCGAAAGCAGGAAATGTCAAAACAAGAATTACAAGTAAAATCAAGTTTTTCATGCGCTTAGTTTTTTACTAATTTAAAATATCTTATTCAAATGGATTGTCGTTAAAAAGATGAAAGGAATTATTATAAACAATGATGAAGTCTAGTTTGGACGATTATTTTTGCGAAATGAAGAATAGTACAAAAGATGGTCGAAAAAGTCAAGATCTTCGAGTTGGAGATTTAGTCGAAATCGTCCAAAAAAAACATCAACAAAGCGGAGAGCTAACAGAAGGGTTTATTAAACGATTTTTAACCAAGTCAACTTTTCATCCCCATGGGATCAAAGTAATGCTTCAAACAGGCGAGGTAGGACGAGTCAAATCTGTTATTCCAGAAGATGATTAAGTGATTTCTATTTTGTTGTAAAAGCCATTTCACATTTAACGTACGTCATATTCTGTTAAAATCAAGAAATGCCGATTATTTTATCATTTCCTCGCAGCGAAAATGATTTATATAGTATTTATATGGTAGAAGCCACTATTTCTAGTCGTGAAATAAGTTGAGGCGAAAAACCAAGTCATCGAATATGATATTTAGAATCTTTTTTGTTTTCATAGTTGTACTCCTTAACCGAGAGCTTTGTGCACAACATTCTTGTGATACTCATCAAGGTGAATGCAGTTTAAACCCAATTGAATTCATAGCAAATCAAAATCAATTTCATGAAAACGTACTTTTCGAAGCAAGTATCGGAGGCCTCGATAAAGTTTTTTTAGAAGATAATGCTTTTACCTATGTCGTACATGAAGATGATGCCGTGCAATTACTACATGATTCTAAATTGAAGAATAACAATACAGAATTCAATCAAATCTCAGTTAAAGGTCATGCTTATAAAGTAGAATTTTTAAATGCTCAACAATCTAGCATTCGAGGAAACTCGAAACAAAATCAGTTCTATAATTATTTTCTTGGAAATGATTCAGCTCGATGGGCTTCCAATGTTTCTGTATATCATGAAGCAAAGTACTCTTCGTTATATCCTGGGATTGATTTATTAAGCTATAGTTCTCATGGACATCTGAAATATGATTTTATCGTTTCGCCCAATGCTGACTTGGATGTGTTGGCCTTGAAGTATGAAGGGGTGGATGATATGACTGTCAATAAAGAGGGCGATTTGGTGATTAAAACTTCGGTCAAAGATATTATTGAAAAAGCTCCAGTAGCATACCAAGAAATAAACAATAAAAGGATTTTCGTAGACTGTAATTATATTTTGAAGGATCAAATAATTCGTTTTGATTTTCCTCAAGGATATGATAAAAACTACCCATTGGTCATCGATCCCGAAGTAGTGGCCTCAACTTTAACAGGAACCACAATATCCAGAAATTTTGGTCATACAGCCAGTTTTGATAATGCTGGGAATATTTATTTAGGCGGAGTTTCTTTCGGTGTAGGATACCCAACAGAAACGGGTTCGTTTCAAACTTTTTATGGCGGGGGGTACACTGATATGGCGGTTTGTAAATTTAATCCAGATGGGACGGATTTAATTTATGCCACTTACATTGGCGGTGGAGAGACTGATTCGCCACATAGTATAGTAGTGGATAACAACCAGCAGTTGTGCATTCTTGGATCTACAAATTCGCCAGATTTTCCAACCACTTCGAATGCCTTTCAAAAAATATTAGGTGGGATGGAAGATATCGCTTTGATCAAATTAAATCAAAATGGTTCGGCTTTGGTAGGCTCGACTTTTCTAGGAGGCACCCTGACGGATGGACTAAATCTCTCTAGTTTAAATACTAACTATGGCGAACAATTTAGAGGGGAAATCATATTGGATCACCAAGGCAATATACTGGTGGCTTCAAATTCTTCTTCATCAGATTTTCCGATTACTCCAAATGCCTTCCAGAGTAATTTAACCATAGATATAGGTAATCCTTTAGATAATCAAGATGGCGTAGTCTTTAAAATGAACAGTGATCTCTCGACTTTATTTTGGTCGACTTATTTAGGGAGTAATGATATGGATACCGCTTTTGGAATTCGTTCTAATGATCTCGGTGAAATCTACATTACAGGAACTGCGGGGTCGGAAAATTTTCCAACGACAACAGGGACTTATCAAAGCAATTGGCCGGGAGGTGAAGAATCTGCTTATATAGCAGTGCTTTCTTCCAATGGGCAAGAGTTATTACGAAGTACTTTTTGGGGAACAGATCAGGATGACCACTCTTACTTTTTAGATATTGATGAGGATGAAAATGTACATATTTATGGACAATCCAAGGGGGTGATCCCTATTACTCCTGGAGCTTATTCCGCCAATCCTGGTTCACATCAATATCTCGCCGCGTTTACCGCTGATTTAGAATCATTAGTCTATTCAACAGTTATTGGTAATGGACCCTCAAGTTCTGGCCCTTTTTGGTTTGAATATGATTTTGTTCCCGTTGCTTTTATGGTGGATAAGTGTAATGGAATTTATTTTTCAGGATATTACGCACAACCAGGCTTGCCACTTACGGCTGATGCGATTCCAGGAGTAAATGGAAATGCTTTTTATTTGGGCGTGTTGGAACCCGATGCGTCGGCATTAAAATTTGCAACGTATTTTGGACATGCGGACCATGTAGATGGAGGTACGAGTCGATTTGATAAGGGAGGCGTTGTATATCAGGCCGTTTGTTCATGTACAGGTTCGCAATTGGAAACTGAGCCAGGAGCTTGGGCCGAAGGACAGACAGAATATTGTGACATGGGAGTTTTTAAGATTGATTTTAATATTAGCACGGTTACTTCTCAAGCGTCGTTTGATCAAAGTGCGAGTGGTTGTGCTCCGTATACGATTGATTTTAAGTATACGGGCCAAGATGGTGAGTCATATTTTTGGGATTTTGGAGATGGTAACTCAAGCAACGAAGAAAATCCGAGCTATACATTTGTCGACCCTGGGAGCTATACCGTGATGTTGGTTGCCGAAAATTTAAATAGCTGTAACCTACGTGATACTGCTTACACACAGATCGATGTCTTAGATGGTACCAGTTCTTCAAGAGATACATCGATTTGCGGTGGAGATAATTTTTTGTTTTTGGATGCTACAACTCAAAATGCAAGTTATACTTGGCAGGACGGTTCGACAGGGGCTAGCTTTCAGGCAACGAGTGAGGGTACTTATTGGGTAGATATCGTGATTGCTGGCTGTAGCCGAAGGGATACTTTCAATGTAAATAACAGTGCATCGATTGGAAATCTATTAGATGAGAGTGTCAATCTTTGTTCGGCAAATGAGTATTTAATAGAAATTGATAATCCGGATGCAAGCACTTTTTTGTGGGAGGATAATTCTTCCGGCTCTTCTCTTTTAGTAAGTTCTGATGGGGTTTATTCTGTTACAGTCACGGATTCTGAAGGTTGTAAAGTAAAAGATAGTATCGAAGTTAATTTTGATGCGGTTCCTAATGTTGCCCTTGGCGAGGATGTATTTATTTGCGAAGGACAATATGTTGCATTAGAATCTAATTTTACTCAGGGAGAATTTTTATGGCAAGATGGATCAACAGATCCTGATTTGATTACCAATGTACCTGGGGTCTATACTTTGGAGGTAACCATAGACGGGTGCACAGGGCAGGACGAGGTTGAGGTTTTTCCCACACCAGAGTTGGATCCAGATTTAGGACCAGATTTGGTGTTGTGTGATGAAAGCTCGATTACCTTGGACGCGACCTTACCCAATGTGATTAGTTATTTGTTGAATGACGGTTCGACCATGCCAACGAAAGAGTTTACTACTTCTGGATTAAAATCAGTTTTTGTCATTGATAACTACGGTTGTGGTGTTCTTGAACAGATCAGAATTGATTTTGTAGATTCTCCAGATTTTGAATTGAAGGATACCGTTTTGTGTGAAGGTCAATCTTTGGTTTTGTCCGCAGTGTCTGATGCAGAAAATTATCTATGGCAAGATGGAAGTGTCATGGGCACGTTTGAAGTAAACTCTTCTGGGGAATATTGGGTAGAAGCGGATAACATGGGTTGTATTACGCGTGACACCGCGAATGTCGAAATTAATCCCTCCTTCGATATTGATCTAGGCGAAGATCAGGTACTCTGTGAAAACGAAAATATACTATTAGATGCTACAACAGCCAATGCAAGTTATGAATGGCAAGATGGTACTAGCGAGGCAAATCTCTTGGTATCTCAACCTGGATTATATTCTGTCGTCGTGGATGTTAACGGTTGTGTCGGTACTGATGAAATAGAAATTCTACCTTCGTTAGCAGTAGATGTTGATCTTGGTGAGAATCAAGTTTTGTGTGACATCAATGAATTTTACCTAGATGCTCAAAACGAAATGATTGAGGTCTATCAGTGGAGTACTGGAGAGAATTCTTCCAGTATTCTAGCTTCAGATGATGGACTTTTTTGGTTAGAATTTGAAGATGTCAATGGTTGCATTTCGCGTGACTCGATTGAATTAACATTCGGCGAAAGCCCATTAATTGACATACCAGATACTACATTGTGCGAGGGACAACAAATTGTTTTAAACGCTTTTATAGAAGGTGCAACTTATGAATGGCAAGATGGTTCGAATAGTGCTTCATTTGAGGTTGAAGAGGCTGGGACATATTCTGTTTCCGTAGAATTGGATGGCTGTTCGAATCTTGAGGAAATCGAGATTAGTAATTCGGTGGACCTGAATGTAGACCTAGGAGAAGATCAAATGTATTGTGATGTACCTAGTGTTGAACTAAATCTAGAAAATACCTTAATCCAAGATTATGAGTGGAGCAATGGTTCGAATGCTGCTAAAATAGAAGTGAATTCGAATGGTCTTTATTGGGTGGAATATATCGATATTGATGGATGTATTTCAAGGGACTCGATTGAATTGACATTCGGCGAAAGCCCGATAATTAACCTATCAGATACTACCTTGTGTCAAGGCCAACAAGTTGTATTAAATGCCTATTCGGAAGGTGCAAGTTATCTTTGGAGTGATAATTCATTTACGGAAAGTATTGTAGTTAATCAATCAGGAGAATATTCAGTTATCGCGCTAAGAGATGGCTGTGAAAGTCGAGATACTGCCATAGTCGATTTCGCAAGCATCCCAGATTATGGTATAGAAGTCCGAGATGTCTTGTGTTATGAAGAATGTAATGGTCAAATTGAATTGATCACTAGCAATACAAATGGGGATCTAAATTTTGAGTGGTCAAATGGAATGACCAGTCCCATATTAAATGATTTGTGTGCTGATAATTATATCTTGAAGATAACAGATACCTACGGCTGTGAATACAATGATAATGTTGTTGTTGAGCAACCAGACCCATTGATCTTTGAAACGAATGTTTTGGATGTTGATTGTGCCGGTGAAACGAATGGTCTTATTTCTATCAACAGCATCGAAGGAGGAGTTTCCCCATATATGCAATCACTTAATGGGGTAGACTTTGGTGATCAAACTGAATTTGAGGATTTGTCTTCGGGTAATTTTCTGGTGGAGATTCAAGATGGAAACGGTTGTACAACTGATGCTCAAGTTTTAATTGAAGAGCCTGATCCGATCGGTGTCGATGCAGGCGATGATTTTGTGATCGAAATAGGAGAGACCGTCCAATTCAACGGAAGTGTAACTAGTAACAATGATCTTATGATTGAATGGGTTCATCCTTTTGATTTGTCTTGCGACGAATGTTTGGATCCATTAACATCTCCACTAGAAACCAGTATCTATGAGTTAATTGTGACAGATATCAATACAGGATGTACTGAGAGAGACCAAGTGCAAGTGGAAGTTAATAGACCGATTAAAATATATGTTCCAAATGCTTTCTCGCCAAATGGAGACGGAAGCAACGAGCGATTTACGATCTTTTCAAACGCTACAGTCATAGAAATCAAAACCTTAAGGGTTTTTGATAGGTGGGGAGAAATGGTCTTTGAAAACCAAGATTTTATGAGCAATGATTTGGAGGCAGGCTGGGACGGTAAATTTAAAGAGAAAGACCTAAATCCTGGAGTGTTTGCTTTTGTTGCTCAAGTGAAATTGATCACAGGAGAGGAAGAAATTATCAAAGGTGAGATCTCTTTGATTCGTTAATAAGCTACTGAATGAATCCAGTTTTCAATGGATCCGAACACAAATTTGTAACATAAGTTTATTCACTTTTGAGTAACCTGCGTATGGATACAAAATGAGTAAACAATACCACAGGGACTATGAATGCCGGTAACCAATTAAAAGGATAATACATCATGGCAAATTGCTCAATACCATGACCCATTTTTTGAAATGGTAAAGGAGCAGATAAAATAGAAACCGTAATTATGGTCAATAGCAGTCCTAAACAAATGATATTCCATGCCAGCAAGGATTTATGACCCATCATTTTTTTATGAATCCCGAAGTAAGCGACAAGAGGCGCGGTAATACCCGCTATAATATCAAAGTTTAAACCACTATAAGTCATTTCTTCAGGCAAAACATTGGCTAAAAACAAACTGTGCAATCCGATTTCGACAGGTATGCGTACAACGCTTAATATTGTCAGATGCAAAAGAGATAACTGATCAATAAATTCCTTTCCCTTTTTGGTATTAAAAGCAATGACTATTGCAATAATAGGCGGTAACACAGCGAGTATAAAATTGGGAGGCAATTCAGTATTTAGTAAAAAACCTGAATATGCCACATATCCAATGATACATAGCCATAAGAGCATACAAGCTGTTATAAGTCGACTTAACTCAGTTTTTATTTGTGAGATTCTCATTGTCCGTGCAAAGAGAATCAAGGTCAACAAAGTCGTACCGATGAATAATAATTGGATAGATTGAGGAACGGAGTTGATCATTACTTTTAGATTTAAGATTTATTTACCAAACAAAAAATAGCACTATCGGTATATTTCCCATCAAAATAATAGCTTTCTGTAAAGTAGCCTTCTTGGACAAAACCATTTTTCTTTAAAACGGATTGTGAGCCCTTATTATCAGGATGTGTATTTGCCAGAATGCTGTGGAATTTTAAGGTATCAAAAGCGTATTTTACGACAGCTCCAATAGCTTCAGACATGATTCCTTTGCGATGATAATCGGGTATTAAAGAATACCCAATTTCTGTTCTATGATGTTGCTTATCCATGCGCCACAAGCCGATGTCTCCGATCATTTTATCCGACCCTTTGAATCGGATCGCCCATTTAATACCGCTATTTTCATGCAGCATTTGTTCTATTTCCTGAATATGATCAATGATCTGTTGTATATCGTTGACAGGATGGCGATCCAAAAATTCTAAAATGACTGGATGGCTTCTGATGATAAACATCTGTTCTTGATCAGATTCTCGGACTTGATTTAGAATCAAACGATCTGTTGTTAATGTAGGGAAGGGGAGTAATTGGAAATCGATCATGATGAAATATATTGCGGTCCACTACTAAGATAGTGGACCGCATGAACATTTTTTATTGTACAAAAATGGTCATCCCTCGGGTTGCACCATTTTGAGAATTAGTCATTTTTAAAATATATGCTCCTTCCAAATTTGGATCTAGAGTAAGATTAACAATTTGTTGCTGTGCAAATGAAATCGCTTGTGTCATTAATACTCTGCCTGTTAGATCAAGTACAGATACTTGATAGTTTGCATTTAGATCTTTTCCATTAATTAGGATATTTCCATTGGATGGATTAGGATAAATGGATACATTGGCTAATTCTATATCATTTGTTGAATCGCCTATCAATTCAAAATCACCCACATCTCTTGGAGTAAAATAGTCACCATCAGATCTTGAATTTGGAAGCCCTGTAAGTGTAGCACCTGCGGGAACAATTCCTCCAATATAATTCACATCATAAAAAGTGGTCCTCATATTGTAGGATCCAGAGGCGTCTGTCATTCCATAAACCGTACCGTTTTCAAACATCATTCCTTCGTCGTCAAAATTGGCTTCCATGATGGTAGTTAATTCTGACTCATAGGCTTCAAAGTCATTGGTAAGGTCTGCCATGGTTACCATGTTAGGTGTCACAACATTATTGCTTGAACTTGCATCTCCTGGATCTTCAAACGGTACAAACTGTAGCATGCCTCCAAACTCACTTAGGGTTCCAGTTAATCCGGTAATTCCATCGTAACGATTATATGTGGATGTGATGGTGCCACCATTATCATCAATCAAAATACCGGCGGTCTCATCTTGAATGTATTTCTGGCCTCTAAAATCTTGTTGAAATGTCAAGACAACTTCTCCAGTTAATCGATATAACCCGCCTAAGGTTCCAGCTCTCAAATCAGCCATAGTAGCAACATCCGTCGGCGTCGTTACTGGAATATCACCTGTCAAATCTTCCAAGTCTCTAGCCGTAATATATTCACCATCAGTTCTTGAATTTGGCAAGCCTGTTATGTTTCCGATTTGTGGGATACCCCCGCTAATGTAGTCCGCAGAAAAAAATGTGGTTCTGAAATTGTAAGTTCCACTAGCGTCTGAAATTCCATAAACAGTTCCAGTATTAAATAAGCCACCTTCATCATCAAAAGTAGCATCAACGATGGTCACTAATTCTGACTCGTACGCTTCAAAATCATTCGCTAAATCTAGCGTCGTGACGGTTTGTGGGGTGACAGTATTACCCGTAGAACTTGCTGGTCCAGGATCGGCGCTTGGAACAAATTGTAGCATACCTCCAAATTCACTCAATGTACCGGTCAATCCAGTAATGCCATCATATCTGTTATAAATAGTGGTAATTACGTCATCGTTATCATCAATTAAAATACCAGCAGTAGCATCTTGAATATACTTTTGTTGTCTAAAATCTTGTTGGTAGGTCAAAAAAGCTTCACCGGTTAAAGTATAAGTTTCTCCCAAAGTGCCGGCTCTCAATTCTGCAATTGTTGGTACGTCGCCAGGATTAGATATCATGACATCCAAGTCGGCTAAGTCACGTGAAGTGAAGTAATCACCATCACTTCTTGAGTTAGGTAATCCCACAACAGAGACAGTAGTTGGGATGGATTCTCCAATATAATCGGCATCAAAAAAGGTAGTTCTGAAGTTAAACGAACCAGTAGCATCACTCATTGCGTAGGCAGTACCTGTAGCAAAAGCCATTCCCATATCCGCAAAAGTGACATCTGAAATCATCACTAATTCGGATTCGTAGTTTTCAAAATTGTTGGTTAAATCATCTAAAGTTACCATTTCGGGAGTGATCATATTGTCTGTTGAACTCGCAACTCCAGGATCGGACAAGGGAACAAATTGCATCATTCCACCAAATTCACCCAAAGTTCCCGTCAGCCCTGTAATTCCATCCATGAGATTATAAGTAGAAGTGATATTTCCACTGTTATCATCTATCAATATTCCAGCAGTTCCATCCTGAATATATTTTTGATTTCTAAAAGATTGTTGATAAGTTAATATGGCTTCACTGGTTAAAGTATAGACAGATCCGATCATTCCAGCTCTTAAATCCGCGATACTTGAGACATCGCCTGGATTTACCGTAACATCGGCATCAATATCATCACTACTTCTTGGTGTAAAATAGTCTCCATCGGATCTAGAATTTGGAAGGCCAATCATGGTCGCCGTTTCTGGGATTGTCGCTCCAATATAATCCGCACTATAGAATGTTGTTCTAAAATTAAAGGATCCACTAGCATCCGTAATTGCATAAGCTGTTCCAACAGCAAATGTCATTCCTTGATCTGCAAAATTGGCGTCTGTTATTTCTACCAATTCAGATTCATACGATTCAAAGTTATTCGTCAACTCATCCAAAGTAACCGATTGAGGAGTAATCATATTTCCGGTTGAGCTTGCAGCTCCGGGGTCTGACAAAGGGACAAATTGTAACATTCCACCAAATTCACCCAAGGTTCCACTTAATCCAGTAATGCCATCCATTAAATTGTAACTGGAAGTGATAATCCCGTTATTGTCATCAATCAAAATGGCGGCAGTACCGTCTTGAATGTATTTCTGACCTCGAAAATCTTGTTGGTAGGTTAAAATTACCTCGTTACTCAAGGTGTATTCCGAACCCTGTGCGCTTCCTCGAAGTGTAGCGATATCTGGTACAGGAGTTTGTGCAAAAATCGAACTAAGACCGATGATTAAAAAGGCCATTAAAGTAGAGTAAAATTTTAGTTTCATTTGATTGATTTTGACTGTTTAAAAGGTTTATTTATTGTCTTGAACGAACAACTGTAAGGTAGTAAGTAATTGTCATATTGAAAAATATATCATGAATGATAGTAGGGAATTAACAAGCTTATATCATTTGTAAAATTCAAAAAGAACAGACGTAAGTAATGATAGCAAGATTTGGCTTAAAATTTAATGTATAAGTTTTATCATTCTTGACAAAATGTTCATTTGATTATAAGACTTTGATTGAGTTGAACAATCAAAGCCTTCTTATAACAGGTCTCATCCACCATCATGGGGATTCTACATTTAACCAATAAATAAAGAATCAAAAAGTCACCTTCTTCATCATCTCTTTCCCATTTCTTTTAATCACGACATCAACTGTTTGGCCAGGCTCAAACGCACCCAAAGCTTTCATGTAGGACATCATATCCGTAACTTTGAGATCTCCAATTTGAGTGACTACATCGCCAGCCATCATATCCGCTTTGAACGCAGGTCGCCCTTCTTTGACTCCATCAATACGCATTCCTTGACCATCGTATAAATAATCAGGCATGACACCTAGGGTGACTTTGAAGTCTGGAGTGGCCACCGACTCATCTTTGGTTTTGGTGAATTCCAATTTTCCGTCATCATCTAATTGTTCGATCAATCTCAAACTATAACGAACGATTTCTTCAAGTCCTTTGAAAT
>JAHDBI010000102.1 GCA_020630475.1 Saprospiraceae bacterium
CTGATTCGGGTGCAGCCGAAAATTTAAAAAATAATGTCTGTAGTAAAATTACAGCCGGAATTAATCGAACTGCCCAAAATAAAAGAGTTTTGACATTCAATTGTGTAGCTTGAAGTTGTTAATGATTACTCTAAGATATCAGTTGCTAGAAACTTCTCATCTTTATTGTAATACCATTTTCTTATCCTTGGTATTTTAATGTGGTCGATTACTTTTAAATCCTCGAATAGAATGTACTCACCATCATTTTTAGTTTCGTCCTTAGAAAATTGGTACGCTTCTAAGGCATTAGTTTTAATATCGAAATAAAAATACCAAGTATCTGTTCCGACTTCAGGATCATAAGTGACCTTAATTTTATTGTAGAACTTTCCATGAAAATCTACCTGTTCAATTGTGGGATGTACTATTGTACCTGCATCTTTTAACTTCATCGGCATTCCATATAAGTAGGTATAGTAATTTTTGTACATGGTAGGACGACCTTCTTTTATTCTACGCCTTTCTTTAATCTCATCTGAGATATCTTTGCTACCATTCCATCGAACAATTTCTTCATCATTATTCACTTGGTATTGTAAAAGTCCGTCATCATATTGCGCCCAAAATGAAAAAGTCTTTTTATCATTATTGATATGGATTTTTCGTCTTCCATCTTTTTGGTCACGCATCTCGACCGTAAAATTTAGTCGACCATCAAATTGAACCCAATTGTTTTTAGGATCATGGAACTTGATGCTTAGGTCAATTAGGTCTAAAGCCTCATTTTGTCCAAATGATGGGCTTATAATTATCAATGTGATAAAGTAAAAAGCAATTAGTCGACTCAGCATGTTATTTGTAAATTTTAATCAATCTATGATCTTGATTTCTGGAGGCTCTGTACATACCATCACAATTAAACGGCATTGCAATATTTCCTTGATAGTCTATAGATACTACACCACCATCTCCTCCTAGTTTTAGTAGTGTCTCCTTAATTGCTTTTTCACCTGCCTCTGCGAGAGTTAATCCTTGGTATTCCATTAATGCTGAAATGTCATAGGCTGTCATACAACGCATTAAGTACTCGCCACTCCCTGTACAAGAAACCGCGCAGGTTTTATTGTTAGCATAAGTGCCTGCTCCAATGATAGGGCTGTCCCCGACACGACCGTATTTTTTATTGGTCATTCCTCCAGTAGAGGTGGCTGCAGCCAAATTTCCATTCGGGTCAAGTGCAACTGCTCCTACAGTACCTAGGTACTGTTTTGGTTTATCAGAATGATCCAATTGAAAACTATCCGAATCCTTTATTTTTTGCCATTGTGCATATCGGAAATCATCATGAAAATATGCTTCATTTTCAAAAACAGTCTGATGCTGTTTTGCAAAAATAGAGGCCCCCTCACCAATCAATAATATATGATCGGAATGATGCAATACCTTTCTTGCTAATCGAATCGGATTTTTCACTAACTCAACAGCGGCCACTGCGCCTCCCTCTAAATTTGAACCGTCCATAATGCTCGCATCCATTTCATGTTTTCCTTGGGCGTTATAAACCGATCCTTTACCTGCATTGAATAGGGGAGAGTCTTCTAAGTGACTGACTGCAATTTCAACGGCATCAAGCGAAGAGGCACCATTTTCAAGTGCATTATATCCTTCGTCTAATGCTAAAGCTAAGGCATCCGAATATGCCTTTTCTTTTTCAGATGTCATGGAAGATTTGCTAATTGTTCCAGCTCCACCGTGTATAGCAATTCCAAAATTGTTTGATTTCATAATGTTGGATTTATCAATATTTCCAAGTTTGCAAGTTAAGTAAATGATCCATTAGTTTTTTAAAAGTGCATCACTCAATCAGAAGATGGAAACATTGCGTATCTTTTGTTAACTTCTTTTAAAGCCCTTTAATGAAAACCTAAAAAATGAAAAAGCTATTAGTAAGACTCACTTTATTGGCGCTGATTATCTGGGGAGTCTACCAAGTCTATGGTTTTTATGGACAATACAAAGAAAAAAAGCGTAAAGATTCTTATTATGAAAATCTTGTAGACACATCCTCTCCAACGGTAACTGTTTTAAAAGATGCGATCATGATCGATTATCAAAACGCCAGACGTACAGTTCATGTCTATGTGCCACCCGAATATGCTACTGACACTTCTTCAAGATATCCTGTCATGTATTTTATGGATGGGGAATCCTCTTTTAACGACTTGTCTAATATGGGGCCTGAGTGGGAAATTGACGAAGTCATCAATGCGGCATCTAAGGCTGGGGAGCAAACAGCGATTGTTGTAGGTATAGAAGAAGCTGAAAATAGAGATGCTGAGTATACCCCTTTTGTGAATGAAGACAATCCTGATGCACATGGAGATAAATTTGCTGAGTGGTTAGCGACAGATTTTAAAAAATGGGTAGATAAAAATTACCGGACTAAAAACGATCGAGCCAATACTTATATCGGAGGAATTTCAAGAAGTGGAATGATGGCGTATTACATTTTAATGGCACATCCAGATGTTTTTGGCAATGCTCTTATTCAATCGCCTTCGATGTGGGTGGACCCAGATAGATTGTTCGCTATGGAATTATCAGATGAACAATTAAAGGACAAAAAAATATTTGTCAGTGTTGGAGAGTATGAGGGTAGAGGAATGATTAATCCTGCTAAAAGAATCTACGATAAATTTAAAGCAAGAGGTCTTGACGACAATCATTTGAAGTATCAAATGATAGAAGATGAAAGTCATTGGCATATTACCTGGAGAAAATCATTTGCCATAGCCTATCCTTGGTTGATGGGGTATTAGTTTTGTGAAGTGATAAATATCATGTGCTGAGCTGATATCTGTCATAAGTCGAATTATCGATTACCCGCATCTTGATATCAAATAAAAAGTAAAAATTATGAAATTATTTGATGCAAACTTCGATACGATTTTATGGAGATTTTATTTGTTAATGATAGTAGTTATTGTTCCATTTGTTTTTGGAATCCCTTTTCTTGCAATATTCGCTCTTCCAGTTTTTTTAAGCGCTTTGTTAGGTGTGAGTTTTAAGAAGAAATCAAAAGAAAATAGCCATCGCTTTACGTTCGACTGGCTATAATAATGTGGATTTAAATGCAGCACAAGAATTCGGAATCCGAGTTACACATGTACCAAAATATTCTCCTGAATCTATTGCAGAACATTCTTTATGGATGGCTTTGTCGATATTACGTCATGCTAAGGAAGGACAAGAAAGAATTAAAGAATACAATTTTTCTTTAGATGGTTTAGTTGGCAGTACATTAAGTGGAAAGCGTGTTGGTGTTTTAGGAGTTGGTGAAATTGGTAAATCATTAGTGGGCTTGTTGCAAGGATTTTCATGCGATATAAAAGGGCATGATATTATAGAAGATATCGCTTTCGCGAAAGCGAACAAAATGGAATATTTGGATTTTGTCAGATTATTAAACCACTCAGAAATTCTATTTGTTAATCTTCCACTCAATGAATTAACCAAACATGTTCTATCAAAAGATTCCTTTCAACATTTACCTTCCAAGTGCATTATAGTAAATACGGGTAGAGGTGCACCAATAAAAACTGAAGAACTTTTAGATTCATTAAATAATGGAAGGGTAGGTTTTGCGGCTCTGGATGTTTACGAATTTGAAGAAGATTATTATTTCGAAGACCATTCAGGTGAAGAAATAAAAGATGAATTATTAAAAAAACTCATTGCACATCCTAATGTGTTTATGACAGGTCATCAGGCCTATCTCACTAATGAATCCTTGGAGACCATATCCAATGTTACCTTTCAAAATATTAATGACTTCGTTAAAAATAACCCATCGGGTAATTTTCTTGTTTAATGAATACTAAAGGGCTGAAGTGAAACATGTCATTTATGAATGAGTAGCCTGTCCAAATCCTTTTAAGGAGTCTATTTGAATATAAAAATCAAATGCTATGTTCACTGGACCCAGGTTAAATCTATCTTATAGCAAATGGTGTTACCGTGATCATCATTCCTAAATCATAAGTTTATCGTTAGGATTCATTCGAAAAATAACATGCTTTACGTCGTTTGATTAATTGTTTTTGGATTTCTGCCTCTAGGGGAAATGATTTGATATAGAATCTTTCTTAAACCTTATTTGACTTTTTAACGGTGGTTACCAGCTGCCTCGAGGTTTGTATTATTTTGTTGGCTTTTCGTTTGTTTTTCTGCCAAAAGGCTTGTTGTAAAAACACCTTTAAAATCACATATTATGATGTACATGAATACAAAGATGAATAGGGAAGGGATAAATTCATGTGTATGAAAAAATAAATGTTTATTTAGTTGTCAATTATATTGGATTTAAAAAACAATAAATAGATATAACGCATAAACAAAAGAGTGAAAATAATAATCAGTATACTTAAGTACTTAAAAACAAATTCTGGGAAATAAGCTCCTAGGATAAGTCCAGGAATTGCACCATAGGTTTTGAGTAATCCATAGTCCGAATTACTAAAGTTATTCTTCATTTCTCTAAATAAATATTGGGTTAATTTTTTCATAATTAGTTTTTTAGTGGGCGTAATTTTCAGTTTCGAGGTTTACACGTCTTAGGTAATCACATTGAGTGGTGTACCTATTTTGTAATATTCTATCAAATTCGACTAAGGTTGGTTTTAGTATATATTGATTGTCCTTTTCTGGTCTTTCTATTGTTTTATAATTATATGTGATTTTTTCTATTGATTTCAGTTTGTCTGGGACATCAATGTACTCCCACAATAAATCGCCATCAGGTTGTGGAGTGATCATAAAAGTGATCCAACCTTCATTTTGATCTCCAATGTTTAGAAATAGACGGTCTTTATAAATCTTGGCGACCTGTTCATCATTAAAATGGAAGATAGTATCTATTGAATATATTTCGACTGCAATGGAATCTTCTGTGATGTAAGTAAATGGGAAGCATTCATTTCTATTTCCAAGATGAATTCCCCCAGCCAAAACAGAACAATTTTCCGATTCTCTAATTCTATCTAGAGTCGTTACAAATCTGTTATAAGATTCTTTTAAAACTATATCTCCCGTGCTATGAATGATGCTACTATCACTTTCACAAATAAAAATGCCTTGAAAGTAGTCGGGAATTTCAGAAATAGGCTCGACATCAGGAGGCATTGCATCATCGAAGAACACATTGATTTCGCAAGAAAACATGAATAGGGAAGCCAGTATTACAAATAGTATAGTTTTGATATTTTGGCAAGTCATAATCTTTTGTCTCGTTGAGCTGTAATTAAATTGTTATTTGTCTAGTTTGAAAATTTTGAAAGAGGGTACTCAAATGGTTTAGCTAAAAACTAACAAAGGAATTCGACTTTTAAATAGCAGTTTTCGTGTTAAACTCGAATGGTATAATCTCTCCCAAAAACTTCTGTGTTCCTTATAAAATGAAATAAGTTGAAAACTATTTTTGCTGATTTGATGATGTATACCTTCTTCAACATTTTTGGCGAAAGCCTGTGTATACTTCATGTCTGGAAAAGGTTTATTGTTAAATGAAATGTCTACACCTTCTCCTAGAACGACATGTACGAATTGAACAGTTGGGTAGTCTAAGAAATTGCTGAAATTGTATAGCCAAAATAAGGCCTCTTCTTCGGAATCACTTAGATTATGATAATTATTCATTGCACTAGGAAACAGTATATGATCTATTTTTAGATATTGACAACCACTTGGAATAGCCATTACAGGAATGTCACTTTTTTCAATAGTATGGGCAGTTACAGTTCCCATTAGTCGATCAACTAGACTGTATTTTTGACGAAGTGCCATTACAATTAAATCTGCATTTATTTTTTTTTGCAAGTAGACTAATATCGGTAGATGGGTAAACTCCATACATTGGGTGGACTTCACCCTGATTGGACTTTGGTAAGTTTGCCATGGCGTTTTTCAACGTTTCCAATACCATTGCCATCTTTTCATTTAAGACATTGGGAATGACATGTGGTGGAAGTGCATGTGAGGATGGAATGTCCATACTATAAATATGTACAATGTCTACTTTGACGCTTTTTCCTTCTATCATTTTTCGGATATATTCTAAAGCGTTGTAACCGCTATCCGAGAAGTCGTGAGCAAATAATATTTTTTTCATAATGCTGTTTTTAATAGTCAAGTGAGAGTACAGGTATGTCTGAGTGATTTACAATCATCTCAACATTACTTCCTTGGAAAATATGTTTAAACGGTTTTTTAGCATGATTTGAAATTCCTACTAGGTCTATGTTGTTTTTTGCCACAAAGTGACGAACTCCCGCTTCCACGGAATAGTCTCTATAGAAATGTGTTTCAACTTTGAATTCCTTCGCAATAGCCTTGAAATCTTTTAGTGCCTCTTCTATTATAATAGTGGGTTGAGTAAAAAACGAACTAGTATCTACGCATAAAATGTGTATTGTGTTGACATTAAAACTTTTGGAAAAGGAAAGAAATTTTTTAAAACTAATACGATCTTCCTTATTTAAGTTTGTAACAAAAAGTAACTCTTTTGGATCAAAAGGACGTTCTAATTTTTTTACGACTAAGGTATCTTTTCGATGTTTTCTTAATATTTTCTGGGCATTTGAACCAATGAACCATTCTCTTTTTCCGGAAGCGCCATGTGACCCCATAACGATTAAATCCACATTGATCTCTGCAAAGACTTCTTCTATGTCTTTTATTAGTTTCCCTCCCGTAAAATGTACGTTGCAATCAATACCTTTAGATTTTACTCGATCGCTAAATATTTTTAGACGATCCCTTGCTTTAATGGCAATTTGCTTATTCAGTTTATCGTGGTATCGAGTTTCTGCAGGTAAATCTTCCCAGTCATTTGGAATATTAGCACAATGGTAGAGGTGAATTTCGGCACCTTTGTTCATGGCTATATCGATGGCTGTTTCTAATGCGAAATTGGCGATCTTGGAAAAGTCGGTGGGCACAAGGATTTTCATAATTTATTTTTTAATGGTGATAATGCTTCGCTTTATATTTTTCGATTTGAACATTCGTTTTTTCTATCGTTTCAACAAAAGCGTGATGTTCGTTTTCATGCTCTGTAGAAGCAAATACTTTAGCGCCGCCTTCAGGAGATAATTGTAGACTTACATTAGTGAGGTTATTTTTTGCTGTGACCTTTACTCTGATCTCTTTGACAAATGGGTATTTCCCATATTTCTTCGTTAATTTTTCTGTGTAAAACTCAATTAACCTTTGCTGGTTTTCGTGACCAGGTGCTTCGATTTTGATATCCATAATTATTTTTGATTTATTTGATAAGAATGCATTCCTTTCGTGTTTTGATCACCTAATGACCAATCATCAGACATTGAAGTCTGTATCCACATATCATTTGATCTTCGGAAAACTTGAACATATACGTTGCATCGATCTTCCATCATTTGTTCAAATTCCTTTACCGAAAGTCTTGGATTAATTGGAAGGTCGTCTTCCTTAAGCGTTTCAAATGCTTCGGCGAAATACGCTTCATTACTTATTTCTGATTCCTTTGATGAAAGCTGGTGACTAGCGTGTGCTTTATTGTAAAACTTGATTTTTAATCCCGGAAATAAATTTCTGAACTCTTCTTGAACTTCTTTAATCTGCCTGTTTTTTAAAATCTTCATATGCCTTTTTTTTTATCAAACTTAAGACCATCAGGGAGTTGATTTGTTGATTTGGATCATATCTAATTATGATTCTAGTCAACGTGCATTGACATTATCTGTTAATTAAAGTGAGCACCCCGGCGATGACGATGAGTGTCAAGGTGAATCTCATGAAGTTTTCCTGCGAAATGATTTTCAGCAGTTTCTTGCCAAGGAAAGTTCCAAAGAATGCGACAAGCAGAAGAAATGGAAGATACAAGAGAATCTCCTTATTAATATATCCATTCGTAAAATAAACTACCGTTCTGGATGAATCTACTGCAAAATCAATCATTGCAGAGGTGGCTATAAATTTTGATTTTTCTAATCTAAAAGATGCCATGGTCATTCCTCGAACCGCTCCTCCTGTACCAACAAAGCCTGCTAAGAATCCAGATAATACCCCTCCAATAATCGCATTACTCTTACTATCAAGAATTTTAAGTTTTGGTAGTAATAGAAAGATGAGACCCAAAAAAATTAGAAATAGACCTAGGACTAATTTTAAGTAGCCCGTGGTTACAAATTTGGTGAGGATCCCGCCAATGATCACGAAAATGACTGCTGGTATTCCTATCTGGACAATTAGTCGCTTATCAAGACCTTTTCTGAAAAGTGTGATTTTGCTAAAATTGCTAGCAACGTGAAATGATGCCGTAAGACCTAATACCGTTTGGAAATCGAAATAGTAAGTGCTTATAGGTACAAAGAATACTGATGACCCGAAACCTCCTATTGTACCAAGTACCTCTGCAATGAGTGCAAAGAATATAAATGTAAAATCAATATTAAACATAAGCTTTTGGACAAAACTAGAAATCCATCCAAAAGGAATTTATGATTATTATCAATTGACGAAATGATATTAATAGATTAGAAAAATTATCGAATCAAAGAAATAGTTCCACTATACTTTTCAACAACTCCATCAATGAAACCAACTTCTGCGACCCAGACGTAGGATCCAGGATTGAGTTCGTCTCCTTTGAATTTCCCATCCCATCCTTGACTTGAGTCATTGATAGGGGTATTCTCTGCTTGAAAAATTAAGTTCCCCCATCGATCCAAAACGCTAAATGAAACAACTAAGTCAGCCTCAGGTCCAGCATTGACAAAAAAGAATTCATTGATGCCATCATTGTCAGGAGAGAAAATGTTAGGGACATAAACTCTTCTTCGCTTGGTAACAAAAATGCTCATGGACTCGCTATCTGTGCAATCATCTTCAGAGGTTACGGTTAGTGTATAACTCGAACTGTTCACTGGTCTTGCAAAAGGATCCAAGCAATCATTACACTCCAGACTCTCCTCATTGGTCCATAAAATATTGGCTATTGAAGTTTCATTTAGACTTGGAATGATTTCAATACTGTCTCCAAGAAAAATAGTCAGGTCATCTAGCTCGATCACAGGTATGTCAGGAGCCGTAATACTTGATTCCACGAAAGTGACACAGTTATTATCATCTTGAATGTATACTTGATAAGTTCCTTCTGTTAAGTTTTCAAAAAGTGTATCGTTAGAAAAAGAATTGTTCTCTAACGAAAAACTATACGGAGCACTTCCACCAGTAACTTCTTGTATGTCAATTATACCTGTATCGAAACCATTACAGGTTGGATCATTAAAGACAACATTTGCGTTAATGGCTGGGGGCGGTACCAATGTCAGTGACGCCGGAGTATTGCAACCATATGCATCACTCACAATTACACTATGATTTCCTGCCGGAAGATTTTGAGCATTATTATCGGTACTTCCATTACTCCACAAGTATGAGTAAGGCAAAGCTCCACCTGTGACATTGGCAGTGATGATCCCATCCGAATCTAAATCTCCGTTAATATCTTCAAAACAACTGACGTTGAATCCATCGTAATCTTGCGCAATCATTTCAATTTCTATGACTGGTGCTTCTGTTACATCTTGTAGAACAACAGTCTGATTCCCAAAATTATCAGAGATAAATATTTGATAGGTGCCTGCAGCGATATTGGGGATTTCATTGTCCACCAAAAGATTAGTCTGACCCGTACCTGTGATTGACGTGTCAAATATATTTGTGTACACATAAGTCAATGGTGGTTCGCCTTGATCTACAGAGAAAATTAATGTTCCTGTAGATCCTCCATTACAAATGACTGGAATAGAATCAGCCGAACCGATGATGTCACATTCAATTACCAACAGCTCTAGGAATACGAGACTATCACAATTGTTTTCTGTTAACACCACACCAGTATAAGATCCGGTTTCATTGTAAGCTACATCACCAATAAAAAAAGAATCTGTATTACAAATCCAAAGATCTGGGCTCGACTGGGGTTGAGGTAAAACCGTGATGTCAATATCAATAATACTATCACATCCATTAGGCAATGTTATAATCTCTTGATATATACCCGTTGCACAATACTGGTTTCCATTCGCCTCTACGCATTCTCCGTCACATAAAACTTCGTTGATGCTAAGGTTCTCAATTTCACGAACTTTAATTGTTGTACAACTTGGAGGTCCTTCATCACAGGCATTAGCAGCGATCACACAAACTTCATAAACACCTTCGTTAGGAAACTCAAGATTTACATCACTAGTATTTCCAGCTTGTAAAACCCCATCTATTCTCCATTCAAAAATAGCAGCACCTTCGTCTCCAGTGGTACTAAAATTGGTAGGGAAATTAGGACATGTCTCTTCAATGTGCGTTATGACGCCGGAGGTGTCGATTGGAAAAACTTCGGTAGATCCCTCCAGTACGGAGAAAGTCCAAAAACAATTAGCACCTCCACTTCCATCGATGACTAGATAGTAATGTTGACCGACAACTAGTGGAACATCATTAGTGAAAACGGTACTTGTATTTTGTTCGATGTCCGTATCGCAAAAAGCAATGGCCTCAAAATTTTCACAATCCTCCGTATAAAAGAAACCCACCTCTAAACTGGTAATTCCCGGAATTGCTGCTTGACAAGTACCGACTTCAACTTCCACTGTAATATTTTCACTTCCCGCGATAAAGGCAATGTATTGCATATTGTTGTACTGAGTTGTACAGAATTCAGGGAACCCTTGTCCAGATGCCGTCAAGTCATTGACTCCTGTGAAGCCGTCGATGTTACAAATCACACAAGCGTCAGCACAAAAAGATGTCATTTGAGGATTCTCACCACATGGGTCCGGAGGATCCATTTGAGCATGAATCTGATTAGGGATGCTTATGGCATAAAACACATATACTACTATCGCAAAAATCAATCTCATAAAAAACGCTTAAGTCAGGGGAGTTAAACAAAAATACTCATTCTAAACCCTAGATGTTTTATTAATTGAGTATTTGTCATATATGCGCAATAGGCACATTAATGTTAGACGTGATGCAGCATTTTTGTAACACAAAGTGATGCAAAAAAAATGGCTTTTCTTTCATACAAAAGAAAAGCCATTCTAACTTAGATTTTGACCTTATATATTGTCTATAATCGAGTTCAAGGTATTACTAGGACGCATTGCCGAATACGTTTTTTCAGTATTCGTCGAGTAGTAACCTTCAATGTCAACAGCCTTTCCTTGAACACTGATGAGTTCATCATTAATGGTAGACTCATTCTCGGCTAAGGATTGTGCCACATTGGCGAAAGCCGAAGCTAAAGAAGCATCCTCCGTCTGGGCTGCTAAAGCCTGTGCCCAATACATCGCTACATAATAATGACTTCCTCTATTGTCATGCTCATTGACCTTTCTTGACGGTCCCTTGTTGTTTTGTAAATAAGATTCTGTAGCCTTATCTAAAGCTTCACCCATAATGATCGCGGCCTTATTGTCGTATTTCGATCCAAGATGATCTAATGAAACAGCCAATGCTAAAAACTCTCCTAAAGAATCCCATCTCAAGTGATTTTCAGAAAGCAATTGTTGGATGTGTTTGGGTGCTGATCCACCCGCTCCAGTCTCAAATAAACCACCACCGTTCATCAAAGGAACAATCGATAACATTTTTGCACTCGTTCCTAATTCCAAAATTGGGAAGAGGTCTGTATTGTAATCTCTCAATACATTTCCAGTAACTGAAATGGTATCCAAACCATCCTTAATTCTCTCTAGAGAAAATTGAGTAGCATCCACTGGTGATAATATTCTTATGTCTAATCCATCTGTATCATGGTTGGGTAAATAAGCATTGACCTTTTTGATCAGTTCTCTATCGTGAGCTCTTTCCTCATTTAACCAAAATACTATCGGGGTGTTGGAGTTTCTTGCTCTTGTCACCGCTAGTTTTACCCAGTCTTGAACAGGCGCATCTTTCACTTGACAAGCCCTCCAAATATCTCCAGCCTCTACTTCATGGCTCATGAGAGTGTTTCCATCGGCATCAACCACAGCCACTGTTCCATCTGAAGGGATTTCAAAAGTTTTATCGTGAGATCCATACTCCTCTGCTTTTTGTGCCATCAAACCTACATTGGGAATCGTACCCATAGTCGTAGGATCGAAAGCCCCGTGTTTTTTACAAAAATCGATGGTCACTTGGTAAATACCTGCATAACTACTATCTGGAATGACCGCCTTCGTGTCTTGTTGGTTTCCTTCTTTATTCCACATCTGTCCAGAAGTACGAATCATCGCTGGCATAGAAGCATCGATAATAACGTCACTTGGTACATGTAGATTAGTGATGCCTTTGTCAGAATTAACCATGGCTAAATCTGGACGAGAAGCATAACATTCGGCAATAGCCGCCTCAATAGCCGCTTTTTTATCCGCTGGAAGTTCGTCTAGCTTAGACAATAAATTTCCGAAACCATTTCTAACATTGACACCCACCGCTTCTAAGTCTTCACCAAATTGATCAAAAACTGGTTTGAAAAATACTTCTACTGCATGACCAAAAATGATTGGATCCGAAACCTTCATCATGGTGGCTTTCATATGTAATGAAAACAATAAATCATTGGCTTTAGCATCTGCTACTTGTTCGTTTAGGAAGGCCAAAAGTGCCTTCTTACTCATGAATGTGCTATCGATGATTTCGCCATCCTGTAATGCGATACCACTCTTGAGTGTTGTTTTATTTCCAGCCTTTTCGGTATGTATGATGTCAACGCTCGTAGCTCCATTTATCGTTACCGACTTTTCATTAGATCTAAAATCTCCACTAGACATCGTAGCAACATGAGATTTAGAATCACTCGACCAAGCACCCATTCTATGCGGGTTGACTTTGGCGAAAGCCTTAACAGGTTT
>JAHDBI010000103.1:0-11173 GCA_020630475.1 Saprospiraceae bacterium
ATTAATCACTTTTTATAACTTTTAAAAAGTGTAAAGTTTTCTCAGTACAAGACATGTCTCCTTTATTTTCCAAAGAATAAAGTCTAACTTTTATAAGAAGTTTATGGATGACTATGTATTGTAAAATATAATTTATTTTTATTCTGCCTTTCGGCGAAAGCCAGAAAATGAGAATAACATGAATCAATCCAGTAGGATCCTATTTGTCATATTTTTTATAAGCATTATATCGTGTAAGGATCGTGAGCCGGTTATCCCCAAAAGTGAACAAGACTATTGTGCTTTATTAAAAGCAAATGAGATACCCGCATTAAGCAATTCGTTAAAGTCCATTACTGAAAATCAGAAAAGCAAACAAGGCGCTTACGTTTTAGAGGAAGGTGGTGAAGCCATGATAAGTCGGGCATGGTTAAGCGAGTCAGCGGAAAAATCTATTGACATCCAATATTTTATTTTTTCAACAGACAATATTGGTTTAATTGCTTGTGACTATTTAGTTAGAGCAGCCGACAGAGGAGTTAAGGTTAGAATTATTGTTGACGATATCCTAGTGGATGCTCCATTAACTGATATCATCACCCTTGATGCTCACCCCAACATCGAAATTAAAATCTATAATCCTGGAATAAATTTAGGTAAAAATCTATTCCAGAAATTAAAGAAACTTTCTACAGATTTTCGCTCTGCCAACCAACGCATGCATAACAAAACATTTATTGTAGATGGAACTGTTTGCATTACCGGAGGGCGGAATATTGCGGATGAGTACTTTGACTTCAACAGGAACTACAACTTTAGAGATCGAGATGTTTTATTGATTGGCGAAAATGTTGAGGACATAGAAAGTTCTTTCGAATTATTCTGGAATAATCATTTAAGTGTTGATGCTTCTAGTTTTGTACATCAAGATTCGATCCCAGAATATAAACCTGAAAATTTCAACCGATTACATCAATATGCCTGCAACCCGGATAACTATTGGCCGTCGCTTCGAAGTAAATTGGATAGCTCTAACCAATTTCTACAAAAGCTATTGGAGCATCCTAATTTTCATTGGATTGATTCAGTAGAATACGTCTCTGATTTACCAGGCAAAAACGAGGAAACGACCAAGTTATCCGGAAGTGGACTCTCCACCAAGAGACTTACCGAATTAATTCAAAACGCAAAGAAAAAGGTTTCGATTCAAACCCCTTATTTAATCACTACAGATTGGAGTAGAAGTCTTTTTAAAGAGATAATTGATAAAAATGTATCGATAAAAATATTAACCAATAGTTTAGCCTCTACAGACAATCTTGAAGCATTTAGTAGTTATCAGTCGGAAAGAAAAGAACTCCTTAAAACTGGCGTAGATGTTTTTGAGTACAAACCAGACGCAGCGATTAGAAAAGAAATCATGCTTAAAGATTTACAAGAAAAAATAGACTTCACACCTACTTTCGGCCTTCATGCCAAAACTATGATTATTGATGATCACATTACTGTAATTGGCACCTTTAACCTTGACCCTCGATCAGCCAATTTAAATACAGAATGTTTTGTTGTGATCTATTCTAAAGAAATCAATGAGACTACGTCAAATTTAATGGAGAAGGAACTAGGTCCAACTAACGCATGGAAAATCACGGAAGACTTCAACCCAGATCACTTCGTCTCCAAAACAAAACGTATAAAGACATGGACTAGAAAAGTATTACCTAAAGAGATTCTTTAAACCTTAACAGTTTTAATCAAAGTATTACATGGATCGACAAAGAAGACTGCTAATTTTATATTATCTTTATCTATAATATGTAATCATGAAAGTATTTCAAAAAAGTATCGTAAGTTCTTCTGACATGGAAGACCTTTCCATTGACTTCTCCCCTACTTTATTCACCTTGTTTGTGTCTCCAACTTTCGAAAACAAAGAGGACTTTGTTCAATCATTACACAACAAATACCCCGAAGCTATTTTAGTGGGCTGTTCGACCTCTGGAGAAATTCTAGGTAATGAAGTCACTGATTCAACAATAGCATTGACTGCTGTCGAATTTGAAAAAACCAAGATCAAACTATTTACTTTGGATCTTGTAGATGTAGATAATGATAGTTTAAAAGCTGGGACCTCGATTAGTCATGAGCTTCAATCGGATGCTCTAAGGCACATTCTTGTTTTAAGTGATGGATTGAATGTCAATGGTGCTGAGCTAGTAAAAGGATTGCATGCCGAACTTTCCGAAAAAGTGAGCATCACCGGTGGATTGGCTGGTGATGGCGCAGACTTTGGAAGCACTTTTATTATTGCCAACAATGAAATTGTTTCTAAAAAAATATTAGGCCTTGGCTTCTACGGCGACAATTTAAAAATAGGCTTTGGATCGCAAGGCGGCTGGGACAGTTTTGGCGTAGAAAGAGTGGTCACAAAATCAGTTGACAATGTATTGTACGAATTAGATGGTCAACCGGCACTCGAATTGTACAAGTCATTTTTAGGAGATAAAGCTAAAGATCTTCCCGGATCAGGATTACTCTTTCCGTTAAGCATGAGAAATGAGGAAAACAAGACGCCCGTAGTTAGAACAATTCTCGCCGTCAGTGAAGAAGATCAAAGCTTAACCTTCGCAGGTAATATACATCAAGGTTCTTACGTACGCTTAATGAAAGCCAATGTAGACAGACTGATCAACGGCGCAGAAGAATCCGCTCAAATTACACAAGGAATCATTGACACGGATTGCCAGCTTGCCATTTTAGTCAGCTGTGTGGGCAGACGACTGGTCTTAAAACAATTGGTGGAGGAAGAAGTCGAAGTGGTCAACGAAGTTTTAGGCCAACAAGTAATGACGACAGGATTCTATTCTTATGGAGAAATAGCTCCTTTTAACAAATTTACTCCTTGTGCCTTACACAATCAAACGATGACGATTACAACCTTCGCAGAATGATCAAAAGGCACAGATTACTTAAACGTCAAATTAAAAAACTCCACTTGAGTGAAGAGCAGTTGAAGCTCCTAGAACCTCTGTTGTCAGATGTCAACAAGGCGTATCAAGATTTTGACAATGATCTTAGTCACCTAGAAAATATTATTGAAAAAAGTTCACAAGAACTCTTTGACGCCAATAGACAACTGCGCAAAAATGTAGCATCTATCACCAATAAATTGAACAGAGTTGTTTCTAACATCCGTGAAATTATTTTTGAAACAGACCTATACGGCAACTGGACTTATCTTAATCCAGCTTGGGAACAATTGACCGGACTAAGTGTAGAAGAAAGCATAGGTAAAAACTATACCGAGTTTTTCAAAGACGAAAACAATCATACCATTTTTGGAGATATCGATTTTAAAGAAGTAGGTAATAAAACTTTTAATCGCGTTTTCAAGTACACCAACCACAAGAATGAAATAAGATGGGCAGAAGTCTCTTTAAAAGTCGTTGTCAACGACGAAGGAAGATATGAAGGGTCCATTGGAAGTATCGTGGATATAACTCAACTCAAAGAATTTGAAGAGGCCTTGATTAAATCTAGAGATCAAGAGGCTTACGCCAATAAAGCCAAAGATGAATTTTTATCCACTATGTCTCATGAGATTAGGACACCTTTAAATGCTGTCATAGGCATTAGTCACTTGTTGCTCCTCGAGGATCCCAAAGAAGAACAATTAGAAAACCTCAATGCACTAAAATATTCTTCAGAGCATTTATTGGGTTTAGTGAATGATATTTTAGATTTCAATAAAATAGAATCTGGTTCATTAGAATTGGAGAACACCGATTTTAGTATCAACCATATTCTCAATGGTTTACAAAGCACCTTCCAACAAAAAGCGGAAGAAAAGCACATTCGTTTTAGAATCAAAAAGGATGACAGTTTACCCGATGTCTTAAAAGGTGATAGCATGAGACTATCTCAAATTCTTACGAATCTTGTCAGTAATGCCATCAAATTCACAGAAGAAGGAAAAGTAACCTTAGACATAGAAGTCCTTAAAGAAGAGGAGAACAAAATACTCCTACAATTTGAAGTAATAGATACTGGAATTGGTATTCCAGAAGATAAATTAGAAAAGATTTTTGAGTCTTTCACGCAAGCCAATTCCGACACCACAAGAAAATATGGCGGCACTGGACTAGGTCTTGCCATTTGCAAAAAGCTACTCCATTTGATGCATTCTAAATTAAATGTGGAGAGCGTTGAAAATAAAGGAACGACGTTTTCCTTTGAATTACAATTGGAGAAGAGTGAACAGTTCACTGAGTCAAAACTGCAATACACCAATACACTCCCCTCTTTCTCAGGTTTAAATAATTTAAAAGCATTGGTCGTAGAGGATCACAAAATGAATATCATGGTGATTCAACGATTTTTTAAGAAGTGGCAAATTGATTTTGAAATAGCTGAAAACGGTCAAATCGCAGTAGACATGGCGGAGGCCAAAAACTATGACATTATATTAATGGATCTTCAAATGCCTGTGATGAATGGATATGATGCGGCTAAAAATATTCGAAATTCCGACAATCTTCATAACCATACTGTCCCGATTTATGCCCTTTCTGCATCAGCAGCTATGGATGTTAAAAACAAGGTCAAAGAATACGGAATGAATGGCCATATCAGCAAACCTTTTAATCCGAGTGACCTATATCAAACGCTTAAAATGTATTTAAAAGACTAAGCCATTCGCCGAAAGGCAAATCCTTCTTTTCTACTTCAAAAAAAATCCTATTTTAAAGGTTTTTTACATCATGAATATTCCTAATATATGAAAGTTGGAATCCCTAAGGAACGACGATCAAATGAACATAGAGTCGGTGCAACACCCAAGACCGTTAAACGGCTGATCAAACAAGGATTTGAAGTTATCATCGAAACCAAAGCTGGCGAAAACGCAAACATTAAAGATTCGGAATTCGAGAATTCGGGAGCCACGATTATCGGGTCTGCTAAGCAACTTTATGCTGATGCTGATATTATTTTAAAAGTCCAAGCGTTTACGGATGAGGAGATTGATCTCATGCATAAAGACCAAGTGAGTTTAAGTTACTTGAACCCAGGTCAAAATGAAGCACTCCTTCAAAAACTAGCAGACAAAGGCGTGAATGCAATTGCCATGGATGCCATCCCAAGAATTTCACGTGCTCAAAAAATGGATGTCCTTTCTTCTATGGCCAACATAGCGGGTTATCGATCTGTGATAGAAGGAGCTAATCTTTATGGTAAATTTTTGAATGGTCAAATCACTGCAGCGGGAAAAGTTGATCCAGCGAAGGTCTTAGTAATTGGAGCGGGAGTTGCAGGTTTAGCTGCGATTGGTACTGCAAAATCTTTAGGAGCCATTGTGCGAGCTTTTGACACTAGAATGGAGGTAGCGGAGCAGATTGAAAGTATGGGTGCTCAGTTTTTGACTGTAGATATTGAAGAAGATGGTTCGACAGATTCAGGATATTCTAAAGTCATGAGTCAAGCCTTTATTGATGCAGAAATGGAATTATTTAAAGAGCAAGCAAAAGAGGTTGACATCATTATCACCACTGCGCAGATTCCAGGACGTAATGCGCCCAAACTGGTATTAGATTATCATGTTGCCGCTATGAAACCCGGATCGGTAATCGTAGACTTGGCAGCATCGACTGGCGGAAATTGTGTATTAACAAAAGACGGCGAAGTATATCAAACAGAAAGCGGTGTTTGGATTGTAGGTAAATTAGACCAACTACCCCAGCAGGCAAGTCAGTTGTATGGAAATAACCTTTGCCATCTTTTAGATGATATGGGGAAGGCAGAAAACTTCAACATCGACATGAATGATGATGTTGTCAAAAGAGCTATGGTCACGTATAATGGTAAGGTCAACTGGCCCCCTGAACCCTTACCCGTTAGTCCACAAAAACCGAAAACTGCAACAGAAGAAGTTGCTATAGCACAGGCTCCCCCCGAGGCTGATTTGGCCAAAAAGAAAAGTGTCAAAATGGCGATCACTTTGGCCATAGTCGGTGCTTTCCTTTATTTACTTGGAATGGTAGCTCCAGCAGATTTCATGCAACACTTTACCGTATTTGTATTATCTGTATTCATTGGCTGGCAGGTCATATGGAATGTATCCCATTCCTTACACACACCACTAATGGCGGTAACCAATGCCATCAGTGGCATCATCATTATTGGTGGACTCTTACAAACCACCAATGATATATCCAACCCCATGACCATATTGGCTTTCATTGCCATTTTGGTTGCAAGTATTAATATTGTCGGAGGCTTTGTTGTGACGCACCGTATGTTAAAAATGTTTAGAAAGTAAATTATGATCTCATCACAAATACAACTCGCCTCTTACCTATTTGCAAGTATTCTTTTTATACTTAGTCTCGGAGGCTTATCATCTCAAGAATCAGCTAAGCGCGGAGTCCTTTACGGAATTGTCGGAATGGGCATTGCTATTTTATCCACTGTTTTAGGTGAAGGCGTTTCTGGCCATATCTATATTATTATTGCCATAGCCATTGCATCCGTTATTGGTATTATGCTTGCGCGAAAGGTAGAAATGACTTCTATGCCTCAACTCGTTGCCATCCTACATAGTTTTGTTGGATTGGCTGCAGTTCTTGTTGGTTTTGGTTCTTACCTTGATCCTAAAACACAAGCACTTACTGGGACTCCACATACCATTCATTTGGTAGAAGTATTTCTCGGTGTATTCATTGGAGCCATAACTTTTACTGGTTCGATTATAGCATGGGGAAAACTAGAAGGAAAAATTAGAAGTAAGCCATTAATTTACCCTGGGCGTCACCTAGTTAATATTGCATTAGTCATCATTTCTATCATTCTTTGTGTGTTCTTTGTTCAGGCACACGGCACTGGTGGAATGATCTATTTATATATCATGACGGCCATCGCCTCTTTTATAGGTGTGATGTTAGTGATGGCCATTGGTGGAGCTGATATGCCTGTAGTAGTTTCTATGTTGAACTCTTATTCAGGATGGGCAGCAGCTGCCGCAGGTTTTATGTTAGGAAATGATTTGTTGATTGTAACAGGAGCCTTAGTCGGTAGTTCAGGTGCTATCCTTTCGATCATTATGTGTGAAGCCATGAATCGATCGTTTTGGTCGGTCATTTTTGGTGGATTTGGAGCAGGGCCAACTGGACCAGCTATGGAAGTTTCTGGAGAAGTAACAGCAATGGATCACGCAGAAGTCGCGGAGTTGGTTAAAAATGCTCAATCGATTGTTATTGTTCCGGGTTATGGTATGGCTGTCGCCAAAGCGCAATTTCCGGTTCATGAAATGGTCGAACGCTTAAAAAAAGAAGGTAAAGAAGTTCAATTTGGTATCCACCCAGTAGCAGGAAGATTACCTGGCCATATGAATGTTTTGTTGGCTGAAGCCAATGTTCCTTATGACATCGTAATGGAAATGGATGAAATTAACGATGACTTATCCGATGTTGATTTAGTTTTAGTTATTGGGGCCAATGACATTGTCAATCCTGGTGCTCAAGATGATCCAAATAGTCCCATTTATGGTATGCCGGTATTGGAAGTATGGAATGCTAAGGACGTAATTGTGATGAAGCGATCCATGGCTACGGGATATGCTGGTGTTCAAAATCCATTATTCTTTAAAGAGAACACCAATATGCTTTATGGAGATGCTAAGGATAGCGTAGCGAAGATCAATGGACATCTTACCGAATAGGCAATTGATAAGCTTTAGAAAAAGTCATAAAGTATCATTAACAACTAAAATCAATAAAATTAGAGTTAACCAATGATGCTTTAAATAAAAACTGATATCAATTATAAAAAATCAGATCATATCTCTTTCGCACCTCAGGGACTTATCTTAAAAAATCTGTTTCGGTTTCTAACTAAAGACAATCGAATTTTTCAACAATCCAAAAATGAAATTAAATACAATTCTATTTTTTTGCATTTTGACAATATTGACGTCATGCAACGGACAAAATTCCGCCAAAAAAGGAAACCACAATTCGACAGTTGTTTACGGCGATAAGAATTCACAACTGAGTAAAAGTATTTGGATTGTTTTTCAAGCTAATAATGGAGACTACTGGTATGGTAGTGATGAAGATGGTGTATTTCGTTTTGATGGAAAGACAACTATTAATTTTTCAACCAAGCACGGATTAAGCAGTAATCGAATCAGGGGAATTCAAGAGGACAAATATGGAAATATTTACATTTCAACTTTAGGTGGCATTAACAAATTTGATGGACATAAATTCACTTCATTAACTGCCATTCCAAGCTCAACTTCAAGTGATCATTGGAAACTTCAACCGGATGATTTATGGTTTAGCACACTTGGAAAAAACGGAGAAAACGGACCTTTACGATATGACGGAAAAAACCTATATCAGCTCGAATTTCCAAAACATTATATGGCTGACGAGTATTTCGCAAGGTTTCCCAATAAGCCTTGGAGCCCATATGATGTCTACTATATTTACAAGGACAGTAAAGGAATAATGTGGTTTGGTACATCAGAATTTGGCATCTGTCGCTATGATGGAAATTCTCATAGTTGGCTATACGAAAACCAATTGACAAATACTCCGAATGGAGGGTCGTTTGGAATTCGTTCCATTCTTGAGGACAAAGAGGGTAAATACTGGTTCTGTAATACCAGATATCGATTCAACATTTCTCCCGAATCTATTAATGAAAATGGAAGTGTTTTTGTTAAATATGAAAGAGAAAAAGGCATGGCTGGTTTAAAACTTGCAGACGGGAGAGATTATGTATATTTCATGTCTGCTTTAAAAGACAAGGATGGTGATATTTGGATGGCTACATACGACCAAGGAGTATGGAGATACGATGGAAAAAAGGCCATTCATTATCCAGTAAAAAACAATGGTCAAGACATCACTATTTTCTCTATTTATAAGGACAAGCAAGACCAAATTTGGCTTGGCACCCATGAACATGGAGTATTCAAATTAAATGATGGATCTTTTAAAAAAAGGATTTAAGGGGAGTATTTTGAAATCAAAAAACCATTATTCTTTAAAGAAAACAATAACATGTCTTATGTACATACTAAGGACAGTGTTTCTAAAATCACTGTTTTTTTTTAAGCCTTAAGTTGCATACGGATCTAGTTATAATACGGCAAGAAAAAGAAGGACGCAATTCTTAAATTACCCAAAGGCATTTAAGGAGGTTTAAACCAGTTTATATTTAGGGTAAAGTAAAATTATGGAAAAACAACAACGCTACCCGATGAATTAGTAAGTTCTCCATCGACAAACCTCACGTTGGCTACATAAACATACACTCCAGGAATGACAACATCTCCTTTAAACTTTCCATTCCATGATCCGTCTTTTTGATTCACTTGAAAATTTTCATTACTGAAAACTCGATTACCCCAGCGATCAAAAACTTCTAATGACTCGATTTGTTCAATTTTGGATGGATTGGCGAAAGCCGTAAAATAATCATTGACACCGTCATTATTGGGAGAAAAAGCATTAGGGAACCACAGATTCTTTTCAAGATCCACCTCTACATATATTGAATCAGAAACGAAACAATCACCATTTGCAAAAAGGGTTAAACTAAGCCATTGACTTTCCGTAAGGAGTAAATCATTTAGATTAGAACAATCGCTAAAATTATCGCAATCGATCTCTGGAGTCAATTCCCAGTTAAAATCAATTGGATTAAAATTATAATCTGGATTCACATCGATGAGTTCTCCTAACTCAATGGATTGATCCTCTCCTAAATCAAGCATCAATTCGACAGGAGCATCTACAAAAGCGTCTATTTCTAAAGTACAGCCAATATCGTCTTTTATGACCATCGAGTAACTCTGACCACCCATTAAATTCGTGTAAACACTATTTGTCCCTTCATCATTACCCTCAAATGTGTATTGATATGGAGGCACTCCTCCCACTACATTTTCAATACTAATACTACCATTTTCCAAACCTACACAAGCGGTCGTTGTTATTATATCTGCATCAAAGTTTTCATTGATAAGCACCGTTAAATCTGTGATTACAATACTGTCACAACCCAATGAACCATCAAAAATATCTGTATATACTCCAGTAGAAGTATAAATAGAATTACCCACCAAATATTCAGTGCCTTCACATATCGTGTCCGCTTGTAAAAATTCAGATGTGGGTACTTCTATGGTAAAAGATTCAGAGTTTACCCGGCATTTTTCCGTTCCAATATTGTCCATACCATCTGCAATGAGAAATCGATAAGTATAGGTTCCAGAACTCAATGGAGGGTGTGTAAACTCAGGACCATTGGCATTTAGAATGTCTGTCCAAGTATTGCCCCCATCATTACTAACCTGCCACTGGTAAACAGGATCATTATACTCCCCTCCTATTATAGTTGCACTCATCTGGATGGGAGTATCCTCCGAACATAATACAACAGGAGAATCAGACGGACTTAAAATAACCTCAGGCCCACATGCACGAAAAGAAATATTGTCTAAGGCCAAATCATTTCCATTACCACCAGGGGCGTTATTTCTCAACGACAAGGTCAATGATTCTTGATTAACACCCGTTGTGAAGGTAAAACCATAAGTGGTCCAATTATTCGTTTTGGGGATATTACCCGTATTAAAAAACTCTACCCCATCCAACAAAAAAGACACATCAGGATCGATATGATTCGGAGTACCTGACTTAATTAAATTAATAATGTCAGCGGAAAATTCGTAGGTAGAATTTTGACATAATCCAGATACCGTTTGCTCATAAAACAGACCCGGGCTAGTGCTAGCATTAACCACCATCATATAACCATTAGGATCATCACTGTTATCTTCAATTTGCAACCAAGTATTCCATAGACCCGGCCATACAACCGTACTGTTGGTCACAATATAACTACCATCTAATGGAGGTACGCTAAAGGAATAACTGTATCCAGGGGCAATATTTGGGTCTGGAGAAAGCAAATTTGAGGTCCCTGAGCCAAAATCTCCATCAAGAAATATATTATCGCCCAATGCCCCAGTACAAATCTGTGCTGACACTAAAAGTGGAGATACAAGGGACAAAACTGCTATTATATACTTAATACTTCTTTTCCTCAATGGCTTTAACTATAAAATGTAATTGATCAATTTAGGATTTCTTGAAAACTTCTGTAAGTTTATTGAATATAGCGT
>JAHDBI010000103.1:11273-12713 GCA_020630475.1 Saprospiraceae bacterium
ACCAGACACCGAGTCATTAATTATGGAAATACCCCTTATTCTGACTTTCGAGTTGCTTTATGGTTAGATGCTGATTTAGGCTGTCATACAGATGATTATACAGGTTGTGATACCACACTAAATGCCTTCTTTACATATAATCAAGATGCGATTGATGGTGATACCAATGGTAATTGTGAAGGGGGTGTCAATACCTACCTTGAAAATCCACCAGTACAATCTTCTGTTTTCCTCAATCAAAAAATGGAGAATTTCATTATTAGCTATAATGCAGGAGTAGGTAGCCCAGCTGCGCCTGTGCAAGATCCACAAAATGATTATGAGCATTATCGATACATGACGGGTCAATTTAGAGATGGTACACCCATCACTATTGGTGGAAATGGGTATAATCCTGGCAGTAGTGACTTCACGAATTATGTTTTTCATAGTGACCCAAACAACACTAGTGGATGGAGCATGACCACTGAAGGAGTAGACGTAGGAGATCCACGTGCCTTGGGAAGTGTGAAGATCGAGAGTTATCAACCTGGACAAATTTTCACCATGGATTTAGCTCATATTTACACGAGCAATCCTGAGGTAAATAACGTTGAATCTGTATGGGACGCCAAAGAGGACATCATTGAAGTACAAGCTATTTACGATGACAATTTTAGTGAAACATGTGGCATTGTGAATACAGTAGACATTTCTTTTGAACATGTCAAGGTTTATCCAAACCCCACGAATGGAAATTTCCACATTGCCCAGACTGGCGAGTTTGACAGTTATATTTTGAGGGATAATTTGGGTAAAATGGTTTCAACGGGAAGTCTCAATACAAATTTAACATCATTAGAAATGCCTATAACCAATGGCATATACTTCTTACAGCTGGAAAATAAAAAGACTGGAGTAAGTACACATAAGAGTATCATCAAACAATAGGTAAACAGAGAATAATTAATGCATGAGTAAGATATCGGCAGATTCTTTGGACACCTTTCCTTGATCATCATATTCTACCATCAAAACGTACAATCCTGGGGGTAAGTCTTGATCATTGAATTTTCCGTTCCACTTGGCATCATCCGAAAAATTGGTAGTGCCTTCCACGGAGAAGACACGATTGCCCCATCTGTCGAATATGTACATATAGTTGATGAGCAGTTCTTTTGAGCTGAAAAGTTGGAATTGATCATTCCGACTGGTTGAATTTGGATTGAAGACATTTGGAATATAAAGCTTTAATGGTCCTGGAGTACCTGCACAAGGAATACATATCGATCCATCACAATCTAAAATAGTTGCTACATCATTTGTTGTATCAGAATCACCATCATCACACAAAATAATCGTTGAAGGTCCGGTTGTACAATCAACAGTCTCTCCAATACAAGGAATACATTCGGATCCATCCGAAATCAACACACTGACCACGTCATTCGATGTACATGG